>JBBRVQ010000019.1:0-61199 GCA_038246735.1 Chitinophagales bacterium
CATTTTATCTACCGATGTATTTACCCCGAACAATACCGACTTCCTGATGTATCCGTTCCTTATCAGCAAATCGACTTGCAGATCACCCGTAGATGGAAAGACGTACTGATTTATGGTGGTATCGAAAACATCTTTGATTTTCCGTCAGGAGTTTCCTATCCTAGGGTACGATCAGCCTTTTGGCCAATATTTTGATCCTGCCTTCAATTGGGGACCGACGAAGGGTAGAGCGTTTTATTTGGGTGTGGGGTATAGTGTAAAGTGAGAAGGAAGAAAGTAAATAGCTAATCCAAAACCTAAAAGAATGGAAACGGAACCATACAAATGATTACCAAAATTTAGCCTTATATTTCAATAATAGTTCGCAGGAACATTATAAAAAAAACACATAACAAAATAAAAAAAGCCACTTAAAAAGAAGTGGCTTTTTTAACAAAAAAAATCTATGCGTATTATTTTATGATCGCGTATCCTATTGAAAATGTGATGGCATCAGGTGTTTCGAGAAATGGGGATTTTTTGTACCCATAATAGATATGATCGCCTACAGTGCGAAATGCTTTATCATATTTAAGATCGAAACTAAAACGGCTCAGGTTATATCCAATAGCGCCACTGAAGCCATAGCTGATTTTTCTCATTTTTTCATTATAGTTTTGAAGGTCTGTGAGTTCTGAACTATGACCCGAAAGAATATGCATGACCGGACCGACGGAAATCCTAAAACCATGAGAATAAAGCCCTCCCATCACCTGCAAATCAACATAGCTGAACTGTTCTTTCATTTGATGCAAGTCTTGTTTGTCCCCTGAATAGTCTGCTACATTAAAAACCATTCCATAATTTGAGTATAAAGCATTTGCTTCAGCAAAGAGCCAACCAAATTTTTTCTGAGCAAATATACCAAAAGAAGTTTGTGGTGTAGCATGAGACAATTCGACCATGCTCAGATAATTGTCGGTGTTGTTTCCCAGATAGGATATTTCTGGTCTAGTTACTATAGCGCCTCCTGCAACTTTTATTCCTATGCGGAGAGGCTCGGACTTAATGTCAGCGTTTTGGCAATCTGCGGATACAATAAAGAGGAGCAAAAATGAAAATAAAAATAAATTTTTCATCGGGGGTTGGTTTTATGTTTTAATAATAAACTTAACCATACTTCCGCTTCGTCTGAAAAAATAACAATTCGTGTAAATAATATGGTCAACGTCATGCCTATGACACAAAAAAGCGTTCCATACAGAAACAAATATTTATTAAAATGAAAAGCGCTACGCCAAATTTAGTATCTTAGTTTGTGTTAAAAAGTTGAAATATAAAATATTATTCCAATAATATTAAATTTATATACATTTAATTGTGAATTTAGTGGCAAAAATGAATAATATAAGACTAAATGTCAATTGCTATGAAAAATGTAATATTGTCTGATACTTTACAATTAGTTCACCATTGCAAATGTAATTGCTCTTTCAATTTTGATAATTATCGTTTACTCTCCCCTTTTGTTTTACTATTTGTACAAATTGAATATCATAACATAAACCGTTTTTAAAGTCACAACTTAAATACTTGCACAAGCTACGGAGCGTATCAATAATGAGATATTCGATATAGTAAAAGAGATATTCTTTAATGAAAAAGAGATACGCTGTATCGAAAAAGAGATAGCCGATATGGAAAAGAGATAACCGGTATAAGAAAAGATGCCTTCTGGAGAGAGCACTAGGCATTTTATAAATCGATCAAAGATAATAAGAATTTGATTATAAATTATACCAAAGTCACGAATTGACAATGTCCATTTTGTCTAAAATTGATTGATAGCCACGAAAATATTCTTGATGACGGCTGATCAATAAGAGACGGTTTTGGTTTTGGTGAATTTTTTAATTGCCCGATGAACAGCTTCTTTTGTATGGGAGGTAAACATTATTTTTCTTAATTCAGGTGGATAATTGAATAGTGGCATAATGTAGTCCCATTTTTTAACTCGGCTTTTAATGGCATAACTGTATTTATTGTTCCATCTTGTTTTAAATTTTTCAAAAGCGACCAAAGCACTTTGGAAGTTAATTGCCCCATAAACTTCTTTTAAATCGGCGATAATTTTTTTCAATCTTTCCAAGGGACAAACTTTTAAACACAATTTTGGATAACAACATTGTAACCTTTATTTTAACTTATTTAGCTAGAATGTTGTCTTGTAAGATGGGAACACTTATCCCAAGCCTAACTCCCCTTGGGAGTTTACGTAAAAAAATATATTACACTCCATCTTTTCTTTTTACAAATCATTTACATTGTTTTACAATTAAAAAATCCTAGAATATCAACCAAGATATAACTTTGCGGCATTGTTTCACTAAATCAAATTTTATCATGAATGCCTTTAATTTTGTAGTTGCTTTCTTCATTCCTTGTTTTTTTACGTGCGATTCTGTGTTGGAATTCCCACTAGCACCTCCTACCCAGGTTTTAAAATCCATCGACGACAGTCAGAAAAAGCTAAATGATGTTCAGTCGTTGTCCAGCAACATCTTATTTCAATCTATGGACGGTGGTCGTACATGGCAAGATATCAGCCAAGGGCTACCTGAAAATGTACAGGAAGATGGATTTTTTGCTGATGATTCCGAAGTTTATTTACGTACTAAAAATGGAATATTTCATAGTAAAAGTGTTTCTAAAAAACCTGTGTGGGAAAAAGAGATTTTTATTGATCAACGAAATACTGCCATTGCGTTTGGTATTAATAAGGTATTCGCCTACAATTACGACGGTCGCATTTTTCAAAGAATCAATACCACTGGTATGTGGATGCCTATATATACAAATTTCCAAAAGAAATTAGTGCGCACTATTTTTGAAACTACTGAAGGTACAGTTTTTGTCGGCTGCGACAGTGGTCTTTACAAATCCGGTGACAGTGGAAAATCGTGGAAACATATACTTGATGAAGGATGGGTCATGAAATTGGTAGAGTCTAATGGAGTGCTTCTTGCGACAGGTGTGAAGGGGATTATGCGCTCCACCGATGATGGTGAACACTGGGATTGGGTAGTAAGTGAAGGAGGAGTTGGTATTTCTGTAGAGTGTTTTGAAGGTGGTTTTGCGGCAATTACATACAACACGGAGTCAAAAACCAGAAGGATGCGCATTTCTATTGATGGAGGAAAAACCTGGCAGGCTATTGATGCAGGCCTTCCACCATCAGAATCCTTTGCATCTATAACGAAGTATGGCGAATACTTTATTTGCGGTCATCCAGACGGCATCTTTCGATCATCAAATAATGGCAAAACCTGGAATATGGTACTTCCATCTGTCGATAAAAAAGTGTATAATTTGTATACTTCCAAGAATGTAATTTATGCTGTACCCAGAGATTTTGGATGTTAAAAAAATACAACAATTCAGATATAACTTAAAAAGGCGTGAAATATTAGTAACCACAGATCAGTGACTTCTTTGGATAAAAAAGGAAGAAAAGGAATGATTAAATAATTTTTAAAGACATTTTTTATTTTACGTAAGGGAGAAAGATTTTATTAGTTTTGCACTAAGATAAGAGAAACATTATCTTTGTAAAAGAAAATCTCATCTATACAAAATACATGTAACATAAAAATGCTTGGAACTGAATGAATAAAAAAGAGATCGTTTTCTTAGATGCTTTTACAAATAATCCGGGAGATTTAAGTTTTGAATCCATTAGTTTGTTTGGCAATCTTCATGTTTATGACAGAACAGATAGCACAGATGCTGTATCTTTAGCAGAAAGATGTGAAAAAGCGGAAATAGTTATTGTGAATAAATTTCCGGTGAATGAATTGACTTTGGCATATATGCCTGAAGTTAAATATATAGTGGTAGCAGCTACAGGTTACAATAACATTGATATCGAAGCGGTAAAAGGAAGAAATATTCAAGTTAGCAACGTAACTGGCTACAGTTCTGAGTCAGTAACACAGCATATATTTGCATCCATTCTTACATTATTAAATAAGATAGAATATTACGACCATCAGGTAAAAAATGGTAGATGGTCATCCTGCCTTGATTTTTGTTTTTATGATCACTCCATTTTAGAGCTTTCAGGAAAAACAATGGGTATATTCGGGTATGGCAATATCGGGAGTAGAGTAGGGGAAGTGGCCCATGCTTTTGGTATGAAAATTATTGCAACAGTAAATAATAGAGAGAGAATGAAGCCAGATTATGTTACTTTTGTCGATGAAGAGATCATTTTTCAGGATTCTGATATTCTTTCTCTTCACTGTCCATTGACTGAAGCAACAAGTGGAATAATAAAAAAGTCAAATTTACTAACAATGAAAAATAGTGCTATTTTGATTAATACAGCCAGAGGGAAACTTATTGAAGAACGAGATCTTTTTTATGCGCTTGATCACGGGGTCATAGCCGGTGCAATATTAGACGTTTTGACGCAAGAACCTCCTTCCATTACCAATCCTTTACTGAATCATTCCAAGTGTTTAATTTCACCTCATATTGCCTGGGCCGGTCAACAATCACGTACTAAACTTATAGATGGTATTGCAAAAAATATTTCTGCATATTGTAATAATCAATGGTTAAACAAAATTTATTGAAAATAAATAATGATGAAACGAATTTTATTTCTTCTTCTTTTTTTACAAATAGGATTCCATTCCGATGGACAGGAATTTATACCCGGTCAATCTTACTTTGGATTTAGTCAATACATAGAATATGTTGCAGGCAATCTTCCTGTTATCCTTTCAGCACCTCATGGAGGTGACAAAATTCCATCTGATATCCCTGACAGGAGTTGTCCCGATTGTGTCATTGTAAAGGATGCATTTACTCAGGAACTTATTATGGAGATTTATCAAGCTTTACTTGAAAAAACAGGTTGCCACGCACATTTAATAATAAATAGGTTGCACAGAAGAAAACTGGATGCCAATAGAAACATGGAAGAAGCTACGGATGGCAATAATATAGCAGCTATGTCATGGTTTGATTTTCATGATTTTATTGAATCAGCCAAAAAAACGGTCACAATGAATTTCGGCAAAGGGCTCTACATTGATTTACATGGACATAGTCACATAAAGCAAAGATTGGAAATCGGGTATCTGTTATACGGATCAGAGTTAAGACAACCCAATTCGAAACTCAATTCTCAGGAATATATCGATTATTCCAGTATCAAAAATCTGGTTAATACTAACATCAATAGTTTGAACCATGCTGATTTATTAAAAGGTGACTTGAGTTTTGGTTCACTAATGAGTAACCAGAAATACCCTTCAGTACCTTCCAAGGCTGACCCTTTTCCTTTGCCCGGTGATGATTATTTTAGTGGTGGTTATAATACCGAAAGACATGGCTCAATTAAATCAGGCGCTATAGATGGTATACAAATAGAATGTAATAATGAAGTCAGGTTTGAAACTGCAAAAAGACTTGCCTTTGCTGATAAACTTGCTTCATCCATTTTAGATTATTTAGACAAACACTATTTTCCTGAATTTAACAAGACCAGCTGTGTATCGACATCTTCGGAACTTCCAAATTCGACGATTACTTTTTATCCCAATCCAGTTTCGGATGTGTTATATATTACTGCTGATGAAGATAGTATTACGCAAGTTTCTATATTCAATTATTTTGGAAAAAAGGTTTGGTCCGGTTTGGAATTAGAAATACCTGTAGGTAAATTTAGTGCAGGAATATATTTTCTAGCCATTGGACATAGAAAAGGGAATATAAGTTTTAATAAATTCCTAAAGCTCTGACTATAATAGCTTAAAATTTTACAGCCTTATTTCTTAGATAATGGTCCACCAATACTAATGCAGCCATTGCTTCTACAATCGGTACTGCTCTTGGTACGACACAAGGATCGTGTCTTCCTTTCCCTTCTGCTACAGCGCCTTTACCCTGTGTATTGACAGTATCCTGACCTTGAACGATGGTGGCTACAGGTTTGAAGGCAACATTAAAATTAATAGGCATCCCATTGCTGATTCCTCCCTGAATTCCACCAGAAAAGTTGGTTTTTGTCTTGATATTTCCGTTTTGATTAATAAAAATATCATTGTGCTCAGACCCTAGCATAGTTATACTTCTGAAACCTGAGCCATATTCAAATCCTTTTACAGCATTGATACTTAACATTGCCTTACCAAGATCAGCATGGAGTTTATCAAAAACTGGTGCGCCCAAACCCACCGGGCATCCCTCAATTATACATGACACCATTCCACCTATGGTATCTCCTGATTTTTTAACATCCATGATCAGGTCAATCATTTTTTGAGCCGTCTGAGGGTGGGGACATCTAACGATATTTTCTTCGGTAAGCGTTAAATCAAGGGTCTCACTTTCGTCCAACTTAACATGACCTACCTGACTTACAAAAGCATTTATAATTACACCAAGCTTCTTTAGTATCATTTTGGCAATACTTCCTGAAGCAACTCTTGCAGCAGTTTCCCTAGCGGACGATCTTCCTCCTCCGGCATAGTCTCTTAGCCCATATTTAGCTTGATAGGTATAATCGGCATGTGAAGGTCTAAATATATCTGCTATATGACTATAGTCTTTTGATTTTTGATCAATATTGGGGATAAAAATGCCGATGGGTGTTCCAGTAGTTTTACCTTCAAATACACCACTTTGAATTATAAACGATTCGTCTTCTTTTCTTTGGGTCACTATTTTTGATTGACCCGGTTTTCGTCGGTCCAGTTCTTTTTGGATGAAGGCCAGATCCAATTCCAATCCAGGAGGACAACCATCTATAATTAGTCCAATACCTGAACCATGTGACTCACCAAAGGTCGTTACCCTGAATACTTCTCCAAATGTATTTGCTGCCATAGTGCAAAGATAAAAAAAAGGCTCAACACCAGTGAAGAGCCTTTTTTAATATTTTTTTAAAATATATTATTTAACAATAACCACCGATTTTGCAACCAGATTTTTATCATTCGAAATTCTTAGAACATAATTTCCTGCTATTACCTCAGAAATATTTATTTTGGCAATTCCATTCACATGGAAAATTTGAGTTTTGATCTGCTCACCATTAAGGTTGAATAGCGTTGCTGTTACATTTCCTTTTAAAGCATCTGTGTTAATTTCCACATTTAGCACATCTTTGGCGGGGTTTGGAAATATTTTAATTACATCACTACTTAAAAGATCGTAAGTAGAAGATGGTGCTGCAAATGCATATTCACCTGTATCAGATCTGAAATCAATTTTATATGTACCTGCAGTACACACAATATTTGCACCATTCTGAGTACCCACACCCACAGGAAATCCAGCAGAGCCCCAGTTTACTGCCCATGCTGCTTCAGCTCTGAATTTTATACCTCCATCAACAGGCGTATCTTTTAATGTTACACTGGCAAGCGTCCAGTGGTTGGCGTCATTTGGATTTTTATTAAGATAAGTATCCTTGCTATCATCATCACCTGGCCATTCTCCAAATGGTCCTGCATTACCTACTAAGGATATTTTATCATACTCTACCACCGCTTCGAAAACATATTCACCTGTGGTAGAATTAAACGTTATCTTGTAATCACCTGTAGTTACTGGAATATTTGCACCATCCTGCACCGCAGTGCCTGTTGGGAAATCTCCACTTCCCCAATTGACAGCCCAATCATTATCTGCCCTGAATTTTGCTTCGCCATCTACTAAGTCAACACGTAGTCTCCAGATAGATTTATCATCAGCATCCTGTGTCATTTTGGTTTCATTGTCCCAACCTCCCGGAGTTGCATCTCCAATAATTCCTACTGTCTCATAATTCCCAATTTTAAGGAAAGTATAAATTAGAGACTTAGTATTGAAGCTAACCAGGTAGTCACCTGCTTCATCTGCTAAAATGGCAATATTGCCCCCTGTAAGACTTGCAGTGTCACTAGGAAACTCATCGCCTCCCCATGAAATCGCCCAGGCATTATTAGCCCTGAATTTTAATTCTCCTTCTGAAAGTGTAACAGTACCTTTCCAAAGATCAGGGTTTCCTCCATCTTTTGTAAGTGGAGTTTCAGTATCCCAGCCGCCTGCTGTGGCACTTCCGATTACTGCAATACTTGTAAAATCTACAACCTCTGAAAATTTGTATGCCCCAGTTGCTTTATTAAAGTCGATTCTATACTTACCCGCAACTGCAATTGGAATATTCGGACCGTCTTGTGTTGCAATTCCTTCAGGAAAAGCCGTATCGCCCCAGTTAACTGCCCAAGCATCATCTTTTCTGAATTTTAATTCTCCTTGTTTAAGATTAACTATTATAAAATAATTTACACTGTCAGCAATGAACATATTGGTATCATTATCCCATCCTCCTGGTGTTGCATTGCCGATTATTCCTACGTCCGATTTGACTGCAAAAATATATGCCCCGGAAGCTGAATTGAAAGTAACGGTGTAATCTCCAGCAAAAACTGGGATATTTGGACCACCCTGTATTCCGATACCTGAAGGGAAATCGGCAGATCCCCAATTGATATCCCATGCACCATTTGCTCGAAATTTTGCCTCTCCGGCAACTAGGCTAATTTCGATTGTCCAGGTAGAATCTGTAACTTTGATCATAGGCGTGTCTGCACCCCATCCACCTGGAGTGGCAGAACCGATAATCGCAACGGAAGTTACTTGAGCATTCATGACGAAAGTCATACATAATGCTGATAAAAGGATTAGTAAACGTGACTTCATAATTTATAAATTTGTGTTTTAAAAAAAAAAGTTAATGTGAATTTGACACAAAGTAAAAACTTATTTTAATTTTACCATTATTTTTAATTAAAAAAAATAGCCACATGAGAAATTTTTTCGCAACTCAAACAAAAACAATGTTATTATATATTATTGTTTTGTTTACTGCAAATCTACTGATTGGACAAAAACTCGTTACAGGCATAGTTAAAGATGCACAAACCGGTGAACCCCTTATCGGAGCGAATATTGTCAGCAAGGAAAATACTTCATCTGGAACTATAACTGATTTTGACGGGTCTTATACTTACGAAACTGTTTCAGGTACGACAACGCTTGTATTCAGTTATGCTGGTTATAATACTGTCGAGGAGGTCATCAGTGGAAGATCGGTGATTGATGTAGATCTTGCAGCCGGTAAAATACTTGAAGACGTTGTGATAATAGGGTATGGTACCGTAAAAAGAGAAGATGCTACCGGATCTGTGCAAAGCGTAAGTTCGTCGAGTTTTAATAGAGGCGCAATTACAAGTCCCCAGGAACTGTTAGCTGGAAAAGTAGCAGGCGTTGCTATTACGACTGGCGGTGGACCTGATGAAGGTGCTCAGATCAGAATAAGAGGACAGTCCTCTTTAAGTGCATCAAATGATCCATTGATAGTGATTGATGGTATACCTGTCGAAAATGGAAGTGTGTCTGGAAACAGAAATCCACTGAATGTGATCAATCCAAATGATATTGAGTCCATGACAGTGCTGAAAGATGCATCTGCTACTGCAATTTATGGTAGTAGAGCATCGGCAGGGGTTATTTTGATCACGACCAAAAAGGGGACATTGGGTTCCAAGCTAAAAATTGGATATTCTGGAAATTACTCTTTAGGTACCACTGCCAATAGGGTAGATGTGCTAAAAGCTGATGAATACAGGACTCTGGTGGAAGCTACCTACCCGGAAGGAAGTCCGGCCAGAGCTTTATTAGGTACTTCATCTACTGACTGGCAAGACGAGATATATCGGACGGCTCATGCCCAAGATCACAATGTCAATATTTCAGGAAGTACTGCCAGCATACCATTTAGGGCATCCATAGGTTTTACTTCAAAGGAAGGGTTATTAAAAACAGATAAATTCGAACGTTATTCATTTGGGTTGAATCTTAGTCCAAAACTTCTGGATAATACACTTCAGCTTAATGTAGGCCTTAAGGGAATGTTGAGTAACAATCAATTTGCAGAGCGTGGTGCCATTGGATCATCGCTTAGTTGGGATCCGACCCAAACACCTTTGAATGCTGCAAGTGTTTATTCTGGATATACGACATGGCTAGACACGAATACCGGATTTCCAAATGGTCTGGCACCCGCAAATCCAATAGCATTACTCAATCTCAGAAATGACCAATCTGAAGTCTCAAGATATATAGGTAATTTTTCGGCAGATTACAGATTTAAATTTATGCCGAGCCTAAGGGCAAATTTGAATTTAGGCTATGATCATTCTAATGGGGATGGATCATTGTTTATTCCAGGTGGGAATACTGTAGCTTTTTCATTTCAAAAAGATTTTGGAGGAGGAATAAATAATACTTACTCGCAGCAAAGAACCAATTCTGTAGTTGAGTTTTATTTAAATTATAAAAAAGAGATGAAGGACCATGATATCGATCTGATGGGCGGATATTCCTGGCAAAAATTCTATCGTGAGAATTCATTCAGGAATTCTGATGCAGCAGGAACTACAGCCTTTGTCCTTGAAAGAAAAAATATTGCGGAAGAATTATTTTTAGTTTCATTATTTACAAGGTTAAATTACAGTTTTAAAAACAAATATCTTTTGACTTTTTCATTAAGAAGCGATGGTACGTCAAGATTTTCTCCTGACACACGTTGGGGGTTATTTCCTGCAGCAGCTTTGGCTGTTAAGATGATAGAAAATAATAATAATTATCTCAATAATGTAAAATTGCGTTTAGGTTGGGGTGTAACAGGGCAGCAGGATATCGGAAGTCCTTATGTTTACCAACCGGTTTATCAGCAAAGTTTATTTAATGCTTCATATCAATTTGGTGAGACTTTTATCAATACATACCGACCTAACGGATATGATTATAATATAAAATGGGAAGAAACAACTACCTACAATGTAGGATTTGATTATTCTCTTATTAATAATAAATTAAGTGGAACACTGGATATATACCAAAGAAATACCAAAGATTTGTTGAATTATATTCCTGTTCCCGCTGGAACTAACTTGACCAATTTTATAAGTACAAATATCGGAAATATGGTCAACAAAGGCGTAGAATTAGGACTTAATTATACTGCATTAAAAAACAGCACAACAAGTTGGGATATTAGCTTCAATGTTGCTTATAATACCAATGAAGTTACCAAATTGACTGCCACAGATGACCCGAAATATGAAGGTGTTCCTACAGGAGGTATAGCAGGCGGGGTAGGTAGTACCATACAACGTCATAGGGTCGGATTTGCTCCGGCTTCATTTTTTGTTTTTGAACAATTATATGATGAAAATGGCAATGTATTGGAAGGCCAATTTAAGGATAGGAATGGGGACGGAGCCGTGGACGATCTGGATAAATATCTATTTAAAAAACCCGCTGCAGATGTTATCTTAGGCCTAACGAGTAATTTTAAATATAAAAGTTTTGATTTTTCTTTTGCAGGAAGAGCTAATCTGGGCAACTATGTTTACAATAATGTGGCCACTGATATGGGATATATCCAAAGATTGTATCATCCTACCAATTACTTACAAAACATTCATAGATCAGGATTGGTAAATAACTTCCTGCAACAAAGAAATTTGACCTTCAGTGACTATTTTGTAACAGAAGCTTCTTTTTTCAGAATGGATCATATTACACTTGGATATAGTTTTGATAAATTGGTTGGGAATTATTTGAGACTATATGCAACGGTTCAAAATCCATTTGTAATTACAAAATATAAAGGACTAGATCCTGAATTGGGTAATGGTATTGATAATAATGTTTATCCAAGAACCCAAACATTTCTTTTTGGTGTTAGTGTAGATTTTTAATTTTTGATTAATAATAAAATATAAAAAAATGAAAAAGTGGATAGCTTTCATAGTCCTTACGGTATCATTTACATTTAGCTCTTGTTTTAAAGATTTGGATACGGTACCGTTGGATCCAAACTTAATTACTTCGGGTACAGTATTCAATAATCCAGATGCTTACAAACAATTTCTGGCCAAATTATATGCAGGATTTGCTGTTTCAGGCCAAGAAGGACCATCAGGTCAAGCTGACATATCAGGAATTGATGAAGGTTTTGGACAATATTTACGTGGTATGTGGTATCACCAGGAATTAACTACCGATGAAGCGTTGATAGGTTGGAATGACCAGACCATTTATGATTTTCATGAATTGGACTGGACAGCTTCCGATGGATTTACTTATGCGTTTTATAGCCGTGTCTTTTATCAGATTCCGCTCGTAAATGAGTTTCTGAGGGAGACAACCGATGAGAAGTTGGGTAGTCGCGGAGTGACTGGACAATTAAGAACTGATATTGCGGATTTCAGAGCGGAAGCGCGCTTTATAAGGGCAGTGAGTTACTGGCATGCGCTGGATATTTTCAGAAATGTACCCTTTGTGACTGAAGCAGATAAGGTCGGTTCCTTCTTTCCTGAACAAACCAACGCAGCAGACTTATTTAAATATATTGAGACTGAGCTTTTGGATATCGAAAATAAAATAAAAGCACCACGTTCAAATGAGTATGGTAGAGCTGATAGAGCTGCTGTGTGGACCTTGCTGGCTAAACTTTACCTAAATGCAGAAGTGTACACGGGACAAAAAAAATATACAGAATGTCTGGCTGTGTGTGAAAAAGTTATTGCATCAGGATTTACACTTGAGCCACAATACCAAAATTTATTTTTAGCAGATAATCATAAATCAAACGAAATCATATTTCCTATCACTTTTGATGGTATCAACACTAGGACATGGGGAGGAATGACTTTCATCATCAGAGCCGGAATCGGAGGTTCAATCAATCCACTTGAATCAGGCGTTTCTGGAGGTTGGGGCGGTACAAGAACAACAAGACAGTTTGTTGAAAAATTTCCTTCTGATCTTACAGGAATCATATCAGAATTTAACCCTGGTAAAAATTATCCAAAAGTTTATGTCCCTGGATCGTATCAATCCACGCCATTTAATGGATCAGATTCGAAAAATGCGTTAACATCTCCAAAAAGTAATAAAATTTATGAAGGGTACCGATACTTTGCGCAGGATAATGCAGAATTAGTAATTCTTAGGAACCCTAGCAGTACATTAGGTGGAAAGCTAGGTGATAATGGAGCTGATGGTACCCTAGAAACAGGAGGTGCAAATATAAAAGCGGGTTCAAAAGGACTTTATTATATTAAGGTTGATTTAAATAATAATACCTATGTACTGGAAAAGCAAACATGGGGTGTTGTAGGAAGTGCCACGCCAGGCGGATGGGATAATGATACGGAGCTTACGTGGAATGCAGAATTAGGTTATTTGACAGCAAAAGTTGAGCTCACAGCTGGAGACATTAAATTTAGAGCAAACAAAGATTGGGTTTTAAATCTGGGAGATACAGGTGCTGACGGTATTTTGGAAGCAGGAGGCAATGATATTAAAATAACAAAATCAGGCGGCTATGAAATTAGGCTGGATCTGGACAGCCCAGACTATACCTATGAATTAAGATTGACAAGTTTTGACCGAAGAGGTATTTTCGGTACCAAAGGTCAGAATATTGATATTAATACATTAAATGATGTTGCTATCTTTAATAATGGATATGCAGTACTTAAATTTAAAAATATAACATCCGCAGGGAAAACAGGGTCAAATGTTGATTTTCCTGATACAGATTTCCCGATGTTCAGACTAGCAGATGTATATTTGATGGCTTCAGAATCGATCCTGAGAGGAGCTTCAGGTGCATCCAAAGCAAAGGCAACAGAATTTTTCAATATTGTTCGTCAAAGAGCTTATACGGGCTCGGCAGGAAACATTACTGAAAATAACCTTAATCTTGATTTAATATTGGATGAGAGAGGCAGAGAACTGTATTGGGAATGTCATAGAAGAACAGATTTGGTAAGATTTAATAAATTTACTACCGCAGATTACCTTTGGGCATGGAAAGGTGGAGTAAGTCAAGGTCAGGCAGTAGATCCGAAATTTAATATATTTCCGATTCCATCAGCTGATATTTCTGCCAATCCTAAGCTAAAACAAAATCCTGGGTATTAATCCTGCTTAATATAAAAGCGATACAGTACTCTATGTAATATTGTATCGCTTTTCCATTGTTAAATTTTTTTTGTATGCTTATTTTTTTAGTTGGAATGATGGGAAGCGGTAAAACTACCATTGGTAAGCTACTGGCGAATGAAATGTCACTTCCATTTTTTGATACAGATGAAATTATTTCGAGTATTGAAGAGAAGAGTATTGCGGAAATTTTTAACCAGTTTGGAGAAGAATATTTCAGAAATGTTGAAAAAGAAATAGTGAATAACTGGAAGATTGGTGACGGGGTGATTGCTACCGGTGGTGGACTACCTTGCCACGATGACCTTATAACATTACTAAATGAGAAAGGCAAAACGATATTTCTTGTTACTTCATCAAGTCATATCATTGATAGAATAAAAGATGACTTTAGTCGACCTTTGGTAGCTGGAAAGCCGCTTGCTGAGGTAAAAAAAACCGTCAGTTATTTGTTAAAAATTAGAAAAGAATTTTATTTAAAAGCTAAAATTAAGGTTAAAACGGATAAGGGACCCGAAGAAACTGTCAAAAGGATCATGCGAAAACTATATCAATAAATTGACATTCAACTTATGATTTACACTATTTCAATAAAAATAATTGAATGGCTTCATGTGGTTGAATTAATTTGCCCGTTCTTGTTGTGTTTTTGGTTTCTTTGCCCGAATTGCTTATTATAGAATATATACTTTTTGTGTCCAACTCAGGTTTCATAGCTTTTAAAACAGCTATCAAACCCGCTACCTGTGGTGTTGCCATAGAAGTACCGCTGAATGAAGTGTAAGTATTGGATGGGGTAGTGGAAAGTATTCTTTCACCGGGTGCTGATATGCCCATTTTTAAATTTTGTACATGATTTGAAAACCCTGATTTTTCGCTTTTTTCATTGACTGATGTGACCGTTATAACATTTTCTGCATTGGCGGGGCTATATCTTTTACCATCAAGATTTGCATTTCCTGCGGCAACAACAACGATAGCGCCTTTGTTATTGGCGTATCTTACAGCATCATTATATGCCTTTTCTCTTTCTTGATTGGTGATCCCTCCCAATGACATGGAAATGACATCCGCCCCTTCGTCAGCTGCCTGAATTATCCCTTCAATTATTGTCTTTTGTGAACCAAAACCAACATCACCAATAACTTGGATACCATGAACGTCAATCCAGTTTTTACCGGGCGACATTGATGCCACGCCAATACTATTGTTGGTAATGGCACATGCTACACCTGCACAGTGTGTTCCATGCCCTTGTTTGTCCTTTTGACTTTTTTGCGCGGTAGATAAATCTTCATGTCCTGAATCAATTCCAGTATCCAGAATGTATAATTTTGCAGTTCTTTTCGGATGGATATGATTTTTACTGAAAAGTGGATAATATTTATCCATGTCAAGAAATGAAAGATGCCATTGCATGACAACAGATGGATCATTGGATAATCCTCTGACTTCAGTTTTATATATTTCTGTAGAATTTGGAAACTCAAAAGGGATAACTTCATTGTATTCAATCCACTTTACACCTTCCAGGTTGGCTAAGTCAGAAAGCAGATTTTCCTGATTTATATTGTTCTGAACATCCAAAAGATAATAGTCATCAAGATTTGTAAGATCTTCTGAAAATGGTCTGAAAGCCCTGGACAAAACAGCATCTTGGTCATTTGCATATTGCTGAACAGTCGCAAGCTGTTTTCTATCTATTTCAATCAGTAGCTCTCCTTTAATATCTGGGATGAGATTTTTTTGCGATGAAATGTGAATGTCAAAAATTGACTCACTGATAAAATATGATCCTAATACAGCCAATCCCAGCATCATCACCTGAGAAAACTTGTTGTTGTTGAGCATGTTAAGGATAAAACCTACTGCCGCCAACGTAATGGATGATAAGGTTAATGATAAGAAAAACCCGGCCACTGTATTAGAATATATCCAGTAAGACACTAAAAGCCCGGCCAGACTTAAATAAAAAAGTAATCTGATCTTTGAAGAAAGCAGATCATTATGTTTTGATAAAATCCATAAGCCTAAAAATAGTATCGATATCGCTAGGGTCATAAAGTATGTGATAAAATAAATATAAAAATAATCATGTTTCCTAAATAATTATCAATATATTCGACAAGATGATTCAAATCTCCTTCTAAAACATCTAATTCAATGGAGTATTAGCAAATCGAAATGAAATTTTTATGTCTTATTTTCTGACTATCATGTTATTATAATACACAATATCAAAATCGATTTTTGATATTCCGTTTATATTCCAAAAAACAGCTGTAATAAAATCAATTTATGGAAACGGATGCATTTATCTAAAAGAATTCCTACTTCTTTTTACTTCCTTCCAGGATTTTTAATGCGTCACCACTTTGAAAATCCAAACCGAGTTTGGCCAGTTCTTCAAAAATAATTTTTCCCGTAAGGATAAAATAGGCATTCATTTCACTTGAATTTACATGTGCATACACTTTATTCAAAAATGATCCTGTTTCTACGGCATAAAGCTTCACTTTTTGAGTTTTGTTTTTCACATCTATCAGGAGATCAAATTTTTCCCTCTGAAGCACTTCACTGATTTTAGCTTTATCACTACTTGAGATATCATCATTTTCATTCAAAACAAGTATATCTACTACATCTACTGAACTTTTTATTTTAGATTCAGTACTGTTAATCATTTTCAGCACTTCACCTGTAAAATTCATATTTACTACACCTTCATCATTTTTATATTTTCTGAAGATCTGTTCAATATCTTTTTGGGCACCTAGGTTAAAAAATAAAATTGAAAATATTGAGCAAATAATTATTTTAATATGCATTATTATTAAGTTTTAATTTTTACAAAAAATAAAATCAAATTGATTCAGCCTTAAATTGACCAGAATCTTTTTTTACCTGATTAAAGGAAATAGCCTTTAAATCATCATAAGAAATATTGGTTTTTAAATGGATTAGACCAATTTCGAATCCATCAACACTCCATATTAAAAGATTTTTTATTATGTCTTTTTCTTCCTGTATCATGATTTTAAGATGCTGATCTTCAGAGCGAACACTTACATACTCGTGAAATCCATCTTTTTTAATGACACTTTTAATAAAATTACCTACAATTGCCCTTGTATTGTACTTTTTTGCATCCAGATGGGTTGATGCAACCCTTAGATGTTTTATTTTTCCGGCTAATTGTAGCAATCCTGAATTATCTAACTCAGCATCATCAGTTGCTGCGATTTTTAAGCCTAGTCGAATCACCCAACCCGGGATGGACACACCTTCGTAGTGTTCGGTTTTTTTAAGCTGTTTGATGATGTTTTTAACAGATGATTGCGCTGAACCAGGCACTGATAAAAAACAAACAGCAAGAATAAAAAAAGAATATACTAATTTCATCTGTGTATTTTTATTTATTTTTAATGGTCACACTTGCATGCCCTGCTTGCTTCGAAACCGGCAAGTTTGGGGCAGGCAGTTAGTACTCGAACTAGAGCGAGCAAAAAATAATCCCATTGATTTAGTCAGCATGTTTTGTGATGTTATATCAGTGGGATTTCATTCGGATCAATTTCTTTTATTTACTTTGTCTAAATGTTCCGCACCGTCGATGTCAAGCTTTTTGGCGAGTTTTGCTATTTTATTCAGGTCAATATTTCCCACAAAACTCATCATCACAAATTCATCCTTGCCTCCCACCAATAACAATAACTCGTTGATAACACCATTGGCTTCCTTGGTAACAAATCTTACATTTGAATCTTTTTCTCTCACGGTGACTAATTCTTCATATTCTTTAATGTTTAGTCTTTTGTTGGCTTCTTTATAGGTTTTGTCAGGGTTGACTTTGGTGGTTAATATTCTAAGTCCTTTTAAATCCTTTACAATAGATGATAATTCTTTGTCTTCACTGCCGTCCGTTACTTTACTAACCATCTGAAACATTTTAGGACTGACATACACTACGGTAAAGTTTTCGTCATCCTGATAATCCTTAAAAAAACGCTCAATTGCATCTACTTGTGCTGTAGCTGTAAAACTTATAAACAAAGCTATAGTTAATGAAAATAAACTTTTCATGATAAAAATAATTTTAATTGTTAATAATGTGAAATTCTATTTAAAAATGGCTGCTTTTTCCAGCGAACCCATATTTTCTCTAACTGTTTGTTGACTGGCTCTAAATTTTTTAGAGACCAAAGCCAATGCTTCTTTTGTAACTCTGAGCGCTTCTTCAGGATCCTCGATTTCATTGACCATTGCTGTCTGCTGTTCATTAGGGTCAGGATTAATATCCTTCATGACAGTAACGGCAGCAAACAAAAGAAGACTGGCAGCAGCTACTGAATATATGATTCTGCGCAGATTAAAATATTTTACCTTGGGCTTCGAATCAGTAGACTCATTTTGACGGGCAGTAAAAGTTATATTTTTCTGGTGATCAAAATATTCAAATAAATCAGAAAACGCTTTATGTTCTTCCTGAATAATGCTGCTTCTAAAGTATCTCTTCAAAACAAATTCTTCATCTTCAGAAGTTTCTCCATCCCAGTATTTGTCCAATAATCTGGAATAATCGATTTCAGTATTTTCCTTATTATATTGGACATTGCTCTGTTCGTTAAAAAACACAAATAGTTCTTTATACAGCTGATGCTTTTCTTGTATATCACCATTGCTGAAATAGTCTTTAAGTAAGATTTCATCTTCAACAGTGGATTCGCCAGCCCAGTAATTATCCAGAATATGATCAATATTATGCTTCATATTTTTTGAAATTTCTTTTTAATAATTGCTCTTTTAATGTTTTACGCGCTCTGTGCAAGCTAACTTTTACAAAATCGAGCGTTGTTTCGGTCATATCAGCGATTTCCTGATAACTATATCCTTCTATATCACGCAGGTGAATAATCATTTTTTGTTTTTCTGGCAATCGATTTACCAACTCCATTATACTCCCAAATCGCTCTTCTATTTCCATCTTTTTATCTGGAGTGTCGTCAGCATCTCTTAAGTGATAATATTCGGAAATATCCTGCACATTCACTTTTTTATTTCTTGTTTTGTCGATGGCCATATTTCTGGTCACCGTCATACACCATGCTTCTTTGTTGTCAATTTCATTAAATTGATCCATTCGGTTCCATATTTTAATCATGAGTTCCTGCATGATATCTTCAGCATCAAAAGTATTGCCCACAATATTCAAAGCAAATCGGTATAATTTATCTTTAAAAGGTAATTCCAGGGCTTTCATTTTTTCTTTGCTCATTTACGTAAGGATGACGGTTCTGTATTAAAAATTGTTACAAAAATCTTAAATTTATTTAATTTAATGTAGTAATTAATCGTTTAATGCATTATCAAAATGAATATTGATCGTATGTTTACGTTTTAATTATTTGTCCACTTATTGTGAACGGAAATAAATCGGTTGATGGTATAATCAATATAGGACAAATGGATCTACCGTTTGGTAATATAGAAGAAAAATTGTCAGATTGGATTTATGGACTTTTTTTTTAATGACAAATTCATTTAAATAAAAATATTAATAATTTGGGCGTAATTCAACGACAGAGTATTAAATACTCCGTTGTAAATTTTTTGGGAACGTTTATAGGCTTCTTGAGTGTAGTCTTTATTTATTCTTTAGATAAAGAACTCTATGGGTATTTTCAATCTTTGCATAGTTTTGCCATATTATTGGTTCCTTTATTGGGTTTTGGTATACAAGGAGCTATCGTAAAATATTATCCGACTTTTGTACAAAAAAAGCTTATCACGCATTTTTTAGGATTTACCATGGTCATAGCAACCATATCCGCCATTTTTTCATCTGCTATTTTAATCTCTCTTTACCACATATTTAATTCAACTCTCCATCGATTGTTTCGAAATTTTGCTTTGGTAGAAGACAATAAATTTAGCATTTGGTTTTTGGGAATAATATTTCTTTATTCTTCTATTTTTTTATATCATTCAATAGCAAGGTTTAGAATTGTAATTCCTGATATCATAAATACTATTGGATTGAAAATATTTCTTCCAATACTTATTTTAATGATTTATCTTGGTTACTTAGAAAGATCAGTGTTTGTTTATGCACTTATTTGTTATTTTTTGCTGGTGGGTTTTGCTTTACTTGGTTATTTGATACAACTAGATCATCACAGTTGGCGACCTGAAATTTCTTCTCTAAGTAATATCGAATATCGAGGCCTTTTTGCATTTATGTTGTTTTCATTATTGAATGGACTTGGGGCAACATTTGCGTTAAAAATCGATATTGCAATGATCGGTGCTATGATCAGCAAAGAAGCAGTTGGTGTATACACTATTATTTTGACAATTTCCAATGTAATGGATATCCCATCGAAAGCGATCAATCAGATAGCAGGTCCTGTGATCTCAAGGAGTTGGGCCAATGATGAGCATAATAATATTCAGGATGTTTATCAGAAATCTTCATTGTATGGTTTAATTGGTGGAGTTTTTTTATTTTTATTGTTGTTTTTCATATGGACGGATATTTTGATGCTGATGCCTGAAAAACTGAGTTATGACACAAATACGGTGTTGTATATTTTTACTTTTTTAAGCATTGCCAAAATTACAGACCTTATCACGGGTGTAAATTCAGTGATCATTTCTTATTCCAAAGATTATAAATTTCATATGTATTTTTTATTGATGCTTGGTTTAGTAAATGTTTTCCTTAATTATTTTATGATATCTCGTTATGGTCTAATTGGTGCAGCCATAGCGACTAGTGTTTCTTATTTAATTTTTAATATTTTAAAGCATATTTTTGTTAGAAGAAGGTTTGGTTTTACATTAAGTTTTGAAAGTCATTTTTTAGTGATTTTAATAGGTTTAATGGTGTTTGCTGTATTATATTTTTTTAGTTTTGAATTTCATCCATTTATAAATATGGTATTGAAGTCACTGATGACTACATTGTTATTTATTATATTAATTTGGAAAATTAATCCAGGTGGTGAGATTCGGCATATCCTTACCAATAGCATAAATAACTATAAAACATTTTTTCCTAAGATGAAAAAGTAAGACTATTTAATCCTGGCGTTTTCTTGCAGAACTTATATCAATCACCCCAAATTATTTAATTGGACTACATTGTAAATGCAAATATTCTGTCAAGAAAATGATCTAAATTACAATGGATGTTATTTTTCCAAAGATCAAGAAGAAGAGTGTAAAGAAATCGTCATGACTGAACGAAGCGAAGCAAAATCAGTCGCAAACTGATTTAGTGATGAAACCGAGCTTTGCTCGGATGGGTGGATATTTTAGTTCTGAACTGTGGACGCTTTGTCACCAGCTTGGATAAATATATGGCGAGTATTTTTAATGAAGAGATTTGGATAAAGAACCACATTTCATTAAGTTCTTTATCTGGACAGAGCACTAGACAGATCTGGGTTATAAACTTTAAGTTTGAAATTCATAGTTCTTGTTTCAAATTTTTAATAATTTAAATATCACATTATTGAACAATTTAAGTGTATTATTACTTTTAACAATAATAATATAGATATATATTTTTAAAATACTTTATTATAAGAAATATAAAGTTTTATATGTGCGATTGAATTTATTTTTTTTTAGTAAAAAATAAAATTCATTGTACCATATCTTATTCAAAAAAGATTTATTTTGCTCTTTCGTTTAAAGATAGGAAAATCATATGCAAAAGTTATTTTATATTTTGTTGGCTATTTGCCTGATAAATATTTCTGCTATAAATGCTCAGGGTGATCCGTTTGCTCCTTGTGGTGATGGGTCAGAAGCTTCTTGTACTTGTGATTCTGCGCCAGTATTGTGTACTATAGAGGCATTGGATGGACATACATATACCATGTCCACAACTCAACCTGGTTTGGATGCTCCTCCTGTAGGAAGCGGCAATTTATGTGGAGTAGGTAGTACGGTAATTAATAATCCTACTTGGTTTGCATTTAAAGCCTGGTGTACAAATTTGACCCTGGTAGCCAATGTAAGCGGTTGTATTGATAACCCCAACACTGCAGGCAATCAGCTAGGTATTCAGGCTGCTGTTTATTCTTCCTGTTCTGATCCAAATTCATGTATAGGAAGCGATGTAGCAGGATGCGGTGGTAATATTGACAGGACTATTGTACTTACTGGACTTATCATTGGAGCAACTTATTATTTTTTGGTAGATGGTTGTTCAGGTTCTGCCTGCGATGTAGAGATAGATGTCATTGGTGATTGCACCCTGACAGTCGGAAATATTGAACAAACAACAGGCCCGACAGAAGTTTGTGGATCTACTCCGGCTACCTATATGATTCCACCTGTGTCTGGTGCAGCCATTTATCACTGGTACCTTAATGATGTAAACATCCAAAACGGCCCTTCTACTAGTGTAGATATAATATTTGATAATCCGGGTGACTATGTTTTATGTGTTGATATTTCTAACCCTCCTTGTCTATTAGAAGCCGATGTGCCTGCGAGAAGATGTTTTCCGATCACGGTTAATCAAGCGGAAGCGGAAGCTGGTATGATAGATATAGTTACTACGCCTTCCTGTCCCGGAGAGTCAATATCTTTTAATGTAACTGGATTTAATAATAATACCACACTTTTTAGTGAGTCTGTATTTTTGACGAATGAATCAGGTACAATTCTGCAAATCTTTTCAGGGATTTCAGGCGCTTATTCCAACCCAACTTGTGGCAATTATAGGATTTATAGCTATAATTACTCACCATCATCCATACAGCCGATAGTAGGGCTAGCTGCACCAACTATTATATGCAATGACTGCTTTTGTGATATTAAATTTGTTGATATTTCTTTTGTAGACCAAGATAGCCCAGTTTTTGATATAACGCCTCCATCCGTAACCATTGATTGCATTGATGAAATTCCTCCTTTTATGTCGCTAAGTTGGACAGACAATTGTCTTGGAACAGGTATCACACCAGGAAATGAAACAGCACAATATACTTTTTGTAATGGAGGCTCTATCATTAGAACATGGTCAGTCACGGATTTATGCGGAAATTCAACTTCATTGGAACAAAGCGTCACTATAAATCCTATTTCGGCACCTACTTTTCCAGATGTGAATGAAATTAATTTAGAGTGTCACGAGTTTGATACTTTTAATCTTTATGAAGAGTTGCCTTATTCAAATACTGGCATTGGTCTGTGTGAGATTTCAAACTTTGCATATCCTGTCATTAATTTCCTTGATCAATCAAATTGTACTAAAAATATTCTACGTGTTTGGTCTGCTACGGATATATGTGGAAGAGACATAACTCAACTTCAAAGGATTAATGTATTTCCACCTCCTGAAGCCCAACATGTAGCTGCTCCTTCTTTCAGTCCGATCAAATGCGCCGAAGTTTCCAGCTTTAATCCGGCCACCCTTGATTATTCCAATAATGATGTTTTATGTCCGCTTGGAGGTGCAACTACGCCAGTCTTACTCAGAAATTATACATCTTGTGGTGGTAAAATTGATGTTATCTGGGAAGATCAGGATATTTGCACAAGACCACTTTTAGTTTCAAGAGTTGCAAATGTTTTACCAGCACCAGCGCCATCTTTTACCGACCCGGTGCCAGCTGACCTCAATGTAGCTTGTGGTTCAGAAGGTAATTTTTTAGTGCCTTTAAAGTATAGCAACGAATTATCCGGAAAATGCTTAATTTCAGGAAATATAGATCCAACTTTTTCATTAAATTATTCTAGCTGCGGAGGGGAAATTTTAGTTCGTTGGGAAAAATTAACTGAATGCGGTCATCCTTTGTCTGCCTTACAAAAAATTCAGGTGAGTCAGGCGCCCATTGCTATATTCACAAACTTACCATCTGACACAGTTAGGTATAATTGTAATAATATTCCACCAAATCCCCCATCATTATCCTTTAGTAATGGTATTACAGGTAAATGTGGTATCAACGGAAGTGTAAGTGGAGTAGTAAGTGGTACCTACGATATTTGTGGTGGAAATTTGAAATATGAATGGATGTATTCTGATTCTTGTGGCAGAACTATCTCATTTGCACAGATGGTAGTGATAGAACCTGCACCGGAACCTACTTTTGTTAATCCTCCAGTTTCAGTATTTACCCTGCCTTGTAATGGTGTATATCCTGTGCAGGATTCCTTGAGTTTTAGTAACAGCTTTCCTGGTGCATGCCTAGTTGAAGGCAAAGTAGCTAATACATTCATAGATTTCCCGGATCACAGGACGTATCAATGGAGTTTTATAAATTCATGCAATAATAAAGAAATTAGTTTTTCTCAGGATGTTTTCTTAAATCCAAGCCCAGCGTTTGATTTAAACCCAGACTCGGTTTTCATTTGTAAAAACGATACTATTGACTTGAAAGATATATCTTACTCAACCAATGCGTCAGGAATTTTTATATTTAAGTACTTTTCAGGAAATAAACCGAATCCAGTAAATGAAATGCTAACTACAAGAATATCTCCATCTCTGCCTGAGGTATATACTATTCAAATAACCAATGATAATGGCTGTTCCTCCTTTGATACCATTTCTGTAAATTCTTTATTAAACAATCAATCAGGTACCGGTACGTCTATACGGGTTTGTAATGATAGTTTATTGTCACTTAACCTGTTTAATAATCTTACTGAAGTTAAAGACTTTACAGGTATTTGGACAGAAAGTAGTTCGTCAAGTGTGTCATTGGCAGATCCATTTAATGTCGTATTTAAAAATATAGCCAATGGTGTATATTCATTTAAATATGTTGTTCCAGTGAATAATACCTGTCCGGAAAACCCTGCTTTCCTAAATATAGAATTGGTAGAGCCCCCTTCATACCAAATATTAAACACGGTATGTTCTGCTGATTTATTAACTTATGATGCTACGTTAGTTGTAAAGGGATATACGATCACTAGTTCTGCCGGGAATATATCTTCCGGCAATTTGGATACCATATATATTAATGACATACCATCCACGGGAGATGTTTCGGTCTTTTTTATGAATATTGATAATGCATGTACGAATGATCAGACCCTGATCAAAGCCCCAAGATGTGATTGTCCAGTCATTGCTTCACCGATATCTTTGGGCGATAAAAGTATATGCTACGGAGAGTCAATACCATTGTTACAAGTCAGCGTTCCATCTGGTACGGTGGCAAATTGGTATGTAGGTGCAGGGGCCACTATACCTTTTGCCGAATCAACAGATTCTATCAGACCAAATGTTACAAATATTGGGAAATACTTGTTTTATGTGGAAAGTGTGGATAATACCACTCAATGCGTAAGTTTAGCTAAAACGGAAGTTTTCTTGGATGTATTACCCCTGCCAGCTATATTTACCGATACAATTTCAATTTGTGACACAGATAAGGACAACCAAAATACGTTTAGTCTGACTGATATTAAGAACAATCTGTATATTAAATACAATATTCCTTCGAGTTACGGACATAGCTTTTATTTAAATAATAATGATGCAGAAACACAGACAAACCCAATTACAAATGATGCTTTGCTTGTGATAAATAATCAAAATTTATTTCTATCAGTTAAATCTGATAACAATTGTTCGTCTGTCTCCAAAATTTACCTGAATGTAGTAAAATTACCGAATGGGGTAGGGGGAGCCGACCAAATTCTGACATGTATTAATCCTCAGTTAGTTTTGACTGGTGCGACCAATATTTCTGGTAACCCTGCATTCAAATGGTATGATGGAACAGGAACTTTATTAGGCAATAGTATTTCAATTTCAGTAAATACACCGGGAAGTTATTATTTTGAAGTATTGGACAAAAACACAAATTGTCTGTCAGGTTTGGATGAAGTAATCATTTCAGAAAATAAAAATTTACCAGTAGCAGAAATTAATTCGTCGGCTGCAGGTGTATTGAATTGTTCCATTGTGAAGATTACTCTATCGGCGACAATGGTTCCAAATGTTCAATATGACTGGTTACAAAACAATATATTTTTAAGCAACAATAATTCTATAGAAATAAGTACTAAAGGACAGGTACGTTTAACTGTTACCAATCCAACTACTGGGTGTATTAATTCGGCTTTTTTTGATGTTGTAGATATGAGAACTTTCCCTGCAATTGTAAAAAGGCCTGTTTTACCTATTACATGTGTAAATACCGGAACTTATTTAGATGCAGGTAGTACTGTACAATCTTCCAATTTTAATTTTGATTGGTTTAATCAGAATAATACACTGATTTCTTCGGTAAACAATGATAGTTTATATGTGACAAATCCTGGCAAATATTATCTCAGACTAACAGATAATGTAAATTTCTGCACATCAGTAGATAGTTTTTTTGTAGATTTAATTGGAGATTTTCCTATCGTAAAGGTAAGTGATGATATTAATTTATTTTGTGGCTTGGAAAATGCAGATTTGACAGCAACCATTGAAAATCCCCTGAGCAACGTCGAAGTAAAATGGACAACTTCAACTGGAAATATATTAACGGACTCCAGTCAACGAAATATTAAAGTGAATGGAAGTGGGGAATATATCGTGGATGTCACTTATTTAAATTCCGGCTGCAAGACAACGGAGAGTGTGAACGTAATTGTGGATCAAAATTATCCCTTATCTATTGAAACTTTAGTAATAGATGAAACATGTATAGATGACAATGATGGAAGGATTAAAGTAGTTTTGGTGAACGGTGGACTGGAACCATTTACTTATAAGCTAAATACTTCAACTTCAGTAATTGATTCCTTTGTAAACTTGCCTCCTGATAATTATTCGCTTTTAATTACAGATTCAAACGGATGCACGACTGATACTTTAATTGTTATCAATGAAGGTACAAATATTGATGCCACAGGGATTTCTCCACCTGAGCTACTTTTTGACCAAATTCATACTGTTGAAATAAAAACAAATCTTGATCCATCGGATATTGCATCAATGATATGGACTCCATCTGAAAATTTATCATGTAGTGACTGTCTTATTACTGATATTCTGATAAAGAAAAATCAATTGTACAATTTTATAATCACAGATGTAAAAGGATGTGCAGATAGTGTAAATATTGATATTAAAGTCAAAAAAGTAGTTATTATAAATGCCCCAAACATAATTAATATCAACAATAATATAAATAATTATTTTACAATCTATGGGAATGATGAAGTTTTGAATATAAATAAGTTAAATATATATGATAGATGGGGAAACCTGGTTTTTGAAAAAAATAATTTCAAACCAAATATTCCTCAGGATGGATGGAATGGTACGATAAGGGAAGTTTCTGTGCAACCTGGAGTGTATATCTTTTTTGCCGAGTGCTTGACTTCTTTAGGTTTGGAAATATTTACTGGGGATGTCACGATAGTGAGATAGTAATTAAATATAGGTTTGTTTTAACTTTGTTTAATTTTCTGGATTGTGAAATGTCTGATAATTGCAAAATGTGTCTTTGTCCTAGCGCTATGTCCAGATAAATAATTAAATAATTAGCCTATAATTAATATTATGTTAAATAGGATTTAATCTTGTTTTTCTCCATCTATCTATTGCTAGAATTTTTTACCATTATAATTAAATCATATTACGTGATATTATAAAATATAATTATGTTTGTGAAAATAAATTTAAGTTGAAGAATTATATCCCTTCCATTGTTACATCAGGAAATTTGATTTGTGGTTTTACTGCTATAATGATTGGTGATTTTTATTGGAGTCCAATTCTTTTATTATGCTGTTTTCTTTTTGATAGTTTGGATGGCTTGGTAGCCAGGGCACTCAATGTACAAAGTGAATTTGGTAAACAAATGGATTCTTTGGCTGATGTTATAAGTTTTGGAGTTGGACCCGCCTATCTATATTCATTGTACTCTCCGGATATTGAAAACAAATTTTATACCATTGCAACTTGTGCAACGATTGTTGTAGCAGGTACTATTAGGCTGGCAAAATTTAATGTTACTCCTTCCAGATCATATTTTATGGGTTTGCCTATTCCAGCGAACGCTGTTTTTTATATAGGGGTAATCATCGCCATTGAAAACGATAGCCAGACGTTTATTGATTTTTTCAGTTCTAAAGTGTATTATTTTATTACTCCCCTATTTCTGAGTGCTATGATGATAAGTTTTGGTTTTAGGATGTTTTCAACAAAAGGAATGACCAAAGACTGGAAAGACAATATATACCAGTATCTTATGGCCATTGTAGCCCTTATATTAGGTATAACTTTTAAATATGAATCAGTCTCTTATATTGTCTTGGCGTATATCATTCTGTCTATTATCAATACATTAACAAGCAAATTTCAGGAAAGATATTCACTTTAAGCAATCATTGATTTATCTTTGCAGTCATTTTAATCATTATCATGCATAATGAGCATTAATACAATATGGCAATAATAATTACAGACGAGTGTATAAATTGTGGTGCTTGTGAACCTGAGTGTCCGAATAATGCCATCTACGAAGGAGGTATCGAATGGGCTATTAAGGATGGAACAACACTTAAAGGTGATTACATTTTGGAAAATGGTAGTAGCGTTGACGCTTCAGCAAAACAGAAACCTGTCATGGATGATTACTATTATATTGTACCTGATAAATGTACTGAGTGTGTTGGTTTTCATGAAGAACCTCAATGTGCTGCTGTATGTCCCGTGGATTGTTGTGTTCCCGATACTGATAGAGTGGAATCTAAGGAAACCCTGCTCGCCAGAAAATCAAGGTTGCACCTCTAATTATTTTAAATCATACTTTACCCCGACGCTTAAATTAATCGTTCCTTTTTCAGGTAGATCTAAGGATATAGCAGTATTTTGCAATGAGCTATTTGCCAGCAGAGAAATAGCTGCATCACTATAATCAAGAGCGTTGTTCATGCCACCTATTGAAATAGATGAAGTTAAGGTCCATCTCTTAAAATACCTATAATCTGCTTCAAAATAACCAACAGTTACCCATTTTTTTAATAATCCATTGGCTTGGTTTAGGTTTAAACTTTCAATATTTTGAGTACTATTAAAAGCATTGTATATACTTTTACTGGCATCGTCGACCGTATATTCAGCGTTTAAAAACCTTCCAAATGAAAAACCACCTTTCAAAGTTATCCGACTATTTACATTGAATCCCAATGATAAACTACTTTCAAGATATTGAGCAGATGTCAAAGTACTTCTAATGATGCTTTCATTTGCATATGCTATTGCATTGTTTGTCAATATTTTGGAGTCTAAATTAAAAATGTTGTCTACTGATGTACCAGAACTTTCCAATAAATCATTAGATCTCGAAACAAGCGTATTATCATGTTTTAAAAAGCTTGTATATCTGTTATAGAAACGCGCACCCATTTGTGCTTCAATAATAAGTATTTTGCCAATTGTTCTATTTAAGTATATTCCGGTATAGTACTGGTTAGGTGGGGCAAATTTATTGAAAGATAAACTGGATTTAATACCATAATGCCATCCATTATTATATTTTCTTTGCGCAGTTATATTTTGGATAGAAATGATATTCATTTTTTTATCTGACGCAACAGAGAACATTTTTGGGGTCAATGCTTCAACAGTTACCGAATGAAAATTTGAAAGTGGTTGCGGTGGCGAAATTGGTTTTGTAATCTCAAAATCTGAAGCACCATTGGTTTTTGATAATGTGTTGGTATTTTTAGTGTAAGTGTAATTAACATCAATATTAGAAATTTGATCTTTAATGTTTGATAAGTCTATCCCTTCGTATTTAATTGCTTCCTTAATGCCCGTTAAAATCGATATTGATTTAGTTATAGTTGGGAAAATACTTTTATTTTTACCTGTAGTTTCTCTCTTTGCATCTGCACTTTCAAAATTTAATTCTTTTATAGTTTTAATTTCGGCAAATGCCGGTTTCTGGATATTTTGGTTGGGATTGAGTTTAATATTTGAATATGTTAAAAATAAAACCAAACCCAATATAAACGTTATCCCGCCAATAATCAGGAAAGCAAGAATATTTCTTCTTTTATCGTTTTTAATCGGCAACTCCTGATCAAGAATGATTTGCATTCTTTTCCAGTTTTGTTCCATTAATGGTGACCATTTATTATCTTCCATATTTAAAGTTGGTATTTGAATTATTAAATAATGCTTGTAATTTTTTTCGTGCTTCATAGAGATACCATTTGGATGTACCTTCTGAAATTTGTAGATCCTCCCCTATTTCCCTATGGCTATATCCTTCGATGGCATATTTTACAAACACATCTTTAAAAGTCCCTGTAAGTGTATTGATTTTAGATAATATATCATCATAATCATACGTCTCGGATATCCTATGGTCCCATAATTGGGATTCATGATAATCATCAATTAGCAGAAATTTGATTTGCTTGTTTTCTTTTCTGAAATGATCTGCCAGGGTGTTAAACGTGATACGTCGTATCCAGCCTTCAAGCACTCCCCTACTTTCATATTTAGAAATGTTTTTAAAGACGCTCAGAAATGAATCATTAATAATCGCACAAATCAGATCCTGATCGTTTGTATATCGCATACACATTGAAAACATCTTCCCAAAAAATTCTTTATATAAGATTTCCTGGGCTTTGCGTTCATTATTGATGCAGCCGGCAATTAAGGCAGATTCGTCTTTATAAGAAATATCCATTATTATATCTGATACTATTATAATAGACGTTATTTATGACATTTTCGTTGGTTGACATAAAAAAAAATGTTAGAAAGTAAACCAAGACTTTACTATCTAACATTTAAAAATAGGTGTTTAAAAATTCCGGGGGGACTGATTATTCATCTGAGTTAAACACCTATAAACAGATCTTGCTCTTCCTCCTGAGGAAAAGTGACCACTCTTTTCGTTTTGGTAAATACTTTTACGAAAAAAGATTTGGTGATGTTCCAAAAATTGTTCATGGGTAATAATTTATACATATATTACGCTAAAATTTTAAAAATGTTACCGCAACCTGTCACAATAAAGTGTTAATGATCAAAATTCAGGGTAAACACTAGTAAAATAGTACTGGTAAACACTGACTAAAGTATATATTTTTCTAATTCTTCTCCTTCGTTATTGTAAAGCTCTTCCCAGAATTTTTTTGATCGGACATTTACCTTTATATCGTTGGACGGCAATTTTTTCTTTGGTTTATTCAACTCGGCTTCATCCCGATTTTTCCTTGGATCAATTTTTTTTTGCTTATTATTTTTCATGACACTATAAAAAAGCTACTTGTATCTATTAAAATTTATTTTAAAATTAAATATTATACAAATATCAAAAAAAAACTTTATTAGCCAAAATATTTTTAACATTTTTTACCTTCAGATTTATTTTATTTTAATTATACGATTTGGTTATAACAACAATTCTGATAACCTTTTTAGCTAACTTTTATAGAATTTGCAATGAGTCTGATTGTTTTTTTTCTGATCAACCTTTCAATTTCTCTATTTACTTCAGTCAATTTGTATTGGAATTTCAAAGACAAATATTCGTGATATACTTCAACAATTTTTATATTAAATGAATTGGGTTCAATATATTGATGAAAATCCTTTAAGGATTCAGCAAGACTATTTTCAAGTTGTTCAATGGTGGTATGATATTTTATGCCAAGTTCAAAATCTATGCTTACTTTTTTAATTTCCTTTTTAGTATAATTGATAATTTCAGACATGTACACTTTTTCATTGGGCAAATAAATAATATCATCATCTTCATTCAATAAAGTTGTTTTCGAGAGATTTATATCAAGAATTTTACCTTTATTTTCTCCTATTTTTACATAATCATCTATATTTATTTCCTTTGAAAAACTAATAATTATACCACTTATAATCCCACTAACATAATCTTTTGATATGATAGCAATAGCCGCAGCCACAATACTTAATGAAGTTATCAGACTTTTAAAATCTATGCCCCAAAATCCAATTATCATCATGATAACACCAAAAGTAACAATAAGGTAGTAAAGATTATTAATTCCATTGATCACATTATCCGTAAATTTATATGGAATATTTTTTCTAAGCCGATACACCATAATTAGCAAAGCAGCAACAATGTTTACTATGGTAAGCAGTATCAAAAATTCAACGATACTATGCAGGAAAAAATATAAATGATCGAGAGATATTTTATTTGCGTCGAGGATATTTCTTATAAAAAGGAGAATGCCCAGTAATAAAAATCTCAGAATATATCTAACAACCACCACAACCATTTATATTTATTTTGTTTTATAAGCCGATAGTACAAATGCACCATCTTGTTTAATATTATGAATCTTCATGCTAGTATTAATAGGCAAATTTAGCCATTTTTCAGCAATCCAAGGTTGAAGATTTCTATCCAACACTACAATTTCAGTTTCAAATTTACTCAAAAGTTTTTCAGGGCTGCTATTTTTGCATTTAGTTATGACCAATATATTCAATTTTATTTTGTTTCTTAGCATATTAGGGTTTTCTTGATCATTGACGATATACATCAATACATCTTTTGTTCTGATTAGATTTTTTTCCTGAGTATCATTTTCTATATTTTGGTACAATCTGTGCTTTATCCTATTATTTTTAGCTGCAAAATCAATATTTTTTTGACTAAGGTCTCCAAAATATATGCTCCTTAGAGATTTTTTTTCAATAATATCAATTAAGCTTCCACCATACATATCATACATAAAAACTTCGTGCGTTTCTGCAGACTTTAAATATTCAATTCTATTTTCGATTTGTATGGATATCAAACACACTAACAAAGTATAAAAAATACCTAAATGTCTTACTTCCATCCATATAATTAATAATACAATGGATAAAATCATCAAAATAAGTCCGATATCTGAAATCCAGATATTTTCTATTTTACTAAATGGCAATTCACTAATCCATTCGATGGACATGTTTAGCCACTTAATTAAAATGGTGAAAAATGGGGCTATGATAATATTTATACTGTTGCATATGGCTTCAAATATTATGAGTAATGTTCCGCTATAAATAATAATGGTAACCAATGGTACAGCTATTATGCCACTGATGGCAAAATATGAAGGAAACTGATGAAAATAGTATATTGTGACAGGAAATATCATGATTTGTGCTGCAAGAGAGACATTGATAAGGTCCCATACGAATTTGCCTGCTTTGTTGTCAGGTTTCCACCAGGCTTTTATCTTTGGCTGAAAATATAGTATACTTAAAAGTGAAATAAATGAAAACTGAAAGGATGCCTGAAAGATATAATATGGATTAAATAAAAGCATGATAATCGCCGCAATAGCGAGTATATTGTAATTGTTTGTGCCTTTGAACAAATTCGTTCCGACAATGTATAAACTTACCATTATTCCTGCTCGAATTACGGACGGGGCCATACCAGTTAATATCACATAAAACCAAACTATGGTTAAAAGGCTTGTAATTTTAAAAATTTTCCATCTGAAATCTTCCCGGAAAGATCTTGAAAATAACCAAATAAATACACTTATAAATATTGCAACATGTAAGCCAGATACGGATAAAACATGAATTGCCCCTGTATCCGAGTAATTCTGATATATATCTTCGGATAGAAGCAGATTTTGTCCAAGTAGGATGGCTTCAGCTATTCCAAGTATCTGTGGGTCACTTATATATTTCCTAAAAGTAAAGGATGCGTAGTCAGAACAAAATCTTGCCATTTTCATAAAAAAATGTTCTTGTGCTATTTTATCTTTTGTATGCGAATGAGGTTTTATAAACCCTTGTTGTAAGATTCCTTTTGTTTTTAGGTAATAAGCGTAATCAAAAGCTTCCGGATTATTGGTACTTTTTACTTGTTTTAAAATCGTACTTGCCAGAATAAAGTCGCCTTCTTTATAGGCTTTTGCAATGGTATCATTTTCATCAAAAGTTACAATAATTTCCGCATGGTAGTTTTTTGCTTTTTGTTGAGAAGTTTTTATCCAGATGGTTTTTAAAATAAATTTGGGTTTGGTAGTTGATTTTAATTTTTCTGATATTTTACTATAGAGGATAATTTTTTCATCTTTTTCTTTGGCTAGAATCGTACTTTCCAGCTTAGTTTTTTTTACATTTAATAATATCCCTCCAAATAAAAAAATCATAGCAATAAGGAGGAAGCCATTAGTAAAGGATTTATTGATTTGGAGTTTTATTGAATAATCAGCTATTAGATAACAACATACTGCAATTAGTAAGGGATAAATCCCCCATTGGATGGGCAAATTTAAATATTCAAAAATAAAAATTCCTCCACCTAATGCAATGGCGATCCTTAAAAATGGGAATAGCGACCAATTCATAAACAATAGTTTAAATCAAAAGTAATATTATATATAATAAATCGGAATAGAAGATAAATAAAAAATTTTATTCTTTAAATAAAAAATGGAATTCAAAGCTAAAATGCTATGAATTCCATTCATAAAGGAAAAATAAATATCAGTTATGCTATTATTCCACTTTAAATATCTCTGATCCGATTTCTTTATTCCATTCTATCAATGTTGCCTCCAGCTCAAGAGGTACGGGCATAGCACCAGTAATTACTGATTTGAAAGGAATCATTATCCCTGAAACATCTTTGTATTCTTTAAAATCAGTAATAATTGAGACCTGCTGCCCCGGTCCACCTTCTTGTGATTTCACTGTTCTAAGCAGAAAATTGGACTTTACATCATAAAATTCAGTAGTACTGTCTCCGTCTTTATCTGTTACAACAATTTTATAACAATTCACCCCTTCTACATTTTCTATCCCCTTCAATTCAAGTTTATATTCTTTATTGGTATAACTTAACTGCTCAAACATGACCGCCTGCTTTTTCATGGATTCAAGTTCTTTGCCTTCGGTGATGACCTTTTTATTTCCCATTTGTGCCTGTAATGCTTTAGTACCATCATATTTTTGTTCCTGAACTGTCATGCCCATCATATTTATTTTCATGGCAAATTTATCGGGAGCCATCTGATATGTTTCAAAAGTGGCATCCTGTCCCATTAAATTGGTTTTCATGGACATATGCATACTTTTTATTGAGTTCAGTTTACTAGTACCACCTATGGCTTCAAGGTAATCATTGATCACGCCAACGGCAGTAACGTCTGAAGACATTTCAACTTTTTTATCTTCCAGTTTTTTACCAAAAGCATCATAAAAGTCGATCACTCCATCGCTGTCAAATTTTTTCAATTTATCCGCTACATTATCCTTATTACCAACTACGACAATATTACAGTTTTCTGGTCTGATATATTTTTTAGCCATTTCCTGAACATCGTTAATGCTTACCGCTTCAAGATTTTTAAGATAATTATTATAATAATCTTTTGGCAAATTATATCTGTAGGTATTTAGAGCAAAATTTGCAATTGTCTGAGGGGATTCCAATGATCGACCAAAATTTCCTGTCATGCTATTTTTTGCAAGTGACAAATCTGCTGCTGTAACAGGTTCTTTTACTATTCTGTCAAGTTCATAAATAAATTCTGTCACGGCACTATCTGTTACTTCATTTCGCACAGATGCAAATGCATTAAAGTTGCCTATGAGCTTATCCGTAGCAATATTTGATCTAGCGCCATAAGTATATGCCTTCTTTTCGCGAAGATTTTGCATCAGACGCCCACTAAATATACCACCACCCAAAATTGAATTCATTAGATTTGCCTTTATAACATCATCTCCACCAGGCTTCATATCTATCGGATAAGAAATATTTATAACAGACTGAACCGCTCCTTCTTTATTCCCAAATCGGACATGACTTCCTTCCTGATAGACCGGATTTGAATATTTTACAACTGGAACATTTCCCTTTTCCCATGGTTTAAAAAACTTTTCTGCCTGCATTTTTGCCTCGGCAGGTGTGATGTCACCTACTATTACCAAATATGCATTATTGGGTTTAAAAAATGTATTGTAATAATTTTTACAATCTTCAATAGTAATGTTTTTAATGGTTTCATCTGTTTGCACTTCACCATAAGGATGGTTTTTACCAAAATTAACTACACTCCTTATGTTGCCGGCGATAGCTTCAGGATTTGTTTTTGCTGAAGCTAAGTTTGAAGCAGTCCGTTTACGTATTTTTTCAAATTCTTCTTTTGGAAAAGTAGGGTTATATAATACGTCAGTCATTACATCCAATAATTTATCTGTATGTTTTTTTAATGAGCTGGCAAAGATACCTGTTGCTGATGTGCTCAAACTAGCACCTATATAATCTATGGTTTCATCAATTTGTGCTTTGGTTCTGGTAGTGGTGCCTTTACTGATCAGGTCTCCTGCAAAGCTAGTATAACCTGCTTTATCACCTTCTATCAGCGCATCGTTATTTAGCGACAACTGATATGAAACCCGTGGCAATTTATGGTTTTCAACCACAATCACTTTAAGTCCATTTTCAAGATCAAACGCTGTATATGTTCCTAGTTGGATATCTCTTGCAGGTGCAGGTGCAGGTGCTGTTTTTCTCCAGGATTTGTCAACTTCCTGAACTGTTTCAACAGTTTTTTTTGCGCAATGACTAAAAATAAATATGGTGCTTAATGCTAAAATTATATTCTTCATTATATGTTTTTCTTTTTAAATATATTGTTTTTTCTTTTTAATCTTATGGATTGACTGGTTTAGGTAGATAATGCAGCACTACCCTATTTGAATCCTTGTAATATTTGACGGCTGCATTTTTTATATCTTCTTTTGTAACAGCGAGATAGCGCTGCAATTCAGTGTTTATCAGATTAGCATCGCCATAATACATCTTGTAATTTGCCAGACTTTCGGCAATACCAGCCACTCTTGAGTTGGACGAAACGAAATCATTTTCAACCTGATTTCTGAGCTTTTGGAATTCATCATCAGATATTGTTTCAGTTTTTATTCTGTCTATTTCTGCAGTTATGGACTTTTCTGCATCCAGTACATCTGTACCCATGCTACATATACCATAAGCTATGGCTACTCCCGGGTTTTCTAGATCTAACGGAAAATTTCCAACCGCCACTGCCTTTTGCTGCTCATCCACGAGCGCTTTTTGCAATCTTGAAGATTCTCCTTGAGACAAAAGAGTACCCAGCATAGACACTGCATAATAGTCAGGTGTGCCTGCAGCCGGAATCCTATAGGCCATCAGTACTGCAGGTAGCTGAATGTTGTCATAAAAAGTATCTCTGATTTCCCCATTTAATGGCGGCTCAATTTCTGAAGGGCGATAAACTGGCTTACTGCTTTTAGGAATTGTACCAAAATATTTGCTAACAAGCATTTTAGCATTTTCATAATCAATATCTCCGGCTATCGAAACAATGGCATTATTTGGTACATAAAAATCTTTGTAAAAGTTTTTATAATCTGACTCGACGGCGGCATCAAGGTGTGCCATTGAACCAATTACCGGCCATCTATAAGGATGTACTGTGTAAGCGCGCATCATGATCTGCTCGAGAAATGATCCATACGGCTGATTATCTATACGTTGTCTTCTTTCTTCCTTAACAACCTGACGTTGTGTTTCAATGCCAACATTTTCTACTTTGGCATGCAACATTCTTTCAGATTCCAACCAAAGCCCAAGCTCAAGTTGGTTGGATGGGAGAATTTCAAAGTAATATGTCCTATCCATTGACGTATTGGCATTTAGTGTGCCACCAGCTTTTTCTATATATTTGTCATACTCCCCTCTGCCTATATTCTCTGACCCTTCGAATAATAAATGTTCAAAAAAGTGCGCGAAACCTGTTTTATCCGGGTTTTCATTTTTTGAACCCACATGATACATCACAGACACGGCTACAATAGGAGTACTTTTATCCTGATGAAGAATGACACGTAAACCATTGTCCAAGGTAAATTCCTGAAAGTCAATTTTGTTTAGCTGAGCATTTAATAAGCCGAAACTTCCGAACAGCAATAAACTCAATAAAAATTTTCTCATTTAATTATTTGTTTTTGTTACTTTAATAAATATTGTTTCAAAATTATAGCGGAAAAAGAAATATTGGCTAGGCTTTCTACCAAACCACTCTTTTATTAGATAAAATAAATAAAAATGTCTTCAAGATTACAATTTAATGACCTTTAGTGTAGATGATTTATCACCTTTAATGGCTTTTAAAAAATATACGCCGGCAGGTATTGCTGACATGTCCACTTCTAATGTACTTTGAGTAATATAAACAGTCTGACCCTGAGAATTGATTACTAAGATTTGATCAGGTTGTGAATCCGTTTTTACGGTAATTATATTTGTGACAGGATTTGGATATAATGTCATAGTAGCGTCCAATTCAAGTTCTTCCAAACCATTTATAATTTCAAAATCAGCCACATATCTGGGTAACAATTGATATCCTTCTGAAAAAGGACTACTACTGTCAAATTGACCTAATAATCCTGTTACTTGTAATTTTTTGCCTGCTATTGGTATGATAGGGCCCGAACTAAATAAATCGACATCATTGTCAATTCTAATAGTAAAAACAGTAGTACCGTTTGTCATTCGTACATTAAAACCAGATCCTGCACCTGTCCAATCAGCAACATCCACATAATCAAGATCATTTACCGTAACAAGACTAGACTCATCTACTTCTGTAAATGTGGTAACAGTTTTTGGAATAACCAAAGTTTTATTTTCTGTCAGCTTTTTAACGCCAGCTAATTCCAGCTGAGTAAACCCATTAAATTGCGCAACTTTTCCTTTTATTTCTACTTCATCTCCTTCCTTAACTGTGTAATCAAAAGTAGATGAGTTACTAAACGCACCTATACCATTATTATTGGCGTCTATGATCGTGAACTGCAGTCCCGCCGGACGAAGATTAACACCATAAACAACGCCTGTCAGTGTACAATTAACATTTAAGGAATCCACCACACCGTTTTCATTGACTGTAGTGACTGAAGTAATAGATCTCAATGGAAACATGTCAACTATAACAGGACTTTTTACGGTCACTGTGCCTACCATACCGAAAGACGCGTGAGGATCACATCGGTAATTATAAAGTCCTTCTTTTGTAAATTTGAAGTCATAGGTCCATGCTGTAGAAGAGGCAGCCCCATTACCAAAACCTTCAGGATTACTGGAAAAAGTAGCTTGAGTACCATTAATATTATGGGTACCCCCTTTATTTACCCATCGTACGGTTTGACCTGCATCAATAGTAATATCTTTGGGCGTAAATACATTGGATGAAACTTCTACGACATGGTCAGGAACAGCTTCACACTGTGTGATTGAGTTGGCTTCTCCTGGTGTACCATAAATTTGTTTACCATTGATCTGGAATCCCAGGTCTTTTACAGAAACTTTCCAGTTTGCCCCATTACTTGGCGCTGCTAATGGATTACATAATTCGATAGATCTTCCCTCTCCATCTGTACCATCTGCGAGACCGGGCCATGGGGGTAAATCTTTAAGATCAACAGAAATAAATTCAGTACCTGCTGCATCAGCAATTGCAATCACTTCTCCACCGTTATTAAGTGCTCCGGCAGTCCATTGTAAAGAAGTTTTGCCGTAGACATTCATAAATGCACTCTCTTTAACGGAAAGGATGAGAAATTTTCCAGCTAAAATACTTATTTCTGGAAATGTAAATTCTACTCCTTTTGTGAATTTATAGTCTTTGAGGTTGACATTGGTAGTACCAGCATTGAATAGCTCCAGATATTCTAAAGAATCTGTACCACTTTCAGGTGGATTATACGAAATTTCAGTAATTACAATTTGCCCGTATGAAATATAACTTGTCCATAAAATGGCTAAAATAGCTGTAAAAAACTTCTTCATGGTAAAATATTTTAATTATTTAAGCATAAAAGTAATGAAAAAGTCCGAAAGATGAAAAGCCATTTGATAAATATTCAAAATTTATATATAAAATTTAACATTAGTTTAATATATAGTCATTACTTTTGCGGTGATTTATAACCAAACCAATCTTTATATTAACCGTAAGAACCTGAGAATTTTAGTTTAACACTATTTAATACTCATTATCTTTGGTCTTACACAAACACAAAATCAAAGTGGTATGAAAACAAGATTTTTACAATTTTTATTATTTTTGATGCTGGGACTGGGAGTTCAGGCACAAGTGACGACGTCGAGTATTAGCGGACTGGCAACTGACAATAAGAAAGAACCTCTTATCGGAGCAACCATCATTGCCGTGCATGTGCCATCTGGAACACAATATGGTACGGTGACTAGGGTAGATGGAAGGTATAATCTGATAGGACTCAGAGTTGGAGGTCCATACAGCGTCACAACAAGTTACGTTGGGTATCAGACAAAAACGGATGAGAACATTTATCTTAACCTTGGCCAGAATTATATCATAAACCCGCTTTTGGAGGAAGAAGGGGTCACTTTAGGGGAATTAATTATCACAGGGTCAAAAAATAATATCCTGAATGACAAGAGAACCGGTGCAAGTACCAACATTTCAACTCAGGCTATTAATTCACTACCGACTCTTAGCAGATCTATAGGAGATTTCACCAGACTAACGCCACAAGCAAATGGACGTTCTTTCGGTGGAGCGGACAACAGGTTTAACAATATTACTCTAGATGGTTCAATTTTTAATAATGAATTCGGATTATCTGATTTACCGGGTGGACAAACCAATTCTACCCCTATATCATTGGATGCTGTAGAGCAAATACAGGTCAACATTGCACCGTTTGACGTGAGAGAAGGTGGATTTACAGGCGCTGGAGTAAATGCAGTCACCAGAAGCGGAACAAATGAATTTTCGGGATCAGCATTTTATAATATTAGAAATGAATCACTAGTAGGGACAAAAGCGAAAGGCAATACTGTGGTAACCAATGATTTTAATGTAACGCAAATTGGTTTCAGACTCGGTGGTCCTATCGTAAAAGATAAAATTTTCTTCTTTATCAATGGTGAATCAGAAAGAAGAGATGATCCGGCTACTGCATTTTTAGCAAAAAGACCTGGTGAAAACGATACAACTAATGATCCAAATGTATCCAGAGTCTTGGCATCAGATTTAGATCAATTGAAAAATTTCCTAATCTCTAAATATAATTATGATCCGGGTCGATATGAAAACTATTCTTTAGAAACGAAAAGTGATAAAGCAACCGCTCGTCTTGATTTTAACTTAAGCAATAAAAGTAAGTTAAGTTTTAGATACAACTTCTTAAAATCATCCAGAGATGTAACTTCAAGCAATTCTGGTTCATTCTCTAATAGAAGTAATAACGGGTTTGCTCTAAATTTTGAGAATTCGAATTATGTAATCAATAATGACCTTAACTCTTTTATTGCGGAACATAACTTTTTGGGCAAAAATTTCTCCAATAAGATTATTGCGGGATATACTGCGAAAAGAGATTATAGAAGCAGCAGAGGCGGTATCTTCCCTTTGGTTGACATACTGGATGGTGGACGTAATTATACCACTTTCGGATTTGAGCCATTTACGCCTAACAATAGATTGGATACAGATACCTATCAATTCAGGGACGATATTACTTACTATAGCGGAAGAAATATTTGGACCGCAGGAGTAAATATAGAGTCATTTGAATTTAGAAATACCTTTACTCCTACTTATTACGGACAGTTTGTTTATAATTCACTTCAGGACTTTTATAATGATACTGATGCTAATACCGCAAATGATCCGACCTTAAGAAGATATCAGTTGACTTATTCAAACCTTGCCGGTAGTGCACTTCCTACAGCAACCACAAAAGCTAGTCAGGTAGGTTTTTATCTTCAGGATGAAATTCAAGCAACAGATAACTTTAAACTTACTGCAGGATTCAGAGTTGACTTGCCTATCTTTTCAAAAACAGCACTCGAAAATTCTCAGGTTGCCGGTTATACATTTAATGACGAATTTGGTAATCCTTTAAAAGTTAGGACATCTATACTCCCTAATACAAATCCACTATTCTCTCCGAGATTGGGATTCAACTGGGATGTAAACGGTGATAGAACGCTTCAATTCAGAGGTGGTACAGGCATTTTCTCAGGTAGACCTGCTTTTGTCTGGTTATCTAATCAAGTTGGAAATAATGGTATATTAACTGGTTCAATATTTGAAGAAAATACCAAAGCTAAATATCCATTTAATCCTGACGTTACTAAATATAATGGAACACCCAACCCTGGACAACCTGCGACATCTTATAATATAGCTATAACCAATCCTGATTTTAAATTTCCACAGGTTTGGAGAACAAATGTAGCTATGGATAAACAATTGCCGTATGGAATCATTGGTAGTGTGGAATTAATGTACACAAAAGACATTAACAATGTTGATTATATTAATGCAAATTTGAAGCCGGCATCAAAAGTGTTAGGAGGAGTGGATAACCGACCTTTGTATGGAATTAATAATGCAGGCAATAGGTTGAATTCGAATATAACAGATGCAATTTATCTGAGAAATACTGATGCAGGAAGAAGTTATTCTACCACTATTAAATTGGAAAGGCCTACAACGGATGGATTGACAGTAATGGCTGCTTACAATTATGGTAATACAAGAGACTTAATCAGTGCTGGTTCAATTGCCTTTTCATCCTGGAGAGATAATCTAAGTGTAAATGGTAATAACAGGCCGGATGTGGCTTATTCAAGCAATGATTTAAGACATAGAGTGATTGGAGCGATAAGTTACAGAAAGGAATATGCAAAAAATCTTGCTACTCAAGTGTCCATTTTCTTCCAAACACAAAATCAGGATAGATTCTCATATACTATAAATGGAGATGTGAATGGAGATCAGGCTACAGCTAATGATTTGATGTTTGTTCCAAATGGTGCCGGTGAGTTGGTTTTTGAGCAGTACAGCATTACGGTGGATGGTCAGCCTAAAGTTTTTACTGTATTGGATCAGATTAAAGCATTTGATGCATATATTGATCAGGATGACTACCTAAAAGACAGAAGAGGAGATTACGCTGAAAGAAATGGTGTTTTAAGACCATTGCTTACCAATATTGACTTATCCTTTGTTCAGGAAATATTCATGAATGCTGGTGGCAAAAGAAATACATTACAATTGAGAGCTGACATATTCAATTTCGGTAATCTAATCAGCAATGATTGGGGAGTTGGTGATAGAATTGTAAACTCCAGTCCATTACAATTCAGAAGTTATAACGCAAATGGTGCACCAGTGTATAGATTAGCTGCATTTAACAATGAATTGGTTAAAAGCACATATATATCCAGTTCTAACTTGGGAGATGTATGGCAGATGCAGCTTGGAGTAAGATATATCTTTAACTAACGGTCACTTGCAATAATTAATATTAAGTCAGGTACTTCAAAAGTGCCTGACTTTTTTATAAAATAAATAATTTAAAATGATAAAATTATTATTTTTAGCTTTAGTATTGATTTCAATGGATGTTTGTGGTCAAAAGACCAACGTGGAAGCTACAGTGATAGGAAATCATTCCAATGAATTGAAGGTTAAAGTGAAAGATCTCCACCTCAAAAAATTCCGATGGCTCATTGATAAACAAGTGGACTCCTTGTCTTACCTTCTACATGATGAAGTCTATTATATTCATTCGAATGGGTGGAAAGAGACAAAAGATGAAGTGCTTCAAAATATTCAATCAGGTAAACTCGCTTATACCGATATAAAAGTTCATGAATCAGATGTACGAATATTGAATAAAACTGCTTTGGTTACCGGTAAAGGTACATTTTATGTAAATATGGAAGGAAAGCCTTATGAATTCAATCTGTTTTATACTGAAGTGTATGTAATTACCGAAAATGGTATAAAGTTACTCAGTAGACATGCCTGTAAGTACTAATCAAAAGAGCTAAGAACGCTTTAGTTTTATTTTTCAAATTGATGTATTATATTAATGTTCTGTGGTGAAAGCAAGGACTTTTTGAGAAGCAAAAAATCATAATATACCAGTTTAGCTTCAAGAATTGCACTTATTCTTTTGTGTGTCTGACTCACGATAACTTGTTCTGTCCAAAAACTATGATCATCTAAAGTCTTTAATAAGATTTTTGTCCCAACCCAAACCTTATCCGGAAAGGTCAATGGAAATTTAAACTTGCAGTTTATTTCAGCAAGTATCACCCCTTTTCCTTTAAAATCAAAATCTATTCCACAAGCTCGTAAATACTCAATTCGACTCGTTTCTCCGTACCGAAGGTAAACTGTATTATTTACATGTTGAGCAGCATCCATATCTCCCCATGCTACAGGAATTTCAATAATAGACTTAAAAGATTTTAAGGATTCGTGCATTTATCAAATGAATAAAAAGTAATAGAATAAAAAAATCATTTCTCAGGCAAAAATATTTCAGCCATCATACACCTTACACTGCCACCCCCAAATTTTTCAATATTGGGAATGGGTATTGGTAAGAGATGAGTTCTTGCCGATAAGATCTCTTTTTGATCTTCAGTGAGCGCTTCAAAAGCAGTTTGTGACATACATAAATATCTTTTATTGTTTTTATTTTTCACTTCCAGCATATTTCCTGCAAAGGATTCCATTTGTTTCATGGAGATTTCAATTACTTCCTTTCCTGTTTTTCCAAAAAGTTTTAAAAGTTGATTTTTTCTTTCTGCATCAGGTATACTTTCCAAACAAATGACAACAAAATCTTCGCCCAATGCCATCATTACATTGGTGTGATAAATTTCTAGTCCATTACGATCTACCGCTTTGAAAACACAACTTTGAGTTCCCATCAAAACATTAAATTTGTCAATCAATGTGGCATCCGTCCTTTGACTCAGGCAAGCATAGACAATGCGATTTGGTCTGTCAAATATCATACTGCCTGTACCTTCCAGAAAAAGTGGTTCTTCAGAATCGTTTTCATAAAATTCGAAAGAATATCTGTTGTTAATTTTAAATTGTTCGCTGATTTTGTCAATAATATCATCTCTCCTTTCCACTCGCCGGTTCTCTGCAAACATCGGATAGGTAATGAGCACACCATTTTCATGAAAACTAATCCAGTTGTTCGGGAAAACGGCATCAGGTTTTTCAGGAGTATTAGTGTCTTCAATGACCACAACATGTATCCCGCTGGATCGTAATATATTGACCATGTTGTCAAACTCCAATGTTGCTATATCCTTAAGTGATATCTTGTTTTCAACTTTTTCGAGGGACTGAAAACTATTATTTGCCGCCGTCTCTTCATTGAATCCAAAATTTGCAGGCCGGATCATCATTATATTACTGGTAAGTTGCTTCATTTTTATGATTATAATTTATCAATTTTGATGCAAAAATAACATTTTAATCACGCACTGAATCATTTTAAGAATGAAAGATGAAAAGCCCTTCATTTTTCTGATTCTTTGCCGGTTTAGACATCTAAAAAAAAAATAACTTTTTATAATATTTTTACATTTTGTATTACATTAAGCCATATCTTTGTATTGATATTGAATTTATGACCTTAAAGTGGGTCGATTTTATTCTACATTTTTTATTTTTTAATTCTTTTTTTAATGAACATTTTTGTTGCTAAGCTAAACTACAGAACTTCTTCTGAAGCTTTAGAAAATTTATTTTCACAGTATGGTGAGGTTGTATCTGCCAAAGTAATTATGGACAAGGATACCGGTAAATCTAAAGGATTCGCATTTGTCGAAATGGGAAGTGAAGATGCTGGTATTGCTGCTATTGCTGGTCTTAATGAGACTGTTTTTGACGGTCAGACGATTGTATGTAAAAAAGCTGAGCCGAGGCCTCAGTCCGCTCCAAGAAGAGATAACAATTTTAGACCAAGAGAGAGAAGATATTAAGAATTTGATTTATAAAATTGCATCTTTTAAGGGCTTCCCGTTTTTCGAGAAGCCTTTTTTTATTCTTCACTTTGAAGATGTGTTTGTCGGTTTTGTTATATTTTGTAATTTTGCACGCTAAACTCAAAAATAATGCATCACTTAAGTGAACAAGAGCTGGTCAGAAGAGATAATCTAAGTAAATTGATAGAAATAGGCGTAGAGCCCTATCCTAGCGCAACTTTTGAAGTCAATGCCACTGCAAATGATATTAAATCCAATTTTATAGCTGGTGAATCAAGTTATCAGGAAGTGTCACTTGCAGGTAGACTAATGTCCAAACGAATCATGGGAAAAGCTTCGTTTGCAGAATTACAGGATGCAACCGGTAGAATTCAGATGTATATTTCAAGAGATGAAATTTGTCCCGAGGAAGATAAAACACTGTATAATGATGCTTTTAAAAAGTGGTTTGATCTAGGTGATTTTATTGGCATAAAAGGCTATGCTTTTTATACTCAGGTAGGAGAATGCTCCGTACATGTCACTGAATTGACCCTTCTTTCTAAATCACTCAAGCCACTGCCGGTAGTAAAAAAGGATGACGAAGGCAATGTATTTGACGCCTTTACTGATCCCGAACAAAGATACAGGCAGCGGTACGTAGATCTTGTAGTGAATGGGCATATAAAGGATGTTTTTGTAAAAAGATCCAAAATGTACAATTCTATGAGAGAATATCTGAATGATAAAGGTTATCTTGAAGTGGAAACACCAGTTTTGCAGCCATTGTATGGTGGTGCTGCGGCAAGGCCGTTTACCACACACCACAATACGCTTGATATGAAGCTTTATCTCAGGATAGCCAATGAGCTGTATCTCAAGCGTTTAATAGTAGGTGGATTTGATGGTGTTTATGAATTCAGCAAAGACTTCCGAAATGAAGGAATGAGCCGTTTTCACAATCCAGAATTCACTCAAATAGAACTTTATGTAGCCTATAAAGACTACGAATGGATGATGAATCTGGTAGAAGAAATGGTAGAAAAAGTAGCCATTGACCTTCATGGGACAACAAAAGTTCAGGTTGGTGAAAATATCATTGATTTTCAACGTCCCTGGAAAAGATATACCATGTATGAAGCAATACAGCATTTCACTGGCATCGACATCAGCGAGATGAATGAAGATCAACTTAGAGAAACTGCCAGATCACTTCATGTACCTGTAGATAAAACAATGGGAATAGGAAAGTTAATAGATGAAATCTTTGGCGAGAAATGTGAAGGTCACCTTATACAGCCTACATTTATCACAGATTATCCGGTTGAAATGTCACCATTAGATAAAAAACACGCCACAAAACCAGGACTAGTAGAAAGATTTGAAGCTATATGCAATAAAAAAGAGATATGTAATGCTTTCTCTGAGCTCAATGATCCTATAGATCAACGACAACGCTTTGAAGCTCAATTGGAATTGGGCAAAAGAGGAGATGAAGAAGCGATGATGCTAGATGAAGATTTCCTGAGAGCACTGGAGTATGGTATGCCACCTACGGCTGGGTTAGGTATAGGGATGGATAGGTTAGCTATGATTATGACAAATCAGAGTTCTATTCAAGATGTATTGTTTTTCCCACAGATGAAGGCGGAAAAGGAATAATCAGGATATTTTTAACTTTTCAATATTTTAATCTGTCTTTATACTTCAAATCGGCAGATAATCCTACATTTGCATAAAAGATAAAAATATGACTTTATTAAACAGACGACAATGGTTAAGATCAGCAGGCATTGCTACCGGGGCAATGACGTTATTAAATCACAATTTGTTTAGCCTGAATAATATAAAACCTTATGATGATCAAGCGGGTGATTTTGTATTTGCAGAAAATGGTATCATAAGGTTAAGTTCTAATGAGAATCCTTATGGACCTTCACCATTTGTCAGGGAAAAAATGATAGCCGCTTTTGACAAAGCCTGCAGATATCCTGGCGCAGATATAGATTTACTGACTAAAAAAATAGCCCAAAAAGAAGGGTTGACCCCGGAACATATTTTAGTTACGGTAGGGTCAACAGAAGGATTAAAAATAGCTGCCCTTGCCTATCTTCACAATGGTGGAGAATTAGTGGCCCCTGAGCCAACTTTTGAAGCTATGTTAAACTACGCAGAAGCTTGTGGTGCATATGTACACAGAGTACCCGTAAATTTAGATCTTGGCATAAACCTGGAAGCCATGGAGAAGAGATGTAACGCAGATACAAAAATGGTTTTTATATGTAATCCAAATAATCCGACCGGAACCATCCTGCCTGCTGATGAGATGTCACATTTTTGTACAAAAATGGCTCAGCGAACCATGGTATTTAGTGATGAAGCGTATTTCGATTATATCAATGAAAAAAATTATCCATCCATGACTTCATTGATCAAAAATGACCTGAATGTTATTGTGTCACGTACTTTTTCAAAAGTGTATGGTATTGCCGGGTTAAGAATCGGCTACCTAATAGCCAGACCTGATATCATCAAAAGATTAGAAATATTCCAAGTAGATAATCCCAATATGCTGGCATTGGCTGCTGCGCATGCAGCCATGGACGAAAATGAATTTTATAATTTTAGTATTCAAAAGAATAATGAATCTAAAAAAATGATTACCAGCACTCTAGATCAATTTAATCTAGTTTACACACAAAGTCACGCAAATTTTGTTTTCTTCAGATCAGGTATTGATATATCCGAGTTTGGCAAGAAAATGCTACAACACAACATCAAAGTAGGTAGACCATTCAGACCACTTTTGAATTGGTGCAGGATTAGTACAGGCAAAACAGAAGAAATGCAAAGTGTGGTCAGCGCATTAAAAAAAATATATGCTTAAGATTATCCTTATCAATCCTTCATTTTGAAAGTAGTGCTCTATTTTTTAGCTCTGATTCGTGCAATTCTTGTTTTTGGTGGAATGATTGTGTACATGTTGGTATATGGAATTTCATGTCTATTTATCCCTCATTCAAAATCCAGGGCTTTAAACTTAAGAAAACACTATCTAACCTATTATTGTATCCCCATACTAAATATTAAAATTGAAATAAAAGGAGCACCAATTGCTGATGCTGCATTATATGTCAGCAATCACAGGTCATTTACTGATCCGATTGTTTTATGTAAATATTTAAATGCCTTTGTTATCGCTAAAGCTGAGGTCATGAACTACCCCATCATCAATAAAGGGGCCGAACTAACAGGTGTTATCTGGGTCAACAGGCAGGATCAGGATTCCAGAAATCACACCAGGAGCAAGATGGTGGAAACTGTTAAGTCTGGGTTTAACATTCTGGTTTATCCTGAAGGAACCGTAGGCAAAGAAAAACACACCCTACCCTTCCGCAAAGGGACATTTATTGAAGCTGCCCAAAATAACATAACAGTAGTGCCTGTTGCCATCGAATTTAAGTCAAAAAAAGATCTCTGGGTGATTGAAAAATTTCTTCCGCAATATTTTTACCAATTCTCAAAATGGCAAACTAACGTAAAGCTAACTTTTGGATCGCCCTGTAGCGGGACTTCGGGGGAAGAACTTCATAATGAAGCATATCATTGGATAAACCAAGAAATAAGAACCATGCAGGCCGGATGGAGTGAGTTTGAGTAGTGCTCTGTTAAGATAATGATCTAAATTATACACAGTTATATTTTTTAAAGATCAAGGTAAAAAACATATTTATGCGATTTGAGTTTTCGCTTAATGAATGCCCGTCTGTAGCATTCAAGTATAAATACCGCTGGCGGATGGGTAGCACAGTAGATACGTCGAGGCTTTTTAACGAAGAGATTTTCAAAAAAAGCCACATTCAATTAGTTTCTTTTTCTGGACTGAGTACTAGTTCATAGTGATTGGCCAATGTTTCTTCAAAAACTACATTTGTTTGCAAATTTTGTTTATTTGGCCAATTTTTTTAATAATTCTGATTTCGACATTCTAGAATATCTGGAAGTAATATTGCCTGCCAACATAATTTCTGAATTTTCCACATTTATTATTTTGATTTTATTTCTATTGATCAAACTAGAGTGATGGATTCTAACAAGATCTGGGTGATTTAATTTTGTTTCCCAATATTTCAGCGTTTTTGAAGTTAAAATTTTGCTGCCATCATCCAGATAAAAAGTGGAATAATTATTATTGGATTGAATCTGGATGATCTCATTTACTGAGATACGTCGATAATCTCCTGAAGTATAGACCATGACATGCTCCCAAGTTGGTTGCTTTAATAATTCAGATAGTTGCGATTGGACACTAAGAAGCTGATGCCGGAGTTGTTGTATTTCCATTTTTAGCAAGGTCTCATTGGATGAAATATTTACAATTTGGGCCGAGTTCATGATGATTAGTTTTGAATAATGATCTGATTGGATGAAGAAATATTTACGTTACTACCTGAGTTGTTTAGCATAGTACTACCACTACCACTTAAGTTTTGACTTCTTTCTTGTATATTGACATTGGAAATTTGCAAGTTTCCATTATTTAAAATGGCCCTACCAAGTATGTTGGGATTGGGACTTATAAAAAGATTAGCATAGGTTAATGCCAAAGTTTTTCCGGCTTGAACATTGAAAATAGGATGCGGTCCAGTGGATTTAATTTTTACAATTGTAGAAAGTGTCTGATTGATACTAATACTCTTGTTGATATCAAGCGATGCGGATGTAATCTTTATGGTGTCGCTAATACCCAAAACTAAAGGATCAAAAGCTATCGTACCACCATCACTTGCACATGCGATCGCAGCACGCAGAGATCCTGCGCCTGAATCATTTGTATTGATTACAATAGGTGTAGCAATATTTATTGTAATAGATGAGCATACGGATTCTAAAGTACATCCTCCTTCACCACGTACAAAATATGTTGTGGTAGCCTGAGGCATAACAGAGATTGTCGTACCCATACCTACTAATGTACCTCCACAGCTTGAAGTGTACCATTTCCAATCAGTGGCATCATTGAGTAATCCAGTTACTGTTAAATTACTGGTGTTGCCACTACAACTTATCGGATTGATATCTGCACTTACTGATGCAATAGAAGGATTTCTACACCCAGCAGGAGACAGTGAGCCAAAAGGTGATTGCCCTGAAATATCGTCAAAGTGTTTTAAAACTACATAGTTCATTCCATTTATGTCGCATTTGAAAACAACCCCACCCCCAAACATGCCGCCTTGTTTAGTCATGCCATAAAAATTGTTACCAATAACAGTAAGACTACCTTCGGGATTTGAACCATTTGTATTATTTAATTTAAGCAAAACTGAGTAAGTACCACTTCCAGCTGGATCATATTTAAAAATGATACCTTGATTAAGGTTAACATCGCCACCATCTCTAGTCATACCATATAAACTTCCATTATGGATCACTAAGGAACCGTAAGGTGCAGCACCGTCGTTGTTCCCACCTGTAAAATAATGAAGTACCCCATATCCCTGATCAGTGGGATCTAACTGGAACAATACACCCGGTTGAGTATTGGATGTAGTGGTCATTCCATAAAGCAGTCCATTAAATTGAATTAAATTTCCAAATGGGAATGCCCCAAAAGCACCATTGAAGGCGTGAAGTGAAGTGTATGTATTGGTCATTGGATCAAATTGGAATATTTCTCCAGAACCGGTTCCTCCATTTGATGTTAACCCATAGAACATCCCGTTCCATTCAAGCAGGCTGCCTTTTGGTGTACTTCCTATGGCAAAATTGTGCTTCACATTGTATGTTTCTGTTGCCACATTGTATTCTAGTATAACGCCTCCGCTGTTCGTACCACCTTGGGATGTCATACCATATAGATTTCCATTGAATAAAATCAAGCTTCCTGTGGGGATTTCTCCATCTGTGCCGGAAAAATGATGTAAAGCACTCAATGTTCCCTGTCCGGTAGGATCATATTTGAAAATGGTACCTTTGTTGTTATTTCCTCCACTCATGGCCATTCCATACCAGTTCATCCCTGAACTGATAAGGTCGCCTTGAGGCGATGAACCAATGGATGCATTTTCAAAAATCACTTTTACATTAAACGGTCCTCCTCCAATGCTGTACTCAAACATGGTACCAAAACCCGCTGTACCACCACTAGAAGTCAGCCCATACAATTTACCGTCCGATACGATCGGGCTGCCGAAAGGAGATGCTCCCCCTCCAATTATTACAGGATCAAATTGGTGCAAGATGTTGTAATTACTATTCGAAAGTGTGTATTCAAATAATACCCCTGAAAAATTACTCCCACCACCATTGGTCATACCATACAACTTTCCGCCAGATTCAACCAAACTGCCAAATGGATAACTGCCATAGACATCATTATCGAAAGAGAATAGCTCACTGTATATATCAGTCGAAGGTGCATATTCGAATATAGAACCTTCAAAATTAGTACCACCAGCCAAAGTCATGCCGTAAAATTTTCCACTGTATGCTATCAAGCTGCCAGAAGGAATATCGTCGTCAAAATTATATAGGACGTTTATAGAAGCGGCTAATAAATTGAATTCGAACAATACGCCGGAATAAAAAGTGCCCCCTGACGAAGTGACACCACATAAAGTTTGGCCCGATACAATCAGACTACCTAATGGATTGCTCCCATTATTGGTATCGTCGAATGAATGGATTACCGTATGAGTGTCAGATCCCGGATCATATTCGAATATAGTACCAAATCCGAAACTACCACCACCATAGGTCATTCCATAAAATTTTCCACCCAATAGGACCAAACTACCTTCTGGAGATGTACCATCACCTACTGAAGTTCCAAAATCATATAACACAGTAAAGACACTTGTTGCCAGATTGTACTCGAAGATGACACCAAAAGTAAAACTACCACCACCTGATGTCGTGCCATAAAATTTTCCACCTGTTTCAATCAGACTTCCCTTAGGAATACTTCCTACCTCAAAATGATGTAAGACAAGGTAACTATTAGTGGCAATATCATATTCAAAGATGACACCGCCATCGTTGTCACCACCTGCCGTTGTCATACCATAAAATTTTCCATTGGTGGCTTTTAGCAAATCTTCGGAAGGAGATTTACCCTTGATGACTGGTAAAGCTACCGCAGAAAAGTTAGCGCCATTATCGTCCATTCTAACAATGGTTCCAGCTCCTTGACCACCTCCAGAGGTAAGGCCCCACAAAGGACTTTGAGCAGCCACTGGCACTACAGAGCATCCAATTATCAACATAAGTGAGAATATATGGCTAAAATAGGAGCCTAAAGCTTTCATATTTTGATTTTTTATTAATTTAAATATTCGATTTTATTCTATTAATATCAGTGGTTTGCTAATATGTTCTGTTGCAGTTTCCATCCGAACAAGATATACACCCCGAGACCAAGTGGAAATATCCAAATTCATTATCTGATTCTTCGGAGCGGCTTGCTGCCAAATGAGTCGTCCTTGTATATCAAAAATGGTCAACTTTACATTGTCATCATCTTCCATCCCAAAGACTTTGGGAAGCAACTTTACTTCTCTAATCGCAGGGTTGGGTGCTATCTCCATATCAATAGAACCTAGCTGACCGATATTTCTTTCTACTAAATTCACATCTGGTCTTGCTGATGCACAATTGACCGTCACTGTAAAAGTACAAGTAGCCGTATTTCCTGATATATCTGTGGCAAGCCAAGTGACTATTGTGGCTCCTTGTGGGAAAGTACTTCCACTAGCAATACCACTGAACAGACTTACCGTCGGAGTAGTGCAGTTGCTTGTAGCTATTGGAGTATCATAAGTAACCGAAGCAGTACATCCGGAAGTGGCTGTCACCGTCTGATTGCCCGGGCAAAAAGTAAAGGTCGGCGGTTGTGTTTCCCTAACGGTGACATTAAAAGTACAAGTATTTGTATTTCCTGCAGCATCCACTGCGGTAGCTGTTACTATGGTAGTACCGACATCGAACAAAGAACCCGAAGGAGGGCTCAAGCTTACACTATTTAAAGTGCAGTTGTCTGATACACCTTGGACATTGTATGTAACATTAGCACCACAAACGGGTATTATAGGTTCAAAGGCTATGTAAACAGGATTATTTCCAGTATTGTAAGTAGCTAGTACTACATTACTCGGAGAAACCTTTTTAATCTGCTTAGTGCTGTATAACGAGACATAGACATTACCTACTCCATCTTTGGAAATACCATGCGGTAAGCCGCCCAGATTCACCAATAAAGTACGTTCACCTGTGGTCAGGTTCACGCGAGATAAAGCTCCCCCATTTTCAGCCACTAAAATATTACCATTCCCTTCGTTGAAAATATCTGTAGGATTTTTATGCCCGACAGAGAGTACTGATTGGGTATTAGTATTTAAATTGTACCGTATGATCCTATTCAGGTTGTACAAAGAAATAAGTAAAGTATTAGGGTTCTCAAAGACGACATCGTTGGGTCTGTTCAGTCCGGTCGCAACATTCGTAACAACGCCGGTAGAAAGGTTGACTTTTTGAATTCTACCCAACGATTCATTCACTACAAAAACATTTCCCAAACCATCCAGACTCATACCCTGACAATTACCACCCAAAGAAGCTATCGGAGTTTGCGCTCCAGTACTTCTATTCACCCGAATAATGGTGGTGCCGGAGTTAGCAAATCTGGAAACCAGGACATTGGTGCTGTTTTCAATTACGATTCCATCTGCTTGGGGTATACTTGCTATTACAGTACGGGTATTTGTAGTCAGGTTGATTCTGCTCAAAGCACCAGAACCTCTCTCCGCCACCAAAATAGCGTCGCTACTTCCTCCTGACGGTAAATTGACGGTCATATCGGCAGGGCAAGATAAGGTTGGAGGTTGATTGTCTATAACAGTTACTGTAAATGTGCAGGTAGCAGAAGCGGCACTGCAAATACTGGCATTGATAGTTACCGTGGTATTTCCCAATTCAAAAGTAGAACCATTTCCAGAGCCGCTACCAGCCCCAACCGTTGCACCACTAAAGCTATAGGCAAGTGTAGGAGCAGGACTACCCATAGGGCTTACAATGTAGTCCACCATGGCATCACATCCTATGGCTGACGTACCGACCACAACAGGTGAAGTCGGACAAGTCGTGAACACAGGGGCAACTGTCACTATACAACATGCGTTGAAATTCGGATCTTGAGATGCATTTGAAGGTCCAGCGTATCCACCCTGGCCTATCACCAATCCATTCGCAGTAACTGTTACAGGGGTAGTACCCAAAATCCCATTATTATCAGGATCGCTATAGCCGGCTTCTATCACATCATAACAGCCGTCGCCGTCAGCATCTAAGTCCATACTATTCACAAAACCATCACCATCAACATTACAATTTTGTGGTGTGGAACGACGGATAAATATGTCATCTATGGTAAAATCATTGCCACCACCACCACCACTTACATTGTAGAACTCAATAGAAAACTGAGTTTGTGCCCCACTATTGAAAGTACCTTTTTGTTCCACCCAAGCAATACCAACATTATGCAGGGAAGTACCACTCTGAATGCCATGGATTATTGTATTGGCCTCATTACGAATTCGAACACCAATAGTGGGAGCTCCACCACCAAAGCGATTAGCGTTGGCAGCCCATGCACCATATTCATACTGCGTGTTTGCTGAAAGGGTAACGGTTCTTTTAAAAAATATTCCCGAGATAGTTCTGCCATTGATAGCCATAAAAGCATCTTGAGCCGTTGCCGTTGTATGACCTTTCAACTCTGCAGGCCACACATTTACATTACTGTGTACACGATTGGCTGCATTCCCTGCCTGACTACTTACGGCATATTTTCCTTCACCTAATTGACCAGATGTTTGATAAAAATAACCTGTTAAACCAGCGGTACTTTCTAAGTTCCTTCGCCTGTTTGCAGTCGATATTGCTCCGAATGTGCCTTGGCTTTCAAAATTAGTTTCTGAAGGAGTAAGACATTCATCGGTATCTGTTATGCCGTCATTATCGTCATCTAGGTCATAACAATCAGGTACTCCGTCCGTGTCAAAGTCTGGCGCATTACCCGCTGTGAGTGTTACCAATGTGGAACAAGTAGCTGTATTTCCTGATACATCCGTTACTTTGAGGCTTACTGTGTGGGGTACGCCAAAGTTAGAGCAGTTGAAACTTGTCAGTCCGGAGTGTATTGAAAGAGTTACAGAACCGCATTGGTCGCTACTATTGTTGTTCAACATGGTAGCACTAACGGTAGCTGTAGCGTCGCTGGCCAGTCCTAATGAAAGCGTAGGTAAACAAACGGCAAGCGGTGCTTGATTGTCAACAACTGTCACTGTCGCCGTACAACTTGCTGTTAAACCTGATGCATCCGTAGCTACATAAGTTATCGTTGTCGTACCTACATCGAACATTGCAGGGGCATCATCTGAAATATCCACACCACCACAATTATCTGTCGCAGTTGCATCAATATTTGCGACAACTGAACATACTTGTAACCCCGGGACACTACCTGCTGTAGGCACTCCATTAATAGATATATTTCTTATACAACCTTCTAATATAGAGTTTGTTGTCGTATTTGTAGTTGTCAAAATAGGCTGAACATTTCCAAATCCTATACTAGACAATTGAACCCCTTGATCAACTATTAATACACCGTCATATTTTAATCTTACTCTATTGGATGTTGAGTAACTCAATTCCAAATTATGCCATTCGTTCAAAGGCAAAACAGTGGATGAAGTTAAAGAAAAAGCTAAACACCCTTGACAGAAATAGTCAATGTAAATGTCTAATATGCCATTTGATCTTGTACTTACAGAAACGAACCCAATATTGTTTTGAATACTAAACAATGGAGTTCGAGAAGAATTTGATGTTTGGTAATTTGCAACTTTTACATCAAAACTAACTCTGAATTGTGTGCTGACAAAGTTAACTCCTTGGATGGTTACATTATTGCCAGTGCCAGAAGGTAAACAGATTCCATTTTCATTTTGGGTAAAAGTTCCTGATACCACAGCATCTGGGCCTAAACCTTTATAATCTAACATGTTATTAGTCAGAGGATAAAATTGATTCCCATCTACATACGTAAACGAATTTCCACTACTTGCCGAACTTGTATTTATAGTGATTGATGCAGGGCATGTAATTACTGGTACTTGATTATCCACCACCGTCACAGTAAAGGTAACTGTTGTTGCTACATTTGTTCCATCTGTTCCACTTAATGTAACTGTCGTCACTCCTGCATTAAAAGATAATGCACCACTGCCCGTTCCTTCTGCAATGGTAATGCCCGATGAACTCAACGTAGTGGCTCCTATGGTAGAATAGCCCCACATAGATCCGGGACAAATATCAGTAATGGGTGATATTATCGTATAATTGGCTGCACAGGTATTTGCTATTACATTCAATGATTGGTTACCAGGGCTTGTAAGGGTTGGTGCCTCGACATCAGTTACACTCACCGTGAAACTACATGTAGACATATTGCCTGCTGCGTCAGTGGCTGAATAGATATTCAATGTTGTTCCAACGGGAAATATAGCACCTGAGGCTAAACCTGACAATTGTGTAACATTAACACTACCGCCACCAGCAGAACCTCCAACCGCATTAACGAATAATTGTAGGGCATTCTGATCTAACATCAAGGTGTTTCCACCCTCTGAACCTGCGTGTTGGAAGTTGACAATCTTGCCTCCATTGTTTAAGTCACGTACTGCTACTGCGGCACCATTTGACGAAGTCATTATTTCCTGGACCGGATTCATGGCAAATGTTTTTACTGGTCCGAAATTAGCACCGCTACTTGGCAAAGTAAAGGATGTGGGGAGGTCTGCCATCATAGGATGACTTTCCATGCCTGGCACGACTGTATAGGTCATCGTCCCATAACTAAACCCATTATACTCAAAAAGGATTAAAGGATCAAAAAGGGCCAAAGTATTTTGGGTCGCTCTATTATAGGTATTCCACTCGATGCCCACGTAAGTACCTCCTTGAGTGTAAACGTAGTCCACAAGAGCCTGCTGGCCTGGGGTCGGCATATCTTGAAACCAAGCTAAGCCATTGAGGTGTATAATAGCATCAAAGCCATTGGGAGAAGGGTTAGTGCCGTCATAGCTATTCCAATTGGCGTGGCTCAAAGTAACTGTGTGGCCCGCTGCCTCAAGTGCTGCGACCAAATTTGGGGTACCAGTAGTAAGGTTGTCCCAAAGCAACAGAATACTGCTACTGCTACTGCCACCCAGACAATTATCCGATGCTGTAACATCAAAATTCACTGGTGCGCCGCATGTTCCACTGCTATTATTGACAGTAATGTTTGTCGGGCAAGCTATTATTGGGGCTTCATTGTCCACGACAGTTACCGTAAAAGTACACTGGTCACTGCCAACCGCATTGGTAGCTATTGCTGTTACCGTTGTGACACCTACCGGGAAAACCGTATTCGGGTTTTGCGAGTAGGTAATGGTAGAAGTTGGGTCGCCTGTTGCGTCAGAAGCGGTAAAATTCACAACCACACTGCACAGCCCTGAATCGTTATTGACAGTTATATTATCCGGGCAAATCACATTTGGCACCACTCCTACTGTTACAGTAAAGGTGCATGTTGCTGTATTGTTTGCGGCATCTGTTGCAGTAAACTCTACTAGGCTGATTCCAATTGGGAAAGTAGAGCCACTAGCTAAGCCCAAGGTTTGGGCTACTGTCACGGTATTGCAAATATCAGTAGCAGTAGCATCGATAAAGGTTACCAGAGCACCTGCTGCGCTGGTGGCGGCGGCACCAATATTTGTTGGGCATTGTACTACTGGATTGACAGTGTCGGGATCTATCGTAATTATTGTCTGCGCTGTTCCTATACAGCCATTGCTGTTGGTATAAGTGTATGTCAAAGTATGCATACCCACACCCGCAGTAGCAGGGTTGAATGAATAAGTATCACAGTTTGAGTTATTACTTCCGCTTATTGACTGGCCTACATTCAAGTTATGGACTGAAGGCGTTGCGTTGCCGATCCACGTAAACGATGCGTTATCGCTACCTGTACCCGTAAGTTGCACGGATTGGGTTGCTGGCGCAGTCACTCCTATGTCCTGACTGTCGCCGCCTAATGGATTATCTGTATAAGGGTTTATTGCGCCTGTTATCGTGCCGCCATAACTAAGAAACTGGATCAAACTATTATCTGTATTGCTGACGATAGCAATACCACCTGAGGTATTGGGCAAGTCGAAGAATCCTTGGAAAGCTAACGCACCATATCCGTTAACTTCATCATCCAGTGTCCATGCAGGATTTGCAGGAAACAAAGAATTGAAGACTGTACCGGAGCCTGTATAAATTATGAATCTGTAATCTCCCAAATAAGTACCTGCGGTACCGGCTATTTCGAAGAAGTCATCATTCTGGCCATCGCCGTATCTGATTTCATTGATCCAAACTTGAGCGCAAGGTAGAGGTGTAGTTACCACCCCAGGGCCGCTGAATACGCCACCCGATGGTGTTGCATCTAATGCTACGGGGTCGCTGTTCTCACATGCAATAGGAGAGACAGGGCTAATTATTGGTGTATTATCCACTCCAGCATTGATGATATTTCCACCTTGTGATGCAGTACATCCTGTATTATTGACATCCCGCACATACACTGTATACGTGCCATCAGCCAAACCAGTGAAGATTCCTGTCGTACTACTAAAGTCAGTATTATTTATTGAATATCTTATGTCTGCTGCACCATTGGTACATGAAGCGCATGTGGCTACAACTGTAAGTACACCATCATTGGCGTTAGGGCAGCTTTCGTGTGAAGGTGTGATACTTGTTATAGATATATTGCATCCAAGATTGCAATTATTTCCACTTGTGACCCCACCGGGAGCAATCCAGTTTGATGTGGTACCCGTGAGAGCAAAAGCATTTAATGTTGCATTATTGCCATTGCCGCTGGCATCTTGCAAGGAAGTTATTCCTGAGTTATAGCAACCAGCACTTCCATGATTAAAATGAAAATTTCCAATTAAATTTGGACTAGTACCTAAAATTTCGCAATTTCTGCTCTCCTGAATTTCGGTAGTTGTGAGCGCTTTTGTCCAAATACGAACTTCGTCTAATTCTCCTTTGAACCAATCAGCAAAAGTGCCGGAACAGGCATCCCTGCCAAAACGTACCGTAGTTGTATTAGAAGAATGATTATTTACAGGAGCAGTACTTGTTGAGCCTGAAAGTACACCATTAATATATATAGATTTATTTGCTAATTGTCGAACAACTGCAATGTGGTTCCAAGTATTCAATGCTAATGCAGCAGTAGACACTAGTTTGTGATAATCACTGCCTTCTTCAAACTCGACAAAATTGTTGGTATTAATGCTAACTTCCCAAAATACCTCATTGTTACAGGTTGTTCGTTTAGAAAGTACCGGAAACTGTCCAGATGCAGTTTTTTTAACCCAGAATTCAATTGAGAAATCAACTGTCCCAAAATTTCCAACTGTTGAGTTGTTTAGAGATATGAAGTCATCTATGCCATCAAAATTAAGCGCTGCTCCAGCACTATTACCAGTAACTGTGATCGTTCCAGATGCATTTATTATGCCGCAGCCACCAGCAAGTGGAATGCTGTAATTAAAAGTACCACCACCCGACGGCGTACCGCTGATGGTGATCATATTGCTTGCCCATGCTGCATTTACACCTGTTGGTAAGCCGGTAGGAGTTCCAATTCCACTTGCACCTGTTGTTGTATGCGTAATATTGGTTAAGGCTGTATTGCTACACAAAGTTGGGATTGAAGATTGTGCTCCTACTGTATTATTCGGAGTAACTGTGATCGACCCTGTAGCATTCACACTTCCGCATCCGCCTGTCAATGGAATACTGTAATTGAATGTGCCTGAGACTGATGGTGTACCGCTGATGGTGATCATATTGCTTGCCCAAGCAGCAGATACACCGGGTGGCAGACCTGTGGCTGTGCCAATACCGGTTGCTCCAGTTGTGGTGTGGGTGATGTTGGTTAATGCTGTATTGATACACAAAGTTGGCATGGAAGATGGTGCTCCTACCGTATTATTCGGAGTAACTGTGATCGTGCCCGTTGCATTTACACTACCGCAACCGCCCAAGGGAATACTGTAATTGAATGTGCCTGAAATTGATGGTGTACCGCTGATGGTGATCGTATTACTTGCCCATGCTGCTGAAACTCCGGCTGGCATACCTGTGGCTGTGCCAATACCTGTAGCGCCTGTTGTGGTATGCGTGATATTAGTTAAG
>JBBRVQ010000020.1:0-59086 GCA_038246735.1 Chitinophagales bacterium
AAAACTTTACGGTCGGTGCCAATCTGATGGGTGTTGCGATGGTAGCGATGCAAAAGGATTTTGCAAAACTTGAGCAAATGGTCAATGGATTCCAGCAAGTCAATATGGCCATGAGATATGCTACAGTTCCGGTGGTCACTGCCACTCAGGGGTATGTTTTTGGCGGTGGTTGTGAGATACTCATGCATACGGATGCCGCTGTTTGTCATGCAGAGTCCTATATTGGACTGGTAGAAGTAGGTGTCGGATTGATACCCGGTGGCGGCGGTACCAAGGAGTTTGCCCTCAGAGCTTCAGAATCATTTTTTGAGGGAGATGTTCAGATTCCTACCTTGGTAGAAAAACTAAAAGTGATCGCTACGGCTTTAGTTTCAACCTCAGCATACGAAGGTTTTAAATATGGTTATCTACAGCATGACAGAGATACAGTAGAAATGAATCTTGCGAAAGTACTAAGTACTGCCAAAGAAAAAGTACTTGATCTGGCCAAAAATTATACAGCTCCTGTTCATAAGGAAGCCACCGTGTTGGGTCGGGGAGGCCTCGGTACCCTTTATACTGCATTGAATGAGTTTTATCTGGGCAAATATATGTCTGCCTACGATCTGGAAATTGCAAAAAAAGTAGCTTACGTCCTTTGCGGCGGCGATCTTACTGGTCAGCAGAAAGTATCCGAACAATATCTGCTGGATATCGAAAGGGAAGCTTTCCTTCAGTTGCTGGGCAATCAAAAGACCTTGGATAGGATTCAGTATCTCCTTATGAACAATAAACCTCTACGCAATTAAATATAAGTCTTTTACATTATAAACACTAAAAGTCAATAAAATGAACGCATATATAATAAAAGGATTCAGATCAGCCGTCGGCAAAGCTAAGCGAGGTGGTTTCAAAAACTACCGTTCCGATGATTTGGCGGTTGACATCCTGAGTTACCTGACTTCTCAAATCCCACAACTCGACCCGAAAGAAATTGATGATGTGATCGTAGGATGTGCCAATCCTGAAGGGGAACAGGGACTACAGATCGGAAGACTGATAGCAGCCCGTGCACTGGGTCAAGAGGTGCCGGGAATGACGATCAACAGATATTGCGCTTCCGGTCTTGAAGCTATAGCCATTGCTGCGTCAAAAATCAACGCAGGTATGGGCCACTGTTATGTCGCTGGTGGAGCCGAATCGATGTCGCTTTTGCCTATGACAGGATATAAACTGGCCCCGAGTTACAGTGCTGCCATGCAAAATATCAATTATCACGTGAGCATGGGGCATACAGCAGAGGCAGTGGCAGAAAGATATAAAGTAACCAGAGAGCAAGCCGATGAATTTTCGGTGAGATCACACAGACTTGCTTCAGCAGCGATTAAGGAAGGTAGATTTAAAGATGAAATTGTGCCAGTCAGGATTAAGGAAGTTCTGGTGGAAAATGACAAAAGAGTAGAAAAAGAATATATAGTAGATACCGATGAAGGGGTAAGAGAAGATACCTCTATGGAAGGACTAGCAAGACTTAAAGCTGCATTTAAAGTAGGCGGTGTTGTTACCGCAGGCAATTCATCACAGACTTCAGATGGTGCTGCCTTTGTGATGGTCATGAGCGAAGAAATGGTAAAACGCCTTGGTCTTTCTCCTGTCGCCAGACTTACCTCTTGTGCTGTAGGTGGTGTAGACCCGCTATTCATGGGCATCGGACCGGTAGTCGCCATCCCTAAAGCATTAAAACAAGCAGGACTAACGCTCAAGGATATAGATTTGATAGAGCTGAATGAAGCTTTTGCTGTACAGGCACTTGCTGTCATGAAAGAATCTGGTCTAAATCCTGATATCGTCAATGTAAATGGTGGTGCAATTGCTCTTGGGCATCCATTGGGATGCACCGGCGCTAAATTATCTATACAAATCATCAACGAGCTCAGAAGAAGAAATCAAAGATACGGAATGGTGACAGCTTGTGTGGGAGGAGGTCAAGGAATTGCTGGAATCATAGAGAGACTTGATTAATATCATCCCTTTCAAAAGAACAATATCGACAAAAAGCGCTATTTTTGTGTAAATAGTGCATCATGGTATTCAATAAGATTCTTATCATACGTTTCAGTTCTATTGGTGACGTTGTACTTACTACGCCAATAGTTAGGTGTATAAAAAAACAACTTAACGCTGAAATACATTTCCTAATCAAACAAGGATATGCGCATGTCATACATGAGAATCCCTATATTGACCAAATACATCATTTGAAGGAAGACTTAAATGAAACCATATCCGTACTTAAAAATGAAGCGTTTGATCTTGTCATAGATCTACAAAAAAATTTCAGATCCTTCAGAATCTGCACAGCGCTAGGATGTAAAACGATACGATTTGATAAAATGAACGTCCGTAAATGGATGGCAGTAAATCTGAAAATAAATCGCCTGCCAACGGATAAACATCTTGTAGACCGATATTTTGATGCTTTAAAGGAGATAAGTATCCATGATGACGGGCAAGGCTTAGATTATTTTATTATGCCGGAAGATGAGTATGATGCTCAAGGTTTGGTTTCAGGAATTAATTATCAGGTGCTAATATTAGGAGCCACTTATTTTACTAAACGTATCCCCAGAGAAAAATGTGAAGAAATTATTGCCATTACAGATAAACACACTGTCCTCCTTGGTGGAGCTGATGTAAGTGGTCTTGCAAATGAACTGGCATTGTTGTTTCCTCAAAAGGTAGTCAACTTTTGTGGAAAAATAGGTCTTGGTGTAAGTGCAGGTATGGTAAAACATGCAAAAAAAATTATTACCGGTGATACTGGACTGATGCATATTGCAGCAGCTTTGCAAAAAGAAGTCACTGTCCTTTGGGGCAATACCATTCCTGAATTTGGGATGTATCCTTATTATGGATTTAAAAACCACGATAAGCACTTAGATCTGCAAGTACAAAATCTTACTTGCAGACCCTGTTCAAAGTTAGGTTTTGAGCGCTGTCCCAAAGGGCATTTCAGATGTATGCTGGATATAGCAATCATTTGATGCCCCATTAACAGGTCTGGTTAAGATATATTAAGATCCTGTTTTATAATAAAATGGGGACTGTTCAGCTTAAAAGTTATAAATCTGAACCAATATCATAATGGATTCGGTTGGAATTTGAAGATTATGATTTAAAAAATTATCAAAAAAATATCTTATTTTTTTCAATATTGACATTTGACATAACAGAATAATTGTTACATAAATCTGTATATCAATACATTGTATTCTGCTTTGCCGCCTTATATACTACAAAATCGAAAATTAATTGTGCAAATAGCGTATTTATTGCCCCTATCTTTGTATCATGAAATAAAACAAAAGATTAATGTGGCTTTAATGATTAGAAACAGACATTCAAAAAGTTGATTGTCTGTTTTCTTTTTTTAGGGAAGGTAGTTATATGCTCAGAAGCAAATTTTGTTGAAAAAAAATAAAAAATATTTACAAATATCTGATATTCCTCTCTTTTGTCGTACAAAACGAGTTGTTTTTCTATTTTATAATGTCAAACACAATAATGTAGTTAACTTTATGGTCTTTTAAATATAAGATGAATTACATAGAAAATATAATACTCGCGCTTGGATCTATTAAAGCAAATCTGCTCAGATCATTGTTAACTTTGCTAATTATAGCTGTAGGTATCACGTGTCTTGTTGGCATTCTTACGGCTATAGACAGTATATTATTTTCAATGAGTGATAATTTCAACAGATTGGGTGCCAATTCTTTTAATATAAGGCCGCTTTCTGAATCATTAAGGAGCAATGATAGAGGCAGGGCACAAAAAATAGCTGATCCGATTATTTTTGATCAAGCTCTGGAATTTAAAGAACAATATAGTTATGGCGGCTCGAAAGTATCGGTGGAGTCATTTTGTGCCAATAATGCCAGTGTCAAATATAATGAGAAAAAAACCAACCCAACAGTACGGGTTATTGGCGTGGATGAAAACTATATGAACACATCCGCTTTTGAACTGGCAGCAGGCAGAAACTTCACCTATACAGAAGTACTTTCTACCGCCAATAAAGTTATAATAGGCAGCGATATCGTTAAGACGTTATTTCAGGAAAAACCGGAAAAAGCCATCGGAAAAGATATTTATATTAATAGCAACAGATATAAAATCGTCGGAGCATTAAAAAGTAAAGGTTCATCGTCGGGAGGTTCCAATGACAGGCGTGTGTTCATCCCTTTGTATAATTCAAAAGTACTATACGGATATGCTGATAAAGCATACAATGTAACCGTGGCAGTAAGTCAGCCCAATGAAATGGATGATGCTATCAATCATGCCATAGGAATTATGCGGAATGTTCGAAAGCTCAGCGTTTCACAACAAAACGATTTTGAAGTAAGAAAAAGTGACGGTATTTTGAATCAATTGAAAGAAATGACTTCAACCTTAAGGTGGAGTACTGTTGTTATTGCTATGCTTACATTACTTGGAGCGTCTATTGGCCTGATGAACATCATGCTTGTTTCTGTTACCGAACGTACAAAAGAAATCGGTATCAGAAAAGCTTTGGGTGCTACCAGAAAAAATGTTCTGATACAATTTCTTATCGAAGCTATTGTCATATGTCTGATGGGTGGTATTGTGGGTATAATATTGGGTATTTTAATGGGATTCGGAGTTTCGGTTATGGTCGAAGGACGGTTTTTCATTCCTTGGAACTGGATGCTGCTTGGTTTTTCAGTTTGTATTATTGTGGGATTGGTATCGGGGCTATATCCTGCGCTCAAAGCTTCAAAACTGGATCCGATAGAAGCACTCAGATATGAATAAAACTATCTATCTTTGTATAAATGTTTATTTTGGCTTTGATCATTAATCACTCTGGTAAATTACATGAAGCAGGATGTGATGAAGCGGGAAGAGGATGTCTCGCTGGTCCTGTATTCGCTGCTGCAGTTATTCTTCCTCCTGATTTTTTTCATCCTGACCTCAATGACTCAAAAAAACTGACTCAAAAAAAAAGATATGAACTCCGTGATGTGATAAAAAATGAATCAATGGCCTGGTCCATTGCTCGTTTGGATGCACCTGATATTGATAAATATAATATTCTTTGGGCATCAGTCAGGGCAATGCATAAAGCACTGGATAAAATCAAAATCAGGCCGGAACATATCCTGGTGGATGGGAATAAGTTTAAATCTTATAAAGAAATAAACCATGATTGCATAGTAAAAGGTGACAGTTTATACACCAGTATTGCAGCAGCGTCCATTCTAGCCAAAACATACAGAGATGACTTTATGCTTAAACTTCACAAAAAATATCCCAAGTATCAATGGGATACTAATAAAGGGTATCCTACGGAAAAACATAGATCTGCCATTGTAAAATATGGTCCTTGTGAATTTCATAGAAAGTCTTTTCAACTCTATCCTGCTCCGGAACAATTGAGTCTATTCTAAATTAAGTATGGTTTACTTCGAATTTTAAAGATTTTAAAAACAAAGTAGTCGATTTTTCCTTACTTTTGTGTCACCTAACCAATATTTAATCAAAAAGTATTCAGATGGAATTTGAATTAACAGAAGAACAACTTTCAGTAAAAGAAGCAGCTAGAGAATTTACACAACAAGAATTGTTGCCTGGAGTTATAGAAAGAGACAGAGATATGAAACACCCAACAGACCAAGTTCGTAAAATGGGTGAAATGGGTTTTCTGGGTATGATGGTATCTCCGGAATATGGAGGTGGAGGAATGGACACTTTGTCTTACGTCCTTGCCATGGAAGAAATAAGTAAAGTCGATAGCTCCTGTTCTGTTATCATGTCTGTCAATAATTCTCTGGTTTGCTGGGGTTTGGAAGAATATGGAACAGAAGAGCAAAAGCAACAATATCTGCCGCTTTTAACTACTGGCGAATGGATAGGATCTTTCTGTCTTTCAGAACCTGAAGCGGGAAGTGATGCTACCAGCCAGCGGACTTCTGCCATTGATATGGGCGACCATTACTTACTCAATGGAACAAAGAACTGGATAACCAATGGAGGAAAATCATCTTTGCACCTCGTCATAGCGCAAACACATGCGGAAAAAGGTCATCGTGGAATAAATGTTTTGATCGTCGAAACATCATGGCCTGGTATAACCATAGGAGCAAAAGAAGACAAACTCGGTATCCGGGCATCTGATACGCATACCATTATGTATACAGATGTGAAAGTTCCAAAAGAAAACAGGATAGGCGAAGATGGTTTCGGATTTAAGTTTGCTATGAAGGTGCTTTCTGGAGGGCGAATCGGAATTGCAGCGCAGGCACTTGGGATAGCTGCAGGGGCGTACGAGTTGGCCGTTAAATATGCCAAAGAAAGAGAAGCCTTTGGCAGACCAATCAGTCAGCATCAAGCTATCGCATTCAAACTGGCAGACATGGCTACCGAAATAGAAGCTGCAAGACTTCTGGTGTATAGAGCTGCCTGGATGAAAGATCAGGGAATGGACTATACATCCGCTGCAGCAATGGCAAAACTATTTGCATCAGAAGTGGCGATGAAACAAACCGTAGAAGCCATTCAGGTACATGGTGGATATGGATATGTAAAGGAATATCACGTGGAAAGATTAATGAGAGATGCTAAAATAACTCAAATATATGAAGGTACATCAGAAATGCAACGTATCGTCATCAGCAGAAATATACTTAACGGTCAATTATACGAACCTCTTTGGAAAACAGAAACAGTCTAAAAAATAAAGTAAGATCGGGATTTGGTAATTCCTGGCAACTAGGTACCTTTTGGGATATTCCTGTCAAAGTACACTGGACTTTCGGTTTATTAATTCTTTTTGTGAGCTATACGGCATTCACGAGTGGGTTTAATTTATGGCAGGGAGTGGGTTTTATTTCATGTATTTTTGTTTTGTTTTTTTGTGTCGTTCTCCATGAATATGGTCATGCACTTACGGGGCGTAAATTTGGTATAAAAACAAAAGATATTATTTTATCCCCTATAGGTGGTCTTGCAAGGTTGGAAAATATGCCTGAAAAACCGATAGAGGAGTTTTTTATAGCTATTGCAGGTCCATTGGTAAATTTAATCATTGGCGCTACACTTGCCGCCATCCTGTATTTTTCAACAGGAAGCATTTTTCCTGACATGACATTATTTAAATTTAATGATGCATTCGAATTTGTCAGATGGATAACATGGATGAACTTTGCATTATTCTTTTTTAATCTTATCCCCGCTTTCCCAATGGATGGAGGAAGGATACTCAGATCTCTTCTAGCGGCAAAGATGGGTAAAATTAAGGCGACCAAAATTGCTTCTTTTATTGGGAGAGTACTTGCGATTGGTTTTGTCATATTTGGAGTTTTCAATCAGCAGCTGACATTATCTCTAATTGGACTGTTTATATTTATGATGGCAGGTAAAGAGTATGATCAAACAAAAATTCTTGCCTTGCTCCATGATACTAAAGTAAAAGATATCATGAGGACATCATTTACCCGACTTCATTTGAGTGACAATTATACCACTGTTATTGAAAAATATTATCGTGAAGGCGAACAGAATTTTCTCATTTTTGACTCTATGGGCAATGTTTCGGGTACAATACCTGAGTTATTTATCAAAGACACAATAAAAAACAACACTCAGGATAAATCAGTCAATCAGATGATGTCAACTAAAATGGCAGCTGTTTCCCCTTCTGACAATCTCAAAGAAATCATAGAAATGATGAGAAATGAAGGTGTCGCTATTGTTTCTGTGGAAGAAAATGATCAACTCATAGGTGTTTTGGATAGAAATGGTATCGAAAATTTCATCCGCCTGAAAGCTGACTAATACAGCAAAATTAGTAGTGTTCATTCTTATTTTCATTTTTTTGAGAATACATTTTTCTTTATGACTCCAGTCATAAATGATTTTATTGGCATTACTGACCTTTGTACCAAAATAAAATCATATAAAAATGATAAATATCAAAATCCTTTTAGTTTTAGTAACTCTTGTTTTCATCATTGCTTGTGGGGGAAACAATCAAAAATCTACTTCGGAAACTTCTGCTGTTTCTGAGAACACAACAACAAAAGCAACAGATGCTGGCAGTTATGACCCAAATAGAGGGGAAGGTAAATTTAATGAACAGAATGTAGTCCTGGATGCTACGCTCAATGCAGCTTATGCAGAAATTGGCGAAAAAGCAGCAGGTGTAAAATGTACATCATGTCATAAAATGACCAATGAAAGATTGGTGGGGCCCGGATGGAAAGGGGTTACGGAAAGAAGAACGCCCCACTGGATCATGAACTTCATTACCAATCCTGATCCAATGATCGATAAAGATCCCGAATTGCAAGCCCAACTTGAGTTGTGTCTGGTAAGAATGCCAAATCAAAGTCTTGCAGATGAAGAAGCCAGAAATATATTGGAATTCATGAGAAAAAATGACGGGGTAAAATAATTTTTTTACTTCATGATATAATTTTCTATATATAAAAATCATTAGATGAGTTTTATTCTCTATGGTGCTTTAAAAAATCAATTAAATAAAAACCAATGAAAACAAAAATTATTTTAAATCTCTTCGCAGGTATATTATTCTTTTCCTTGATGATTACATCCTGCAGACCTAAAAATGCAGCGACAGCTGTAAGTGGTGATGCTGCTGCAAAATCTTACGTGGCACCAGGCCAGTATGACACATACTACAACTTTTTAAGTGGTGGATTCAGCGGCCAAATGTCAGTTTATGGGCTTCCAAGCGGACGTCTATTCAGGGTTATACCTGTATTTTCAGTAGATCCTGAAAAAGGTTGGGGATATAGTGAAGAAACCAAACCTATGCTCAACACTTCTCATGGATTTGTGCCGTGGGATGATCTTCACCATGTAGAGTTATCACAAACTTCCGGTGAAATAAATGGTAAATGGATTTTTGCCAATGCCAATAATACACCCAGGTTGGCTAGAGTTGACCTGAAAACATTTAAGACTGCGGAGATACTGGAGTTGCCTAACAGTGCAGGTAACCACAGCTCACCTTTTGGTACAGAAAACTCAGAGTACATAGTAGCAGGCACCAGATTTTCTGTTCCCCCGGATGATGTAAACGGAGACGTCCCTATAGATTCCTATAAGAAAAACTTCAAAGGACATATTTCTTTTGTTAGTATCAATCAGGAGTCCGGACAAATGGATATAGCCTTCCAACTAAAAACGCCTGGTGTGAACTTTGATTTGGCTAGATGTGGGAGAGCAAAATCTCACGGATGGTTCTTTTTCTCATGCTACAATACAGAACAAGCCAATACATTGCTTGAAGTAAATGCTTCCCAAAAAGATAAAGACTTTATCATGGCGGTCAACTGGAAAAAAGCAGAAGAATACTTGAAAGCAGGCAAAGGCAAAAAACAAAAGGTAAAATATGCGCATAACGTCTGGGATGAACATACTCATACAGGTACTTCTACCATAAAAGATGAAGTGACAGTACTGGATGTTTCAGAACTGAAAGATATTTGCTACATGATACCTTGTCCTAAATCTCCTCACGGATGTGATGTAGACCCAACTGGTGAATTTATCGTAGGTAGTGGCAAACTGGCTGCTTTACTTCCTGTATTTAGTTTCGACAAGTTACAGGCAGCTATTACAAAAAAAGCATTTGATGGGGAATATGAAGGTATACCTGTATTGAAGTACGAAGAAGTTCTATATGGCGAAGTTAAAAAACCTGGTTTAGGCCCTTTACATACTGAATTTGATGGTAAAGGTTTTGCATATACTTCATTTTTTGTATCATCTGAAATTGTAAAATGGAATATCAAAGATCTTACCGTAGTTGACAGGGTTCCAACTTTTTATTCTGTAGGTCATTTATGTATCCCTGGTGGAAACACACGTAAACCATCACCTAAATATCTGATTGCTTATAATAAGATCACCAAAGACAGATATCTGCCGACAGGCCCTGAATTGACCCAAAGTGCACAGCTATTTGACATCAGTGGCGAAAAAATGCAGATGATCCTCGACTTTCCGACCATCGGTGAGCCACATTACGCACAGGCAGCCCCTGCAGATTTGATAAGAAATAATGGACAGTTGAAAATATATAAAATAGATGAAAATAAACACCCTAGAGTAGCTAAGGGTGAAAGTGAATCCAAAGTGGTAAGGGAAGGAAATAAAGTGCATGTATACATGACAGCAGTAAGGTCTCACTTTGCCCCAGATAATATCGAAGGCATAAGAATGGGAGACGAAGTATACTTTCATGTCACCAATCTTGAGCAGGATTGGGATGTACCTCACGGATTTGCTATAAAAGGTGCCAATAATGCAGAATTGCTTATCATGCCGGGTGAGACAACTACGTTAAAATGGGTACCTGATAGAGTGGGTATGTTCCCAATGTACTGTACAGATTTCTGTAGCGCGCTACACCAAGAAATGCAGGGATATGTACGTGTGTCTCCTGCAGGAAGTAAAACGCCATTGACATTCCATGTTGGAAAACAACAAGCTGCTGAAAAGAAAGTTCAGTAATCAATAGTCGATAATCAGAAAGAAAGGGGCAGCAGGATCAATTCTTTCTGTCCCTTTTATATTTTCAATAAACTAAAAAATCATGGATGCATATTCTAATTTATCAAAGTGGTTGCTGGTTATTGCCGGCCTATGTATCACTAGTGCAGTTTTTTTACCAATATGGCGCATAGAGTTGGACGCACCGCAATACCCGGAAGGCCTTGGATTACAGATTTACGCCAACAGGCTAGCAGGTGATGTAGATATCATCAATGGTCTTAACCACTATATAGGCATGAAAACATTGCATGCTGAAGAGTTTATAGAATTTACAGTCCTCCCTTATATCATCGGGTTTTTTGGACTATGGACGATACTCACAGCATTCTTGAAAAGCAAAAGAGCAGTTTTAATATTGTTGATTTGTTTTGCGCTTTTCGGAGCTTTGGCCATGTATGATTTCTGGAGATGGGAATATGAATATGGACACAATCTCGACCCTACTGCTGCGATCATCGTACCGGGCATGGCATACCAACCACCTTTGATAGGTTTCAAACAATTGCTGAATTTTGGGGCTTATTCTATTCCGGATATTGGAGGATGGTTGATGTTGACCGGGGGAATTCTTATTGGTTCAGTGTATATTTTTCAAGCAGGATTTTTAGATAGGTTTATAAATAGAGGTAATAAATTGTCTTTGATCTTAGGGTTACCTTTAGTTTTTATATTTAGTTCTTGTGTACCTGACGGGCCTCAGGCCATCAATATTAATAAGGACAATTGCGCACATTGTAAAATGACCATTGCAGAAGAGCATTTTGCAGCAGAACTCATCACTCAAAAAGGAAGAGTATATAAATTTGATGATATCTCCTGTCTCCTTGCTTTCCACTATGATAATGAAGATAAAACGATGAAAAATGCTTATGTACACTATTATCTAGGAAATAATGAACTCATTCCTGCTGAAGCAGCGTTTTACATAAAAAGTCCTGAACTTAAAAGTCCAATGGCTGGTAATATTGCAGCATTTAAAACAGAAGCTGAAGCTAATGAATACAAATTAAAACTTAAAGGAGAACTTTTAGATTGGAATTTTCTCCAACAAAATGGCAGGTAGTACATGAAAAAATATTTATATATAGTTTGCTTTTTGATTTTTTGCTGCGATATATCGACCGCTAAAACGATCCATGTGGGACCTGGGAAACCATATAAATCTATCAGAGCTGCTTTGTCATATGCGGATCATCTTGATACCGTTATTGTACACCATAGTCAGTACAAAGAAGGCAATATTGTTATTAACAAACGTATTTTTCTGTTGGGCACAGGTTGGCCGGTTTTGGATGGACAGCACAAGTATGAAGTAGTTTCAATAAAAGCAGATAATGTCGTGTTTTCAGGGTTTCAGGTTCAGAATTCAGGTTTTGCCACTCTCCATGATCCAGGGGGTATCAAAGTTTATGACGGTATCGGGGTAATTATTGAAAACAATATCCTGGAAAATAATTTTTTTGGCATTTACATACAATATGGAAAACATTGTATAGTCCGAAATAACAGGATAAAAGCCTATGGAGAAGAAGAGCAGCAGATAGGAAATGGTATACATTGCTGGAAAAGCGATAGCCTTCAGATCATAGGAAATAATGTCCAGGGTCACCGTGATGGCATATATTTTGAATTTGTCACTCACTCGGTTATTTGGCGTAATATTTCAAAAAATAATATCCGGTATGGATTACATTTTATGTTTTCTAATGATGATGCTTACATCAATAACTTTTTTGATAATAATGGAGCAGGCGTCGCTGTGATGTACACCAAAAATGTAGTCATGTACAGCAATACTTTTAAAAACAGCAAAGGTGATGCAGCCTATGGAATCCTGTTGAAAGATATTTCTGATGCAGAAATCATCGGCAATCGATTTTTGGACAATACCATAGCGCTTTATCTGGAAGGGGCCAACAGAATGTTAATTAAAAAAAATGTATTTTCTGGCAATGGTTGGGGACTAAAAATTCAGGCCAATTGTATGGATAATGTAGTTACTGAAAATAATTTTTATGCCAATACCTTTGATGTTGCTACCAATGGTTCTCTGGTGCTAAATACATTTGACCGGAATTACTGGGATAAATATGAAGGATATGATATGAACAAGGATAGTTTTGGTGATGTACCTTATCATCCGTTGAGTATATTTTCGACCATCATAGAAAACAACCCTATTGCCATGTTGCTGTACAGGAGTTTTATGGTGACATTGATGGAACGGACCGAAAAGCTTATCCCAAGCCTGACACCTGACATATTCAGAGATAATCAACCTATAATGAAACCGAACAAGTTATGATTGAGTTGATAGATATTAAGAAAAGTTTCGGAAAAACGGAGGTATTGAAAAACATTTCTTTGCAGTTGGATGCCGGACAAAGTATAGGCTTGATTGGTCCCAATGCTTGCGGAAAAACAACCATGATCAAAGCAATCTTAAGCATGGTAATTCCGACTGAAGGTAAGATATTATTCAATGGTAACAATATCATCGGAGACGTAGCATACAAAAATCACATTGGATATATGCCACAAATAGGCAGATACCCTGAAAATATGAGTATCATTCAGGTGGTAAATATGATCAAAAATATCCGCAAATATAGTGGTCAGATAGATCAGGAACTTTGGTATGCTTTCGGACTTGATCGTGTTTCTGATAAAAAAATGAGAACGCTTTCCGGCGGTACCACTCAAAAAGTAAGTGCTACGCTCGCTTTTCTGTTCAATCCTGACATCCTTATACTTGATGAGCCCACAGCAGGTCTTGATCCGCTGTCTGCTGAAGTTTTAAGAGACAAAATTATCAAAGAACGCAAAAAAGGCAAGTTGATACTTATAACTTCTCATCTGCTCAACGAACTGGATGAGTTACTTTCTCATGTCATATTTATGCAGGACGGCGAGATCATTCTATATAAAACCATTGAAGATCTATATGCTGAGACTGGAGAAGCGAAAATTTCTAAAGCCATTGGTAATCTTTTAAAATCAATCATGAAATGAAAAAGATAACTGGTTTTGTAATAACAGATATTCTAAAAAATAAAATTATACTGGTCTATACCATTGTACTAGCGGTATTTTCATGGAGCGTTTTTAGTTTGGAAGACAATACTGCCAAAGGAGTGCTGTCGTTACTAAACGTTGTTTTGCTTACGGTACCATTGGTGTCTATTATTTTTTCCAATATATATATGTATAATAGTGCAGAATTTGTAGAACTTCTGGTCAGCCAGCCTATACAAAGGAAAACCATTTGGGTAAGTCTATTTACAGGTTTGGTGATAGCGATGAACATGGCCTACTTAATTGGAGTTGGTATTCCTGTTTTGATTTTTGTGCCGGATATGACTGGTATGATCATCATTCTTACAGGCATGATGATTACCACTATATTTATATCAATTGCAGTACTATGCTCTATTCTCTCAAGAGATAAAGCCAGGGGAATAGGAATTGCGATCATGACCTGGTTGTTTTTAACCTTGATATATGATGGATTACTATTGTTCCTGATGTTTCAGTTTTCTGACTATCCTATTGAAAAGCCAATGGCTATTTTTTCTGCTTTAAACCCCATCGATCTGGCTCGTATCATGGTGCTTCTGCAAGTAGACGTTTCTGCGCTCATGGGATATACCGGGGCCATTTTTAAACATATTTTTGGAACATCCTTTGGATTGTCCGTATCTTTTGGATTGATGCTACTATGGATCATGATACCTTTTCTGATTTCATTACAAAAATTCAAAAATAAAGACCTATAATTCCAAATTCACTTTTTGCAAACAGAACCTACCGTCTTTTGAAAAAACAGAATAATATTTTTTTTAACCACTAAATTTAAAATCATGGAAGAACAGGATATAACAGGAAGAAATGAAATAGAATTTTTGGTCAATACCTTTTATGAAAAAGTGATCAAGGACAAGGGGCTCAGCACTATGTTTGCCGAAGTACATTGGGAAGCGCATCTGCCGGTGATGTATGATTTTTGGGAAAATGTTATGTTTCATACCGGTAACTACAGTGGTAATCCTATGGTAAAACATTATATGGTACATCAAAAACACCCGTTGACAAAGCAGCATTTCGAAATGTGGTTAACACTTTTTGAAGAGACAGTGGATGAATATTTTTCCGGACCTAATGCTGTTATGATAAAGGAACGGGCCAAGAGTATTGCTACCATAATGGAAATGAAAATAATCGTTCCTGAAAGAAATGCACTATGATCCATAAGTATTTCAACCATACTATTTACATTTCATAAAATGGCTTTCATCAAATTTTTAATACACAAAATCTAATATCAAATGAAATCAAAATTAATATTCTTCTTATGTACACTATTGTTGTTGGCTAATGCTTGTGAACCAAAAAATACCGCAAAAAGCAGTGGCTCAGATATTCTGCTGCTCAATAATGGAGAAAAATGGAAAGTAAATGAAGAGATGATGCCGTATTTAAAGGGAATGCAGGAAGCATTGTCAAGCTTTGATGCTGCAAAAGGAGATTATAAAATGCTTGCAGAAACCCTTCGTGGATATAACAAAAAACTAATCAAAAGTTGTACCATGGAAGGTGAAAGCCACGACCAGTTACATGTATGGCTTCATCCTTATCTAGAACTCACAGATGCACTTACAAAAGCAGAAACACCAGACGATGCGGAACAAATTGCTCTTAAAATAAAATCATCTTTCGAAACATTTAATCAATACTTCCAATGAATATCCGATCCTTACACCCAAAAGGTAAATCCGTTTCAGCCATATCTTTTTTTAAAGGATCAGAAGGTCAGGCGACTGCCTTACAGATCCTTGCAGGTCAAATTTTGAAGGAACATATAACGAAAACGCCGGCTTTACTGTTATGTCTGACAGGTCAAGCAGTTTTTGAAAACGAAGAAGGAATAAAGGAAACCCTTTTACCAGGCGATCACGTACATATTGCACCGATGGTCAAACACTGGGTAGTAGCTGCTGAAGATAGCCAATTGATATTGATAAAATAATTTCAAACCACTACTAAAAATATTCCCGAAAGTAAATTGAATGATGCTTATTTTAATAAGTCTATGTCAATTAATAAAGCGCCTGGATTTCGAAAAATCTGGGCGCTTATTTAATTGAATGAAAAGTTTATTTTTATACTTATTTAGGTAGCAATACGTCATTGATTACATGGATCATCCCATTTGAAGTAGGTATGGAAGCTATGATTTCACTGCCATTCACATATGTTTTACCATCTTTTTTAGTAATGGCTACTTTCCCGCCATTTACCTGTTCATAAGACTGTCCGTCCTGATAATATTCGGGCTTCATCGAACCGACGTAAGTATGATACTCAAGGATGTTTTTCAGATCGGCAAGTTTTTCTGGTTTTAGTAAACCTTCTACAGTTCCTGCAGGAAGTTTTGCAAATGCTGCATTAGTAGGGGCAAAAACAGTAAATGGACCTGCATTACTTAAGGCATCTACCAATCCTCCTGCTTTTACTGCAGCAACAAGTGTCGTATGATCCGCACTTCCGGATGCTACCTGAACAATATTAGGATTGGATACATCATCTTTTACAGCCGATTGACCGATCATATCCTGAGCTGCAGATGGATCTGTAGAAGCTAAGGCCTGCGTATTATCAGCAGCTTGCTTGCAGGATAAAAAACTTAATGCTGCCACCAACAGCAATGATTGGAATATTCTAGTCATGATTTTTATGTTTTGTAGCACAAAGGAAACCATTCACTAAAATTTATTTTATGCTTACAATCATAAATGACGCCACAAGCTAGAAAAATGTTTACCTGAATGAAAGGTAGCCATTAAAAATATGCATTAATATACCTTTTTGAAGACAATTCTTTAATAATTGAATTATTCCGAAGGCAATATAATGCTCAGAAATTTTTAAGTTAATGTTTACCAATATAAATACTCAAAACAAGTCGATATGGTGCATGCGTTAATTTTCCAATAAGAGTATATTTAAAATTTCAATAATTGTCTCCGGCCTGCTTATTTTCATAGTGGTCAGGCAAGTCAAGCTCCATATTTAATTTTAGATATAGGGTTATCGTGACCAGATATTATATTTTAGTATACAGTAGATGGCTCTGAAACCATCCTTCCAGTTGATTTTTTTTCCTTCTGCGTAGGTGCGTCCATAATAAGAAATTCCTACTTCATATATCCTGATGTTAGGTATTCTTGAAATTTTGGCAGTTACTTCTGGCTCAAAACCAAATCTGTTTTCTTTAAGTTGGACACTTTTTATAATTTCAGATTTCCACATTTTGTAGCAGGTTTCCATATCGGTGAGATTCAGATTTGTCAGAGCATTGGAAAATGATGTGAGTACTTTGTTGCCGATGGAGTGCCAGAAAAATAGTATCCTATGTGGTTTTCCACCCATAAATCTGGAACCATAAACAACATCTGCAAATCCATCAAGAATGGGTTTAAGCAATAAATTGAATTCATTCGGATCATACTCTAGGTCTGCGTCCTGAATAATCAGCAGGTCACCTTTGGCTTGTATGATGCCGGTGTGCAGTGCAGCCCCCTTTCCCTGATTAATTTCATGTTTATAATATGATAATTCTATCGTGGGATTTGCATTTTTATATTCAAAAAATTTTTTTTCTGTATCATCTTTTGAACAATCATTGACTAAAATGATTTCTTTAGTAACACCGGCTATGAGGTCTACTTTACTTACTTTTTCCAATATAGTCTGAATAGTTTTTTCCTCATTATAAGCAGGAATTATGATGGATAGCTTGAGTGTCATGTTTAAATAATTTTATATAAAAGGTTAACATTCAGTAACATAATAAGAATAAGCTGGCACAAGTAAGCAATATCATTTCAATAAATGACTTCGAATTGTGCAAAAATGATTAATTTCGTCGGCTCTAAATTTTATGTTTAGATTTATTTTAAAGCAGCAAAAGTATAAAAATGAATTTTCATTCTTTAAAAATAAGTAAAATTGTCTCTGAGACGACGGATACCAAAACGATTTACTTTGACATTCCTACGCACCTTAAACAAGAATACCACCACTTACCAGGACAGTATTTAACCCTAAAAACTCTAATCAATGGGGAAGAAACAAGAAGAGCATACTCTATTTGCACTTCACCGGATGCAAAAGAGCCTGGTGTGACAATAAAAAAAGTACACAAAGGTTTAATGTCTGTTTTTGCCAACGAAAATTTGCAACCGGGCGATACTCTTGATGTAATGACTCCTGAAGGTCATTTTGTAGTAAAAACTGACCATCAAAAATCCAGAGACCACTATTTTATTGCCGCAGGCAGTGGTATTACCCCTGTGATATCAATGATTCAAGCTATATTGGAAGAAGAACCCAAAAGTGTTTCTTATCTGCTGTATGGGAGCAGAAGTGAGTCAGAGATTATATTTAAAGAAAAGCTAAACAATCTTGTAAAAAAATACGAAGGTCAGTTATTTGTCGAACACGTGATTAGCCAGCCAGATACTCGAAAAACGGGTGGTATAGGAGGCCTTTTTGCAAAAAAGATAACAGATTGGAGGGGATTAAAGGGAAGGATAAATGCTGACAATTGCTCAGATTTTTTTAAAGAATATCCGCCCATAAATGAAGAAAAACAATATTACTTGTGTGGTCCCGGTGATTTTATAGAAAAGATAGCGGGTTTTCTAACTGCTTTGCACATAGATAAAAAAACCATTCATAAAGAATATTTTAGTGCAGCATCTTCCGATAATAAAAAATCTGAAGCCGGTGTATCAACAGCCATTGTTACCGTCACTCTAAAAGGCGAAAGTTTTGATATAAGTGTCACCAAAGGTAAAACCATTCTGGATACATTGGTCGATGCAAAAAAAGATCCGCCATACTCCTGCACCAGCGGTGCTTGTTCTACGTGTATGGCCAAAGTTACTGAAGGTGAGGTAAACATGGACAGTTGTTATGCGCTGGATGATGATGAAGTAGCCGCCGGTTACATTCTTACATGCCAGGCGCACCCAAAAACTGAAAAAGTTGCACTGACTTATGATGTTTGATTAGCTTATGGAGCCTTTACCTGTTCTAAAAGTACTGAAGCAGGGCGCTTACTGTGCTTTGCAGGATACCGGTAGATTTGGACTCAGACATCTGGGTATCCCGTATTCAGGAGCGATGGATAGACATAGTTATCTCTTCGCAAACCTACGATTAGGAAATCACATAGATGCAGCTGAATTGGAAATTTGCGGGCAAGGATCTATTTTTATGATTTTAGCGGATTGTGTACTTTTTATTTCAGGAGCTGAAAATGAAATCACATTAGATGGATTCCAAATAAATACCTCCGAGCCAATCTCTGTTTTTATTGGGCAGACACTCAAAATTGAAAAAATATATTCCGGAGCTCGTTTATATATGAGTATCAAAGGAGGATTCTATACCAAATCTGTAATGAATAGTATTTCTACTTTGAATGGTACACATCTTGTACCCATGAAAAAAAATGATATTATTTATAAAATTTCGGGCCAAATAATCGACAAACAAAACTTGGCAGGAATTAGAAATATAGATATAGATAAAATTTGTAAAATACCAGCATTACCTGGACCAGAATATAATTGGTTATCAAAGGTGTCTATGGACATGTTGGAATCACAACATTTCACAATATCCCATACGAGTAATCGCATGGGTTACAGGCTTTTTGGAGCTCCTTTACAAAAAATTAATCACCAAGAAATGCTGACCTCAGCAGTCATACCCGGTACTATTCAGCTAACTCCAGATGGACAATTAATCATACTGATGAGAGACTGTCAGACTACCGGCGGTTATCCCAGGATATTACTAGTGGAAGAGTGGGGCATTAGTCAACTGGCACAAAGACTTCCGGGAGAAAAAGTTGTTTTTCAGACAATAGTTTAAAATTTGCATCTATGAATTTAACATTCATGACTGCTATAAAGAATGCAAGATCAGAATTATTTCCCTGTTACAATTGCTGTCTTTACATTGGTTTTATCATTGAGAAATCCCAGCCAAAATGTATATCATTATTTCTACATTTCAATTCTAAAATTAAAATATTCAACCCAAATTAAAGATCAGTTGTAAATTACAAATTCTTACAAATCACATTCTATAAAATATGATACGTAAAATCCATGTACTCTTCACTGAATAATAGTGAGCCCAAATATATTGTTTGCATAAATTTCATGTACCAATAAATACACTCACTATGGTTTATTTATTATCAGGGTACTAAGGCATGGATAAGTGAATAGGCTGAAGCCTTGGCGTTGAAAAGGAGTTTGGTTTTTGACCAGGTTTCCTTAAAAAGAGAAGAATTCCTGTAGGCTTCCAAGGCGTCATCAGAAACCCACTTGCTATAAGTATAAAATACATTTGGGTAATTCAAGTCTTTCATCAACTCCAAATGGGTACACCCTTCAAAAGAACGTATTTGGCTTTTTGTAGATTGAAATATATCAATAAATTCATTGGTTTTAGATTCATCAAATGACAGTCTGACTATACGTAAAATTTCCATGTGTTTAATAAAAATTTATTTGGATCATTTCATTTTTCATCAAATTGAGCATAGAACTCGCCCTATCCATATTGATAGCTATCTCCAAATATCCCGATGAATTAAAAAAAGCCAATGCGTCCCCAATGGAAACATCTCCGTAATCTTTACTCAAAAAAGTAATGGGATCATTTGGTTTATAATACAATTCAAATTTTCTGTCATTTCTTACTTTATCAAAAAGTTCTTTTTTGAGGTTGACGACTACATTTTCGAAATGGTCGATATGAATGATTGTAGCCCTTATCTGACTGGAGGTAACTACTGGCTGTATGACCAGTTTAGAATTAAAAGTATCTACAGTTGGGCCTATTTCTTCTATCGGCAATCCATGCCCCAGGTAAGCTGCTGCATGTGCAAATATTGCATTAACGGAAGTATTTTCTGTATTTGCTGGAGCTATAGCGTATATTTTATTTTCATCGAGATCATCAAACATCAGACTAAAAACACCATTATTTGGACCAATAAAGTAGTGGCCATCTCTCTCAAAACAAATGTACTCACTGCGACGCTTATAGTTGCAGTTTACAGCTACGATATGTATGGAGCCTTTCGAAAATGATTTAATGGCATTTTTTAAGTAAAAGGCAGCCTGAACTATATCAAATCTATCAATTTCATGACTGATGTCGATAATTGAAAAGTCGTTTTTACCATTGAGAATGGACGCCTTTAATTCGGCTAAGTAATAATCTTTAGAACCATAATCAGAGGTTAAAGAAACAATTTGCATTAAAAACACGTTAATTTTTAAAAAATATTGCTTTAACATTATCAGAAATTAAAATAATTCCTAATATTTGTGTGCAAAGAAATAAAAAATAAACGATATATTATACTTATTTACTATATATAAATTTTTTATTATCTGCTTTTCAGTGTTTTAAAATATTTAATTTGTATAATCATCAAATTCTGTAATCATATTGAGTGAAATAATTTTAACCATAGATGGAATAGATCCTCTAGAGCTGTATGGAGAAAACAATTCAAAACTAAATCTTTTAAAACGGGCTTATCCCGATGTACAGATTACATCGCGAGGTAATCAGGTCAAAATCAAAGGCGAAAAGAAAGGAACCGAAAATGTAAAACTAAAACTGGAAATCATGGTTCGAATGATTCAGGACAAACATGATTTTTCCACTCAGGTAGTGGAAGATTTACTTGCCAGTGATCATGCTGCTGATAATAAAATAAGCCAGCACTCTGCAGGTGGTGTAATAGTGTTTGGCAAAAACGGGAACCCGATCAAAGCTAAAACAAAAAACCAGAAATTGCTGGTAGAATGTTCGGAAGCAAATGATATCGTATTTGCTGTTGGTCCCGCAGGTACAGGTAAAACATATACTGCAGTGGCCTTGGCCATTCGGGCGCTTAAATCCAAGTTGGTAAAAAAGATTATTCTTACCCGACCTGCCGTTGAAGCGGGAGAGCATCTTGGATTCTTGCCGGGTGATATGAAGGAAAAAATTGATCCTTATCTCAGGCCTTTGTATGATGCGCTTGACGACATGCTGCCAGCTGAAAAGTTGAACTTTTTTATAACCAACAGGGTCATTGAAGTAGCTCCATTGGCATTTATGCGAGGTCGTACTTTAGATCATGCCTTTATCATTCTGGATGAAGCACAAAATTGTACTACCACACAGCTTAAGATGTTTCTTACCAGAATTGGCCCAAGTGCAAAGGCAATCATAACGGGTGATCTTTCACAAATAGATCTGCCTGGACATCAGAAGTCAGGACTGCGCAAGGCATTGAATATACTTGCACCGATAGATGGAATAGGTCAGTTGTTTCTTACTTCAGAAGATGTGGTTAGGCACAGGCTTGTGAAAGAAATAATTAAATCTTATGATGCATCTGATGAACAGGATGAAGCTGAAAAACTTAAATTTAGAGAAGCAAAAGATGCATTGCGAGAAAGTACAAGAGATGAAAACAAACCAATATCCGACCTTTTAAATAGTAATAAATGACTTCAAAAGTAACCTATCTGGGCGGTCTCAGAACAGAATGTATACATATCAAATCTGGCCAAACCATCATCACAGACGCTCCGACAGACAATAGTGGCAAAGGCGAAGCTTTCTCTCCTACAGATTTGACCGCAACATCCTTGGGTACTTGTATGATTACCATTATGGGCATTGCTGCCAATAATCATAATATCAATATTGACGGCTCCACTTTGGAAATAACAAAAATAATGGCTTCAGATCCTAGAAGAATTTCTGCGGTGGAGGTAAAATTAATCATGCCTGACGCCTTATATACCTTAAAAGAACAAAAAATTCTTGAAACTGCTGCTAGAACTTGTCCCGTTGCATTAAGTCTTCACCCGGATTTGCATCAGGTACTGGAGTTTGTGTGGAAAAAAGCATGATAGGATGAATTCTATTAAAATTTTTTCTCCTGAAAAGAATTTAAAAGGAGAAATTACCTTGAGTGGCTCAAAAAGTATTTCCAACAGAGTACTGCTTATAAAGGCACTATGCCATCAGAAGTTTGAAATTTTTAACCTATCTGAGAGTGATGATACCTTTTCAATGGAGCAATTGATACAAAGTAATGAAGAGATACTTGATACGCATCATGCAGGCACCACATTTAGATTTCTCACTGCTTACCTTGCTCAAAAATCAGAAAGTCATATACTTACCGGTTCAGAAAGGATGAAGCAAAGACCAGTAAAAGCGCTGGTTGATGCCCTAAATTATCTTGGAGCAAATATTGAATACATAGATGAAGAAGGATTTCCACCACTAAGAATACTTCCTTCATCTGGAATTTGGAAAAATGAGATTTCCCTTCCGGCAAATATCAGTTCACAGTACATTTCAGCATTGTTGCTGATTGCACCGGTTTTAACCAACGGATTAACGATACATCTTGAAGGGGAAATCGTATCCAGGCCATACATTGAAATGACCATTGGAATAATGTCATATTTTGGAGTCGAGGTGGGTTGGAAAGATCAAACCATTTCCATTCAGCATCAGCCATATAAACCGCGAGACTTTCATGTAGAAGCAGATTGGTCCGCAGCATCATATTATTATACTATCGCGGGTCTGAGTGAAAGTGCTGACATCCTACTTAATGGGTTACATATCGAAAGTTTGCAGGGAGATTCTGCGATATCTGAAATCGGAATTTTTTTTGGCATCGAGTCTATTTTCGGTGAGCATCAGGTCAGATTGTTAAAAAGAAAAGATTTTAATCCACCTGAACATTTTGAGTACAATTTTATCAAGGTACCGGATATTGCACAAAGTATTTCAGTGCTTTGCGGAGGGCTGGGTACTCATGGGTTGTTTTCAGGTCTTCAAACATTACGTATAAAAGAGACGGACAGAATTGCAGCCTTGCAACATGAACATGCAAAAATGCAAGTATATTTAAACAAGATGCCTGCAAATTTTTCAAAGAAAACAACCATTGAATATTATTTGCAGGAAGGAAAAACTACGGTTGAACAGACCAACATACCTGAAATAGATACTTACAATGATCATCGTATGGCCATGGCCTATGCTCCTTTGGGTTTACTTTTTCCGATAAAAATCAATGATCCCGAAGTCATTTCCAAATCGTATCCCGGATTTTGGAAGGATTTGATCTCCTTGGGTTTTGAAATAAAATAGGAAAGACCATTTAGATACTTTTTAAAACTCAATCATTTTACTCCTACCCGACTATAGTATTTGTGTCAGATAAGCCAAATTTTATCCTTTACTATTTTTCGGCTGCAATATGCTTCTGGTCTATAGTTGAATTTGCTTACTTCCTTTCAAACAATAAAATTTAAACTTCCTCTTAACTATATTTCAAGTAATATCCCTTTTGGATTTCTTTTTTCCGTATTTGCTGTATATATTTGACCTGTCAAAGTATTTGTGATGTATGAAATTATTTTAGCTTTTATTACTTCTTTTGCACTGACTTATCTGGCTATACCATCTATCATTCATCTGGCAATTAAAAAAAACCTGATGGATGAACCAGGTGACAGGAGATCACATAAGGTCAGTACACCTTCTTTAGGAGGTATAGGCATATTTGCAGGCACACTTTTTTCTATTATCCTCTGGACGCCATTCAATTATTTTGGAGATCTTCAGTATATTCTTTGTGCGTTCATCATTATTTTCCTCATAGGTGCTAAAGATGATATAGACCCGATTTCACCTTCAAAAAAATTTCTTGGAGAACTATTTGCAGCCGGAATTCTGGTATTCAGAGCAAATATCAGGTTAACAAGTCTTTATGGATTCTTTGGTATTTATGAAATTCCTGAATATGCGAGTGTATTTTTGTCGATTTTCACCATCATAGTAATTATCAATGCTTTTAACTTAATTGATGGTATAAACGGACTTTCAGGAAGTTTAGGATTACTCATTACGTTTGTTTTGGGTATTTGGTTTTACTTGGTAGGTAGTATAGAGATATCCATAGTTGCATTTTCCCTGGGCGGTGCTTTGGTTGCTTTTCTCAAGTATAATATTACTCCTGCTCAAATATTTATGGGTGATACCGGAGCATTGTTATTGGGATTGGTATGTTCCATACTTGCTATCAAATTTATAGAATTGCACAATGTAATTGAAGATTCCCCTTATACTTTCAGATCAGCCCCGTCTATTGCCATGGCAATTCTCATTCTTCCGCTTTTTGATACATTAAGGGTATTTATACTAAGAATAGTGGAAGGCAGGTCTCCATTTGATCCGGACAGAAAACACATTCACCATATTATGATTGACCTTGGTCTGTCGCACATGCAAGCAACCGGAGTACTATTTATGACCAATATTCTATTTATCATTCTGGCAGTCATGCTGCAGGATATAGGAAATCTGATGTTGCTCATTACCATTTTAAGTCTGGCATTATTGATGACATTTCTGGCTTCCGAAATGGTGGAAAAAAGGAAAAAAAATTCATCATGATATATTGGTTTCTGGTTTTTATAGGGGGAGGCGCAGGAAGTGTATGCCGATATTTTTTAGCACAAAAGCTTAATTATTCAGGTCAGGAATATCTGAGCTTTCCAATCGGAACCATACTTGCCAACGTTCTGAGCTGTTTTATTCTTGGTGTTTTAATCCAAAAACAATTAAATCATCAACTAAGCGAACAATACAGACTGCTGTTTGCTACAGGGTTTTGCGGCGGATTCAGCACTTTTTCTACATTCGGGTATGAAATATATACCTATATGCAAAAAGATCAACTTCTCCTAGGTGCCGGGTATGTAAGTTTGAGCTTATTGGTCGGAGTGTTAGCATTAATAGCTGGTATGAAGCTGATCTGATCAGAACTTATTTATTTATTTTTGATCACTACAAATTCTGTTCTTCTGTTTTTCTGTCTTCCTTCTTCGGTGTCATTGGTATCGACGGGCAATAATTCCCCTTTGCCTTCTGATTGGATTCTTTTGGTATCAATGCTCTTGGTAACCAACGCTTGAGCAACTGATGCAGCTCTTTGTTCGGACAGCAACAAGTTGTCCGCTTCTTTTCCCACATTGTCGGTATAACCTGTAATTTTAATATTTAAGTCAGGATTTTCGAGCAAAAGTGAATACAGAAGGTTGATCTCTGCATCTGATTCGGACAACAAATCAGCTGAGCCAGATCGAAAAAATATATTTTGCAAAACAACTGGTGGACTTTCTATGATTTCTTTAATTTTAGTAACGGGCATCAATGCAATATTAAGTAAATATGGTTGATCTAAGCTATCTACACGAGTAAAATTAAAATTTTGAGCATAATACTGGTAATCTTTATGTTGAATAATGCAGGCATAATTTTTACCCACAGATATACCACTTACGAAATGGCCATCAGTATCAGTGGTTAGTGTAAAGTTATTTTTTCCTGACGAAAGATCTTTGATGGTAACTTTTACTTTCAGCGGCAGGCCAGTAGTAGCATCGGTAACATAACCTTTGATAAAACTGGAAGGTCTAGGTCTTGCTTCTTCATACAAATTAAAGTAATAGATATCAAGATTTCCTTTGCTTTTGCCGGTGGAGAAGTCTGTATCACTGGCAAAATATGCGGTTTTACCGTCTAATGAAACGATAAAAGCGCCTTCTTCTCCTTCAGTGTTGATAGGATATCCGATATTAATAGGTTTTTGCCAGGTATCGTTGTATTCATTTTTTCTACTATAAAAAACATCAAAACTGCCCATACCTGCATGTCCATCTGACCTGAAATATAGGGTTTGTCCGTCTGGATGCAAAAAAGGAGATTCATCATCACCCAAAGAATTTATAGCTGGCCCAAGATTGACCGGAGTGACCCATGCATCTTTTTCATCCCGCCATGTGGCCCATAAATCCGCCCCGCCTGTGGTGCCTAATCTACGACTTGAAAAGATCAAAGTACGCCCATCTGCAGACAGCGTAGGCTGGGAATCCCAAGCAGCAGAATTTACTCTCTTTCCCATATTGACAGGTAATGTCCATTTGTCATCAAGTAGCATAGAATAATATAAATCACAACTTCCAAAAACATCCCGTCTGTCACAAGCTGTAAACACCATAAATCTCCCATCTGCTGAAATGGCATGAGCTCCTTCATTCTGATAGGTATTTAGATTAAAGAGTGGGGATGCATTTTTAAATTGTGATATACTATCGATTGAAGCAATATAAAGATCTTCCTGTCCGACATTTCTGGTAAATATCATCGACGATCCATCCAATGCCAAACTAGGTGAATATTCTGAAAAAGCAGTGTTGATCGTCGGACCTGCATTCAAAGGTTGAAATGGAACGGGATGCTGCAATGCAAAATCTTTAAACCGAAGGTTATCTCTCAGTTTTAGTGCTTTTTTAATTTTTTCGGGTTTAGATTTTTCTCTTTGAATGTATTTGTCATAGTACTCAGCTGCAGAAAGATATTTTTTCATTTCAGCCTGAACAGAAGCCAAAGAAAAGTACATTTCGTTGTCATACTCAGGGGCAAGCGCAATGGCATTTTGAAACATGGCCTCTGATTTTTCATAATTTTTTAGCTGATAGTAGTTGGTAGCAAGTCTGAGCAAACCTTCGATAAAATCAGGTTTTGATTTTAACAGTCCTTCAAAATATTTATTGCTTTTCTTTAAATCGCCTTTCTGTGCTGCTTTTTTACCTTCCACCAACATTTTTTTTTCATTTTCAGAAAGACTTTCTGCTAGACTTATCTGACCAAAAATGGTAAAACTGTACTGAACTAAAAAAATAAAAACAAATATATATTTCATCTTTTCGAGATATTTTAATCAAGAACCGGCTTTGCGCCTTTTATAATAAGTTTCCATCCGGCACTTTGAAGGGCCATTTCCATCATTGATAAGTATTCACTTTTTTGTTTTTCAGCGGTTGCCAGCAATGGTGTATTTTTTGCTTTGGAGGCTATCAGCTCTTTTGCTTTTCTGTTGATCATGTTATATTCTTCATTGGTAAAGCTATTAAAAGTCCCTTCACTGATATCATAATAGTCAAGATCGTGATCTATAGAAAGGATTTCTGGCTGTGGCAATTCATTGAGCGTCACAGTCTTATTCAAGCTATCTATACTGATGTTCACTTTTTCAAAATCATAGCCTACAGAAACTCTTGCATTGACCCTGAGCAGGATTTTTTTAGAAAAGAGATTAAAAAAATCATATTCATAAGATTCTTTATAGTTATACAATTCTGAAAACTGACCTTCTACACTGATTAGTTTTGTGACCGTTTTTATTTTTTCAAGAACTATGGTCGTATTCTCTGCTTTTCTGACTTCAAACATATGGTTTTTCATATAAACCCACAATCCTGCAAGTATAAATGTACCAATGATCAGTAGAAATAGCAATTGTTTAATTGTAAATCTTAACATCACTTACTCCTTTATTTTTGAATCCAAAGCATATCTCAATCCACTATGAGATTTTAGTACAGCTTTGATACTTCCTACTGAAACCGGGGATTCTATCAAAAGTGGAATTTTATTTTTATCATCAGAAACCCAAAGTTTCATATGGTCTCCTTTTTTAAATACTTTGCCTTCTACCAGATCCGGAATAATCCTGATAGTATTAAATTTACCAAGCGCTTTGATGTCTTTTTTTTCCTTTCCATCATACCTGACATTGATCGGAAAAACTTCTTTATCAAAAAACATTTTTACAGCAAACTTATCGCCTTTGTTCATATCATCCGTACGTAAATTTCTCATATAATAGATATTTGATACTATGTCCTGCATACATTGATTTACTACATGGGTTTGTGGTTTTGCAGAATCTTTTGTTTTACCATGATATGACACGGCTATATTTCTTGGCTGGTCAAAGGAAATACTATCATAAAGTGTATAATTTCCTTCTTCTACAATTCTAACAAAGTTTTTTGGAAACAATGTCTTTTTATCTACTTCTGAATAAAAATAATCATTTACTTTGAAGATGTTTTCATAGCTTTGGTAGGTTTTACCTATTGCTTTCATTTCATATGTATGGTCAGATTCTTTGACAGTAAAGATCACTTCACCAGCAGGTATCCATATAAGCCCCCAATTGTAAAATAATTTATAAACCAACTTCTCTCCATGCTGAAATACAGAATTTGATATGCTGCAATCATCACTGATTACTGTTTTTGATGTCTTATTGAACGACAATAATACCAACATCATCATTGTAAAAATGATAATAGATATAGTGCGAAGGTTTACTGAATTATTCATTTATTTTTTAAATATTTATTTAGATCGGTTTTAAAAAGGATTACAGTTCCAGCCAATGAGGGTATAATCAAATTGATAAACCACAAGCCAAAAGTTGCTGTCAATGCAATGAATTTATCGATACCAAGACCAGACCAAACTATGACAGCAATCTCTCCTCTGGCAAATATACCTAAAAAGGCAGGTAAAGGAATACCTGTTTGGATCAGATATATAGCAGCAATATTGCCACTCAGCGCAACAAAACTCTGATCCGAACCTAAAAACTTCATGATAAAAATATACTGCGTAAAATATACAATATATCTGGTAGCCGATATGGTCAATACACTATTTAAAAGAGAAGTGCTATATAAGTCAAGGCTTTTCAATTTAGTGCTATATTTAAGTATAAACCTGTTGCCCGCCTTTCTCTCAATAAAATGTGCCACTTTTGGCAAATTGTAGTACAAACCTATTAAGCAGCCCACCTGTACTGTTACTATAACTATAAACGTCAGATGGTCATGGTAAGTAACAAGAAATACTGATTTAAGAAAATAATAACTAAAAATAAGGCCACCCACAATATTGCATAGGTTCTGTGAAATACTGCCCAGTAATGTTGCAGAAATTACCTGAGTTTTGCGGTTTGGATCAGAAGTTATTAATCGTCCAGCATATTCTCCTATTCTGGCTGGTGTAACTAAGCCGGCCGCTACTCCTGCCAGAATCGTTTGCACCGAGTTTATAATGTTAATATGCTGATGAGGAGACATCAGTTTTTGCCATTTTAATGCTTCCAGCCACCAGTTGATGGGCATCAAAATAATAACAAATAAAAAATACTGGAGTCGAATATTATGTTTTTGCTTTGTCCAGATGGTCAAGACAGCTTCTATACCTTCCCCCTTTGTAAGTTGGAAGTATAACAGCCCTGCGAAGATAAGGATGATTAGAATTTTTATAAACTGCGGTGTCTTAATCAATATTTATTTCAAATATAATATAAATTACAAAAGTAGAATTTCTCACGGATAATAGACAAAAATTATGGGCTAAAGGTACAGGCTAAGGTTTTCAAAAACATAAAACATATTTTTATCGTTTCTACTTTGGAATTCAATACCTTTGTACCATGATTTCGACAAATAATCTTACATATAAATATCAGGGAGGTGTAGACATTTTATTTCCGAACATAATCTGCGAAGAAAAGGATATTTTACTTATACTGGGTACTTCCGGTGTAGGTAAAACAACGTTACTTCATTTGCTAGGGGGCATTCTAACGATCCAGAAGGGATCTGTAAATATAGCCGGCACTGAGATTAATAAACTTTCTGATGCAGGTCTTGATACGTTTAGAGGACAAAATATAGGTATTATCTTTCAACAAAATCATTTTGTCGATGCTTTGACTGTATTAGAAAATGTGGTGCTGGCACAAAGTCTTGCCGGAAAAAAGGCAGATAAAAAAGCAGCTAAACAATTATTGGACCGGCTAAATATTGGGCATAAATCGGATAAAAATATTAAAGATCTTAGTCAAGGTGAAAAACAAAGAGTAGCCATTGCCAGGGCACTGATCAATCAGCCCAAACTGATTCTGGCAGACGAACCTACATCAGCACTGGATGATATCAACTGTCAAGAAGTACTTAATCTTCTCCACGAACAAGCCAAAGCTGCCGGTTCTGCGTTGGTTGTGGTGACTCATGACACAAGATTAAAAGATAAAATTGCTAACCGTGTGATCCTGCAAACGTTATGAGCATATTACAATTGGCCTGGAGAAATATCATTAAAAATCCGCTCAATCTGCTGATGAGTATTATACTCTTTGGGCTGGGTGTAGGGCTGATATCGTTTTTATTATTGTTTAATTCGCAACTGAAGGAGAAATTTGATAAAAATCTCGCTGAAATTGATTTGGTAGTGGGTGCCAAAGGAAGTCCGCTTCAAATGATTCTTTGCAGTATGTACCATATCGACAACCCTACCGGAAATATTCCGATCAAAAAGGCAGCACCACTACTCAAAGATCTTCATCCGCTGATCAAAAAAGCCATCCCTTTATCATTGGGAGACAATTTTAAGTCATTTCGTATTGTTGGTACTAATCATGATTTGGTCGATTTATATAATGGCAAACTAAATGATGGAGCTTTATGGACCAAAGACTTTGAAGTAACTATCGGAAGGTCAGTAGCTGACGATACAGGACTAAAAGTTGGCGATAAATTTGTAAGTTCGCATGGATTTAATGAAGATGATGATATGTCACATGATCATTCATCATTTATGGTAGCTGGTATCCTGGAAGGCACAGGTAGTGTTCTGGATCAGTTGATCCTTACTAATACCGCGACGATATGGCTTGTACATGAACATGAGGAAGCAAGTGTCGAAGAAGAAGCAGGTCAAACACATGAAGGTCATGATCACAGTGATCACTCTCACGATAATAGCAATGCAGACTTACTGAATCATCCGGAGCAGGAGATTACTTCTGTACTTATTCAGTATAAAAGCAGAACGAATTTTCAGGCGCTTAATTTCGGCAGAAATATCAATGAAAATTCTGATATGCAAGCCGCTTCACCTGCTATTGAGATCAATCGTTTGTATAATATGATCGGTGTTGGAACTGACGCACTCAGAAGTCTGGCCATATTGATTGCCATAGTTTCAGCTTTAAGTATTTTTATTTCATTATTCAAAAGTATGCGCGAACGTAAATATGAGTTGGCCCTTATCAGGGTACTTGGTGCAGGACGGGTAAAAGTATTTGCATTAATTATACTGGAAGGATTGATTTTAGCGTTGATAGGTTTTGTTATTGGTACCATACTAAGTCATATAGGGATGGAACTAGTGGCAAAACATTTAAAAGCAGATTTCAGGTATAGTTTTACAGGTTGGAAATGGTTGGCAGAAGAATGGATTGTGTTTGGAGTTGCATTGGTTTTGGGATTTGTTGCGGCTCTTATTCCTGCTATTCAGGCTGCCAAAACGGACATTAACAAAACTTTATCAGAAAAATAAAATGAACTTTGGTGTCAAATCCAGGTTTCATTCGTTTATGATCATAGTAGTTTAAAATTTGTGAAAACCAGAATAAAATCAGTATTTTTGTTGTCATTTATATTGTTGGTTATAGTTAGTGATGCTATGACACAACCCAAAGATATTTGGTTCACCTTAGGAATGGTGACTTTTGAAACATCTTATGACCCGGAGTACATGCTCGAAACCAAAAAGCCTAAGATTTCATCAGTAGTTGATAAGCTGGATGGTAAAGAGATTGAGGTGGAAGGCTATATTATACCCTTGACGGGGCAAGTGACACAAAGTCATTTTATGCTCAGCAAATTTCCTCAAAGTACATGTTTTTTTTGCGGTAAAGCAGGTCCCGAGACAGCTATGCAGGTATTTATGAAAGACAATAAGAAAGTAAAAATAACAGAAAGAAAAGTTAGGGTTATAGGTACATTACTTATTAATCCAAAAGATGCCAGCAGTTTGCTTTATACACTAGAAAATGCCGTTATATTTGAATAATTTTATAAACAAAACCATGAGATTACCCTTAATTATAATTTCCCTGATATCTTTTTCCGTATTAGCATCAGCTCAGACCGGTGGAAAAGAAGATAACATTTGGAAGACACTTTCAAAAATCAGTTACAAAAAAGAATACGACGAACTTATGGGTTTTAAAATTGATAAACCTGTATTTAGCGAAACAGTAAAGGGTCTTGAAAGTAAAGAAGTAACGATCAAAGGGTATATTATTCCTGTGGAAGGTTATAAATCACATAAGGAATTTATTTTTTCAGCATTTCCATACAGCATGTGTTTTTTTTGCGGTGGTGCCGGTCCAGAGACAGTGATGGAAGTAGAAGCAACTGAAGGAGTAAAATATTCTGCTGACGCTGTATATCTAAAAGGAATACTAAAACTTAATGATAAAGATATCAATAGACTTATGTATAAACTTGTCAATGCAAAGCTCGTAAAAAACTAATTTTCCGCAAATAAAACCAATATCAATCCTGATGAACTTTTCAAAACCTATTTCTGTCACTGATATTGCTGATAAATATCATCTCAGTATATCAGGCGAAAAATCTCTATATGCCACAGGTATTAATGAAATTCATAAGGTCAGGGAAGGAGATATTACATTTGTAGATATTGAAAAGTATTATACCAAATCACTTACTTCGTCTGCTACAATCATCATTATTAATAAGGCTGTAGATTGTCCACCTGGTAAAGTTCTTCTGATCACTGACGATCCCTTTGCTGTGTATAATCAGATCGTATGGGATCACAGACCTATGAAGTATCTTACTGCGGATCGGGGCGAAAATCTTATTATTGGCGAAGGAAGTCACATAGATCACGGAGTACATATTGGACATGATGTGACCATAGGCAAAAATTGTTATATTCAGTCCGGTGTCTTTATTGGAGATGATACGGTGGTGGGTGACAATGTTATCGTGCAGGCAGGGGCTTTGATTGGGACGGATGCATTTTATTATAAAAAAATTGATGGCAAATATCACAAATGGCGATCCGGTGGAAAAGTAATTATTGAAAATGATGTAGAAATAGGAGCAGGGTGTACGATTTGTCGTGGTGTATCCGGAGAGACCATCATCGGGGAAGGGACCAAGCTGGATTGTCAGATACATATCGGTCATGGGGCAGTAATAGGCAAACATTGTCTTATTGCGGCACAAACCGGGATTGCGGGCAAAACAATAATCGGTGACAATTGTGTGATTTACGGTCAAGTAGGTGTAGCCCAAAATCTTCGTATTGGTGACCATACGATTCTATTAGCAAAAAGTGGAGTTTCAAAGGATTTGGAAGGTGGAAAGACGTATTTTGGCGTACCCGCGGGTGAAGCAAGAGAGAAGTATAAAGAGTTAGCTGGTATAAAAATGCTTGTAGGCAAATAAAGTTTATTTTTGAAAGCAGGTTAACACTGCAGTCATGATGCTTTATCTTGTAATTACACATTTTAGCTATTCTTCTTGAATTTTATAGATAAAATATACAGATTAATTCCCTAATCGTAGCAAGCCCACAAACCTGAATGATTAATTCCCGACGGCTAGCTTTGTGAATCAATCAATATTTTTTAACTTCACATCTCACACAATTTCAACAACTTAACAAAATATACAGATGAAAACAAAAGTAGCCATCAAAGGAGCTGAATTTTATGCATATCATGGTTTTTATGAAGAAGAGCGCAAAGCTGGCAATACTTTTATAATTGATGCAGAGGTGACCCTTAAAACTTTTGACTCATCTGATGATAATATCTACGATACGGTCAATTACGAAAGCTTGTATAAAATTTGTAGAGAGGAAATGGAAAAGACGCAAAAGCTAATAGAAACCGTAGTTTTTAATATCATATCAAGATTCAGAGATGAGCTTGGAAACGTAAATGGCGCAATTGTACGTATAGAAAAAATTGCTCCTCAATTAGGGGGTAAGGTGGAAAAATCTGTCGTTGAAATGGAATATTAGAGACTAAGCAAAAAAAGTAACATTATAATTTTCGATTTTTTTGTTTATTTTTGTCTATTGATTAAAAAAATCAAATCCTGATAAGGGGTAAGATTATATAGTGTGAATGATTACAAATGAACAAAGTGAAATACATTATTCTTGCTATTTTTGTTATCAAGTTGTAATATGCCATGCTCAAGGATCGTTAAAATTTGTTAGCAATGATAATGTTTGGCAAATGCATAATGATCAGTTTGCAACTAGCCAAGCGGCAGATTACCAATTGTCATTTAGAAAAGATAGCATCTTGATTAGTGGAGATTACTATTACGAACAAATCATTGATGATCCTAAAAATCCTGGATGGAAAGGATCAAACCAGTTTTTTAGAGAAAAAAATGGGAAGGTTTATATTCGGGATAATGGAAAAGATGAATTGTAATATAGAATCAAGGCTTTTAACTTTTTCATTTGCAAAGTCTACACTTAATAATACGACTTATTATCAATTACTAAAGGCTGAAAAACCCAGTGGAAATGTCGTTTCCTGGATGCCAACAAATCGATATTTTAGAGAAGAAAATAATAGGTTCATTGAATGGAGAGACAATGAAGAATTCGTGCATTTCGATTTTAATCTTCAAGTAGGTGATACATGTAAGATTCTTAAAGTTTTGCATATTGATACAGTGCAGCTAGAAGACCAGAAGCCAAGAAAGAGATTATTCCTTGAATGCAATCATTCTGGAAAGGAAGATATAACTTGGGTTGAAGGTATAGGAGATATTGATTATTTCTTGGATTCTGAATATTTTTGTTCTGTTACTGATCCTTTAGAAAATATAAAATTGAGGTGTTATTTTCAGTTCAATTATGTACGATTGTATCAAGCGAGTTGGTCATCAGGATGCATCACCGTTGGAACGAAAGATGAAAACCTAAATAACGGAGTTACAATATATCCAAATCCGACAAGTCAAATAGTTAACTTAAAATTTGAGAAACAGATTAAAGGAAAGATTATTTTTAGAAATAAAATAGGACAAGAAGTAAGCAATTTCTAAATAAACAATCAATCCGAATTTCATATAAACACAATTAATCTAAATCCTGGAATATACATCCTAACAATTTATGAAGAAGGTGGAAACGTAATTTCAAAAAAGATCGTAAAAGATTGAGTAATCAATACTCAACTCACAGGTGCCAATTGTACTTTCAACCCATCGATGTCTTCTGTAATTTTTATCTGACATCCAAGCCTTGAATTAGGTCTTACAAAAAAGGCCTGATCCAGCATGTTTTCTTCGTCTTCTGAAGGTTCTGACAATGTGTGTTCACTTAAGATATACATATGACACGAAGCACATAATGCCATACCACCACAAGTACCTTCTACTGGTAGTTCGTGAGATTTACACACCTCCATCATATTCATTGACATATCAGTGGGTGCATCAAGGCAATGCTCAATATCTTCCCTGTCTATGACAGTGACTTTTATTAAATTATTTTCCATGGAGTGGTATTGTCTTTGTTTTTATAGACCTGTAAAAATAACGTATGTTTACGTTGAGCAATGTTACTTAAGTTACATGTTTAGGATATTTTACTCAAATCCATTAACGCCGGATACAGTTGTGTATTTAAAGGACAGCTTCTGCTCAGGATAAATGTATTTGAAGGCAGATTGTACCATTAAAGTTCCTTCATGGAAGCCACATAGAATAAGTTTAAGTTTGCCGGGATAAGTGTTAATATCACCTATAGCATATATGCCTGACACATTTGTGCAGTAATCCACTGTGTTTACTACGATAGCGTTGTCTTTGATTTCCAGTCCCCACTCTCCTATAGGGCCAAGTTTTGGAGCCAAACCGAATAATGGAATGAAATGATCTGCCGGAAATGCATAATTTCCTTTACCTTCTTCTTCAATTATGATTTCCTTCAAGACTCCATTTCCATTTAAGCCAATGGCCTGAGCATTGGTGATTAGATTTATTTTTCCTGCATGTGCCAGTTCCATCACTTTTTCAACAGAATCAAGCGCTCCTCTGAATGATGTTCGTCTGTGCACCAGAGAAACTTCGTCTGCTATATCTGCAAGAATGATACTCCAATCCAGCGCAGAATCCCCTCCTCCGGCAACCAAAACTTTTTTACCTTTATATTTTTCAGGATCTTTAATAATATAGTCTACTCCTTTGTCTTCGTACTGTTCGATATTTGCAATAGGTGGTTTGCGAGGTTCAAAACAACCTAAACCACCAGCTATAGCAACCACGGGTGCGTAAATTGTAGTGCCTTTGCTGGTGGTAAGTTTAAATAGTTTATCTTCTACTTTTTCAAGTTTTTCCGCTCTTTCACCCAGTGTAAATCCCGGCTTAAAGGGTTCAATCTGCTTCATGAGATTGCTGACAAGATCACCTGCCAATATACTAGGGTACCCAGGAATATCATAAATGGGTTTTTTGGGATAAATCTCAGTCAGTTGTCCTCCAGGTTGTCCCAGAGAATCTACAAGATGACATTTCATCTTTAATAATCCTGCTTCAAATACTGTAAATAAACCTACCGGACCTGCTCCGATTATTAAAATATCTGTACGAATCATAGTGCAAAGATAATATTTTATGCAAAACTATTTGACTAAAAAAGTTATTAACAATCAATGTTAAATGTTGGTTGCAAAAGTATCTTAACTTGAATAAAATCAAAAGATTACTCGAAATGATAATCATCATATAAAGCCACAAAAAAAAAGTTCGATATTTACGTTTTTTACCCTGTATCATGATAACAAAAATACTTGTCGCTGTTATAATTTTGCATCTTATTGCTGGATTTGGTTTTATATTGTGGAAGCTTAACGGTCCGGTTGATGAAGAAGATTCAGATGAAAATAGATAGTTTTATTAGCATAACTTGAGTAATTTTTGATGGCATAGTTTTTATAATACGAAAAGTCAAGTCATGATATTTTAAAAATTTACTACCTTTAGACCATAAAAGAAAAACTGAAAGATGCTTTCAAAAACTTTTGCAAGTGCAGTACACGGCGTTGAAGCCCAAACCATCACGGTAGAAGTCAACGCAGGTGGAACGGTGGCTGCAGGTAAACAAATGTACTTTCTGGTCGGCCTTCCTGACAATGCCGTAAAAGAAGGTTGGCAACGTATTGAGGCAGCCATAAAAAACATTGGGCTTAATGTGCCCAGAGTAAAGCTTGTTGTCAATCTGGCACCGGCTGATATTAAAAAAGAAGGCTCTTCTTATGATCTACCCATTGCGATGGGGATCCTCGCATCGACAGGGCAGGTGAACAATAAAAATCTTGACAAAACCATCTTTATGGGAGAACTTGCTCTTGATGGAGAGCTCCGACCTATCAAAGGGGCATTACCGATAGCTATTCAGGCCAAAAAGGAAGGTTTTCTTTCTTTTATACTTCCAAAAGCCAATGCACGCGAAGCAGCTATAGTCAGTGGTATTGATGTATATGGAGTAGAAAATTTTAAAGAAGCAATTGACTTTATTAATGAAAAAATTGAACTTAGTCCGCTTATTTATGATACCCGCGAAGTATTTGCAGATACCAGCAACCAGTATGCTGTCAATTTTAACGATGTAAAAGGGCAGGAAAATATTAAAAGGGCGCTGGAACTTGCTGCAGCAGGTGGGCATAATGTAATCCTTATAGGACCTCCCGGCGCAGGAAAAACAATGCTGGCCAGACGACTTCCCACTATTTTACCACCTCTAAATATTTATGAAGCACTGGAGACCACAAAAATTCACTCTGTGGCAGGAGTGCTGGGGGCAAATTCATCTCTTGTCACAGAACGCCCATTCAGGTCTCCTCACCATACTATAAGTGATGTGGCGCTTGTTGGTGGAGGTTCCAATCCCAATCCTGGTGAAATCTCACTGGCGCACAATGGTGTTCTTTTTCTGGATGAATTGCCTGAATTTAAGCGGCAAGTACTTGAAGTATTGCGACAACCCATGGAGGAGAGAAAGGTCACTATTTCCAGAGCTAAAATTTCTGTTGATTATCCGGCAAGTTTTATGCTCATTGCATCTATGAATCCTTGTCCATGCGGCTTTTATAATCATCCTGAGAAAGACTGTGTTTGTGGACCTGGAGTAGTTAAAAAATATCTGACTAAAATATCTGGCCCCTTACTCGACAGAATAGACTTACATGTGGAAGTTACACCAGTTTCGTATGACGAGCTTTCCAGCCACGAGTACAAAAGTGAAACAAGCGAGCAAATTGCTGAAAGAGTGATTCGTGCCAGGAAAATACAAGATGAAAGATTCAAAGATCAACCGGGTATATTTTGCAATGCTCAGATGCCAAGCAGAATGGTAAGAGATGTTTGTGAGTTAACCCCAGCAGGAATTAACCTGTTGAAAACAGCAATGACCAGGCTTCAACTTTCTGCCCGGGCTTACGATAGAATACTAAAAGTTGCCAGAACGGGCGCTGACCTTGCCGGTAGTGCAGACATCAAAATTGAACATCTAGCAGAAGCCATTCAATACAGAAGTTTGGATAGAGAAGGATGGGCAGGGTAGAATATTTAGGGCAGTTGTGTCTGGATTAATATTTCAATACTTTTAAATGGCCAGATAATATACTTATCTCTGCATCACCATCGCCGACAATTTCACCATCAGATTCAATGGACGCATGGCCTTTTATGATAGTAAAACTTATTTTCTTTGCTGTATGATAAGAAATACTGGGATGTTTTATTTTAACCCCTTTTTTTAATTTGAAAATATTGGATACATAGTCCCAGAGTGTCACTTCTCCCAGTAACGTAATATTTAGCCAGCCATCATCAGGCTTAGCTCCTGGGTGTATTATTAATCCGTTGCCAAAAGTATCTCCATTGCATATTGTCAACATCATAAGTTTACCATTATAGAGTGGTTTGCCATCAGCGATGATATTTACTTCCGGTTTTCTGAATGATCCAAAAGACCTTAATATTGCCACAGAGTATGATAAGCTTCCTTTCAAACCCATTTGGCGTTGCTTATTAAGTATTTTAGCGGTATGTCCACCAAAACCCAGATCAGCAACATTCAGAAAATATTTTAGATTTGTACCCTGTGATATCAAGCCTGCATCAAAATGGATATAATGTTTATTTTTTAAAGCAACCATAAATTTTTCCTGGCTATAGGTTATACTTTGACCACGGCAGAAGTCATTTCCGGTCCCATTTGGTATCAATGCCAGCGCGGTGTTTTTATTTTCCGATTTTAGTATGCCGTTTACTACCTCATTAAATGTTCCGTCTCCACCTACAGCTACTATTAAATCAGCCCGCCCATTGCTTGCCTGGAAAGCCAATTCCAAAGCATGACCAGCATATTTTGTAAAGTAGATGGTACAACTTTTAAATCTTGAATTTTGATTGATTTCCGACCATAGACCTGTTAAATCGGTAGGTATTTTTCTTAATGAATTAATAATAAAGACTATGGTATGACCAGAAATATATTCCATTTAGTTCACACGGTTAATATCATATAAAGTATTGATAAGAATCACCAAATATATCTGAATTATATCAGATTTTTTTATAATTGAAGTATTTATCACATTTTTTACTATGAAAAGCTTTAAAACATTTTTTTTGTTAATGATTTTTTCTTTCATAAGTTCAGTGTTTCAAGGTCAGAATATAAAAAGAGACACAGTAGTCATTCCTCAAAATATTCACCCCTTATATTTCAGACCGATAATTGATATCACTGGAGTAAATTTTATTATAAACAGATTTGATACACATATTATGCTGGTAGACTGGTCAGGTGTAAGTCTTTCATCCTGAAAATTAAATCTTAAAAGGGGATTTCTGACGGATGGAGATGCTTTCCTACAAATTGGCTTGGGCATCCGATTCATGGATCATTGTTTTTTAATACTGCCCGTATGAATCATATGAATTTCTGGCAGTCAGTACCTTATGTAGTGGGAGGAAGTTTGATGTGAGAGTTTTTAGGGGAGACAAAGCCTGCGAGCAGCATTGACTTCTATACAACGACACTTGGAGGGTTATATTTAGGAGAAGTGATCTACCGACTTACAGATTACGCTTGGAATTATCCAGCCAATAACCAATATCCCATTATAGGAAAAGTGACAGGTAGTTTAATAAATCCAGTAGCAGGGATTAATCGGTTTATTTTTGGTAAAAAAATTCCTTTTACCAAAAGTTCACTTACACCTGTTTCTTTTCAATTCTATATTGGTTCAAATCATCCGCTTGACAAAATGATTGGAGACATGAAAGGTACGGGATTGATTTTAAATGCCGAAATTTACTATGGTGATTTATTTATCAGAAGCCAGAAAACTTTTGGTCCTTTTGACTATTTTAAAATCAGTTCATGGATCAATTTTTCAGACTATCTGGGTGGGAATAAAGATACTTACTTTAATCTTTCATCTGAAGCCATCATTCTGGGAAGTAAAATCACCAACAGACCGGATAAGACAGAATTGATCAGTCTCACGCAACACTATGATTTTATACACAATGATATTTTTAAAATTGGTTCTATCGTCCTTACACTGGGCTGGACTTATCGGCAGACATTTAATCATGTTCGAGTGTTGAGTTCTTCAAAAATAGGAGTGGTACTTTTTGGGAGTGGAAATTCAGAACTGGTTGTACCCGTCTTACCGGATGTCTTTCCTGAGTTTGAGAGAGATTATATTTATGGCCAGAGATTTATGGCGGAACTTGAATTTGTGGCCAGTTTCAGAAAATTAGGGAAACTTGCCACCGATTTAAATTACTATATAATATTTTCCAAATCACAACCCAAAGGCATTGAAAACCTTGATTTAATCAGGGCAAAATATTTATACGCAATAGGGAATAGGGAATAGGTTTGATTTGGGTTTGCAGTTTGATTATTATCATAGGAATGGAAATTAATATACTTCCAAAGGAATAATAAGAAATAAATCAGGACATCAGGAATTAAAACTAATTTTTGGGTATACGCTATAATACTTCTAAATCGTCGGGAACCAATTATTTGATATAGACTATATGTCAAAAAATAATAAACCCGAATGAAATACTCCCTTCAGGTTTATTATTTTCAAATGTGGGACAAATTACTTTTTGGAATCTAATTCCTTCATGTTTTCTTTAACTTCTGCTTCTATGTTATTTTTAGCGTTGTTAAATTCTCTGATTCCACTGCCAAGACCCCGCATTAATTCAGGAATTTTTTTACCTCCAAAAAATACGAGAATGATCAGACCAATTACCATTAACTCCTGTCCGCCTAAGCCAAATACTAAATTAAACATCTTTTATCGATTTATTATGGTGCAAAGATATAACTATTCATTCACTCATACATAAAAGCAGGCAAATAAGTTCCCGTACTCAGTTGTTTTTCACATTTTTACGTATTTCTATCCATTGATTCGAGTGTGTTACCTCATCACTTTTGTTTGGGTTTATACTTTGATTTTTCCATGATCATCTGACTGTCTTTCATATCGATCAGATGTTTTAGTGTGGTGGACGGGTATCTTTCCATATAAGCTCTGACTATTTGCCAACCTATATAATTGGCTGTACGTCCGGGTGCTTCGTCGGGCATATCAGGACTTTTTGGACTAGGATTGATGTATTTACTTATTTTGGCCGGATTAGATTCATAAAATAATTTCTGGTCAAAGAAAAAAGACCACATTTGAAGTTCATTTTCCTGACACCAATTTAATTGTTTACCAGTATACTCTACAATTATACTGTCATGAACAGATGGCAACAACAAATCAGTAATGTATAACATTTTGCCATTTTGAATCATCTGATCTATCAGTCTGTGGCCTGGTGCTTCACCAACGATATCCGCCACATATAAGTCAGCTACTTTTTTTACAATATGATCTTGGTTCCATGTTCGGGTGATATAATCCGAAAAACTGTTATTGTCCGGATCAATCATTTTATAATTTATATCAGGATATAAAAACATATCCAACCCGATCCCTATTCCATCCTTGCCATCGTCATCCTCAAAAATAAAAATCTGGTATCCAAATTCTGAGATAAATGTATACAGGTTTGGAACGGAAGATCTGTCCGGAAAATAATAAAATAAAAATCTATACATCTGATCTGTCTGAGCTTTTATAGCGGACAAATCACTATATTTTTTTTCCACCTTTTCAAAAAGGTCATTTGATATAGAGTCTGTTGAAAACAGTTGTAAACTTTTATACAAACTATCCCGATTAGTACTGTCAGGGAACTTTAGTATTTCCTTAAAATAAAGATTGTAAAATGCTGGATGGCGTTTAACGATCTTATCTACATCATTGATATTTCGTATTTTTGATATTTCTTTTTCAGTGCGGTGTATTAGTATGTCTGCATGTATTCCCGATACATCCGGATGATTATCTTGTTTGCATGCGTTTAAGAAAGAAATCGATACTAGTATAAAGAAAATCCTGAGCATAATGATTTAAAATTATTTAGTATTGAAAAGCTCAACTCTACAACGTATTGAATTCTAAAAAAGTTATACTGATATGAATTCAATAACTACGTCACTTTAGTATAAATGATGGTTTATTTTTAAAAAGAGACACCAAAAACCTTTACTTTTGCATCTTAAAAATAAACATACTCAATCAATATCTTAATAAGGATGAATACATTAATAAAATATATCTTTTCAATTTTAATAGTTTCTTTATCATTTGCGTCGTGTAAAAGTGATGTTGCTAAAAGATTCAAAAACAAACCGGTCGCCATGGGGCGTATCAATGATGTAGTAGTGCTGGCAGATAAACAAATGTATGAAGGTCCTATAGGTGATACTTTGATATATTATTTTCAATCAGCATATCCTGTTATGCCTGCCGAGGAGCCTATTTTTGATGTCAGATTTATGATGCCCGAAGAGCTTAACGCTAAGCCGCTCAAAAGAGAATTGCGAACTTTTGTTCTGGTTGCTGATGTGAGTGATACATTATCTGCAGCCACCAGAATGTTGATGGAAGATATGGGAAAAGAAAAGTTTTCAAGAGCTGTCACAGATCCAACTTACACTACCACCATTGGTCATGAAAAGTGGGCCAGAGATCAAATCCTTATATACATTTTTGCCAATGGCAAAGAGAATCTTTCCAAAGCCATCAGGACACATTTTGCCACTATTTCAAAGAAAATAAATCAACATGACCTAAAAAATCTAACTGCAACTGTGTATGGTATTCAGGACGTCAACAGGGATTTATCGAAGCTTGTATTAGACAGTTTTGGACTCAGTATGAAAGTACCTGGATTGTATCAGAAAGCTATGCAAAAAAGTAATTTTATATGGCTCCGTATGGATAATAAAGAGATCAATCAAAGTCTGGTGATAAGAAAATTTCCATATAAAGATAAAAGACAGTTTACGATGGATAACATTATAAAAATGAGAAATGAATATGGAAAAGAATTTATCCGTACAGGTTTTGAAGATGCTTACATGAGTACTAATATCATCGATCTGCCTACCTATGAATACACTTACATCCATAATAATGTGTACATAAAGGAAGTACGGGGCATTTGGGAGACAGTCAATGACTTTATGGGTGGACCCTTTGTTTCCTATGTATTGCACAATGAAGCCAAGGGGGAGATAGTGTTTATTGATGCCTTTGTATTTGCACCGGGTAAGGAAAAAAGAGATTATGTGCAGCAATTGGATTGTATAGTTAAGACGGCGAGTTTTCCAGGTGTGATCAAAAATTAAATGCTATCTTAACTAATTTAGCTAAAATGTTGTCTTGTAAGACGGGGACACTTTAATATTAACATCAAACTTAAGATGACCACTATCATGATAAATTTTAAAGGGCCATACCTATGAAATATTAAAAAAAGGCCCAATGTAATTTAAGGTAATAATAAATTTCCTTTTTAGCGCCAAAACCTACATTTCTCCTTGCAATATTTTCAATGTTTGATCCGGTAAAGTCAAAAATAGATTTTAGTCCTGCATATCTCCTGATGATGTCGTCAATAATCATAAACATTGCTTTTCTCTCTTTTCCTGATGCATCTGATGCACAAAGTAAAAAATATATACGATGTTCATCTATAATATAGAATGCTGCTGAGTGTATACCCGTATCATCTTTTGCAATGATTAATGACCCGCTTCCCTTTTTAAAAGAAGTTTCTACCAGCTGTAAAATATATTTTTCTATGAGCCTTACGACGCCTGTTTCATCATGGATTTTCATAAACTCCATAAACGATGGTATATCATTTGATGCATCCAATATTAGTCCCCCTTCAGCAGCCTTAATGATGTTTCTTCTCGTATTTCTGTTGTAATTTTTGGAAATTTCTGCGTAATTACGGTCTACACGAAGTATATGATTTGATCTAAAGTTAATATTTTTTCCATCTGCAAAATGGCTGTTTATTGTTGTTTCGGTCTTTAAGAAGTTTGATTTCAGATATTTGATGATTAAGTTTGAATGCTCGTCAATATATGCAAGATCTATTGAAAATAAACCCAATTGCTGGCATAGATAAGGATGAGTTACATAAGGGATGTAAAAAATATTTTTAATCAATATCGGGAATACACTTAAATAATCATCAATAATCAACGCCGACCATTTACAGCCTGTCATGGCATCGAGATACCAACTAAATGCATATATTCTGGACTGAAGATTTTTTTTAATGATGTCGTCCCATTTTTCAACATCTATCTCTTCTCTTTTTAGATGCTTCAATCTGCTTTTCAGCATTACCTTTTTTATGAGTATAATTTATCTATTTCTTCTGCATACTTTTGAAGAATTACTCTTCTTTTCAACTTCATGGTAGGTGTCAATTCTGATTCTTTGCCATCGTTTCTGGTGGCTTCCCATGTACTGGAGATAAGGGAAAATTTTTTAATCTGTTCGATGTGACTGAAGTTGGTATTTACCTTGTCAATAGCATGCTGAAATCTGGAAATGACAGTTTCATTATGAATAATATCGTCCAAGGATGTCCATGGTATGTGATGTCCTTCGCACCACACTTTGAGTGCGTCCAGTGATGGCACTAATAAGGCAGAAACAAATTTTTTCTGATCACCTACGACCATTGCCTGCTCTATAAGGAAATCTTCTTTCAGTAAGCTCTCTATTGGTGCGGGAGCTACATATTTTCCCCCGGATGTTTTCAGCAATTCCTTTTTACGGTCTGTAATTTTAAGATATTTTTTACCGTTCGGTCCATCTACAAAAGTTCCGATATCTCCTGTTCTAAAGTATGTTTTCCCATCCATTTCTTTAAAAACGGCGGCTGTTTGCTCTGGCTGTTTATAATATCCTAACATGATATTCGGACCCGCGGCAATAATTTCACCTTCTCCATCATTATAATCACCTTCAGTACGGTCTATGATAATATCACATATATCCAATGGCACTCCTACAGTCCCTATTTTATTGCTTCCGTCATAAAAATGGTTGAGCGTTAGGACAGGAGAAGTCTCTGTAAGTCCATAGCCTTCTGTAATTATCACTCCTGCGGCAGAAAATACTCTTGCTATTTTTGCGGGACATGCAGCCGCGCCTGTTGCTATGGCCTTCACATTGCCACCCAATGCTGCTCTCCACTTACTGAAAATCAGTTTATCCGCTATTTTTCGTTTGATGGCATCCAGACCGGCAAATTTTTTGCCATGTTCAAAGTCATCAGTGAGACTAAGAGCCCAAAAAAATAGTTTTTTCTTTACTCCCTTCAATGCAAGTCCTTTATTATAAATTTTTTCATACACTTTCTCCAATAACCTTGGGACTGTGGTAAAATAAAATGGTTTTACACCTACAAGGTCTCCTGTTTCACCACCTAGGTTGTCTGTCCCTGTAAAGTATATTTCCGTACCAATGGAAGTGTAGACATACAAAACTGCGCGTTCAAATATGTGACAAAGGGGCAAAAAACTGAGCACTCTCTCTCCTCTTTTTACCGGTAGAAGTTCGCAACAACTCTCTACATTGCTGATTATATTTTTATGCGTTAGCATCACGCCCTTAGGATTGCCTGTGGTTCCTGATGTGTAAATAATCGTGGCCAGATCATCAGATTTTACTTGGTGACTTAGCTTTTCCACTTCTTCCAGGTTGTTAACATTCATCACATCTGTCCAAAATGGTCTGCCACCTTGTTTGTCAAAACATATTATTTTTTTAAGTGACTCCACTTTTGACTGAGCCGCTGATACCTTGTCATAAAGATCGCCTATACCTACAAAACATATTTTCACTTCGGCTTCGTTCATAATATATTCATATTCTCTAGAACTAATGGTCGGATACATGGGGACACCAATAGCCCCGATATATTGGATGGCAAGATCAGTGATAACCCATTCAGGTCGGTTTTTATAGACTACTAATCCTACTTTGTCACCGGGATCGACGCCAAGATCCAACAATCCAGAAGCAAGTTTTCGCGACAATTCGATAACTTCGGCAGTGCCATAAAACTTCCACTCATCCCCTTCTCTTGATCCTATGAATCGCTTTAAAGCACCATCATCAAATTGTTTTCCGATATAGTCAAATAATCTTGTGGGTTTCATGGCTTTAATAATATTTTGATTAATTGTTGTGAATTATAAAAAATTGCTCCATTATCTTAAACTACAAGTTGTAAAGATAATTTTTATACATCCTTATTACAAAACTTTAGTAAAAAATATTTTAGATAAAATAAATTATGAAGATACTACCAGTATTATTAATTTATTAGGTTTGTGTTTCAGATTAATAAAAATATAAGTTTATAGAATACATATTACAAAATTATTTTATTTATATCTTTGTGCTTATGAATAATAAAAGTCAAAATAAATTACCAAATATAGCAAAAAAAAGTTCAGACATAGATATTGAATCAAAGTATCAATGGCATGGATGGGTAGTTCTAATATTTGGTGTCGTATTGTATTTAAATACTATTACACATCAGTTTACACAGGATGATGCGATAGTCATATATGACAATATGTACACTACCAAGGGTGTTTCAGGATTAAAAGGACTATTTACCAAAGATACTTTCTTTGGATTTTTTAAGGAGGAAGGAAAGGCAAAGTTGGTTTCAGGGGGAAGATACAGACCTTTCACGCCAGCCATGTTCGCCTTAGAATATCAACTGGTAGGTAAATCTCCATGGCTGGGTCATCTGATAAATATAATGCTTTATGGTTTTTTATGTTTGATGGTGTATAAGTTGCTGTTGTCTTTAATTTGCTATAAAGATGATAGCGAAAGTAAGAGATATCTGGTGCTTGCTGCGGCTTTGATATATGCAGCTCATCCGCTGCATACTGAGGCTGTAGCAAATATAAAAGGAAGAGATGAGATTATGAGTATGTTGGGCAGTATTATGGCCTTATTTGCTATGATAAAGTATGTGGACCTAAAACAAACAAAGTATATAATTTTAGCGTGTTTCAGCTTTTTTATAGCTTACCTTTCCAAAGAAAATACCATAACATTTCTGGCAGTTATTCCGCTGTCATTATACTACTTCAGAGATATGAGTGCAAAAGACGCGATTATGAAAAGTGCTGTTCTCCTTTTGCCCACTATATTGTTTCTTATGATCAGGGCTGCTGTCCTCGGAAATGAATTTGGCGGGACTCCTATGGAACTGATGAATAATCCATATCTTAAGCTGGTCAATGGAAGCTATATCCCCTTTGATTTGGGTGAAAAAGTGGCGACCATAATTTATACTTTAGGTAAATATGTTCAATTATTAGTACTTCCGCATACATTGACCCATGACTATTATCCTAGATTTATTGATATTATGCATTTTGACGATATCGGTGTATTAATTAGTCTGGTATTATATGCTATTATTGCCTTCTTGGCTCTAAAAGGTTTGAGAACTAGGCATATTATTGGGTTTGCGTGCGCCTATTTCCTCATCACATTATCCATTGTCTCAAATGTAGTATTTCCTATAGGTACCAATATGTCCGAGCGTTTTATGTTTATGCCATCCTTGGGATTTGCCTTGTTGGTTGGGTATTTTATGCAGCGGTATGTTTTTGAAAAATTAGGAAAACAAATGTTTTATATTTCTTTGGGTATTATCATTTCATTGTATTCAATAAAGACCATCACACGTAATTTTGTCTGGGAAAGTGATTTTAAATTATTTACTACAGATGTAAAAACATCAACAAACAGTGCAAAAGTTTTAAACGCTGCCGGCGGAGCATTAACCACCGAAGCTGCAAAAGAAAAAAATGAAACTAAAAAGCGCGAAATGCTTTCACAAGCCATCGAATATCTCAATCAGTCGCTTTTGGTTCACCCAACATATAAAAATGCTTATCTGATCATGGGCAATGCTCACTATTATCTGAAAGATTATGAAAAGGCGGCAGCGGCGTATGAACGTGCATTGTATATTGATCCTGATTTTAAAGATGCTCAAACGAATCTTGCCATATCACTGAGAGATGCAGGGAGGCAAGCAGGTGAGGTGGAAAATAATCTAGAAAAATCAAAAAGCCTGCTTAATAGATCCTATCAACTTTCTCCCAATGATTCTGAAACACTCAGACTTCTGGGAGTGGTAAATGGAATAAATGGTAATCATCTTGAAGCTGTAAAATATTTCACAAAAGTTGTTGAAGCAGAACCAAAAAATGCCACCGGATTTCTTAATCTTAGTAATGCGTACAAGAATGCAGGCGACCCTACAAATGCAGATAAATATATGAAAAATGCTCTTTCTATTGATCCTGAAGTCCTTAAAAAGCAAAACCAAAGATAAATTTTAGTAAATAATTAAGGGTTTTTTTTAGACATTTGGCGTTTGATTGATAATATTTGATGAATTCTTACATGATCCGTTTAATCAAAGAAGTGACAGTGATGCTATCTTGTAAAATAAAATATTGTTTAACACTGATTGTGATAATCTCCTTTTCAGTCAAATATTCTTATGCCCAAAGCTATCTGGAACGAGAAGACCTTTGGGTCCGGACAAAGCTTTCTGAAATGACCCTTGATCAGAAAATAGGGCAAATATTTATGATCAGAACCTATTCAAAAGGAAATATTATTGAAGAACAAATCATATCTGATTATATTAAAAAATATCATATTGGGGGTCTTTGCTTTTTTCAGGGCTCGCCGGAAGAACAGGTTAATCTTATCAATAAGTATCAGCAACTTTCTACGATCCCTTTATTTATGGGAATTGATGGGGAATGGGGATTGGGTATGAGATTTCCAAAGCAAACCATCTCATTTCCTAAACAACTGATGCTGGGTGCCATACAAGACAATAAACTAATTTATGAGATGGGTCGTGATATTGCAAAACAGTGCAAACGAGCTGGAATTAATATAAATTTTGCTCCTTCTGTAGATATAAATAATAACCCATCCAATCCTGTCATCTACGATAGGTCTTTTGGCGAGATACCCCAAAATGTAACTGCCAAAGGCTATATGTTTATGAAAGCTATGGAAGATGAAGGAATAATGTCTTGTGTAAAGCATTTCCCGGGACACGGAGATACGGATATAGACTCGCATGATGAATTGCCTGTACTTAATCATACTTTGGAAAGACTTGAACAAACAGAATTTTATCCTTTCAGACGCTTGGCAAGTCAGGGTGCTGGGGCTTTGATGATTGGTCATCTGCACGTTCCATCACTGGACGATAGACCTAACAGACCGACCACACTTTCTGATAAAGTAATAAAAAATATTCTGAGAGATAATATGGGGTACAGTGGGCTCTTGATTACGGATGCTATGGACATGAAAGGAATAACAAAATACTTTCCAAATGGTATAGCTGAAGCGGAAGCTTTCATGGCAGGAAATGATGTAATACTATTACCTGAAAACCTCCCCAAAGCCATCAATGCTATCAAAGAATATGTGGCAGCAAGTAAAATAACAGAATCCCGTCTCAACGAAAGTATAGAAAGAATACTTAGAGCAAAGTATAAAATAGGTTTAAATATAACTCCTCAACACAACTCTTCAGGACTTTCAAGCTATCTTAACCGCAATCAGACCATTGCCATCAAGCAAAAACTCACTGAAGCAGCCATCACCGTCATATCTGATCAGAACAATCTCATTCCTATAAAAAAAATTGATAGCATACATATTGGTACTTTAAGTGTAAATGTCATTCATAAGTCCAGGTTTCAAAAAAGAGTAGATAGCTATCTGGATGCCAGACATTATCAACTTATGCCTAATCAGTTGGCGCATCAATACCAGCAATTGATTTCCACAATGAGTCAGTTTGATGTGGCAATAATAGGAATACACACTTCCGGAAAACAAAACGACTTCTCACGTGAAATACCAGACAGCCTCATTAAATTTATAAGGGAGCTTGAAGGTAAAACAAAAGTAATTGTTATGCTTTTTGGCAGTCCATATCTCTTGAATAGAATAAACTTTGCACAACATGTTATCCTTTGTTATGATAATGATACCATCACCCAGGATGTTGCTGCACAATCACTTTTCGGAGTCAATGAAATTTCAGGAAAACTGCCTGTAGGTATAAATGATAAATGGATCGCCGGATACGGAATATATAAGGGTACATTAGGAAGGTTGGGTTATTCAAAGCCTGAAATGGTAGGCTTGAGCAGCGATACTTTGTACAAAATCGATAGTATTATGGCTGAAATGATCAAATTGCATGCATCCCCTGGCGGACAGATATTGATTGCAAAAGATGGAAAGATTGTTTTTCAAAAATCATACGGTAAATTATCACAAGATGGAAATCAGGTAACCGACAATACCATTTACGATATTGCATCTATAACAAAAGTATTGGGAACAACCATTTCAGCCATGAAACTTGTAGATGAACATAAACTAAATATTCATAACCCTATAAGAAACTACATTGCCGGCATAGACAAAACGGATAAAGCCCTTTTGATTGTTCAGGATATAATGGCACATCATGCCAGATTATTTCCATGGATTGGATTTTATCAAAAAACGACACTACCGCAAAAAAGTTTTGGTTACAACCCAAGATACTATAGTGGCATACTTCAGGAAAGCTATAATATTCCAGTAGCAAAAGGCATGTTTATGAGATCTGATTATAAAGATTCTATATATCAGATGATTTGGAACAGTACGTTGAGAGAGAAGAACAATTATAAATACAGTGACTTGGGTTTTTATATAATGCAAAAAGTGGTGGAAGGCCAATCGGGCAAAACTTTGGACGAATTTTCTTTTCAAAATTTCTATAAGCCACTCGGACTTAGATTTACAGGTTTCAGACCGCTTTTAAAACATTCCATCAGCAACATAGCTCCATCAGAAATAGACAATTATTTCAGACTTCAAACACTACAGGGTAATGTGCATGATATGGGAGCAGCTATGATGGGTGGTATCTCTGGTCATGCAGGGCTATTTTCCAATGCAGGAGATATGGCAGTTTTGATGCAAATGTTGCTTAACAAAGGATCTTACGGAGGAATCCAGTATATAAAGCCCGAAACAGTGGATATTTTTACCACCAGACACCCAAAATCATCCAGAAGAGGCATTGGATTTGATATGAAAGAAATGGATGAAGGTAAACAAAAGAGTATGTCTTCACTGGCATCATCCTCTACTTTTGGGCATACTGGATTCACAGGTACCGCAGCTTGGGCTGATCCTATACATAAAATAGTTTATATATTTTGTGCAAACAGAACCTATCCTGGTAAAAATAATCAGACTTTCAATAATAAAGAATATAGAATAAAAGTTCAGGCACTCATCTATAAAGCTATGAATGGATACGATGCCAATTATTATCTTTAATCATTCAGGCTAATTTTTTAGTCCTTACGGAAAAATATTTAGGATTTACTATCAAAAGACCGAAAGACTCTCCGTCATCTTTATAGGTCTTGGCGTGGTGTGCACCGTGTGCCCTAAGGATAGCCCTGCTATATTTATTATCCAACTGTCTGAACCACTTAAATCTTTGATGAATATATACATCGTGAATAAGAAAATAAATCAACCCGTAAATGGAAATTCCTATACCAATAAATAATACCAATCGGTAATCAAAATATAACGAGCCAACTATATAGCAGATCATACTAGGAATGGCAAAAACCAGAAAAAAAAGATCATTCTTCTCAAAAAAACCATCTTTTTCATAATGCGGTTTATGGTGATCTTCATGCCAAATCCACAACCATCCGTGCATCAAGTATTTGTGAGCCGACCAAGCTACAAATTCCATGACTAAAACTGTCACCAAAACAACTGCTAAATACATAAAAACCATATAGTCATCATTTTGATAATTAACATTTAAAATCAAAAAAGGATTATTAAAAGCTTGTAATTATTATGACATTTACCAACAAGCACCTTCTTTTTCCCATTTTTTAATCATCCTAAGATCAAGTAATTTTTGTCTGTGTTCCTGATTTATCATCATCTGGTATGCTTTTATGATATTTTTATTTGAAATACTTTCAGAATATTGTGTTTTTAGTTTATCAAATGGAATTTCAATTTTGACAATTTTGACAATTTCTGTAAGACATTTGGTTAGTGCGAGACCATTTGTGTCCAGATAGGTAAAGGTGTCATATCTAATAAAAATAGTGGTACTGTCTTTCAAAAAATCATGTGACTTTTCGATGGTATTGTCCTTATTTTGAGGTACCATATCATAACGCTGCACGATCTTAAATTTATTGTCAAATTCGCTGACACCATACGTCTTTAGGATATTGTAACAAAGACCATGGAATGTTCGTATCGTGAGATTTCGTATCCAGTTGGTATGGTGTATTTGATTGCGTCGATGGGTATTTTTTGCACTTTCAGAGAGCGTTTTACTGGTAATATATCTTTGTATTCTCCATCAAAATCTACCGATAGGATGAGCCGATCTATCATCTCATTGGCCGCATTTTTTGTGAAAGTGATGGCAAGGATTTCAGAAGGTTTTGCTCCTTTCTCATTGATAAGGTAGAGAATTTTCTGGAGAAGCGACTGTGTTTTGCCGGATCCGGCACCGGCTATGACGAGCACACGTTTATCTTCGGCGGTGACGGCAGCTTTTTGTTGCTTGTTGAGTGATGCCAGTGATGCAGGAATATTTTTATTGGCCAATGGAAAAAGGGATGTGTTGAGGGCGAAGATAGGGGAATTAGGAAAAATTATTTTTAAAAACCAAAATTTGTTGTGTGTTAATTTTAGGAAGATTGGCTTTTAGAACCTAATATTTAAGTTAATGAAAGGCAATTTCACATTTATTTACATTATTTTGTGAATAAATGTGAAAATTCAATTTTTTGTGAATTCACATCATTTTGTGAACTATTTTAAACCATATTATGTTCTAAAAATTAAAATAAAGAATATGCAACTATTTAAGAATCCCTTTAGACCGGGTGCAGGCCTATCACCTCCATATCTTGCAGGTAGAAATAGCGAGAAAGGAGAGTTCGTCAATTTAATCAATCAAAGTCCAATACTTCAAAATTTGGTTTTGACTGGTCTGAGAGGAGTGGGTAAAACTGTGCTATTAGACGAATTTAAACCATTCGCTCTAAATGCTGGGTGGTTTTGGGTTGGTTCTGATCTCAGTGAATCAGCTAGTGTGAGTGAGACAAGTTTAGCCATAAGAATTCTAACGGATATTTCTATTCTAACATCATCATTTAAGGTTGGGGAATCTGAAAGAAGTAGAATAGGATTCTTAAATACAAAAGAAACCAAAGATGTTTATCTTGACTATAAACTACTATTACAAATATTTAATGTTAGTCCAGGACTGGCCTCAGACAAATTAAAACATATCTTAGAGCTTGTGTGGAGAATAGTTAATGAAAAAATCAAAGGAATTGTCATTTCATACGATGAAGCTCAAATACTTAAAGACAAGGCCGAAGATAAGCAATATCCACTTTCAGTTCTATTGGAAGTAGTCCAATTTATTCAAAAAAAGGAAATACCGTACTTATTGATATTAACAGGATTGCCAACGCTTTATCCAAACCTAGTTGAAGCAAGAACATATGCAGAGAGAATGTTTAAGGTAATGACACTTAATAAATTGAACAATGACGATACAAAAGACGCAATAGAATACCCTATAAAAAAAGAAGATTGTCCCGTTACATTTACTGAAGCAGGAATAAATCAAATTATAAGATACTCAAGTGGATATCCATACTTTATCCAATTTTTTTGCAAAGAAACTTTCGATTTGGTATTACAACAAACAGGACTTGACTTAAAATTACCTAATGTAAATATTGTTGATTTAGTCAAAAAGTTAGATATAGACTTCTATTCTGGTAGATGGGCAAGAATTACTGATAAACAAAGAGAATTACTTTCAATCATTGCTTCTTTACCGAATGCTAACGAAGAATTTACAGTTAAGGATATTACTGAAAAGTCATCTCAATTCAAACCTTCTTACATCAATAATCTCTTGTTAAAACTAATAGACGCTGGACTAATTTACAAAAATAGAAGGAGTAAATATTCGTTTGCAGTACCTTTATTAGCAGATTTTATCAATAGGCAGTTCGAATAAAATTAAAAATAAATAAAATGACAGAACAAATACTTTATATTATTGGATACCCAAAAGTAATATTAATTCTTTGGCTGTTTCCCAAACTTAGGGAGTTATTAATGCATCATAAACCTTAGTTATTAGGATTATCGTCAGCTTATTATTTTTTACTTGCTGATATAAAACCTGATTTGCATATGTCGAGAATAATATCGAAATTTGTCATTATGATGAGCATAGAAGAAATATTCAAGTGTTTCAGCTAATTTATTGATATTCTGTTAAATGCACAATATATTTTTATTTTTATTTATATATTTCTAATCACACAACGAGTTTACCTGATATGGACTTCAACAATCATATATTTCGTATTCCCATATATAGAACTACTAAAGAGAAATTTAATATAGAAATTGAATCAGATATTTCTAGAATTGTGGATCCTTTTCATTACAAGCAATGCTTTGGAGATGATTGGGAATCTAGGTTTGAAAAAGTAAAAAATGATAGAAAGAACTCAATAAACTATCTATGGGAATTTAATGAAATCACAGGATATATTGGTATATTTAGTTTTTTCAAACAAATTAGGGGAGAAAAATATCACATATTTTCACCCAGAAGTAATAAAAATACAAAAAATAAAATAAAATGGATTGGAAAATTATTTGAATTAAATTTGAATGGCTCAGATTCAAATGAAATAATTTTTACTCAATTATACGATGAATTAAAAATGCAATGTAGTTCTGATAATACATTAAAAGGGAGATATGTAGATTTAAGATTATTGGAAAAAACAGGTAATTACATAGATTGGAAATCTCTCATATCATTAAGATAATTTTCTATGAATAAAAAGTTGATTTCAATTCAATTGAAAGTATTTTATTTCAAAAAGCCAATCTACATATGAAGATTATCTACTCTTGACTTAACAAAAATTAAAAATCCCAAACATATATTATTTTCTGAAATTTTATGTTATCGAAATTCTTCAGATAGAAAGATTTCCAGATTATTTTCAGAGTCTTATTGTTATTTTGAAATCAGCATCTACGGCAGAAAAAATATTTAATGAAAAAAATATCTTGTTGACCACCTAAAGGTTCATCGTTCTTATAATATCTATGTTCTGCTTTTACTGTTTGTACTAAATCTAGCATACCTATCAAGTGGATTCGGACAGTACAAGCTATCGTTGAAAATGCTTTTTGCGGCGCATTTTGCTTTTGTATTACTGTCAGCAGTAACTGAGCAATGAGAGTACACCAAATTTGTGTGCGGATGGCTGTTTCGTTTTCACCGTAAAAGTAGTGTAGTTGGAAATTTTGCTTCAGCTTTTTGAATAACAACTCTATATCCCATCTCTTCTTGTAACAAGCGGCTATCTCATCTGCTGTCAATTCTGTAAAACTATTCGTTATAAACTCATACTTCCGACCTTTCTCATCATAATACGTTACCATTCTTAACAGGAGTGCTTTTTCTTCCTTTCTCATTGATAAGGTAGAGAATTTTCTGAAGTAGTGCTTGGGTTTTGCCGGATCCGGCACCGGCTATGACGAGCACACGTTTATCTTCGGCTGTGACGGCAGCTTTTTGTTGCTTGTTGAGTGATGCCAGTGATGCAGGAATATTTTTATTGGCCAATGGAAAAAGGGATGTGTTGAGGGCGAAGATAGGGGAATGATGCAGACTGCAAATATTTTTTAGTAAGGTAGGCCCTATTTACTTATTCAAATGATTTTAAATCTCACAAATTGTAAGTAATAAATATTGGAAAGTATTACAAAAATAAAAACCTGTAAGGAAATTCATCTACTACAGGACTGATTGAATCATTGAATTGCTTCCACACTCTATATCTATCTTCTGGCCTTTCAAAATCATTTAAGCCATAAATCTGAATAGTAATTGATGCTCTATTTTGATTTGGGTTTGTTGCTCTAGGGTTAGGTTTGAGAATAATAGCTTCCCCATCTATTTCATATATAAAAAATGCACTAAAGTCGTATGCTTGAACATCTGGCTTTAATAAAGCTTCATTAAATCTTTCACCTTTTTCCTGACATGAATGACAACAATAAAATAAATTTGTCCAAAGGTGAGATTCCCTTGGGAATATTGACTTGGGTCTATAATGTTCGATAGTTCTACCCGATTGCCTTAGTGGAAAAATATCACAAAACGCACAATGATTTTGTGTCATATTTTTCAGGTTATCTTCGATTAATTGATTGACTTTTCTTCTATTATAAGTTGCCCAATTAAATTTATTAGATTTGTTTGGATCAAGTATATTTGCTTCATATTGCAATCCCCAAGCTACTTGATTTTCTACTTTTCCATATCTTCTGTGATTTCTAGTAATCTCTGTTAGGAATTGAGGAGTATCAGGTCTTTCCCTAAAAATCATTGCACCAATTCTTTTTTGTTGAGTTTCGCTACTTGTCTCATCTCAAAACCTACAATTGACTCTAATTCCGTACCTTCTTGAGCTAATTTCTGTGCAATTTTCGAGAGTTCCTTTTCTTCTTTTACGGATATTGACTTGTCCAAAGCTTTTGAAATTAGATCCTTAAACTTAGCTAGATCTTTTTCGATAGCTGGCCCAAATGTCTCTTTAACACCAAAAATATTTCTCAATACGCTAGTAAAACTTTTTCCATCCTGAGACAACTCAACTTTTCTTATTTTGGCGTTCCCTTTTTCTACTTCTAAATTGTACACCCACGCATCATCCACTGAATTGACAACAAACGGTGAATGGGTTGATATAAAGATTTGAGCATTTGGGAAGAGCTTTTGTATTGCAGGTAGAATTTTTCTTTGCCATTCAATATGCAGATGTGCTTCGATTTCGTCAAGAAAAAGGATAATACTTCTTTCGAAAAGAGGAACATCTTTCATCCACTGCAGCGTTTCCATCCTCATACACAAATCAAGCAGCCAGCTTAAAATTGATTTTAATCCATCTGGCAGTACATCTAAGTTATGCTCAACACTATCATATAAAAAAACAGGTTCATTTATTGTCTTTTTATCCATCTTTATTTTTACGTCAAATCCTACAATTTCTCCTAAAGTAGTTTCAAGTTTTGTTAAAATATTGGAAAGTTTATTACCTTGGTTATCTAAGGCTTCCCTTTGAGCGTAAGATTCTTTCAGCAATGATGTCTCTAGCCATTTATCTATAAAAAATGCTGAATTGGGTTTTTTATTAAACTCCAAAGACTCATACAATGGGTTTTTAATATGCGCTGGATTACTTGGACTATCATTTGATATATTTATAAACCTATTACCTGAATAAGCAAAAACACAAAATATAAAAAAATTAGATTTATCAAATTTATCCTTTACTAATCGTCGTCGATAGTCTGACAATTCTATAGTATCTTTTGATTCAAAATGAAGATGGTTAGCACCTTCAGAGCATCCAGTATATTTTATTTCAAAATCTTGTATAGATTGAATACTTAGAGTTGCACCACATTTAGAGTTTCTTTCTCTCAGATACTTAGTAAAACTATTTGTATCTGTCGTACATAATATTTCTTCCTGTCGGTTTATACCTACATTTTCAAAAGCTGCCACCATTGATTTAAGTAATGTGCTCTTTCCAGTACCATTTGTACCAGTAAATATGTGTATTTCTGCCTTACCTTCAATTGGACAAGGCTTAAACTCTATTAATTCATTTTCAAATACACCTACTTTATTCAATTGGAGGCTCTTGATTCTCATATCTTATTTCAAAATTTATACTACATATAATCTACAAATATACTGTGTTTTTAACAAAATTCGGTAGCTCATTGTTTAATCCGTCCATCACCCAGCACCTTCGCCTTCACCAGTCCACTCGCCCGCATGATAGCGTCTGCACCGAAGCGTCTCCGAATCCTGTCCATCTGCTGCATGAGTTGTATATGTTCCATCGTATCGTCAAATAGATTGATCTGATAGCTGCCTTGTAC
>JBBRVQ010000021.1:0-58497 GCA_038246735.1 Chitinophagales bacterium
GTCCCCGCTTGAAACACCCTCGCCAAAGTCCCCGCTTGAAACACCCTCGCCAAAGTCCCCGCTTGAAACACCCTCGCCAAAGTCCCCGCTTGAAACACCCTCGCCAAAGTCCCCGCTTGAAACACCCACGTCAAAGTCCCCGCTTGAAACAATATCACCCAAAAGTTCCTTTAAGCGAGACGCATTAAAGGAACACGCGTTGTTTCAATGCGTCCCCGCTTGAAACAACATCGCCGAAGTCCTCGCTTGAAACACCCTCACCAAAGTCCCCGCTTGAAACAATATCACCCAAAAGTTCCTTTAAGCGAGACGCATTAAAGGAACACGCGTTGTGAAACAACATCGCCGAAGTCCTCGCTTGAAACACCCAGGTCAAAGTCCCCGCTTGAAACAATATCATCAATTTACATCACCGGACTACTCTACCCTTCCACTCAAAAACAGAAGGTCGCAATGCAAAAAAACCGGATAAAATAATATGGATGAAGTACAGAAAAAAACAAGGGAGAAAAGATCTCATAACCTTTGGTTGACCAAAATATCGACAAAGGCTTTTCAAAAATAAATAATCGGTAATCATTTTGATAAACAAGGCAACCAATCCACCTGTAAATAATACCCCTGAATAAAATAACCCAACCAACAAATACAAACCTATGATCCCAGCGTATAAAAAAACAAAACCCTGGATAACTGCTATCTTTGATTGATCCATTTTCATAGCTTTGGTAGCCCACCGTTTCCTTTGATGTACAAATGATAACCAAGTAGGTTCTGCTTTGGTGTTAACTATTGATTCAGATGATTTAATAAATCCTATTTTTTCAGGAGCAGATACTGCTATCTTATTGATCAGAAATATATCATCTCCGGAAGCAAGATGTTTGTTTCCTTCATAACCACTGACATCATAAAAAGTAGCTTTTTTAAAACTCAGATTAGCTCCGTTTGCCAGAAAATATGACTTACGAAAAATACCATTGGCAGTTATAGCCATGGTGGCAACAAAATCCAGAAACTGAAAATGAGTCAAAATAGAATCATTGGTCTCGGGCAATACAATAGAACTATTTATAAGCGCATCATTTTGCTCCAGCTGCATAGAATGTGTAACGAGCCAATCCTGACTTACTGTACAATCTGCATCCGTACAAAGGATATGAGGAAAGGATGCCATCGAAATACCAAAAGTAATGGCAGCTTTTTTACCACGACTGTTTTCGGAAAGTCTAAAAACTCTTACTTTTTCGTTATGGAGCTCACTAATCAGCCGAAAAGTTTGATCAGTGCTATGATCATCCACAACAATGATCTCATAATTTTCTATCGGAAAATTATTTTTTAGTATACTTTCAATACATTGCTGAATGTTATTCTCTTCATTCCTCACTGCAATGATCACTGAAATACCAGTTTCCGGAACATACTCAGCTTGGATTTTTACAGTTTGAGTATCGTTCCACCCTATGCCGATTTGATAGATCAGATAGACATATGCAATACTTATTAATCCGATAATGAAGATTAAAATAATCAAATGACTGTCCTATTTAAACATATCATCATATTCATTTGATTTACTTTGTTTGGGTGCTTCAGGTCGCTTATTTAATGGGGGTAATTCCAGAAAATTATCTTCTTCCACTACCTCTTCATAATCAGTAAAGACATTTTTGTCTTTTTCTACTTTTTCAAAAGCCTTTTTAATTGTTCGTTTTCCAAGTGCTTTGAAAAATAAATAGCCCGCTACGATAGGATATCCAAATACCACCAGCAAAACAGCCAAAATACCCATCACCGTTTTTTCTTTCAGCAGTTTCCATACAAACTTAAAAAAGTCGATAACTACAGTATAATCTAGGATAAGTGTGATGATCAGCAATATTGGGGCCACCCATGAAAGCAGCCAGAAAACTCCTTTTGCCAGAAAAAATAAAGCTGTAAAAAAAACAGCAAGTATCAGCAACGGACCTAAAAAACCAAAAGGGCTATTACCTCCTCCAATTTTGTACTCTCTGTAAATGGTCATAATATATGGATTAAAAAGTATCTACAAAAGTACAAACATATTTATGCCCAAGGAAGTTCTTTCTACCAGTGAATTTGAATTATCGATAAAATTACTTTAATTTTTATACGCTAAGTTTATTATTTATACCTTTGCTTAGGTATTAAATCGTAAAAGTATGTATAGTCATCTGCTATCTCCACTTGATTTGGGATGGGTCAAAATAAAAAATAGAGTACTCATGGGTTCTATGCATACCAACCTAGAAGAGATTCCTGGAGGTTTTGAAAGAGCAGCAGTGTATTATGCAGAAAGGGCCCGCGGCCAGGTCGGTTTAATTGTAACGGGTGGTATTTCCCCAAATGAAGAAGGTTGTGTAGCGGCTCAAGCGGCAAAAATGACTGAATCCAAGGATATAGAACACCACAAACTCATCACCAAGGCTGTGCATGATGAAGGTGGTATCATCTGTATGCAAATCCTACATACCGGCAGATATGGGTACCACCCAAAAATAGTGGCACCATCTCCGATTCAGGCACCCATCAACTTCTTCAAACCCAAAGAAATGAGTGAAGAAGATATCGAACGCACCATCAATGATTATGTCAATTGTGCCTTGCTGGCAAAAGAAGCAGGATATGATGGCATTGAGATTATGGGTTCTGAGGGATATCTTATCAATCAGTTTATAACAAAAAGGACAAATCATCGAACAGATAACTGGGGAGGAATTTATGAAAACAGAATTAAATTCCCGTTAGAAATCATACAACGTACAAGGGCAGCTCTTGGCAAAAATTTTATAATCATATATAGATTATCCATGCTTGATCTGGTGGAGGGAGGTAGTACTTGGCCAGAAGTAGTACAATTGGCAAAAGAAGTAGAAAAAGCAGGTGCAGATCTTATCAATACCGGTATCGGATGGCATGAAGCACGTGTACCTACCATCGCTACTATGGTACCAAGGAAAGCTTTTGCCTGGGTGACCAAAAAACTAAAATCGGAAGTCTCTGTTCCACTGATTGCAGTCAATCGTATCAATACCCCAGATGTAGCTGAAGAGATTTTATCTGAAGGATGCGCCGATATGGTTTCTATGGCTAGGCCGTTTCTAGCTGACCCTGATCTGGTACTTAAAACCATGGAGGGAAGAAGCAATGAAATCAATACTTGTATAGCATGTAATCAGGCGTGTCTGGATCATACCTTTCAGCTCAAAATATCTTCTTGCCTTGTCAATCCCAGAGCTTGTCACGAAACAGAACTCAATTATCTTCCTGCACAAAATCCAAAAAATATAGCAGTAGTAGGCGGCGGACCGGCTGGAATGGCTTTTGCTCATATTGCTGCCTTGCGTGGGCACATAGTGACCCTCTACGAAGCAGGCTCTAACTTGGGTGGTCAGTTTAATCTGGCAAAAGTTGTCCCCGGCAAGGAAGAATATGCAGAGACCATACGATATTACGAATCGATGATGACCAAGTACAATGTCAATGTTATCCTGAATCAAAAAGCAACAGCCAAAGACCTTATCGATAAAAAATATGATGAAATCATCCTTGCCAATGGTGTACACCCAAGAAATATTGATATGGAAGGTGCCAATCATAACAAAGTGGTAAGTTATGTGGATGTATTGCAAAATAAAGTTAAAATAGGAAAATCAGTAGCATTGATTGGGGCAGGCGGTATTGGTTTTGATGTAGCTGAATATCTTGTCCATGACATCAATCACGATGAAGATATTCATTCATTTCTTCAGGAATGGGGAGTAGACGATGAGTATACTTATCCCGGGGCATTAAAAACCCCTGCACCGTCAGCACCTGAAAGAGAAGTGTATCTCCTAAAAAGAACTGCCGGAAAACATGGTGCCAATTTGGGAAAAACCACTGGTTGGATTCATAAAGCCAGTTTAGCGGCCAAAGGCGTTAAAATGCTGGCTGATGTCAGGTATCTCAAAGTAGATGATGCAGGACTGCATATTGAAATCAAAGGAGAGACAACCGTTCTAGCTGTTGACCATGTTGTCATTTGTGCTGGGCAGGAGCCATCAAGAGGTTTGTACAATGAACTTACTGCCTTAAGTATAAAAGCTCAACTGATTGGTGGTGCTGATGAGGCAGTGGAGTTAGATGCTAAAAGAGCCATTTATCAGGCTTGTCATCTAGCAGCCGGTATATAAACAGTATTGTCCGCAAATTACTTTTAAAAAATGAAGCTGCAGGATTTATTTATGATCTATTAAAGAATTTATTTGTCTGCTAAACTTTGTTCGAAGTTCGGTAGTTGTATATTGGCTATTTAATTTTATTACATGCACAAGATATTTATATTTATATTTATATTCTCTCTTTATGGTACATTTTTAATCCCTCAAGAATCTGTGCTGAAAGAAGCGAATTTATCCCTGCAAAATAAAAAATTTGACAAAGCTCTCGAACTTTACCTTTCCATAGAAAATGACCATAAAGGTGGTGCAGGATTGTATCAAAATATGGCTATTGCAGCAGTAGGTTTAAGTCGGGATGCTCAAGCTATCCTCTATTACGAAAAAGCATTGAAGTACAAACCAAATGACAAAGTTTTACAAAAAGACCTGAGTATTCTTAGAAAAAAAAATCCTTCATTGGATGAACCCACTACCATATGGTTGCCTGTAAAATTTTTTAATCAAATGACCGGTATATTTACCTCAGGCATGTGGGCAATAATAAGTATTTTCTTTTGTGTTTTAGGCTGTTCAATTATTCTTATCTACCATTCATTTATAAATTTTACCCGCAAAGTATGGACAAGCTTCATTACATCATGTATATTATTTTTGTTCACTTTTCTATTTGCTTGGTATAGAAATGAACAAATATATCATAACCATGGTATGATCATTACAGCTTCAGATATCGTTCTGAAAAAAAGTCCTGATACATCCAGTCCTGATATAACTGATCTTCCCGCTGGTTCTAAAGTATATAAAAAGGATCAAATCGCTGATTGGTGTTTGGTGACTACTGAAAACGGTGATACCGGTTGGATTTCCATATTGGCTGCAAGTAAGATATGATGCCCGAAAAGTTTACTTCATTAATACGTCTCAGGCTTTATCAGACTTGGCGGATGCTCCTATCGGTTGGTTGGGGACTGTTGGCCTTGTTTTTGATTATATCTGTGGGTATATTTTTCCCATTGTTGAACAATATATTGAAAGCTTCTCATTTATTATCTGTTCCTGGATGTTTGATCATAATTATTGTATTGGATGTTTACAGAAAGGATAAATTATTTCTCAGGACCGTATTTAAAGGCTATAAAACTTTGTCGATGTATTTAGCTGTTGAATATACCGTAATTACCTTACCCGTTTGGTTGTTTCAAGTGTTCAATAATTTTGTCACAGCTTTTATCATACTAATCTCATGTTGGCTAATGGCATGGCTGTCTCGGTATATTGTGACACGGCAACATACATCTACAAAAAAAACATTAAATTTTATACATCTATCCTTTTTCGAATTAAAATTTTTTATTGAAAGAAACCCTATTGGTTGTTTTGTGTTTTGGTTGCTTGGAGTGAGCTGTATCATTCATATCGGCTTGTATATATTCTGGATGTTTATTTTATTTATGAGTATTCCTGAGATATTTAGGCATTACGAATCAAGGGATATGTTGCATTGGAAAAACGATTTTCTTTTCGAAAAAATAAAAAAATACATATTAATATTTGGTCTTATAACTTTATTGTCTTCCATTTTGTCCATAGCTTTTCATCCTGACATGTTTCTGGTCGTCTTATATTTAAATATTTGTCTGTTTTCAGCCATAATATTGAATATTGTAATGAAATATGCAGGATATACACCAGTATTCCACGCAAGTGCGGTCTCCAATATCAGTGGTATTCTTACACTCATTATGTTATTTCCTGGCGGCGTCATCATCACGATCGGCTATAGTATATGGAAATATTTTATAGCTGAAAAAAATCTAAAAACCATATATGCTTAAACTCACAGACATACATTTTTCTTTTGGATCAAAGATTATTTTTTCTGGACTAAGTGTAGATTTCTGTCCTGGACAGGTGACAGGTATAGTAGGAAAAAATGGAGTGGGTAAAACTACACTTTTTAGAGTAATGTCAGGAATATATACACTTCAACAAGGCAAAATCACGCTGAATGATAATCCACTACATCCATCTGATATTTCATTTATGCCCACAGAGCCATATTTTTATCCATATATGAAAGGAGAAGAATATCTAGAGATTGTAGCAAATACAACGGAAGAAAAAAAATTGTCTCTCGACTATGCTATATCACTTGAACTTCCTCTCAATGAATTGGTGGACAACTATTCAACCGGCATGCGAAAAAAACTGGCATTTTCGGCTTTATTTGCGCTTTCCAAACCAGTAATTATACTGGATGAACCGTACAATGGAGTTGATCTGGAAAGCAACGAAATGATCAAGCATATCATCCACACACATCATACGGAAAAAATAGTCATCCTTTCATCACACATACTATCTACAGTTACGGATATTAGTCAGCAGATCTTTCACATTATCGAAGGTGGCAATGTTTCCACTTATCAGGATGATCAGTATTCAGCGCTAGAAGAAAAGCTGATGCAGGATGTCGAAACCAGAAAATCAGCAATTTAACCGCCAATAAATTATAAATTATAGATTTTCATGTGCGAAGGGAATTATTTATCTCAAATTATTTGTTAATATTACATATTATAAAAAATTATAATATATCTTTGTCTTTTATTTTATATGTTTGGTCTAATAAAATGGACGCAAGCCCTTATGAAGTATAATTTTGAATGAATATTTTTAGTTAATAATTTTATAATCATTTTGCAATGAACAGAATAGCATCATTTTTTATCTTTTGCTCAGGCGCGGTAAACTCAGTATTGAAAAGGTGCCCAACAGATTACAATAAGTACCAAGGTATCGGAGCCACCATTCTCTTTACCGGTATTTTTTCCGCATTGTCAGCAGGATATGCCTTATATACCGTATTTGAATCTTACGTTGCTTCTACCGTATTTGCTTTATTATGGGGGATGATGATATTCAATCTGGACAGGTATATTGTATCCGGTATGCGCAAAAAGTCAAATTTTCTTAAGGAATTTGCCATGGCTGCACCTAGAATCGTATTGGCAGTATTTATAGGTATAGTGATAGCTACCCCACTTGAGCTCAAACTTTTTGAATCAGAAATAAATGCTGAGCTGGGCATGATGCAACAGGAAACTTATAAGCAACAGGATGATTTGTTAAAGAAAAGATATGAGGCTGATGAAAAAGTTATCAATGACGAGATCACTTTACTCAGAGCTAAATTAGGTAAGTTTGATCAGGAGCGTACTGCCAGACTAAGTGAAGCTCTATCTGAAGCTGACGGAACGGGTGGCAGCAAAATCAGAGCAATGGGAGCTATTTATAAAGCCAAAGCCAAAGCAGCTGACAAAGCTGAACAAGACTATCAAATGGTATATACAGAAATCAATCCAAAGCTGGAAGAAGAAATAGCCAAACTAACGAGTATTGAAGCGAAACGAAAAACTGAAATGGAAAATCTCAGTAGGGCTTCACTCACGGGTTTTGCATCCAGACTCAAAGCGCTGCACAGATTATCTTCCACTGAAGAAGCCATTAGAATTGCAGGATTTTTTATTACTATCCTGTTCTTAATCATTGAGTGTTCGCCGATCTTAGTAAAACTGATCAGTGAACGTACGCCGTATGACCAAAGACTGGACACATTGGAAACAGAATATCATCTGGCAAATCTGAAGAGTACGACCATTTCGAAACTATCAGCAGACAGTCAACTTACTTTTGAGAATAAAACAGCTGGATTCAGGGTTTCTGAAATGATCAATGCCGAAAATGAAGTATTTGCACATGCGTTGAGGCGAGAGAAAGAAGATCTCATGTCACGCAATGAAGGCTGGTTCTCATTGCTTAAGAAAAGGAGAATTTTTGACTTTTAAATAGTCCCTACCAATACAAAAAGGTCGTATTTCATTCATACGACCTTTTTTTATAAAAGAGTACTTGAATCTACTCCACTTTTTTACTATACATCCTGAAGCCGTTGCCATGGATATTTTCTATCTCAATGTTGTGGTCTTTGCTGAGGTATTTTCTTATTTTGGTGATGAAAACATCCATACTTCTGGCTGTAAAATAATTATCATCTTCCCATATCTTGGTGAGGGCTTCTGATCGCTGAAGTACATCATTCATCCTGAAGCAAAACAGTCTGAGCAATTGTGCTTCTTTGGGTGATAATTTGTCCGTACTGCCATCCGGTTTATAGGTCAAAATACGCAGCGCATAGTCAAAATGATAATCTCCAATGATAAACTCCCTTTGATTCTCCTGATTTTCTTCAGGCTTAGCAGAACGTCTGAGTACAGCTTTTACCCTGAATAACAACTCTTCAGAATTGAATGGTTTTGTAATATAATCATCCGCACCGATTTTAAAACCTTCCAGGACGTCTTCCTTAAGTGTTTTGGCCGTGAGGAAAATTATCGGAGTTTCTTTATTGATCGTCCTGATATCTTTGGCTAAAGTAAATCCGTCCTTTTTTGGCATCATCACATCAGTGATGCATAGATCAAATATGCCTTTTTTGAAAGCTTCCAAACCCGCTTCTCCATCTGTTGCCAGCGTTACATCATAGTCGTGCATTTCAAGATATGACCTTAGTACATCTCCGAAATTCTGATCATCTTCTACCAGTAATATTTTGTTTTCCATAAGATTGATTTTTCTTTTATTAAATAACTGAATTTTGTGCTATATTATTTTGTCTTTTGCCTTTCGGGCAATAAGATTGTAAATGTACTGCCTTTGCCCGGTTCACTTTTCACTTGAACTTTACCATGATGTGCATCAACCATGGCCTTTACATAACTCAGCCCCAGACCAAAACCTTTGACATCATGCAAATTGCCGGTATGTACCCTGTAAAATTTTTCAAAAATATTCTTTAATGCATCTTTAGACATTCCTATTCCATTATCAGTAACAGAAAATTCGACACCACCTTTTACATCTTTTGTACTGATGACAATTTCCGGTTTTTCGGGTGTGTACTTCTCTGCATTGTCCAGCAAATTATTGATTATACTTGAAATATGCGTAACATCCCCTTCTACAACGGGTTTTTGGGCATTAAGGTTGGTGACGATCGTTCCTCCTTTGGTAAGTACCTTCAATTCAGCATTGACCACGGCATCTATAATCAGGTCATGGAGATTGATGGGGCTAAATTTAAGTTCGACATTTTCTTTTTCGATTTGGGCCATTTGCAATACTTTTTCCACCTGACTCAGCATCCTTTTATTTTCCTGTTTTATAATATTGATAAACCTGGTCACTTTATCTCTATTTTCAATAATTGTTGGACTAAGAATGGAATCTGACGCCAGTGATATTGTTGCAATTGGCGTTTTAAATTCATGGGTCATATTATTTATAAAGTCGGTCTTCATTTCAGACACTTTTTTCTGATGGAAAATAACATATACCGTATATGAAAAACAAAATAAAATCAAGCCGGTAAATACGACTGAGCTCAACAAAATACCAATAACATTGGACCAAAGAAATCGCTTTTTTCCTGGAAAATAGAGATTCAGGTGACCCGGATCCACCATATCATCAGCAAATAGAGATATTTTATATTCCGCTTTATAGAGTGGATTCATGGCAGCAACATTGCTCGATTTGGTCGTGTCGCCTATGATCGCTGCATAGTTTCCGTTTTCGATGAAATATGCTTTATCCCTATTTGAATAAATACCGTATTCGTAATCCAGATCAATATCTTTGGATTCCAGCTCCATTCGCAAATATTTATCAAGAATGGCTATATTAATATTTTCAAGGAGTTGGTTTGGATCCAGAAAGGATGATCTGAATTCTAACTCCTTTATGCGTTTGCTCAACTGTTCTGACTTGGAAGATAAATCATCTTTTATAATATTGGCCAGCATATTTTTAGGCTCAAGTATACTTTTTTGATCATAATACTTTTTGTCTGCTGCTTCTTCAGCATCCGTAATGAGTCGCTTTTTTACATTATTCAGTGCAATGGTTACTTTGTCGTCGAAGTTTTTTTCATCGAGATCAACGGCTCTTTTGATCCAGAAATACTGAATAACACCCACTCCGATCAAAGAAAGTGTCATTATTATAATTATACTCCAGATAGCCTGTTTACTCATGAGAACAAATATATTTAAACATATGGAGTATACAATGTATTTAACAACAAATTAACGCAAGTGTTATTTATATTAAAATAAATCATTATAAAGCAAATAAGTCTTACTTTCGTTGCGTTTTTATGATGAAATACAGATTTTTGTACAAAATTTAAGGATATTGAATCCATTCTGCTGGTGAAATTATTTTCAAATTCATATATACTGTTTATTTTATTATGTGCTGCATCCATGTATCTATCAGGATGTGCCAGTACCGGAGCGCCGACAGGCGGACCCAAAGATAGTAAGCCTCCGGTAATGGATACGCTCCTTTCCACCCAAAACAAACTACGCAATTTCAGGCCAAAAGTCTTGACATTTCATTTTGATGAATTTGTGGAAGTTAAAGATCCAATCAAACAAGTACTTATATCTCCACCACTTACCTATATTCCTACGGTAAAACATAAAGGTAAAAAGGTGACCTTTGCCTTTGACGAAAAAGAAATACTGAGAGATAATGCCACTTATACCATCAACTTCGGTGAAGCCATAGTTGATTTTCATGAAGGCAATAAACTGGATAATTTTTCCTACGTCTTTGCCACAGGAAATAAACTCGACAGCCTAAACCTTAAAGGAAAAATCATCAATGCACAGACTGGTGAGCCAGAAACAGAAATGGTAGTATTTCTTTACGACAACCTTAAAGATTCGACAGTAAGAAAAGAAAAACCTTTCTATTTCGCCAAACCAGATAAAACCGGTGTGTATGAATTCCGAAATATCAAATCTGACACCTTCAGACTTTTTTCCATTAAAGATGAAAATCTTAACTATTTATATGATATGGAGACTGAAAAAATGGCTTATTCCGACACGTTGATTTTGCTAAATGAAAGTTTCAAAGGAGAAATCGTGCTTTACGCCTCTTTACCAGTCCCAGCATTAAAAATCCTAAATTACAATACCAAAACGTACGGGAAAATAAACATCCTTTGCAATACTACACCTCCTGATGACATTATGTACTCTGTGTCAAATTCTGATATTTCATTGATCAAAGAAGTGGTCAATGACTCTATCAATTTATATTATCAAACGGATGTTGATTCATTTTTTGTTTACCTGCTCAATGATACCATAAAAGTAAAACCCAAAGGGAGAGAAGATTTGATCAAAAAATCAAAATTCAGCCGTGTATTTGCAAATAACTCTCCTCAAATGTTGCCTTCGGATTCATTGGTGATTGGATTTAATTTACCTATTGGTTCAATAAATAAGGATAATATCCTTCTGTATGATACGATAGGTCAATTGGAAAATACTTCATATACGCTTAGTAAAGACTTAAAAAAAATAGTAGCAAAATATCCATGGGTAGCGGGAGAAAAATATACGATGGAAATCGACAGTGGTCTGATCAAAAGTATATACGGTCAGGCGCACGATAGTATAGGTCTGGTGTTCAGTATTTTGTTTCCCGAAAAAACGGCTGCCATGAAAACAATCATAAATGATCTGGATAGTCTGTATACTTACGTTATCAATATATTAAGGGAGAAAACACCGGTATCTCAGCATATTATTTCAGGTGTATCAAAATCTGAACTTTTATTCAAAGGTTTGGTTCCTGATCGCTATAACATAGAAATTATAAGAGATGAAAATAAAAATCTTACATGGGATGCCGGAAACTTTTGGGATAAAAAACAACCTGAACAATATAAGCTAATAAAAGGAGATAAACTCAGAGAAAACCGCGAAACAGAACTAATTATATCTTGGAAAACCGGTACTATCTCAGGGAATGAACCAATTCAGGGTCAACAGGGTTTACAAAATAACAAAATACAGCAATCAAATCGCCAATGATATTCAGATCAGACAATCTTGTCAAAATGTACGGTCAGAGAGAAGTAGTAAAAATGGTTTCCATCCATGTAAATCAAGGGGAAATCGTGGGGCTTCTGGGACCAAACGGTGCTGGCAAAACCACTACGTTTTATATGATGGTTGGATTCATTCAGCCAAACAATGGCAAGGTTTATCTCGATGATCAGGATGTAACAGGGGATGCCATGTACAGGAGAGCACAAAAAGGTATTGGGTATCTTCCACAGGAACCCAGTGTATTCAGAAAGTTGTCTGTTGAAAACAATATCAAAGCTGTCCTGGAAATGACACAGCTCTCCAAAGAAGAACAACGTGACAAGTTGGAATCGCTCATCGGAGAATTCAGGTTGGAAAAAGTAAGAAAAAATATCGGTGACTCCCTGTCTGGTGGAGAACGCAGAAGAACAGAAATTGCCCGATCGCTGGCATCCAATCCTAAGTTTATCCTACTAGACGAGCCATTTGCAGGTATAGATCCTATCGCTGTGGAAGATATACAGCATATTGTGGCAAAATTGAAAACAAAAAACATTGGAATCCTTATCACTGATCACAATGTCCAGGAAACACTTTCCATCACAGATAGAGCTTACCTGATGTTTGAAGGCAAAATTCTTAAAGCCGGTACAGCGGAAGAACTTGCAGCTGACGAGGTAGTAAGACGAGTTTATCTGGGTAAAAACTTTGAACTCAAAAAGAAAATTCTTGATTTTGATGCACATTAAGCCTAGAAATATAATCATTTTGGCTGCACTATTACTATTTACTTCCTGCGGACTGGATGGTGATCAACTTACTCCTGAAGAAAAAAACACCGTAGATACACTCTATATCAACCAACTTAATACGTGGAGAAACAAGGTCGATTCTATATGCAATGCGGACAAAGATACGATCTTTGTTCAGGTAGTGGACTCCCTAAAAAAAGAAAGAATGGAAGAAATAGAAATGCTGTTTATGAAAAATCATGTCACTGAATGAAATCGTTTTTTATAAAAAAGTCCTATCAGCATAAACACATTAAGCCTACTGATGGGTTTATGTTATTTAATGCTTCCATTTTTAAAAAATATCCAATAAACTTCAAAAATGGGATTGGGCTATTTTATTTAATTTTATTATTAACCATTTTTTCCTGTAGTGACAAGGATTCTACTGAACTTAACATTAATAACCCAAAGATCAAAGAAGCTCTTGAAAAAAGAAAAGCTGAATATGCTAGAGAAATACTGGACAATTGTCAACGAGATATATTGGCAAAAGCTGAGATATATGTAGATTCTATCATTTCGGCAGAGATAAATTTCCAACTTTCAGACTCCATTGTCTTTCCCGAAAAACCCATAAAACCCGGATGGCCGGGACCTATTATTGTTCCTGAAACCATTCAAGCCAAACCGATTTTTGAGCGTCAATTAAAATAATTTGCGTCATAGGTCACACGAATTAACTAAAAATAGTTTGAAATAACGATTTGCATAAAATCGTTATTCCAAACTATTTTGTACCTCAAATATAGGGCTATTTGCTGCGTACTATCTGTTTCCTCTCCAGGAAAACTTCTTTTTAGGTTTATCTGATGCTGAAGAAGTGGATGATGATGATGCCGGTCTGCGAGATGTTTCAGAACCCACACTAGCCTGTTTTGGTCTTGCATGGTTACTCCTGTGCAACAAGTGTTTTTGGCCCGCTGAAGAAAAATTTGTTTCGACAGGTGCAGTTGTTGATGGGAACGGATGACCTTCTTCCACAGGTATCTGCATGGAAATCAATTTCTGAATATCCCGCAAATATGGTCTTTCTTCCACATCACAAAATGAAATGGCTTTGCCTGACGCTCCTGCTCTTCCTGTTCGTCCTATCCGATGTACATATGTTTCAGGTATGTTTGGAATTTCAAAATTGATAACAAAAGCCAGTTCATCAATGTCGATCCCTCTTGAAGCAATATCTGTAGCCACCAATACCCGGGTAGAGTGATTTTTAAAATTAGCCAATGCATTTTGCCTTGCATTCTGGGATTTGTTTCCGTGTATGGCTTCAGCTTTGATATTTTCTCTCGTAAGCATTTTTACAACCTTATCAGCTCCGTGTTTGGTTCTAGTAAAAACCAGAGCCGTTCTGATAGACCTGTCTTTCATAACATGTACAAGCAATTCATATTTTTTTGCTTGATCCACAAAATATACTGCCTGTGATACGGTTTCTGCAGTCGATGATACCGGTGTGACCTCTACTTTTTCAGGATCGTTCAGTATACTACCAGCTAATGCCATGATAGAATCCGGCATAGTTGCTGAAAAGAATAGTGACTGACGTTTTGGTGGTATGATCTTGATTATTTTTTTGACATCGTGGACAAAACCCATATCCAGCATTCTGTCGGCTTCATCAAGTACAAAATGACTAACATCTCCTAATCTTATAAATCCCTGAGCTATCAGATCAAGTAATCTGCCTGGTGTGGCTATGAGTATATCTACGCCTGACTTAAGTGCGTTGACCTGGCTGTGCTGATTTACACCACCAAAGATAACTGTATGCCTCAATTTTGTATTTCTGCCGTAAGATGCAAAACTTTCGCCGATCTGGATGGCCAATTCACGTGTAGGCGTAATAATCAATGCCTTTATCCTGCGATGTTGTTTTTCTTCCAGACTACTTAAGTGCTGAATAATTGGAATTGCAAATGCAGCTGTTTTTCCGGTACCTGTCTGTGCGCATGCGAGTAGATCATGCCCTTTTAATAATAGCGGAATAGATTGCGATTGTATAGGTGTGGGTGTGGTATACCCTTCTGACTTCAAGGCGTCCAGTATGGGCTTGATGAGTCCTAAATTTTCAAATGACATTTAAAATGTTTAAAGTTTGTAATAAAAGTTGCATTCTATTAACTCCAATACCATAATATAGAATTTGATAAATAAATCTTCTGATACCAGTAATATCAGAAAAAAATTATATTCAAAAACTACTCAGGTGTTGGACTTAAATTAAAACACTATTGGTATTTGTTCTCCATTCATGAACTTATATCGGTGATATTCAAAGCGAAATTCAACCGATATTGTATTTAAAATCATAGGTACATTAGATATTTTTAACATCTTTTACCTTTCAAATACGCTTGAGAACTCAAAGGAGGGCGAATATTTGCCACAAAGGTACTGTAAATATTACAAATCAACTAATTCACGGGAATTATATTTCCAGATGTCATTTTGGGTAAGATAGTTTTCCAAATAAAAATTATACCATATCATTCAATATTCTTCTTTGGTCAATATTATAAAAAAATGCTGTGAGTATAACAAAAGTTATATTGCTGAATTGATGGATACTGTAGATCTTTGAACTATATTTAGCACATTTCATTTTTCAGGTTTGATTTAAATATTTCTCATTTACGAATTTTATTTTGAAAAATTCTTCTTAACATCGATCATAACATGAATTGATGTGATCAAAACTTATCGGTAGGGTTAGCAGAAATGACAATCCTTCCGGTTTTTTTTTGAAGTGATTTGAATATCTTCTGCTTCTAATATCCTTTATAATTTGTCACTTATACATGAAATACGTTCTAACCAATGTATGATTTATTTAAATTATGACTGGTTGAACTCTTTTTATGCTGGTTTTATTTTAAAATACATTCATTATTTTGGCAGTACTTAAGAATCTTCCTACTTTTGCAGATGGAACATTTAAATAACAATTCATCCCATATAGAAGAAGCGCTCACTTTTGATGATGTTCTTCTCATTCCTTCATATTCAGAAGTACTTCCGCGAGATGTTGATATTTCAACACAGCTTACCACTGATCTCAGGCTAAATGCGCCTATTGTTTCTGCAGCGATGGATACCGTCACGGAATACAAGCTAGCCATTGCTATAGCTCGTGAAGGTGGTCTCGGCATTATTCATAAAAATATGTCCATAGAAGCGCAGGCCAATCAGGTAAGGACTGTTAAAAGATCTGAAAGCGGCATGATCATGGATCCTGTGACACTGACTGAAGATGCCAAAATAAAAGATGCACATCATCTTATGCAAGCAAATAAAATAGGTGGAATACCTGTCATAGACCATGTGGGTAAACTTACCGGAATTCTTACCAACAGAGACCTTAGGTTTGAAACCGCAGGAGAAAGATGTGTGACAGAGATCATGACAAAAGAAAGACTGATCACAGCTCCAGTGGGTACCACGCTCAATCAGGCAAAAGAAATCCTACAAAAATATAAAATCGAAAAGTTGCCAGTAGTGGATGACAATAATATTCTGGTAGGACTTATTACCTATAAAGATATTATGAAGCTCGAAAATTTTCCCAACTCAGCCAAAGATCTGCATGGAAGGTTGTATGTAGGTGCCGCGGTCGGGGTGAGCAAAGATATGTTTGAAAGAGTAGAAGCGCTGGTAGCCGTTGGTGTAGATGTCATATGTGTGGACACCGCTCATGGCCACTCCAAAGGAGTATTGGATGCCATAGCAGCAGTAAGATCAAGGTTTAAATACATTCAGATTATAGGTGGAAATGTTGCTACGGCGGAAGGGGCCCGAGCGCTTGCGGATGCTGGCGTAAATGCAGTAAAAGTTGGTGTAGGACCAGGCAGTATCTGTACCACAAGAATAGTTGCCGGCGTGGGCGTACCACAATTATTTGCGATCATGAATGCTGCCCGTGGTCTTGTAGGAACTGGTATACCGATTGTCGGAGATGGTGGCATCCGATATACCGGTGACATTGCCAAGGCGTTGGCAGCTGGAGCTAGCACCATCATGGCGGGTTCACTATTTGCAGGTACAGAAGAAGCACCGGGAGAAACCATCCTCTTTGAAGGCAGGAAATTTAAAGTGTATCGTGGTATGGGTTCCTTGGGTGCGATGGAATTGGGATCTAAGGACAGATATTTTCAGGATATTGAAGATGATGTAAAAAAACTGGTGCCAGAAGGTATTGAAGGAAGAGTTCCTTTCAAAGGATCTGTTTCAGAAGTGATGGTTCAATATCTTGGTGGGCTAAGGGCTGGTATGGGCTATTGCGGAGCTGCCAATATCAAAGACATGCAAAAGTCAAAAATGGTGAGAATTTCAGGATCAGGCATACTGGAAAGTCACCCGCACAATATCACCATCACCAAAGAATCTCCTAACTATAGTAAAAAAGGATAATATTGAACTGACCCATTATTAAAAACCAGATAATGGATTCTTTATACCACTTCCAGCAATCCCTACCGCTTGTTTTGTTAAAGTTTTGATATATGTTTAATAATATTACTTATTTTTATATTTAATTAAAATATATATTGTAATTTCGTTTTTCCTTAAATAAAGAATAGGTTATATGGCCAGAATGCTCTTAATTATTTGTTTCTGTTCTATTTCAATGTTAAATTTATCAGCACAACAAAAAAATGAAGTTGCAGATAATATTGCGCTTGTATTTTATATAGGTGAGGATGAAAATAATTATGAAAAATTGGTGCAGAAGTACAATACCATGCTTTTTGCGGTATGTAACAATAATATGGAGTTGGCATTTGACAATTGGACCGTATTGCTAAAAGATCTTGAAGATTTTTCAAACAAATCTAATATTGATCTCAAAGGAGTAAAACTATGGCTTAATGTATTTTGGGACAAGGATGGTACCATTGACCATATGGTATTTTATCCAAAGCCCAATTCGAGAAATCTAAATTATGACAATGTGAAGGTCCTATTGACCAACTTTGCCAAAACTTACCAGTCTCCACTAAAACATACTACCAGATTTTCACATTACGGTAGCGCGACCTTCCCTGTTTTTAGTCGTTCGATGATCGGGCCGGAAAAGTAAACCATGCGTTTTATTATTTTACTTGTATTTATGACTTTCTTATCTTGCACCAAGGAAGAAACTCTTGTCTATTATAAATCATACATTTTACCTACTTCTGATATTCTTCACGCGATTGACATTAACGAGAATGACCATATAACCATTATTGGCGGATATGTATGGTCACGCGGCATTTCTCTTGAAAGCGATGGTGATCTAACCAGACTAACTTTGGACTCCTTTTCCAATAAAGGTCAATTTGATCTGCTCCGTACTAAAAATAATGAGTTGATTACGGTAGGAGCAGATGGACAATTGTTTCTAAAACCTTCCTATCAGGCCCCTTGGACATTTCACAGACTACAAAACTGGGATATTCTTCACCATGTCATCGAAACTGAAAACGGATATATAGCATCCGGAGGAAAGTCCTACGAACACGGATATATTTATCTGATAGATGAGCAATTCAGGGTAGATACCGCTTTGTACTTTGGGCATGAAATATCTGAAGTGGTCCATATCACCGGCCAAAATTACTTATCGGTAGGATGGGGAAATATACAAATATCATCTGACGCCGGTAAATCATGGAAAATACTACCCAATGAAGGTGATTTTTATGCTTCCTGTGTATTTACAGACAACCTACATGGATGGATCATCGGATATAACGGAACATTGCTGACCAGTACGGACGGTGGCGAATCCTGGCAAAAAAGTCAGGCAAAAATCAGTGGCAACGGATATAACTCTTTCCGAAAAATAGTAAAAATCAATACAAAAGAAATCATTATCACTGGCAATAAAGGCAAACTGTGGCGATCGTTGGATGATGGCAAAAGCTGGCAGAAAATAACCATACCTACCAATAAAGACATCTACGATATATCAAAAAAATCTGATGGAAGTTATGTCTTGATAGGAAGTGAAGGTTATTTGGCAGAAATTGCGTTTTGAAGGATGTCAAAAGATCTACAAATAAATCAAGAACAAATGTAATACCTGAAAAAATGAAAAATATTTAAAATCAGATTACTCTACTACCTTATCAGCGTAAAATTATCAATGTTCAACTTAGCTTCCTTATTACAGGTATATTTAATTTTGTATAAATACATGCCACTATTGAGTGGCTGTCCTTTAAGTGTGCCATCCCACTGGTCTGCTGCTTCTCTGGTTTCCCACACTTTTGCACCCCATCGGTCATAAATCTCAAAGTATTCCATAGTATCGATGAGAAAAATATTGCTGATACCATACCGGTCATTCAGCCCATCATTATTGGGTGTAAAAGCTTTTGGCAGCAGTAGATTGTTACAATCCAGCTTATCTTTATCTGCAACAAATATTCTAACTGTGTCGGTGCTCGTACATGTGCCATTGTTAAAACTGACTTTGTATGTAGTGCTTTCTTCAGGAGTGGCCATTGGTGAAAATGCATTTGCATCATCCAAAGTGGCAGATGGAGTCCAGGTAACCACTGTTGCGCAGGAGGAACCAGAATCAAGCAAGATAGACTCACCTTTAAATATGGTGGTATTCTCCGTTTTGATCTGATCCGGAAATTTATAAAAATTTAAAATCTCAAGTTCGGACAATGCTCTTTTATATAAAGTGATTTCATCAATCCTGCCTTTCATTTTATTGGCCTGATTCACTGTATTACAAGGACTATTGGCAAATGTCAAAGCTGCTCTTCTGGAAAAACTAATATTCTCTCTGGAGATAATTCTTTTTACCAATTTATTATCAAAATATATCAGATACTCCAACTTGAATTTGACCAAAGTAAATCTATGCCAGCAATTATCTTTGGATAGTACACTTCGCACTGAATGGTAATTATTCACATTACTGCCTATCTCAAACAATAATTCATTGGTAGTTGAAAAATACCTCAATGCCATCAAAGAGTCCAGACTAGCACATCCATTGCGATGAGTAAAAATATCCGTCTCTCCACTCTGATCGTCCATCCAGAAATAAAAATCAAAGGTAAAATCTTGATCCAATAATAAATTAGCCTGACTGCTCACCGCAAGAAAATCGACATTGCCATCGATATAATAACTGCTCTCCCCTAATCCGCATACACACTGAGGATTTCCCCCCGGCGTTATACCCGGGAAAGAAAGAGATGCTTCTTCATATGTACAATCATCAAAATTATATCTGAAAGTAACTTCCTGCGCTGGTAAAATGTGCTGCAAAAAAACAACAAGTCCAACTAAATAATATATTCTTTTCAATACTTGCTTATTTAAATTTTGCAAAAATTATATAATTAATCTCTTCATCTATCAAGACAAAAATCATTTCAATTATCAAATGATCCTTTACATCAATAAAATTCTGCCCGTTATCCAAATTTCCATAAATGTATAGCGAAGATACTATTTAAACATATCTCCAAACCCGGGAGGCAACATGTCCTGCATCAATTTCTGAGCTTCTTCTGATTCAATTTTACCGGCTTTCTCAATAAATCTATTAAAACAGGTAAGCAATAAATCCTCCAGCATTTCCTTATCTTCTGCCAGTAATATAGCAGGGTCAATGGTAATATTGGTAATCTGTTTTGTCGCATTACCAATAATAGAAATACCTTCGACCGTAACATCTACGGATATACTGACCATTTTTTTATACATTTCTGCTTGTTGCTGCTCCATGTTCCCCATCAAATCTCCAAACATAATCAACGATTAAAATAAAAATTAAAGATCAAAGTTAAGAATATCAGAACTATAAACTCAAATTGATATAAATCTATTTTGAAAATGACCAAAAAAAATAAAAAATGGAACTAATTGTATTGACTTTGGTTTATTAGCCCGAATTCTATGTCAATAGTAAAGGATTAACTAAATTTGAGCCTTTAAAATAAAAATTGAAACAATGGCCGAAATAATAAGAATGCCCAGACTGAGCGATACTATGGAAGAAGGGAACATAGTATCGTGGTTAAAAAAAGAAGGAGATCCTGTAAAAACAGGTGATATTCTTGCAGAAGTCGAGACTGATAAAGCTACGATGGAACTTGAAAGTTATTTTAATGGCGTTCTACTGCACATCGGTGTGCCATCCGGCCCAGTAGCTGTAGATGGAATTATCGCCATCATAGGGAAAGCAGGAGAAGAGTATAAACATCTTTTGACCGAACAAAAGACTGCTCCTGACTCAGCCCCTGCTAAAAGCGCTGAAACGCCGGAAGTAAGCAGTGCTGAACCTACACCTCCAGTCGTCGTAGAAACTCAAAAAGTGGAAACGTCTGCTGATGTTGGGTCTGATAAACTGAAAGCGTCACCATTGGCAAAAAATATTGCATCTCAAGCCGGTGTCCCTTTGGACCAAGTGCAGGGAACCGGAGATCATGGAAGGATCATTAAAAAAGATGTAGAAAATTATATAGTCAATAAACCTGTGGCATCTGGCCAGGCTTCTGCCACGGCCAATCTATCCATACAGCAGCCAACCGCATTCCAGTATGGAGATGTTCCTGTGTCACAAATGAGAAAAACCATAGCCAGACGCCTGGGTGAAAGCAAATTTACAGCACCTCACTTCTACCTTACCTTGGAAATAAATATGGACAATGCCGTAGCGTCCAGAAATGCCATAAATGCCACAGCACCAGTCAAAATTTCATTTAATGATTTTGTAGTCAAAGCTAGTGCAGCCGCACTTAGAAAACATCCGGCCATCAATGCGTCTTGGTATGGGGATAAAATTACCTATCACGAAGATATAAATATCGGTGTTGCAGTAGCTGTTGAAGATGGCTTGCTGGTCCCTGTGATCAATAACGCAGATCTTAAGTCCATGTCATACATCAATCAGGAAGTAAAAGAACTGGCAGGTAAAGCAAAAACTAAAAAACTAACCCCTCAGGAAATGCAGGGAAATACCTTCACAATTTCAAATCTGGGTATGTTTGATATTGAAGAATTTACCGCTATCATCAACCCACCTGATGCATGTATTCTTGCGGTAGGTTCGATCATTAAAAAACCTGTGGTCAAAAATGAAGAAATCGTGATCGGTAATATGATGAAAGTGACATTGTCCTGCGATCACAGGGTAGTAGATGGGGCCACAGGTGCTCAATTTTTACAAACATTAAAAGCTATGCTTGAAAACCCAGTTTTGATATTGGTATAAAATATTTTGTATGCTTGATAAATAAAGAGAACATATTGACATTGAACATTATGTTCTCTTTTTATTTATATATTTTAATCCGGATTTATATTTTACATAACTTAACATGTTCCAGATGATGACGGCAGTGCCAGGAGTACAAAGCAGCGGCATCAGATAAACTAAAAAACCTGCCTGTTTCAGGGTGGAAATATCCTTTTTCCCAATCAGTATCTATCATATGTTGCATGATATGTGACCATTTAACATGTAGCCCTTTGAGCATCCACATAGCAGCGTCAATGGGTAAACTGTAATCCGGAAGCATTGCATATTTTGCTTCAAGATATGGTTTAATCATAGGTTTGTCTTCCGTCAAAGCCCATTTGAATCTGATCAAGGCATGGCTGTGACTATCCGCAATATGGTGTATCACCTGTCTAGCTGTCCATCCTTCCGGTCTGTATGTTGTGTCAAGTTGTTCCTGAGTCATCCCACTGACCACATCTTCTAGATGATCATGAAATGTTGAGATGGTTTCTTTCCACACTTTCCATTGATCTGCATCAAGAGTCTCCGGAAAACTAAATCTACCTATAGGATATTTTAAATGTTCCATTGCATTAATTTTTATTGGTTTCAAAATGGTTCTGATGAAATTCACAAAAACGGAAGATAATCAAATATATACATCAGTATTAAAATATAAAAGGACTGAATCAGTATAAGTGACCAGTCCTTTTTATCCTTCAATTTCAAAAAAAAATCAGGCTTTTGTTTCTTTGACTTTATTTTTTCCTTTTAGCCCAGCTGCATAATTTAATGCTTTATCCAGATTGACTACTCCACCGCTTACGCTCAGTTTAGAAAAATTGACTTTGTCTGTTTTGCTTCCAGGCAATTTTACATCATCAGTCACTGGTGTCACAGATTTCATCAATACCTCCTTTACCTGCTCTGCTGATAGCGCAGGAAAAACTGATCTAATCGTTGCAGCTACCCCTGCTACCACAGGAGAAGCCATACTTGTACCTTGAAGTGGTGCATATTCATTGTTTGGCATGGTGCTATATATTTTCATGCCAGGCGCAAAAAGATCTACCTCTTTAATACCATAATTAGAAAAAGGTGCAGGTGCATTTTCGCCATCTTTATAATTGAGCGCACCAACTTCTACCCAATTTTTTGCCCTTTTCTGCTTTTTACACAAAAATCCACTTTTCTTCTCAAAATTAGCATTTGGAAAGTTAGGTGTTACATCATTATTTTCTCCGGAATTTCCTGCTGCATGGATAAGTAACACATCCTTTTTCGCAGCATATTTTACCGCTTCGTCTACCAGATCTTTATGTGTACCAAACCCTTTTCCAAAACTCATATTGATCACAGTAGCACCGTTATCTACCGCATATCTGATGGCATTGGCTACATCTTTATCTCTTTCATCTCCATCCGGAACTGCTCTTACTGACATTATTTTTACATTTGGAGCTATACCGTCCATACCTATTGCATTGTCTCTCACTGCACCGATGATACCACCTACATGAGTTCCGTGTAACGGATCGGGTCCTTCTACATCATTGTTACCATATATTCTTTCTTTTGCATCTGCATAATTATCTTTTACGATAGTTTTTCTCGGATCAAAATCAATATTAAACGCATAATCCAGTTTATCTTGAGAAGCTTGTTTATCCTGAGCTATTTCTCCTTTGATAATTTCTTTTATTCCATCAATCGTTTTCACTTCAGAAGCTGTGAGATATTGTGCTGCTATATTTTTAGCCATAGTAAGCTCCTGATTTCCTGTGGCATCAATGGATTCAAGGCCAGCCAAATCAAGTGGTTTGTCTCCCAATGCCTTTGCTAACGCATCAACCGCTGACATCACCTTAATTTCGACATTTTCCAATTGAGCTATGGCTGCTTTGGCTTTTTCAGTCTCTTTTTCGACATTTTCTTTGGCTCTAAGATAGGTTTCGTATTCCTTTTTCTGATCTTTATTTAATGTGGCAACATTGGCATTTTCATATTTGTATTTCAAACTACCATAGACACGAGTGGCTTCATAGGTATCGGGACCAACATTCTTCCCATCCGGTCCTCCTATAAAATTCCATCCGTGCACATCATCTATATACCCGTTTTTATCATCATCTATACCATTGTCAGGTATTTCACCGGGATTTACCCAGATATTTGCGGCCAAATCTTCGTGCTCTATATCAATGCCCGAATCAATGACAGCAACCACCACCGTTTTGGTCTTTTTATTTTTTAAAAATTCATTATACGCTTTCCTCATAGAAATACCTGTATATCCTTCTCCTGGATTTCCATAATACCAATCGTTGGGTACCGTAGTTTGGCCTATCAAAGCCGTAAACGAAAGAAAAAAAATAACTAATACATTAAAATAAGTCTTCATGTGTTATGAAATTTAAACAAACATATATACTTTTGTGAAATATTTAAGTGATATATTATTGTTTTTGTTATAAAATATTGTGTTAAATGCAATGTTGGTAATACAACTTCCGTTAAATTAAAGTTTATAAGTGCAATAATTGTTTTGTAAATCTTAATTTTTCGACAAACATTTTTGAGTTCAGGTAATTTTTAAGTCAAAGAATTTGCGGTCTTCTTTGCTTTTAGATCCTGAAATTTTTATATTATCAGGGTCATCAAATTAAGAAACCAGTGGGTCATTTTTTTAAAATATTAAACGAATGAAGTCCATTTTTAAAATCAAAAAGATGAAAAACATCTTACAGGTCACTTTGGCCATCTTATTAAGCCTGTTTTTAATAAACAAAAACAATGCCCAATATTCCGAATTTGGAGTTGGGCTGGGATTTTCTACCTATTGGGGCGATATGAATGGTCCGTCTTTTGGTACCAATCTAACAAAAAACAGTGGTCTCGCTCTGCAATTGAATGCCAGAAAATTATTTAATAAAAATGTCGGAATCAAGGCTTCTTTTTCAATTGGAAATGTCAAAGGAAATGATGCCAATTCGACCATTGACTGGCAACAAATCAGGAATCTAAGTTTTAAATCATCTCTGGTTGAGCTTGCTGTTATGGGAGAATTCTATATTTTTGGATTTGACACAGAACCTGGTAGCAGCATTTTTTCCCCTTATTTCACAGCAGGGCTGGCAGCATTTCGGTTTGACCCAAAAACTGTATATCGCGGCAATGAATATCGATTACAGCCTTTAGGCACTGAGGGACAGGGCATGCCTGGTTTAGGGGAAAAATATAGTTTGTACAACCTTAGCATTCCCTTTGGAGGCGGAGCTAAGATCATACTTTCTGAAACCATGAATATAGGCATTGAAGTGATCATAAGAAGGTCATTTACCGATTATCTCGATGATTTAAGTACCAATTACGTAAACTATGATGACCTAAATGCGGGCAACGGTACACTGGCGGCCAATTTAGGAAACAGAATGAATGAATTTTTGGGTCAGGCTGAACCAGTCCAGCTTGCAACCGGCACTCAGCGTGGTGGAGCCAAAGTAAATGATTATTATTTTTTTAGTATGGTTACCCTCAATTTTATGATTACAGACAGTAAGGGCAAAAAGCGTTTTGGCAGGAGCAAAGTCAATTGTCCCACATTTTAACAAAATAAATGATGCAGTAATTGGAAGAAACTAAATCCATATTACGCCAATATTGGGGTTACGACGATTTTCGTCCGCCTCAGGAACAGATCATCCATACCATACTTAATAAAACTGACACTATCGCTTTGCTGCCCACAGGCGGTGGTAAATCCATTTGTTTCCAGCTGCCTGCACTGATTCTACCCGGGAAAACACTGGTAATATCGCCACTCATTGCATTGATGCAGGATCAGGTGGACAATCTTTCATCCAGAGGAATCTTAGCAAAATCACTCAATGCCAATCTAAACTATAGAGAAATAGATGCCATACTAGACCGGTTTGTCTACGGGGATCTTAAAATCCTGTACATATCCCCGGAAAGGATTACTTCTGAAGTTTTTTCCGCAAGGATTGAAAAAGCCAAGCTCAGCCTGATAGCTGTGGATGAAGCCCACTGTATATCTCAATGGGGATATGATTTTCGTCCTGCTTATTTTAATATAACGAAGCTCCGGGAAATACATCCGCTCGCACCCATCATAGCACTCACCGCCACTGCCACTGAAAAAGTGATATCGGATATCATCGAAAAACTGGAACTTAAGAATCCTGCAATATTTAAAAAAAGCTTTGCAAGAGACAATCTGAGCCTCACTGTGCTGAATACAGACAATAAGCTCAACGAATTAATACAAATTCTTGCCCGGGTGAAAGGATGTACCATCATCTATGTGCGCAATCGAAAAGAAACCATCGAAATCGCTCAATGGCTCACCCAACATGGTATTTCCTGCGGATCGTATCATGGCGGCATGGACAGATCCACCAGAGAAAAAAACCAGCAAGCCTGGATGACCAACAGGGTCAGACTCATGGTATCGACCAATGCATTTGGTATGGGCATCGACAAACCTGATGTGAGACTGGTGGTCCATCTTGATGTAGCGCCTAGTCTGGAAGAATATTATCAGGAAGCAGGCAGGGCCGGAAGGGATGGCAAAGAATCTTATGCGGTAACCATCATAGATGAAGCGGATATAACGGTGGCCAGAACAAATTTTAATGATCAGTTTCCATCACTGGAGATCATCAGCAGTGTATATGACAGGCTGTGCCGATACCACAAAGTCGCTTACGGGTCAGGAATGATGGAAAGTTATGATTTTCATATCCTTGACTTTGCTCAATATGTCAATCTGCCGGTCAAAAAAGTCTACCATATTCTAAATATCCTGGAGAAAGAAGGCTGGGTAGCTTTTTCAGAAGCATTTAAAGTACCTTCAAGGTTGTTAATTCTTGCCAATCACGACGAACTAGAATTTATAGAGCAAGTACCCACTACAAAAAGTAAAATTCTTGTCCATTTGCTCCGAAAATACGAAGGATTATTTATCGATCCTGTAAAAATAGATGAGCCCAGAATAGCGCAGGAAATGCAGATCGAAGAAATACAGTTGGTACATTATCTCAATCTACTAAAATCTGAAGGGATCATCGCTTATTATCCCAGAGCATCTGAACCACAGATAACATTTATGCAGTCACGTCCCGGTGCAGATGGATTTAGCATAGATAAAAAGTCATACATGCAACGAAAAAAAATGGCAGCAGACAGACTTGATGCTATCATTCTATATCTCAGCAATGAAAAAAAATGCCGACAAAGAGCCATCGTCGAATATTTTGGTGAAAAAGGAACGGACTGCAGAAAATGCGACATTTGTAACGGGTCTTCAGAAAACATACTAACCTCAGAGCAAATTAAGAAAGTATATAAGCATTTACAAGAAACAGTGCTACAACAACCGATAGACATAAAAACGTATGCAGGCATTTATCCATTCAATAAAAGAAAAAGGATTATCCGAGCCATCAAGGATTTTGAATCTGAAGGGCTGATCAGCATCGACAATACCGGATATATAAAACTGGCAAAAGCATGACAGTGCCTAAAACCATTTACTGCATCGTCACCAATGATCTGAATCAGGATCAGCGTATGCACAGGATATGTACATCACTCACCAAAATGGGATACGATGTTTGTCTGGTTGGCAGAATAAAGCCAAAATCCTCTGCGCTGCTAAACATGCCCTTCCGACAAGTAAGATTACCTTGTATGTTCGATAAAGGATTACTTTTTTATGCTGAATACAATATCAGGCTTCTTATCTTGCTTGCATTTCGGGTCAAAGTTGATATCATTTATAGCGTCGATTCAGACACAGTGGCTGCCTGCGGACTCTCAAAATGGTTGAAACGAAAAAAAATGGTATTTGATGCCCATGAATATTTTACAGAAGTACCCGAAGTAATGAACAGACCTATTATAAAATGGACTTGGGAAATCATAGAAAATATCTTTATACCCATGGCGGATGAATGTATGACCGTCAATCAAAGTCTGGCAAAACTTTTCAGCAAAAAATATACAAAACCATTCATCACTATATACAATGTACCGGCGAAATCAGAGAAACGCTTTCGGGATAAATCATACACCAAACCTTACCTGCTGTATCAGGGTATGTTGAACCAAGGAAGGGGACTAGAAGAGCTGATATCTGCCTTGCCACTGATCAGAGATGTCGATCTTTATATCATCGGTGAGGGTGATATGTCGGAAAAACTTAAAAAGCTGGCAAATGAAAACACAGCCAAAGATAGAATCATTTTTAAAGGGTGGTTAATGCCGGACGAAATCAAAACAATCACAGCAGGAGCTATATTGGGTATAAATTTGCTGGAGTCGGATAGCAAAAGTTATTATTTCTCCCTAGCCAATAAATTTTTTGACTACATGCATGCAGATGTACCCTCTGTCAATATGGATTTTCCGGAATACAGAGATATCATCGCAAAGTATAATGTGGGGATATTGATATCTGTTCTGGATAAACATGAAATTGCCAACAAAATAAATTTTCTGCTGAGCGATCAGGCAAAATATGCAGCTATGAAATCAGCTTGCAGGTCAGCCTGTGATGTTTATAACTGGGATCATGAAGAAAAAAAGATAGAAAAACTTATGGAAAGACTTATTGTAAGGTCTTAGTCCGTCAGGTATCAGCAAAAAAAAGTTGAGATACAAAGATTGTAGTACAATACCACATCAATTCCCGAAATATCCTTCAATAAAAAAAGCAAAATAAATCCTGCTATTTTCCCGAGTACCAACTCTTCACATCATCAGAAAATTTTGCCAGGGATGCTTTTTCTATATACATCATATGCCCTGCAGGATAATATTTCATAGTGATGTTTTTCTTAAGTCCGGCAGGTAAAAACATATGGTCCATCGTATATTCTGAAGCAAAGAATGGGGTGGCAAGATCAAAATACCCATTGCAAACCAATACTTTCATAAACGGATTTTTGACCATGGCCACTCTAAGATCTTCCGACACATTCAGATACTGATTCTGTACATTGTCATAGTTCCAAGGTCTCGCCCGTCCGGTAAGGATTTCATAGGGCATATCAATATCTACTTTCAGATTTTTTTTCAGATGATCATATAGAGCGACTGTATATGGTCCGTAAATCGTAGCGTCATAACTGGGATCAAACTCTGGTCTTTCCCCCGCATCATTATAGTCCTGACCAGTAAAACGGCTGTCGAGCCTTCCCACGGTAAGACTTTCGCTTCTTCTCAATTCCTTACAAAACTGCTGGATATTGATACGAAGATTAGTGCCCATAATATATTGCTTGGATAGTCCGGTATAGATGGAAAGTTTCTCAGCAATGAGATTTTTATCACTTGCACTCAACTTATCGCCCAGTGTCAAAGCATTGTTGTATTCGCCAAAAGCAAACTTACGTACTTCATCCATAAGATTCTCCAGATTACTAAACTGCGCATTGAGTTTTTTGTGATGCCAAGCCGTAGCAGCATAAGTTGGAAGAAAAAGCATATATGGTAAGTCATTTCCTATTTCAAATCTGGCCGTCTGAAAGTTGGTGATTTGTGATATTAAAACAATACCATTCAGAAACATCCCATATCGGGATAAGAGGTGACTGCTCAATCCTGCTGCCCTAGTGGTGCCATAACTCTCGCCTGCCAGGTATTTGGGGCTGGCCCATCTGCCGTTTTTACTGGTATATAACTGGATAAACTGACCTACTGACTCAATATCTTCCTTATAACCCAAAAACTCCTTTTTATCCACACCTTCAGCAGGTCTGGAATACCCCGTCATGACTGGATCGATAAAGACAAGATCTGTATAGTCGAGCCATGAATAATCATTGTCCGTCACCTGATAAGGCGGTGCCATAGAAGCTCCATCATCTTTCATCATGATTCTTTTGGGTCCTAGGGCTCCCATATGCAGCCATACAGACGATGAACCCGGCCCTCCATTAAAGGTGTAAGTGATGGGTCTTTCGGCAGTATTGGTAACACCATCTTTTATATATGCAGTATAAAACATCCTTGCCTTGTCCTTGCCTTCTTCTGTCTCGAGCAGCATATAACCTGAAGTGGCAACATAATTGACGGTTCTGCCGTTTTTCAGTATCAAGGTATGTTTTGTAACTGACACCGGCGGTAATGGCAATTCTGTTTTCTCCTTTTTGTCTTGTCCAGCAAGGAAATTGAATGAAGCACATATTACCAAAAGAAATAAAGAACGTAACATAGATTTAATGTTTTATAATTTTGAAAGAATACAGCTTGATATCTGTGTACACATTTACAATATACATGCCATCCGAAAAACCTGACATATCTAATACGGTATTATTTTTTTCCGTTTTACCTATTTTTTGACCCTGTATATCCGTGATCTCTGTATATAGCAATTTGATATTTTCATCCAGTCGAATATTGATTATATCGGAGGCTGGATTCGGGTAGATAGTTACAGGCCATTTTTCAGCCTTATCATCAACTCCTGAGTCCTTCTCTACAAATGCAATCACTTCCCTGGTATCACTATCGCAACTGACTATATCATAATGTACTTCCCAATCATAAAAATAATAGTAATAGATGGCACCGAAGGATGAAGAAAGTAAAGTAATCACATTATCAATGCTATATGGATATCCGGTACTGTTGAATGTACGGACCAATCTGGGAGATCGATACCCAAAATTACTGACATTGACTGCTTCATCGGTGGTAAGGTTGTATTGGTTTCCTGGCTGAAGTGTTGCATTTAGTATCAAGGAATGGATACCTGCATCGATATAAATATCTTTGGAATATATCACATTGCTTTCACTATTTTTGATAATAACCTTCCTGATGCCTGCTATATCTGTATTTACTTTTACGCTATACAAAACACATGGTCTGTCAATACTAAAAATAATCCCTCCCACTGTACTGTTGCCTCCGTATAAGTTATTCAACGGGAATTCCTTTTCTCCCACATTTTTTATCTTTTGATCTATGACTTCAGTTACTCTTGCAAAAAAACCGGTGGTATTACTGAGTGCCTCTGTGATCAAAGTATCACCGGTAAATATCGGATTGACCAAATTTTGATTTGGAAACCAGCTTGTAGCAACGTTGTCAGAAATTAGTGTGGCTTTTTCACCCGCTACTATAGTGTCTCCTTTGACCTGCCATTCAACATTATAAAATTCTACATTGACACTATCTGTTCGAATGGCCCCACAATAATCCGTAGCAGTTAGTATTATTTTTTGAGACTGATCTGTTGATGTGAATTGAGTTGTACTACCGGTACTCCATTCATAGTAGGCTGCATTGACTGCAGAAATTTCAAATACTTCTCCATCACATAATTTTACCAATGGACTTTCGCTAATTAATTTTATATCACTGGAAAAACATCCCGAAATCACAGCAACAGGTTTGGAAATAGTTTTACAACCAGTCGCATCCGTCATAGTAACATGATATTTCCCTGGCTGAGCAATCTGAACTTGCCTGCTGGTAGAGCCATTATTCCAAAGATAGGTGACAAATTGAGTCGATGCTACAAGCGTAATTGGTGTTGATGCCAATATTTGTTCGTCTTCATATAGTGTAATACTTTTACTGATACACTGTCCTTCCTGGGCAAGATATGTACTGTTTGCTTCCAAGTTCAGATACTTTTCCTTGTGTCCGGAGGGCCATCTGATGACTATACTATCAATAACATTTGCTGTGCCAATACCGAAATGTTGTTGCAATGAATTGAAAATACCATAACTTTCTCCCCCTTTTACATATCTAACCTTTTTGCCCCATGCTCCGTAAATTTCTATCTGAGCACCAATAGCTGAACGATTGGAAGTTTTACCTTCAAGATTTACTTTGATAAAGTTGTTATTGTTGCCTTCATTCAACCAGAGTTCATCATCTTTAAACCCGAGTTCATTTACGGGCTCGGCGATATGTGCATGTATATCCAGAAAACCATCATCATTGATATCACCCACTGTCAAAGATCTAGGTGTGTTTGGCCCGATGGTATTAAGTATTATCTGAAATGTTTTGTCGCCCATATTGCGCAAATATGTAAATCCTTCAATCCCGGCCACAATGATATCAAGAAAACCATCGTTGTCAAAATCCCGCATGACAGATTGGAATCCAAAGGATTGTATAACTTCAGGTAAGGGTATTTCTTTAAAAAATTGACCCCCGATATTTTCCATCAGCGCATGTGGAGCAAAATGATTGACCACAAAAGCATCCTGATCACCGTCATTGTCTATATCTCCGAAGGCAGTAACCCAGGATTGTTCACCACTATTCATGCCGTATTCACTACCTCGCTCGGTAAAAGTGCCCTCTCCATTATTGATATACAGCCTGTTTATCCTGCGAAGATCTGAAGAACTATTCACTCCTGCTCTGCATTTTGATATACACAGATCTGGGAGAAAATCTCCATTGACATCTACCCATTCACTTCCGTAATTGCCAGATCCGTCGGTAGTGTCATTTTTGGTAAAATCAATGACTTTGGTCAAGACCAGATTACCTGCTTTATCATTTATATAAATACTGCTTGGACCATCATCGTTGCAAACAAAATAGTCCAGCCAACCATCATTGTTGATATCAACTGTATTGGAAGCCTGTGCATAAATGCCCGATTGAAATGCTTTTTTGGTAAACTTGTTATTAGTTAATGTATTGATGCTGATTAAATTATATAAGCCTGATGTTATTATTTCATTTCTGCCATCATTGTTCAAGTCTCCGGCAGTAAGTGTCCATTCGGGATTTGACGATACTTTTATCGAGTCGATCAGACGCAGTTTAAATTGTTTTCCGTAGCTTTGGATGGCTTTGAGCCAGATACCTTTATCAATTATTACAAGGTCATCGACCAAATCTCCATCGACATCCAGCATAGCACCTGGCATAACACTTCGGGTAGGAATGTCTCTTTTAATTGATCTGGTTATATTTTTAAATTTAGGTTGGCCAATGCCAATTTGTGACACTAGGGTCATTACTAAGATAAAAAACCAATTGGAGTAAACACGCATATATAATGAGCTGATTTTAAGAGACAAATATAGAGGATTAATTTAAATTAAAGCTAAATATTTAGATGCTTGGTAAAATCAATAATCTTTGTTGATGGCTGTTTTAGGATGCAATGGTGTAAGGTAAAGAGAAATCAATCATTTTTTTAAGCTCACTCATGTAAAAAACATAGTAAATCTTCACCCTGATGTATGTAACAAAGAAAACCCTAGGACATCTTTTTGTCTTTAAATGTTATTATTTAATCACCAATTCTACCTTGTAGAAACATAACCTATGCTTAATTATAACCTAAAGTGCTTTTTTGAAAGATACCAATATCCCACATATTATTATTAAAGTGATTCCTACAAGACTAAGTTTATCAGGAAAGGCATCTCCTAGAAAGGTTCCAAAAATAATGGAAAATACAATGTTACTGTACCCAACAGCGCCTATCACACCAGTTTTTTGAAATGAAAAAGCTTTGGTCAAATAGATCTGCCCAAACAAAGCAGCTATACCCAGCAAAAGTATCACCGGATAATGACTAAGTTTAGGAATATCAAAACTATCAATGATAAAATCAAAACGAGTAGTCTCAATAAAACTGCCTGTGGTAAGCGAAAAAATCGGTAAAACAATACCACATAACATAAAGGATAGGATTATCGATCTCTGGTCATACTCTTCACTTAAACCTCTGATACTTAGGTAGGCCATACCTGTCATCACTGCATTGGCAATTCCCGTTATATGGTGCTTTACTGACAATCCTGAAGTGTCTACTGAAGGGAGAAAAATAAGACAAATGCCACCAAATCCTATAATAATGGCCACCCATTCTGAAAATTTAAGTTTTTCTCCAAAATACCATGCAGCTGCCAGCGCTAAGAATACAGGATAAGATTGCTGATATGTGATGGATATAGCCAAACCAATATTGGAAATTCCATAAAAAAAAGTGTACAATGCGAGGGTACCGATGACACCTCTGAAAATCAAAAGCCAAATGTTACCTCCTTTCTGCACAACCGGAGTCACTTTCATCGAATAGAGAATAAACCCCACACCTATTAGATTTCTAAAAAGTACCAACTCAATAGGATTGATATCATCTCTCAGATATCTGGCACAGGCTCCGGTTAGCGCAAAACAAAAAGAAGCCACAAGCATAAACAAGATGCCTTTGCTTTGACTTGGTACACTCATGAACCCAAAAGATAAGTCCTACCTTTTGATAAATTTTCTAAAAGTTGACTTACCATCCACTTCAATTTTTAGCACATAAACTCCGGACTGCAGACCCTGTATGTCATACACGGCAGAAGTACCTGAAAAGTTATTCGATGAAATAATCCTGCCTGTCATATCTGAAATAGTAGTCCGATATTGTCCTTCTACTCTGTCTATCAAAACAATATTTAATACATCAAAGGCAGGATTTGGATATATCAGTATTCTTTCCGTCAATAATTCTTCTTTGACGGATGATGCAAAGTCTTCATCTACATCAATATTAAACTCAGTAATACTTATCCATCCTCCCTGCCCATCAGAAACAACAAATCTAAAATCATCATCTTCATCACCTTCAGAAGTATGAAGATATTTTACTTTATTTTTATCGATATCATCTTGCGTAAACTGACTGCCTCCGTCCACAGGACTTCCATTTACAGTGAGTACTCCTTTTGATGGAGCCTTTACCAGAATATATTTCAATTCAGCGGCTGAATTATTGATATCTTCGCTGAGTAAAAGTATCCTGTCTATATCTCTGGTATCTTTCGGGTGGATTTTTAAAATTTCATTTCTGGTCAATACCGGCGGATTTAAAACAATATTGGCGCACAACTCCAGGTCAAAATTTTGCAGCCTGCCACCATTTCCGGATGCTTTGTCTTCCAGTCGCAGTGTCCAATTGCCCTTCATATTTTCTCCATTGAAAGCTGAAAGCGGCGATTCGGGTCTGTATATTCTTCCCGTATTGACCGGACATTGAAAATATTCATTGGATTGATCGTCAATACCCAGATACAGCCCTTTGGAAGAGCCACATTTGCGACTCCAGAGTAAAATTTCTTTGCCTGAGGGAGCTGTTAGATAAGCTACCAGATCACCAGACCATTGATGTTCTGCCCTGATATTTTTTATGTTTATATCACTAATCGCACCTTCATTAAAAACATTGACAATAGCTTCCACTTTAGGGGTTCCTGATTGTGAAATATTTATAGTGAGATCGCCTGATTTTACAATAGCACAATTAAGAGACTCTGTATTAAAAGCATGAACATCTGACCATTGACCACCCCGACAACTATTGGATGCTCGTACTCTCCAATAATAAATAGTCGCCTTCTCCAGAAATGTATTTGAGTTAAAACTATTCCCTATTGTTTCTATATTTATTACTATTTTTTCAGTATTGAAAGCGGGAGAAGTAGCCACCTGCAAATTATAACTGACTGCATCCGGTTTGTTATCCCAATTGTAATTTTGAGTAGGACCAACACCACTGATTCCATCTACTGGACTCAACAAAGCTACGTGGTCAATATCAGTACTGGTAATCCCTAATCTAATCACCCGCTCTATCGTATCAATTCCTTCTATGTACGACCTTACCATGATCTCATAATCGGCAGTGCCCGTTACATTTTCGAGATTTATATTTAGCTGCGTGTTTTCTCCTGCATTTATTTCATTTTTAACAAAAGTAGCCACAGCGCCCTCCGGTAATCCTGATATTATTTCAAAACTAACTTTTTCTGTAAGTCCTGAGAATCCGACTGTTGAAAAATCATACGTTACACTTTCCGGCAAACAAGCATTTTTACTTGATTCAGCTACATCCATAAAAAATGAAGGAACAGTTGGTAAATCAATGCGGGAATTATATAATCCATTGGTAAAGAAAATATTATTTGATGCTTTCACCACAATTCTTGCCCTTATGGTTTCAGTATTAGGAACAATTATGGTTTCCTGTCCGTCATTTGGAGTAGATTTTGATATAAGTTTTAAATTTTCAGAATCAAAATCCAGACTATTGTTTAAGGCTAGATAAATATCCACAAATTTACAATTGACTGGGGCTATATTTGTATTGGCCACATCCCAGGTTACATTAAGTTTGTCTCCAATCTTCAGCTTATAATCCAGCACAGGAAATGTGAGTCTAAAAGGTCCTGCATTATCTGCCACTCTGAATTTCATTTCATCCCATACTGAAGCATTTCCAAGCGGATTATTATCTCTTACTACAAATCTGAAAGTAAGCTCTCTTCCGTAAGTAGGCAAAAGTTCGGTTTTGTCTGTAAACTGTCCATTGAGTATTCTGGATACATTAGGAAAATATCTGGCAGGATTTGTAGTGGGCTTAAGTGATCTGAAAATAGGTGCGTTGCCTACGGGAGCCCCCAACGGACTGGATGTTTGATTGTCAAACTGATCCCAATTGTACTTCATAATGTCTCCATTGGCGTCTTCTGCGGATGCTTTCAGAAAGAAAGGGGTTGACTTAGGAATAGAAAATCCATCGGTGTAAGGCAATGTAATCACCGGTATAAAATTATTGATATCTACTTTTTCAGCACATTCATAGGCATCTGCTCCTTCAGAATTTGTAAATGAAAGCATTTCATCCAGAGAAATGACGTGATAATAATCGTCTCTTCCACCACCGAGGTTACTTGTTCCGCAAGCATTGGGATACGCCATGATAGTAGAGCCACCTCCAGGTTCGTATCCGGAATCAGAAAGTTGTCCTTCCTGTCCAGGACAATTGTTAAATGTATGCGCAGCGGTCATTTGGTGTCCTATTTCATGATTAAAAACAAGGACGATACCATTGCTGATAGAAGGGCTATTGTGACAAGTTACTCCCGCTCCTTTGCTTGGCGTACAAATATTGCCAGCGGCAACACCACCTACATCATTGCAGATTGAAAATACATGCCCTATTTCATAAGTTCCGCTACCTATTCTTACATTCAGAACACTTGTATTTTGGCCTACAAGCGATAATCCCTGATTGGGGTTATTGTATGGATCGGTGGTGCCGTCCAAAAATATAAGATCATCATTTTTTGCAATTAAAACTGCTGTCAAACCTAACTCAGTTTCGAAAACGATATTAGCACGTTCCACAAAAGCAACCATGTCTGCCAATGCTTTTTCCTTAGTTCCTCTGACAGCGCCCCATTCTCCCGTGCATGCCAATGCAAGTCTGTACCGCCTAAGTTCCATCTTATCACCCAGCCTTCTGGTGCCCCATTTAGCTTTGCTAGTATTATGCACCTGAAAAGAGTCATCCGTACCACAAAGTGCTCTGTCTTTGAGTGATTCGTCTATATGGTCAGAAGTATAATATACCATGTAATTATTGACATCCCCTGCACTATAGGGATCAATGTAAACCATTCCTTCATCAGTCCTTATAGCGCCATGAAATCCATTAGGCCCAATACTAAATCTTGCAAAAATGGTTCTGTTGCTTTTCTGATATGCTTTATATGATTTGATGGCCGGGTATCGTGCTGCCAATTCTGATTCCATGACAGGTGCTTGCCATACTACAAATTGTTCTAAACTACCATCAGGCATGGGAAGTTCTATAGCATATTCTGATCTTAATCCAAACCCAGTAAATTCAGCAGGAGCTGAAGCCATTTGTTTTGCAAGCGCTAAATAATCCAGACTTACTGTAAAATATTTATTAGGAATGATGTCTCTGGATTGTCTTTGTGACAAAGATATTTTTGATTCATCACATTTTTTCCATATAGTCTGCGAAAATGCAAAAGACGGAATCACAAGAAAGAGAAAGGATATCATTCTTTTGTTCATGAGGAAATTAATATTTATAAATTGCAATAAAGGTATGAAATAAGTATTGTTTGGTATGATTCTGCAGGTACAAAACTGCATGGTGTATTAACACGGACAATTTAAAATAGTTTTTTAGACATCAAAGGAAACAAACCATGATATGACTTCATAATAAAGACCTTAATATTGCTTAAAATCATCAATGTTTGAAAGCATACCTCATATTAAAATAATAATTAATATATTTGCCAAAAATATAAGGTAAGTGATCGATACACACAGACACAGGGGGCTCAGGCAGCAATTGGTAAATGAGTTAAAATCAAAAGGAATAAATAATGAAAAAATCCTGAATGCTTTTATGGAAATACCAAGGCACTATTTCCTAGAAAAAACCTTTTCAGACTGGGCTTACAAAGACGTAGCTTTTCCAATAGATGCAGATCAGACAATATCCCAACCTTACACAGTGGCTATGCAGACTACGCTGCTAGATGTTAAAAAGGGAGATAAGGTACTTGAAATTGGCACCGGATCTGGATTTCAGGCCTGTGTGCTCTCTCATATGGGTGCAAAAGTGTATACCATTGAGCGGCAGAAGAAACTATTTGATAAAACAGAAAAATTTTTACATGATATCGGATTTGGAAATATCAGAACATTATACGGCGATGGATATGAAGGTGCGCCTCGATTTGCTCCTTTTGACAAAATTCTTATCACTGCAGGAGCCTCTGAAATACCTAAAAAACTTATTGACCAATTAAAACCCGGTGGTATCATGGTCATTCCATTGGGACAGGGTGATTTGCAGAAAATGCTCAAAATAACAAAAAGCGAAGACGACTCTCTTAAAAAAGAGAATTTCGGAAATTATAGATTCGTTCCATTTCTAAAAGGTGTGAACTAGAAAATTTATTGATGGCATTTCGCTTGACCATTCATAAAAACTTACATTGTTGCATCTAATTGGCAGCATCCTTAAATATAGAAATGATGTTTCTCTATTTAGCATGGAAACAACCTATTCTATTCATGAAGCATTTAATGGTTTTAATACGTAATTTAATTTCGTATATGCTGCAAAAAAATAAATATTATTATTTAATAGCAGCTATTTTACGACTTATTTCAACTCCTGGAAAAATTTATTTTTTACATCAATTAATTTATATATTTGTGAAAAAAATAGCATCAAGCCATGACTTTACAAGTTAAATCCATCGAACAATACCATGAAGCTTACCAAAAAAGTGTGGAAGATCCGGAAGGATTTTGGGCAGAACAGGCAGACACTTTTACTTGGCATCAGAAGTGGCATACCGTACTCAAAAATGATTTCATCACTCCAGATGTCAGATGGTTTGAAGGTGGTAAACTCAATATTACTGAAAACTGTCTCGACCGACATATAGCTACAAAGGGCGATCAGACAGCCATCATCTGGGAAGCAAATGAAGCTAATGAACCGTCTATAAGATATACATACAAACAACTACTCGCCGAGGTTAACAAATGTGCCAATGCGCTCAAAGCACAAGGTGTGAAAAAAGGCGACAGAATCTGTTTTTACATGCCTATGATACCGCAAGTCGCCATTGCTATGTTGGCTTGTGCACGTATCGGAGCGATTCATTCCGTGGTTTTTGCAGGATTTTCAGCCAACGCATTAGCAGATCGTATTAAAGATTCAGAATGTAAAATGGTGATATGTTCAGATTACAACAGACGTGGACCCAAAAATATTCCTGTCAAAGAAGTAGTAGATGAAGCCATTACAATGGGTTGTGATTCTGTGGAGAAAGTACTTGTGTATGAGACCACTGGCGGAAAGGTCAACTGGAATCCTGATCTCGATCTTTGGTGGCACGAGACAGTAGATGGCATGAGTACAGAATGTACAGCGGAGTCTATGGATGCTGAAGATATGTTATTTATATTGTACACTTCTGGATCTACAGGTAAGCCCAAAGGTGTCGTCCATACTTGTGGGGGATACATGGTTTATACTTGTTATTCTTTCAAAAACGTATTTCAATATCAAGATGGCGATGTGTATTGGTGTACGGCGGATGTAGGGTGGATCACGGGTCACTCCTATATTATCTACGGCCCATTACTGGCTGGTGCCACGACGATGATGTTTGAAGGTGTACCCGGTCATCCGGATGCAGGCAGATTTTGGCACGTATGTGAGAAGCATAGAGTCAACCAATTTTACACAGCACCTACAGCTATCAGAGCGCTCATGGCGGCAGGATGGCACGAACCCGAAAAATATGATCTTAGTTCTCTTAGGGTTATTGGCTCCGTAGGTGAACCCATCAATGAAGAAGCATGGCACTGGTACGATGAAAAAGTCGGTCATGGAAATGCACCTATCGTAGATACCTGGTGGCAGACGGAGACAGGCGGTATTATGATCACACCTTTGCCGGGCATTACAGATACTAAACCATGTTTTGCTTCCTACCCGCTTCCTGGTATCCAACCATGTTTGTTGGATGCCAATGGTAATGAGCTACATGGCAATGAAGTAGAAGGTCTATTATGTATAAAATTCCCATGGCCGTCGATACTCAGGACTACTTATGGTGATCATGAAAGATGCAGAACCAATTATTTTGCCTCATTTAAAAATATGTATTTCACAGGCGATGGTGCCAAAAGGGATGAAGATGGGCGTTACAGAATCATAGGCAGGGTAGATGATGTCATCAATGTTTCTGGCCATAGAATAGGCACTGCCGAAGTGGAAGATGCCATTGATCAACATTCAGGAGTAGTAGAGTCAGCCGTAGTGGGCTATCCTCATGATATCAAAGGACAAGGTATCTATGCCTACGTCAAAGCTCATCATGAAGTTGTGGATGCGGAACATTTCAGAAAAGAAATTTTGGCAGTCGTCACCAAACACATTGGACCAATAGCCAAGCCTGATATGATACAATTTGTCACCCAATTGCCCAAGACAAGATCTGGCAAAATCATGAGGCGCATCCTCCGCAAAATTGCCGAAGGTCAGACTGATCAGCTTGGAGATATATCTACTTTACTTAATCCAGAGTGTGTAGAAGAATTAAAAGCAGGAGCATTGGTTTAGACATGGTCAATTGAATAAGTATAATTCTTAAACAGAAAAGTACAAATTTAAAATCTAAAGGACTCTTGTTTGCCTTAAGATATGGAGTCTATTAAATAATTGCCTATACATCTTTTAAGTCCTTTTGATAAAACAAAAATGTTCGTTCTTCTGCATTTGTATTCAGATAAGTATTTAATGAGCTGTATGGCAAAACTTTGCCTGTTTTCATCAACATATTAATTTCACCTGATTGTATATCATATGGATGAATTACTTCTCTTTTTTCACTAAAAAAGTAATCGATTTCATCATTGCTAAAATTATGAGCTTCTTGATATGTTTTTTTATTTTTATTAAATACAATAGCTGACTCATCACTTTTGATGACTACTTTAAGCAATTTTCTATCCAATAAATTTTTGCACAAAGTGGCGAATATTTGGTCGCTATGATTGACTGACTTTTTGATCATCCAGAGAATATCCATATCATCCAACTTTACATAATTTGATAAAAAAGCTGGTTTGCGCAAAAAATCTTTTTCATCTCCGCTCAGACTTAGGAAATAATTTAACTCTTCTGAAGATGGAATTTCGATACCAGAAACAGTAAGATATCTGGCTCTTTTCAGTATTGAAATAAGCATAATCTCGGCAGCGATGACTGTTTTGTGGAGGTAAACCTGCCAGTACATAAGTCTTCTTGCCATCAGGAATTTTTCTATAGAGTATATTCCTTTTTCTTCTATCACCAGCTGACCATCAGCAACATTCATCATGGTGATGATTCTGTCATAGCTGATAATTCCTTCTGCAACTCCCGAAAAAAAACTATCTCTGGTCAGGTAGTCCATACGATCTACATCTATCTGCCCCGAGACGAGCTGGTGTAAAAATGGTCTGTGATAACTTCCTGTAAATATTTCAAGGACTAGGGAGAAATCCATTTTTATTTCTTCACCGATTTTTTTCATAATGATCAATGAAACTTTTTCGTGATGGACATCAGCTAATGTATGCTCTAATGCGTGAGAAAATGGACCATGTCCTATATCATGTAATAATATAGCAATGCTAACTGCTTCGTATTCCTGATCGGAAACATTAATATCTTTAGATCTGAGTGTTTCGATAGCCCGACACATCAGGTGAGTGGCACCAAGTGCATGTTGAAATCTGGTGTGTAATGCCCCGGGATAAACATAATGAGACAAGGCCTGCTGGGATATTCTCCTCAGACGCTGGAAGTATGGGTGATCTATGATTTCATAAATGCTATGAAAGGGAAATCTGATCAATCCATAAATCGGGTCGTTGAATATTTTCTTTTTATTCACGGGACAAAAATATAATTTAATTCCGAACGTTATGTTGTAATATATTGTTTACAAATAAAAAATACAAAAAAGCATGAGCGATAAAATCAAAATCCTTTGGGCTGATGACGAGATTGATTTGTTAAAACCACAGTTGTTTTTTCTTGAAAAAAAAGGATATGATGTAGTGACAGTGAGTAATGGACATGACGCATTGGATGTTTTGGACGAAGACAATGAAATAGATATTGTATTTTTGGATGAAAGTATGCCGGGGCTTACAGGATTGGAAACACTTTCCAGGATAAAGGTGAAACGCCCAAATATTCCAATCGTGATGATTACCAAAAATGAAGCTGAAAATATTATGGAAGAAGCCATAGGATCGCAGATTGATGATTATCTGATAAAACCTGTAAACCCCAACCAGATTTTACTTACCCTCAAAAAAATTGTAGATAACAAAAGACTGGTATCCGAAAAGACAGCAACAGACTATCAGCAGGAATTCAGAAATATAGCCATGGAAATCAATGGAGGACCTGATTATATTGGCTGGGTAGACATTTACAAAAAAATTATTTCTTGGGAACTTCGTCTGGATGACAGCAACAATCAACAGATGAAGGAGATACTGAATATGCAAAAGGAAGAAGCCAATAAAGAATTCTTTAAATACGTATCTAAAAATTATACCGATTGGATCAAAAAAGGCAACGGTCCCAGAACTTCGCAAAATCTGCTTAAAGATAAGGTTTTTCCATTGTTTTCTAATGGAAAGCCGACCATTCTTATCCTTATGGACAACCTTCGGTTTGATCAATGGAAAATTATAGAGCCAGTCATCACAGAGCTTTACCGAATAGAAGAAGAAGACTTCTTTTACTCTATTCTGCCTACAGCTACGCAATATAGCAGAAACTCTATATTTGCAGGCATCATGCCGGTAGAAATTCAGAAAAGATTTCCTGATTGGTGGTTAAATGACAATGAAGAAGGTGGTAAAAACATGAAAGAGGGTGAAATGATGACTGATCAAATCAAAAGGTTGGTTAAAAAAGACATTAAGTCTGATTACATTAAAGTAACCAATGTGCAGGGTGCCAGACAACTTCAGGATAATGCACTGAATTATGTCAATAATGATTTTACAGCAGTAGTATATAATTTTATTGACATGCTTTCCCACTCCCGTACAGAAATGGAAGTGTTGAAAGAACTTGCAGGTGATGAAAAAGGATATCGGTCACTTACTAAATCCTGGTTTATCAATTCACCACTTTGGGTAATGATGCAAAAATTGGCTGAGAGAGATATTCAGATTGTGGTTACGACGGATCATGGTACCATCAGGGTAAAGAACTCATCAAAAGTAATCGGTGACAGGGAGACTACAGCCAATCTCAGATATAAAGTTGGCCGAAATCTACAATACGACCGTAAAGATGTATTTGAAGCAAAAAATCCTTTTGAAATTGGGTTGCCCAGCCCAAATATGAGCAGCACATTTATTTTTGCAAAGGAAGATTTATTTTTCCTTTATCCCAACAATTTTACATATTTCAATAATTTTTTCAGAGATACTTTCCAGCATGGAGGAATATCAATGGAGGAAATGATCTGCCCAGTTATCAAACTTATACCCAAAACAAAATAATTGCTTTATTCAAATATGGATACTTCTTTTATTAAAAATCTGCTCACAAAACATGCTCAAACGCAGGAAGTCCCTTCCACTCAGCTTATTAGCGATTGGTCTTTTAGTCTGATGGAAGTGCTCTTTCCTGAAGTAAGTGAAAAAAGACTTAACTCAGAGTGGGAAATACAAAACCTTTTTGGTAAGCTTGAACTAGAACTAAAGACCCTTTTGTATAATACCAGATCATGTGATCATACCAGATATGATGATATTGCGGTTCATTTTTTTAGCAAACTTCCTGAAATATACAATGATTTATTGCTTGACATTGAAGCCATTGTAGCTGGTGATCCGGCAGCTTGGTCTGCATTTGAAGTTATCAGAAGCTATCCTGGATTTTTTGCTGTGTATATGTATAGAGTTGCTCACCAGCTTCATCTGGACGGGGTACCACTTTTACCAAGGATCCTTTCAGAGTTTGCTCATTCCAGAACAGGTATTGACATTCATCCGGCTGCTAAAATCGGCAAATCATTCTTTATTGACCACGGCACGGGCGTTGTGATAGGAGAAACTGCCATCATTGGCAATCATGTAAAAATTTATCAAGGAGTAACTTTGGGTGCGCTTAGCATCGATAAAAAAATGGCAGGAATAAAAAGACACCCTACTGTGGAAGATGATGTGATTATTTATTCTGGTGCAACCATCTTGGGCGGCGAAACTGTTGTGGGTCAGGGTAGTATTATAGGTGGTAATGTATGGCTTACCAGATCAGTTCCGTCCGGGACCAAAGTTTATCACAATGCAGATAATAAAGTAATTGAAAACCTGATTAAGATTTGAAACAACAACTATGAGCAGAATAAATGATTTGGTAGGCAATACTCCATTGGTGGAACTTGTCAATCTTCACAAAAATCCCAATGTGAAAGTGTATGCAAAAATGGAAGGGCATAATCCGGGTGGAAGTGTAAAAGACAGGGCAGCACTCAATATGATAAAATCTGCTCTCGAACGTGGCAACATAACTTCTGAAACCTTACTCATAGAAGCTACAAGTGGAAATACAGGTATTGCACTCGCGATGGTAGCCAGTATCTATGGTATACCTATTGAGCTAGTGATGCCATCTAATAGTACAAAAGAGCGGACTCAAACCATGGAAGCCTTCGGAGCAAAAGTGACCTTACTGGACAATATCGAGATTTGCAGAGATTATGCAGAAGAGAAATCAAAACAATCGGGATACTTTATGCTTGATCAGTTTGCCAATGCTGATAATTATATGTCACACTACAAGTCCACAGGTCCGGAAATATGGCAGGATACAAAGGGCAAAATTACTCACTTCGTAAGTTCGATGGGTACGACGGGTACTATTATGGGTACTTCCATGTTTCTAAAAGAGCAGAATTCATCTATCCAAATCATAGGTTGCCAACCTACTGAAGGATCATCGATACCCGGGATAAGAAGATGGACACTCGAGTATATCCCAAAAATATTTGATAGAAGTCGAGTTGACAGGGTAATGGATGTGTCTGAAATGGAAGCTATAAACATGGCGAAACAACTGGCGCTCCGTGAAGGTATATTTTCAGGAATGAGTTCCGGTGGGGCAGCAGCTATGGCTTTACAATTGGCTTCTGAATTGGAATCAGGTGTCATAGTATTTATATGCTGCGACAGAGGAGACAGGTACCTAAGCAGCGGATTATTTGTCTAAAACCACAAAATTGTTTCATCTCCCGGCTCACCATTGTAATTTAATGTAATTTCTTCTCCTGCCATAATATTTTTTATAGCAACAATATCAATGGTTTCATTTTCAAGATCTAAAATGAAATTGGCATTAGGGTGTATTTCATGATTATAAAGACTGCCAAACCCCAAAGCAATCGCGCAATCTTCCATATTTTCTCCCCACAGGAAGTAATAGTCATGGAGAATAGTTTTGTGTATGATCGGCAATTCAGCTTTTGGCATGATAATCACAGGGCAAACTTCAATAATGTCACCTTCGCTGATATCAATAGAAGTAAACACTCCTCGTCCCTTGTCAGTAGAAGTAGTAATATATAGTCCGGGTATCTGATTCATTACTTAATTTCTTTTAGTAATGTAAACACCTGCCAGTATCATGGCCATACCTGAAAAATGCAATATTGATATGGTCTCACCGTCAATAAATCCCCACATCATCGCCACTATAGGCATAAGATATGTCACCGTACTTCCGAATATCGCACTAGTTCGTTGTACGAGATAATAAAATAAGATACTTGCCATTACGGTACCAAACAAAGATAGAAGCGCTACAGCACCCAGTGCCTGCCAGGCTAGTGGGTTTGTTTTCAAAGTGTGCGTGAAATCTGAAAACATCAAATATATCAAAGCTGGCGGACCGATCAGAAAAAAGGACACACTACTGATGATGATCGGTTTGGTTTTACTAAAAAAGGCCTGAACCATATTTACACTTGATGCGTAGCATACCGTAGCCAAAACTATAAATATTCCAAAGAGTGGATTTCCTCCCAGAATATCTTCAGAACCAAGGATAATCAATGATGCCGCTCCAATAAATCCCAAGATGACACCAATCAACTTTTGTTTGTTGAATTGTAACCTAAAAATAAAAATTCCAATGATTAATGTCCAAATAGGTGTGAGACTGTTCAGCAGGCCGGCGACAGAACTACTTATTTGAGTCTGTGCAAAAAAGAAAAGGAAAGCAGGAATACCGCTCCCAGTGAGACCGACAGCTGTAAACTTCATCCAGTCTGACCATAAGATATCTTTGCGGTGCCACCAAACGATAGGCGTAAATGCCAATGAAGAAATGCCCAATCTTAAGCATGCCAATGATACAGGATCAAAAGCAATCAGAGATTTTTTGATCAGAATAAAAGAACATCCCCAAACTACGGTGAGGAATATCAGTATCAACCATGATTTATTGTCAATCTCGTTATTGTTTTTCATGCTTACCTTTCTGACCCCAAAGAAACGAATTTTCAGATTACTTTGGAGTGTTATTAAAAGCAAATAACATATTATTATAGAATCATTTTATTTATATTACAGCATTTATCTTAAAATTATTGGTTACCATTTTTAATATAAGCGATTGAAAACAAAAATTTTAGATATTAATGATAGTGCTGATGCAAGTTTAGTCAAAACTTAAAAACATTAATTTGACATATTATATTTTGCAGATAATAAAATTGGTTGTACCTTTTACCGAAAATGTAACATAAAGGGTATAAATTTTGACGTGAGTAATTATTTTTTAAAAATTAAAATTTAATAATAAATGAGTATAGATACAAAAAATATCAGGAATGTCGTCATGTTGGGACATTCCGGTAGCGGGAAGACAACGCTCGCCGAAGCGATGCTGTATGAATCAGGAGCCATCACCAGAATGGGTAGTGTGGCAGCAGGAAATACTATTTCTGATTATACAGCGATTGAACAGGAAAGAGGAAATTCATTATTCAGTTCTCTTATGCATGTCAAATGGAGAAATTGTAAAATTAACATTTTAGACACGCCTGGTTTTGACGATTTTATCGGAGAGGTAGTTTGTTCTATGAAAGTTGCCGATACTGCACTAATGGTGCTCAATGCAGCCCATGGAGTAGAAGTCGGAACCGAGATACTGTGGGATTATGTAAATGATTTCAAAACACCTACTATTTTTGTTATCAGTCAAATGGATCACGAAAAAGCCGATTTCGAAACTACTTTAGAGCAGGCAAAAGAACGCTTTGGTCCTAAAGTTATGGAAGTACAATATCCCATAAATCAGGGAGCAGGGTTTAATGCCATTATTGATTCTGTTCGTATGGTAATGTATGAATTTGGGAAAAACGGAGGTAAACCTGAAAAAAAACCAATTCCTGACAGCGAAATGGCAAAGGCAATGGCACTACATAATGCCCTAGTGGAAGCTGCCGCAGAAAATGAAGAAGGCTTGATGGAAAAGTTTTTCGAACAAGGTACACTAAGTGAAGAAGATATGACTGCCGGGCTTAGAATAGCGTTGGCACATCAGCAGATTTTTCCGGTATTTTGTTGTTCAGCGGCACAAGATAAGGGAAGTGGAAGGATCATGGGCTTTATCAATGATGTAGCTCCTTCACCGGCAGATGTACCGCCAATTGAGCTGGTGGGTGGTAAAACCATGGCCTATGATAGTAAAGCCCCATCTTCTATATTTATATATAAAACTATTTCGGAGGCGCAGGTAGGTTTAGTCAGCTATTTTAAAGTTTATTCGGGCACGGTGAAGGCGGGTGATGAATTGATAAATGCCAAAAATGGAACCCACGAAAGAATAAGTCAGGTCTTTGAATCTGAAGGGAAAGTAAGAAATACCATTGATTATCTTCAGGCAGGAGATATAGGTGTAACCTTAAAACTTAAAAACTCACACACAAATAATACTTTGAATGGAAAGGGTTTGAGTATTGAAATAGACCCTATTCATTTTCCGGAACCGAGAATCAGAACTGCAGTAGTTCCACCGTCCAAAGCAGATATGGAAAAACTCATCAAAGCACTCCACCAAATTGCTGAAGAAGATCCGACATTGGTCGTGGAGCAGTCAGCAACTTTAAAACAAACTATAATACATGGTCAGGGCCAATTGCATCTTGACCTGATAAGATTTAGGGTTGAAAAATTGTATGGTGTTCATATGGATTTTGATCGACCAAGAATACCTTATAGGGAGACCATCACTAAAAGTGCCAATGAAGTCTACAGGCACAAAAAACAAAGTGGTGGTGCCGGACAATTTGCTGAAGTGCATATGCGTATAGAACCATATCATGAAGGCATGCCTAATCCCGACGGACTTACTGTAAAAAATGTAGATGTGGAAGAGTTGGAATGGGGCGGAAAACTTGCATTTTATTGGTGTATTGTTGGGGGTACAATTGATGCCAAATTTTCCAGTGCAATAAAAAAGGGCATTATGCAAAAAATGGTGGAAGGGCCATTGACAGGTTCAAATTGTCAGGATATCCGAGTAAGTATCTATGATGGCAAAATGCACCCTGTAGACTCCAACGATATGGCCTTTATGCTAGCATCCATTGGAGCATTCAGAGCGGCATTCAAAAATGCAGGATCACAAATCCTTGAGCCGATTTATGACGTAGAGATTACATGTCCGGATTCATCTATGGGCGATATCATGGGTGATCTGCAAACAAGACGTGCCATTATTATGGGGATGGATTCTGCCGGTCATTATCAGAAAATAAAAGCTAGAGTACCTATCGCTGAGATGTATCAGTACTCCTCAACTTTGAGATCTTTGTCTCAGGGTAAAGCCAAATTTACTAGAATATTTGCAGATTACGTCGCAGTTCCTCCTGATATTCAGCAAAAATTAATCACAGCACATAAAGTGGAAGAAGAAGAAAATCACCATTGATCTTCCACTTTTGTATAGAAAAATGACAACAGTAACTATTCAGCCGCAATGACATAACAAAACAAAATATCCGCGACTGAATAGTTACCCTTTTGCAATTTGATCAATCAGCATTGGTTTTAAATGTAAGTCAACACGAAAAATAAATCAAAACATTATACCCTTTTGATATTATTTTATTTTCTTGCGTCAGATTTTATAACCATTATCATGCTTACTATTTTTTCTAACGATTATTTCATGGATCAGGCGATCAAAGAAGCTAAGAAAGCAGAACTTGCTGGCGAAATACCAGTAGGAGCCATTATCGTTTGCCAAAAACAGATCATCGCAAGGGCACACAATCAGACACAGATACTCAATGATGTCACGGCACATGCAGAAATTTTGGCTATAACTTCTGCCGCATCCTATTTAGGCAACAAATACCTGAAAGAATGTACGCTTTATGTTACGCTTGAACCATGTATCATGTGTGCCGGAGCGCTATACTGGACGCAACTGGATAGAGTTGTGTATGGAGCAAGCGATGAAAAACGAGGATTTATGAGATATGGAAAAGAATTACTCCACCCCGGTACTAAACTTGAGTTTGGTATCAGACATGATGAGTGCGCAGCACTAGTAACAGCTTTTTTTGAGAAAAAAAGGAAGTAATTCTTATCAAAAGGGTAATGTACATGTTAAACTATCTTAAGGCTGTTTACTTTCTGATGATTTTGTCCTTCTTTTGAAGAGTAATCATTAAAAATGTATTTCCATGAGAACTGTTGTTTTTTCATTTATATTATTTTTGTTGGCATCATGTGCTCCTTCGCTAAAATATTATACCAAAGATATACATGATGACAGTAGATGGTCAGATAGTGAATTGGGGAAAATTCAATTTTATCTGTCCAATGATATTGTCCTTTGGCGAGATGTAAACAGAGGCGAATCTGTCATCAGCAAAGGAAAAATAAAGATGGTGGATGGTCGGGAAGTAGAAGAAATAATAATAAAAAGGCGGACACCTGGAGTATTCCTTTTTTCACCGCAAAAAAATCATTACGCCATAGGATTTGATACCAATGATGATACAAAATATCTCATTTTTGGGCCTTCAGAAAAAGTGAATGGACGATATGTCCTATTGGCCAAAGACTGGGACAGACGATTTGGAAAGGTAACCTATGGGGACAAAGTATATAGAACGACCAATGAAAGCGCCTTTGCTTACCTGATGGTCGATGTGGATAAAACCAGAAGTACTAAAGTACGTAAGACAAAAGCTACAGGAAGAAAGGTCATACGATAAGTCCTAAGTTCAGCCTCTTTTAAAATGGAAATAATCTATAAATTTTTCGCGAGTTATTGTATACAAAATAAATAGGAGTATAGATAATTCACCACAATGTATTGATTTTGCTTAAATATGAAGTTTGTTAAAATTCGAAATGTCTAAAAAACATTTTTCATCTTTAGAATGTGTAATATCATTTTGTATTTCATCCAAAAAAAAAGAGAGTGTAAAAAATGTTGAGAAAATCAAAAACATAAACAGGCTTATTAAAACGAAAAGCAAAGGAAGATTGACCAAAAATATTCCACAAACAAAAGTTACTTTTCTTCATTCCCGCCTTTTTTCGACCATGATGTTATTGTTGATGATTTTGTGGTTAATCTACATAAATTTCTCTAGCTTTACTTAATTCTACTCCGTCGGCAATAAATATTACTTTTTTCTTTGATTTAGGTACTTGGATGATTAAAAAAGGAGAAAGTGATTGTTCATCATTTGATGTATCAGCGTTAACAAGTTTATATTCAATAATCAAGGATTTTTTATTTTCTTCAACTTTAACCAATTCTATTTTATCAAGTCCTTTTTTACTTATGTCATTTCTAAAGATTTTCACAAGCATTTTCTTTTTATATAGTTCTTTATTATTAAGATTTTACATTTTACGAAAATCTGCTGAGAGGTAATCTTGATTAAAATACTTATTATAACAAGTAATGTGTAAATCTGGAATTGGAGCATCTTTACCATCAGCAACAATGACGTATTCTACTTTTGACATTGGTAGATCTTGACCCCAGGCATAAAAATTTATCAACATTGCTAACATGACTGTAAAACACTTATTCATTTGACTTTTTTATAAATTCGATAAAGTATAATAACATTAAGTCTGACATTCAAACCAATTTTGGATTTCTACAATAGCTTTATATCTTTTGCAAAGATATACAAAAAAAATACTAAGAGAATTAGTTCCTAGTGCTCAAATAAAGACGGCTACAATTTTGACTGAAACATTCATAAGATTAAATATCCGGATGGCAAAAGGTCCAAAGAATAATTGAATCAGTTCAACAAAACCATCGACAAAATTAATAAAATGTTTGTGTAAGATGTACCAAACATGAGATCGGGTGCAAAAATAGGGAGCCAATTCGATGAATAATAAAGTATGGATGTATATATCAAAACGGGAATCCATAGATGGTAAATGCTTTAACCCAAAATCAGCCTTAGAAATGAACTACATGAAAATCTGACTTCATATTATCTCCAAGAGGTCAGTTGACCAATGTGGTAAATGGTTCTCAATTTTATGTCCTCCCTGTAACTTAGGCTACACCTGCGGGATAAAATCTCCGAGCAATGCCAACTATTTTGTCATATATTCATTCGAATAAAGTCTAATGCGCAATTTGGGTTTAAGTAAAATATTTGAACATACCTGATTTCTCCCCCAAATAATCATTGGCTTTCCTTTATCATACTATTATTACGAAAAATTCATTGACTTAATATCTATAACATCATTCGAATCATTAATTTTGGCCAAATTCATCTATCTTTGCATTGGGTATACCGCTCTGTCGCTTTCGGGAAGCCGGAAGAGGAAAGTCCGGACAACGTAGAGTGCCACACCGTCTAACGGACGGGATCGTATTTAAGTACGGTACAGCATAGTGTCACAGAAAATAACCGCCTTGATTACGGTCTGGGTAAGGGTGAAAATGAGAGGTAAGGGCTCTCGTGGTGGTGCAGCAATGTATCATCAGGACAAACCTTGTGGGTTGAAATGCCATGTATATTTTGATTCCCTTTGGGGACAAAGCTGACTCGGCTTTGTTGTCGTAAGACATATCAGGAGGGGTAGGCAGCTTAGATAAATGACAGAGAATGCGCCTTTGGCGTGTTACAGAATTCGGCTTACAGGTATATCTTTTTTTTAATAAAACCTTGCAGTTTTACTGTGAGGTTTTATTTTTAACCCAAAATCCGCATTAGAAATGAACTACATGAAAATCTGACTTCATATTATCTCCACGTAGTTCAGATGACCAACGTGGTAAATCGTTCTCAATTTTATGTCTTCGCTGTAGTTAGACTACACCTGCGGGATAAAACCTCCGAGCAGTGCAAACTATTTTGTCATATGTGTAGTTTCACTAGGTTGTTGGGGGGGCACCAGCTAGCGTACGAGTGTTCCTATTCGTTCTCCCTTAGCTATTCTGGTAAGATGTCCTGGCTCATTGATGTCAAATACGATGATGGGAAGATTGTTTTCTTTACAAAGTGTGAAAGCTGTCATGTCCATGACTGAAAGACCCATGCTAATTACTTTTGCAAAAGATATATCATCAAATTTTACAGCATCTGGGTTCTTTTCTGGATCACTGTCATATATACCATCCACACGGGTTCCTTTCAAAATTATATCTGCATTGATCTCATTTGCCCGAAGTGCTGCTGCTGAATCGGTGGTAAAATATGGACTTCCCGTACCTGCAGAAAAAATAACCACTCTACCTTTTTCGAGATGACGGATAGCCCTTCTACGGATATATGGCTCTGCTATTTGTCGCATTTCAATAGCTGTTATCAGTCGGGTATATACGCCATGTGTCTCCAGAGCACTTTGAAGTGCCATACCATTGATACAAGTTGCCAGCATACCCATATAATCTCCCGTAACTCGTTCGATACCTGATGACTCAGCACTTAATCCGCGATATATATTTCCTCCTCCTATGACGATAGCTACTTCTACTTTACTGGCTATAAGTTCTTTTATTTGCTCTGCATAGTAATTGAGCATCACAGAAGATATACCAAACTGCTGCTCACCCATCAGGGATTCTCCACTTAGTTTGAGTAAGATACGTTTATATTTCAGGCTCATGATGAAAAATTAATATCAGGTTAAGGATGATTTTATTGCGTTTTAGTCATAAAAAAAGAGCGGCTTAACGACCGCTCTTTTTTTATTTTTAACCCAATTTTACGTGTTTGAATCCGATGGCTGTAAGCTCAGGATTTTTACTTTTCAGAAATTCGGCCACACTTATTTTACCATCTTTCACAAAGATCTGATTCAGTAGTGTGTTGTCCTTGAAAAATTTATTCAATTTACCGCCCGCTATTTTTTCAAGCATTTCTTCTGCTTTACCTTCCTGTCTCGCTATTTCTTTACCAATCTCTATTTCTTTTGAAATAATATCCTGTGGTACATCATCCTTATCCAAAGCTACAGGCTTCATAGCAGCTACTTGCATAGCCACATCTCTTCCCGCTTCCATATATTTTTCATCTGCAAGATTTAGCCCTACCAATACGCCTGCTTTATTACCCAAGTGTATGTAAGATGCTACCAAAGGTGCTTCTATCTTCTGATAATCGGCAATTTCAATTTTTTCACCTATTCTTGCTACTTGCTCAGCCATAACAGTTTGTAAGGTTAAACCATTCATTTCTTCCTTATTCAATGACTCAAGATCAGCAGGAAATTTATCCAGAGCAATTTTGGTAATATCTTTGGTAAGATTGATGAAATCTTCATTTTTTGAAACAAAATCTGTCTCGCAACTCAATCTCACTACAACGCCTTTTTTATTGTCGGCTGAGACAAGTGCAATTACCACACCTTCTTTTGCGTCTCTGTCTGCTCTTTTTTCAGACATTTTCTGTCCTCTCAATCTAAGGAGTTCGATCGCTTTGTCAAAGTCACCATTCGCTTCTACAAGCGCTTTTTTACAATCCATCATACCTACACCAGTCTGCTCTCTGAGTTCTTTTACGGCTGATGCTGATATATTTACTTCACTCATGTTGAATAACTTATTTTATAATTTATAATAATTTTATTAATCTTCTTTGGTATCAAGCTTAGCTACTCTTCTTTCTTCCAAACCTTCTTTAATGGCAGTAATGACATAATCTGTAATCAATTTTACTGATTTTGAAGCGTCATCGTTGGCAGGAATTGCAAAATCTACCTTATTGGGATCTGAATTTGTATCCACCATGGCAATGGTTTTCATGCCCAATCTTTTTGCCTCTGCGAGAGCTATGTGCTCATGGTGTATATCTACCATAAATACTGCACTTGGCAATCTGTTCAAATTGGCTATACCACCCAGTACTTTTTCCAATTTATCTTTTTCTCTAGTCAGCGTGAGTCTTTCCTTCTTAGTAATAGAGATGGCAGGATCGCTTAGCATTTTGTCTATGCTGTTCATCTTTTTGACAGACTTCCTGATGGTGGAGAAATTGGTCATCATACCACCCAACCACCTTTCAGTGACATATGGCATTTCAGCACTTCTTGCAGCAGTAGCTACGATATCTTTGGCTTGCTTCTTAGTAGCAACAAAAAGAATTTTTTTACCTGATTTTGCCATTTGTTTCATGGCATAAGCTGCTCTGTCAAGACATTCTGCAGTTCTGTTAAGGTCTATGATGTGAATTCCTTTTCTTTCCATGAAAATGTAAGGAAGCATCTTTGGATTCCACTTTCTTTTTAAGTGACCATAGTGTACTCCAGCTTCTAACATTTCATTATATGTCGGCTTATTCATTTCTTTAAAATTTTTGACTTTAATATTAAAATAATGGTGATAAAAAGATTAACGTTTAGAGAACTGGAAGCTCTTTCTCGCTTTTGGTTTTCCAAATTTCTTTCTTTCTACCTCTCTAGCATCTCTAGTAAGATATTTTTTATCTTTCAATGGCTTTTTGAAATCTTCATTGATTTTTACCAATGATCTTGCTATTGCCATCCTGATGGCTTCTGACTGACCTTTGAATCCTCCTCCGTCAACCGTAATCTTGATGTCATACTGACCTTCAGATTCCGACACTTTCAGCGGATCAAGAATAGTGGCTTGTGTAATTGGCATTGGGAAGTAATCTTTAAGATCCTTGCCATTAATGGTAATTTTACCAGCTCCTTTTGTAACATATATTCTGGCAGTGGAAGATTTTCTTCTGCCGATGCTATTGATCATTTCCATATCTTATTAAAATTTAAATGTTTCAGGCTTTTGTGCAGCATGAGGATGTGTGGCCTCTTTGTACAAAAACAATTTTTTAATCATAGCTCTACCCAATTTTGTTTTTGGAAGCATACCTTTTACAGCAAGTTCCAATACCATTTCAGGTCTTTTAGCGAGCATTTCCTTTGCTGTTCTTTTTCTCAGACCACCCGGATATCCAGTATATCTCTGATATTCTTTGTCTTCCAGTTTCGAACCTGTAAATCTGACTTTATCGGCATTGATTACTATGACATAATCACCCGTATCTACGTGAGGAGTAAAATCAGGTTTATTTTTTCCTCTAAGTACTGAAGCTATCCTGGTAGCCAATCTTCCTACTACTTCCCCTTCAGCATCTACTACATACCACTTTTGATCTACAGTAGCGGAGTTGGCAGATTTGGTTTTGTAACTTAGTGTATCCACTTCTTTAATTTTTATTATTTAACACAAATAACTAACGTGACTTCGTTAGCGGGCGCAAAGGTAATTTCTTTGGAAAGAAAAAAAAATATTTTGAAAAAAAAAATCAAAAAAAAATCATAACTTACTGAAAAACAGTGAAAATATTGCCATGTATTTATTGAACATACAATAATTTACCATATTGCAATAAAATATTTGAATCACTTTATTGATGCTACATTCATCTTTCGATGTTAATTGTGACAAAAAACAAAGAATTTAATCAATATATAAATTGCTAATTTATAACAATATATATAAATATATTTTCCAAAATTATTGGAGGATTCAGGTATATGATTAATTTTGTGTTTAATTTTTAAATCCGGAACATTATCAAAACGAAATACTATGGACACGGCAAGCTGCTTCTCACGGGTGAGTATGCGGTTTTAGATGGAGCCAAAGCACTTGGTCTTCCTACACGATTTGGGCAGAAAATGACGGTAAAAAGAACTACCAGCTCGGATTTGTTGTGGGAAAGTCTTGATATGAATGGCAAAAAGTGGTTTGACTCTACTATCTCACTGTTTGATTTTTCTGCTATTACCACATCCAATCAGGAGACATCTGACTATTTGCAAAAATTACTTAAAAATGCTGTCAGACTTAATTCAGAATTTTTGTCTCAATGGAATGGATTTAAAATTGAAACTCAGCTGGAATTTCCATTGGATTGGGGTTTGGGTTCAAGTAGTACACTAACCTTTTTGGTATCTGAATGGGCGGAAGTAAATCCACTGTTACTTTACTTTAAAACGGAAGATGGATCAGGTTATGATGTGGCATGTGCATTTGCTGATGGGCCAGTGGAGTATATTAATTCACCGGATGAGGTTTCGTATACTGAAGTTGATTTTAATCCTAAGTTTACTGATAGTATTTATTTTGTTCACCTTGGCAAAAAACAAAATACGGCACAGGGTATAAAGGATTACTTAAAAGCAGTAAAAAATAAATCCGCATTGGTAAAAGCGATTACAAAGATAACAGAAGAGATCAGATCAGTAACCAGTTTATCAGATTTTGAAGCATTACTACTAAGGCATGAAGACCTGATTGCAAGCCATACAGGTTTTGCTAAAGTGAAGGAGCAGCATTTCTCGGATTATTCAGGTGTGGTCAAATCACTTGGAGCATGGGGAGGAGACTTTGTATTGGCTACCTCAGATAGAGGAGCAGATACTACAAAAGCGTATTTTGCTCAGAAAGGTTTTGATACCGTAATATCTTACAAAGATATGGTGTTGTAAAAAAGTAATATATTTTAAATAGTAGTTTCCGGAATATTTTTCGTACGACCAATTTGGATCAGTTTGCTCTGGGATTGTCTGATCAATTTGCACCGAATCTTTAATTTTTTTTATCAACATTTCGGAGTTGAAAATGAATATTTTCTATTGTGAAGGGTTGGCTGTTAATTTTTGTACTTTCGGTCTTTTAGCTTTGATTTTAACGGCTGTGCTTTACAACCGTGTCAATGATTAACCGGGTATGTCTATAAAGCACTTGTTACCGCATTACGGGACAAATTATGGCTTTGTGATTAACTCTTTATTCTACTTTATGACTTTGATTTAGCCTTAGGGGTTAGGGGCACTTTATTTTCTTCTTGTTAGTTTATAATGAGCTATTATTTTTGGTTTAAACTCTTTATCTTCTTTTGTCTGTTTTGCTCTTTTAACTACTAAATCTATACCTTTGGGCTCGATTCCTAATTTGATATATTGTCTTTTTACTAAATGCGGTAAATATTTTTTGATTAATTGTAATGCTTCAAATGGGTAAATTACCATTTTTTGATCTCCGACATGCACTGCGCCGATGGTCAGATCCTATTAGTCAACTAGTGCTATGTCCAGATAAATATTTATATTAAAACAAGGTATTTGTTAGCCATTTTATCCCTTGCCAAGTCCGTTGTGAATGACCATGATATATTTTAATTGAATCTATATTTCTTTTCTCTTGTCATGCCAATACTTCTCTTTCCATCTCCTCCATTGTGGGGATTCGTCGCCTTAGACATTGACGGCTGACTGATGAAAATTCTATTTCGGCCATGTTGAGCCAACTTGCATGTTTGGGTGTGAATTGGAAATCCATTTTTTTTCTTAATTGGCCGGCGCTCTCTTTTGGCAGGTTTTCATAAAATGACCCCATAGTGTGTGTGTTTAAATTA
>JBBRVQ010000022.1:0-58368 GCA_038246735.1 Chitinophagales bacterium
GGCATACCTGTGGCTGTGCCAATACCTGTAGCGCCTGTTGTGGTATGCGTGATATTAGTTAAGGCTGTATTGATACACAAAGTTGGCATGGAAGATGGTGCTCCTACCGTATTATTCGGAGTAACTGTGATCGTGCCCGTTGCATTTACACTACCACAACCGCCTGTCAAGGGAATACTGTAATTGAATGTGCCTGAAACTGATGGTGTACCGCTGATGGTGATCGTATTACTTGCCCATGCTGCTGAAACTCCGGCTGGCATACCTGTGGCTGTGCCAATACCTGTAGCGCCTGTTGTGGTATGCGTGATATTAGTTAAGGCTGTATTGATACACAAAGTTGGCATGGAAGATGGTGCTCCTACCGTATTATTCGGAGTAACTGTGATCGACCCTATAGCATTCACACTTCCGCATCCTCCTGACAATGGAATACTGTAATTGAATGTGCCTGAAACCGATGGTGTACCGCTGATGGTGATCGCATTGCTTGCCCATACTGCATTTACACCTGTTGGTAAGCCGGTAGGCGTTCCAATTCCACTTGCACCTGTCGTATTGTGTGTAATTGCGGTTATTGATGTATTTATACATAACATAGGCGTTGAACTTGCCTCTGAAACACTGCAATTACAGCCTTCATCAATCATATTATTACAATTGTCATCGATATTGTTTCCACAAATTTCAGTGGCGCCAGGATGAATATTCATATTATTATCATTACAATCAGTGTTGTTGGTCACATAACCCATTGGAGTGGCACAAGCAGTTATAGTCATTGCGGGGTCTCCATATCCGTCACTGTCTGCATCCAAATAAAATGTTGTGGTTGTACCGGGGTTGCCATTCCAGTTACTTGTCGCACCTGTTAAAGCGAAATTGACAAGTGTACCTAGATTTCCATTACCAGTGCGGTCTGCAAGGACTGTGAGCCCAGTGTTTGTTCCTGCAGGTATAGCATTAAGGTTGTTGAAATCGTAGTAGATTTGTAATCCTGATTCTTGTCCAGTGAGGCTCGAGTTTTTGAAGGTGTTGATTTCGGCAGCTGTTCTAGCAAGAGTCCAGATTCTGACCTCGTCCATCTGGCCGCTAAAATCAATAGAGTTGCATGGGCCATTTCCAAGCGTAAGATTGGCTGTGTTGCTGAAATTTTGAGGGGACCAACCGTTAGAAATATCCAAAATCCCGTCAATATATATTTTCAGGTTGGTGCCATCTCTGACCACTGCAACCTGATGCCAGTTGTTATCGATAATTACTGCATTTGTGGTAGCCAAGGTGGAATTGGCACAACCTTCCTCTCTCATTTCCATTTCCAAATTTCCAATACTATTTACAGAAAGACTCCAAAAATTGGCACAAGCGCAAACCAGACGTTTTGAAATCAGCACTTTTGAAGTAGCTGTTGTTCTAAAACGCATTTCGATGGTAAAATTACCAGTGCCGAAATTGCCGACTGTGTTGCCGCAGCTTACTTCGTCGTTGACCCCATCAAAACTAAGCGACAGGGTATTTTCGTCAATGACACTGTTACAGTTATCATCCACTGCGTTGCCGCAAACTTCGGCAGCACCTGGGTGGATTGATGCGTTGTTGTCGTTGCAGTCGAGGTTAGTGTTTAAATAACCGGTCATCGAGCCACAATTCCAAGTAGTAGAACCACCAAAACCATCCATATCTGAATCCGCATATAAAGTTGGATAATCCCAAGAGGCTACCCAGTTAGAAGTAGCACCATTCAATGTAAAACCAGAAAGCGTTCCATGAGCAGCATTGGCAGTGCGGTCTTTAACTACATCTAGGCCAAAATTGTTCAATCCAGGTTTTCCGTGATCGAAGGGATAATAGCGAGTTAAATTTGCCTCGTTTCCGTCGAGTCGTATATTTATTCGTGCCTGTATTTGAGAAGGAGTCAGGGCTGTGCTCCAATAGCGGAATTCGTCCATCACTCCATCGAAATTGGTACCAATTTTTGCACTTGTATTGGTGATTTGATCATTGATACTGGTTGTCCAGTGGAGAACACCGTTTACATATGCTTTCAAATTGTTTGGACCATAACCATCGTGGACTAACGCGATATGTGCCCACTGTCCGATTGTAAAGATAGGGCTCGCATTCCAAGCACTTCCTCCTCCGTTGTAGTGAAAGCGCCCATTCACCGCAATGTTGATATTTGTGGGGTGTGCTCCTCCCAACCATTCGAGGATTACATTACCCTCCAAATCGTTCGGTTTTACCCATGCTTCAAGGGTAAAGACTGATTGGTGTGATAAATTGGGGATGTTAATACTATGATCATTGCCTCCAATATGTATTCCACGATTCACCTCCACATCTGTATTTCCATCGCAATCGTCATCCACCAAGTTGCCACAAATTTCAGTGGCGTAGGGATTGATCGCTGGGTTGTTGTCATTGCAATCGAGATTGTTTGTTACGGCTGCTACACAGGAAACGGGAGCACTCGGGCTACCAAAGCCGTCGCCATCCGCATCTGGATACAAGCCAACAACTGTCCCTCCATTTATTGTTACAGTTGTTGGCTCACTAAAGTAACTATTGCAACTTCCAGTGGTTTGGAGATACCTGGCCTTATAAATCCCTGTTACTGTAACGGAAAGTGTAATTGAAGTTTGTCCAGATAGAATATTGCCGTCTTTGTCCCAAACGATTGAATAACCAGAAGGTGCAGCGCCTATTTCAAGTAATCCACCGTTTGAACAAACCTTTGTTTGAACAATTGGTTGGTCTGGGAAAACGCAAACGTTGATGGAGTTTTCATAAGTGGGACTTTCCCATGCTCCACGACCCCAAGTACCAACACGAATTTTATTGACATGAGTGAGTACATCAATTTCTGTTACCCAAACATTCGGAAGTCCATTTTCAAACATGACATAGTCTCCTATGTTTTCGTCTCTATACCAAAGCGTGCCAAGTCTACCGCTTACATAAATACCATTTGCGGTACCTTCTTGATAGGCGATGCTATAAAGTTGTGTGCCGGCTGGCAATGTCCCTGGAACATCTGTCCATGTCATTCCTCCATCATTTGTCTTTTTTACTTTTTCATAGCCGCACACCCACATTATATTTGCATTAGCTGGGTGGAAGGCAAGCGTAGTAAATGTTCCATCTAAAAGTCCGCCAGGTGGATATGTAATAGTAGTCCAGGTGCTACCACCGTCTGTGGTACGTTTCATAGTATTAGGCGCCCCATTCCAACCAGCAACCAAGACGTTTGGGTCAGACTTTGCCTGATAAATGAATTCAATTGGCTTAGTCCCATTGCCCAATGAACCATTGGTTAGGTTTATCCAAGAATCACCCTTGTTTGTACTTTTGAAAATGTCTCTATAATTGGTGTAAATCGTATTGTGGTCGGCAGCATCAATGATAATTTTTTGGCGCCAAGTCGCAGGAAATCCTGCAATGTTTTGGTTCATGATATTTTTAGTGGCGTAATTTTGTGTGGCAGGGTTGTAAATCACCCGTTGAATTTCCAAACCATTTTGAACAGAACCATAAACGGTGAAACTGTCTACTGGGTCAACAGCAACTTCCAATCCGTCACCACCAAGCGGTTGAAACCAATGGCCACCCATCTTGATCTGAATACCAGCATCTTGTAAACCAGCGAGAAAGTTTGTGCCATATCTTGAAGATCTGATACTTGATAATTGGGTCACTTGAATTTTTTTCATGGCAGTCCATGTAGCTCCTATATCTGTTGAATAACTCAATCCTCCATCATCCGCGAACCATAACCTATTGGTTCCAGCCTGCCATTTAAAATCGTGCTGATCTGAATGTGGAGATGGTATTATTTGCCAGGTCATTCCTCCGTCAAAGGATTGATGGACATTTACGCAACCATAAATGATGTGATTCTCATCTGCAGGATTCACCTCAAATCTGAAATCCCATGCTCCACTCAAATTGCCAGAAGGGAAGTTGAAAGTAGGCGATACAATGGTTGTGATTGTTTGTGTAGTGTGTGTATATTTCATGACCATGCCACCCTGATTCGCAGGAATTCCGCCTTCATCATCAGGATAAACAGAGATATAAACAATATTCGGGTTATCGGGTGTTACACTAACTTGGGCTGGTCTACCTTTGCTATCAATTGGACAGGTTTGTAGAGTGAAAGTGTTGCCACCGTTTGTGGAAACATAAAAATAAGAAAAGTTAACACCACCAATGGGGTGTTGGTCATTTCCTCCTCGAGTGGTAACATAAATAACTTGAGGATTTGTAGGGTGAAATTCGATGTCGTTAATTTTATCGGTGGCAGGCAAAGACGTGTTTTTTACCCAAGTCACGCCGTGGTCGCTGGATTTAAACAAACCTTCATTCGTACAAGCGAATAAAGTACGACCATCTGGTGCCATGTCCAATTTGAATACTTGACTGCAAGTACTGTTGAGCAAACCTACTATGTTCCATGTGTTGCCACCATCGACAGAACGCAACACTCCTCTATTTTGGTTGAACCAACTATCATGATCATCGGTAGCGACATACATCGTATCAGTGTCATTTAGGTTATATACCAAATCACCCACACTTTGATGGTCCCAAAAGTCATTCACAACTGTCCAGTTAATACCAGCGTCAATCGATTTCCACAAGCCTCCATCAGGGGCAGAAGCCCAGATAATATTAATATCGGTAGGATGAAAATTCACCCGTTCGATACGCCCATTATTGGTGTTGAATACGGAGTTAGTTTGACTAATGTAGGAGAAATTTGAACTGGGCATGCTTCGCGCAGCGGATGTATTTGGAGCAGATTTAATGGCACTGAGCATCTCGTCCTGCCAAATGTATCGATAATCTGGAGTCTCAACATAATCAAAAGTTTGTAGGTATAATTGGAATTTTTTTAAAACTTTCCTGTTGACATTTGCTCTACCAACTTCTGCAAGTTTTTGCTCAAAAATCCGCTTTACTTCTGAAGGTCTCATTTTAGAATCATTGAATATCTCCATCCAAGGTATATCATTAAATTTGGATTGCTCCAAATTCAGAATGACTTGATTTTCATATGCTTGCCTATTCAGTTCTCTTCTGCTTTGGCCAGAAAGTACATCACTGGATCCCAAAACCAACAAAAAGATCAGCACAAAAATTGAGCTTAGGCGGCAAAAAAAAGGGGCTACCAAATTCGACATTGTGTGATCTGTTGTTGTAAACCGTGAGAACCGTGATATTTTGCACATTCTCCAAAAATAAAAAACTGAAGAAAAGAGAAGAGTTAAAACTTGTTGCATGGTAAGTATGATTTAAACTAAAATTTTTTAACTAATGAAGTTATTGAAAAGCATTTTTTAAACTTATTTTATTTAAGTTCAAAATAAAAGTTTTTAATTGTCATAAATGAAAGATTTGCTGGATCTAACAATAAATTAGGTTAATAAATAAAGTATGCACAAATTTAACTCCATTCCACCTGCAAAAAAACGTCAATGACGAAAATTAAATCGTCAAATTATTGCAAAAAAACGTCAAATAGGCATATGAACTCTTTTTAAGGAAAGTAATTCCATATGAACTATCCAAATAAGTTGGATATAAATATTTGTTTTAATTTGGGAACAGAGATTAGTTATTTTGGTAGATAATCTTCAGGCGATTTACCGTACATCTCGATAAAATTCCGTTTTAGTGATCTGACATCACTATAACCAATGGCGCCGGCTACCTTAGTAATATTATCATACTTCCTAGTTTGTAGTAATTCATATGCTTTTTGGATTCGCACATTCGTGATATACTTGGCAGGAGTCATGCCTATCAGTTTTTTTGTTTGTCGCAGCAATGTAGAATGGCTAACTTCCATTTTCTCAGCTAAGTAATCGATGGATAGTTGTTGGTTGCCGATATTATCCACCACCAGAAGCTCAAAAGCTGTCAACCAATCTTGGTCTGTTTCACTGTATAAACTATCTGCTTCTGTGAGTTCTTCATTGATATATTCTCTCCTTGCGTCTTTATTTTTTAATGTATTATAAATAACAGCGAGCAACTCTTCTTCACCAAATGGTTTGGTCAAATACCCATCTACACCAATTCGCAAAGCTTTCATTTTGTCATCGAGTGCTGCCCTCGCCGTAAGCATGAAAAATGGAATCGAATGGAAGATAGCATGTTGCTTGACTTTTTCCAACAATTGAAATCCGTCCATTACAGGCATCATCACATCACTCAGTATCATGTCTGGAATATTGCCAGTATTTAACTGGTCCCAAGCCTCCAAACCATTTGATGCAGAAGAAACATGGTAAGCCGGCTCCAATAGCATCTTCAGAAAAGTATGGACATCTTCGTTGTCTTCTACGACCAGAATATGTGCTTTATTTTCCGATAAAGTATGCTGATGGGGTTTTATGATTATAGATTTAACTTCTGGTTTATTCGTAATTAATTCTAATTTTACATCAGAAATAGTGATCGGAATTTTTACTATAAAAACTGTATTTAAATCCGAAATATAACGTGGCGTATCGCTACTTACTGATATACTTCCGCCCATGGCTTCAGCATATTCTTTGCATATGGCTAATCCGATGCCCGTACCTGCTACTGAAGTGTGATTTTGAGAAGATTGAAAATATCTATCAAATAGATATGCCAGGTCTGATGGTGGAATTTGATCACCACTATTTGCTACATGTACGATTAAGTTTGCTAGTTCTAATTTTGCTTCCACATGAATGAAACCCTTTGGATTGGTGAATTTAAATGCATTTGACAAAAGATTACGAATAATGCGGCGGACTAAAGTCTGATCAATCATTACCTTGTTGGTAACATCTACATCCAAATGATATGAATATTTGATTTCATTTTTAAAAGACAGTGAATCAAATTGGCAGAAATACCTAATCAGAAACTCTTGTAAATTAACATCCTCCGGTTTTACTTGAAGGTTATTCAAATCTAATTTTGTGAGTTCTAATATTTCAGTGATCATACTTTCAAGATAGCCTATATTCTGTAGGGCCATCTGAACCATTCTATTTTTCACTTCTAGAGAAACATTTTGATTTGCTATCTTCTCTATTGGCCCTTTTATAAGTGTAAGCGGTGTGCGTAATTCATGACTAACGTTGGCAAAGAATCTGGATTTTACAGTATCCAACATTTCCAGTTTTTCAGTCTGAAGTTGGATCATCTTATTTTTTACCAACAATTTAGCCTTTGTTTTTTTCTCCAGCCGCAAAAAGTAAAATAGGGACAAACCCAATATCACCAAAGAAATCATGATCAGTAAATACACTTTAAACTGAGTTCTGTTCACTTGAAGTTCTAGCTCATTATTTTTAGCCCGGATGCTCAATTTTTCTTTTTCTTTTTCCAGTTTAAAATTCTTCAAATTGAAGTCTATCGATCTACTTACGACAGAGTCATTATATATTTGTTTTTCTTTGGTGAATTTCAAAGCAGTTTTCCAATCTGAATTTGATTCAGCTATGCTGGCATTATAGTCACATATCACAACCAAAAGTTCATAAATTTTTCTATCTTTTCCGGAATCATAAGCTTTGTCGAGATATTTTTGCCCTAGCATGGTATTTCCTCTCCTAAATTCAAGTTTACTTAAATTCATTAATGTCTGTACTTCCAGCCAAAGGCTAGGTTCATCTCTACAAAGCTGTAACCCTTTTTGATAATATTCATTCGCTTCTACTACGGCTCCTTTTGCCATAGCAATATGAGCTCTACCCAATGTTGTAGTGATAATCAGCCCATACTCCATCTGCTTAATAGGGTTACTTATCGGAGTTTTTTCCAGCTTTTCAATGAGTATTTCAGCATCCTTATACCTATTCAAATCAAGTTTAACATTTATCAGGCGGACTAATATAAAATTAATAGTACGTTCATCATTTGATTTTTCAGCTTCCAATAACAGACTGTCCATTATTTGAATGAGTGGACCTTTGTCTTTTACATTATTTAACAGCTCCATATAATCTGAAAAAAGCTTTGAAACAGAGAATTCACTCTCTCCAAGTAACCTTTTAATCTCCTGCATTTTCATTTTATGCTCAGCTTCAAGCAGTTTTAATCCTTGAGCACCGTAAAATCTAAAAAGATGAGCGTGGGTTATCCTTTTTGCTTGCAAATCGTTTTCTTTGGTAGCGAGATCTAAGGTATGTTTTGCAAGATATATGGCAGCGTTCAGATCAAATTTTTTCCTTTCAAATTGGGTTATGATATAAAGTAGGGCTTCTTTTTGGCATTCATATTGGTCTATACAAGTATTTTTGATCAAGCTAAGTGCTTTTTTATAGCCAATAGAATCACTTTTATAGGATGAGATTTCATTCCACAATAGTACTTTATCATTAGATGGCTCTTGAGCTGAATAGCCGATAGTTACCATCAGGATATAAAAAATAAATAAACAATACTTTTTGTTTATCAACTTAATTTGACTTTGCACAAGCAAATTTTTATAAAATAATTTTTCTGGACGATACATTTAATTCATCAAAAATATACAAACTTCAGCAATTTTGCATAATATTTAAAATGATTTTAATTGACCTCGGTCATTCTTTTGTAATTTTTCATTTGCCTACTATTAAAGCCTACATTACTTCAAATAATAAAGATGACTTTAATGGAATTATTATTGAAAATTCTAGTGATAATGGAATAATTAGTCTACCATATATTATTTAAGCTAACTTAAAATAAAAATTGGCTTGAAGAAAACCAATTTTTATTTTATATAAAATGTCTTTGCAAAAGTAATTGCCTAGCTTGATAAAACAGGACAAAAGTATCGGAGTAAATCTTTACTTTAGGTTAATATCTTCTCCTTGCTTACCAAGGAAGGAAGACCAAGCTTTTACTCATTGTCTTCATCATCATCATAATCTTCCGGCTCATCATCTGCAATCATATCGAGATCCTCGTCATCACTAAATGAATCATCGTCTTCATCAATGCCCAAATCGGCCTCATCCAGCTCTTTGATTACATCCAACTCAGAGAATATTTTATCCAGATCATCATCGTCAATGTCTGCGGATGCTTTAGATGCGGTAGATGGTTTCTTTATCACCTTAGTTATGATGACAGGTTTTTTAGGTTCTGCTTTTCTTACAGGTTTTTCATCATCCCCATCATCTATTTCGTCAAAACCACGCATTCTGTCTTTTGGCACTTGAACATCTTTCATTTCAGATTGAGTTTTTGCGGTTACAGATTTAGTGGTTGTCGGTACTGCCATCAATCTTTTTTTATCAATCAGCTCACCGGTAGTTACACAAATACCGTAAGACTTATTGTTGATCCTTATTAAAGCATTCTCCAGATCCTGGATATATTTTCTTTGATGGTTGGCCATATTGTTTAACATTTCTACTTCTGACTGAATAGAAGAGAAATCTGTAATATCTTTAGCGAAGTCATCATTATTGTTTTCAGTGATGTCTTTCAATTGCTCTTTAAGGCTTAAATATTGGGACTTAGCTTTCTCAAATTTATCATCCAAGAGCTGCTTAAATTCCTTTAGTTCTTCGTCGCTATAGCGGGTTGTTACATTAGATGGTGTAATCATATTAAAATATATTTTTCAATAAACGCACAATATTAGACCTTAAATATCATATTACAAAAAAAAGTTTCATGATGTGATAAAATTTTATTAAAAAACTATCGAAAATTAACTTAATTTATAAAATTCCTATCATTCTTATCCAAAATTTCCCAATTCAGAAGTCAAAATTAGTGTTATCTTTGCGGCTTATGAGATTGAAGAGCCTCCACATCAAGGGATTTAAGAGTTTTGCCAATGAAACTATTCTCAACTTCAGTGAAGATGTCATTGGGGTGGTTGGACCTAATGGTTCCGGCAAATCTAATATTGTAGATGCAATCCGTTGGGTACTGGGCGAACAAAAAAGCAAAGAGCTACGTCTTGAAGCCATGTCTGATGTCATCTTTAACGGAACCAAAACAAAAAAAGAGGCGGCAACTGCTACTGTGGCACTTACTTTTGACAATACGAAAAATTTACTACCGACTGAATATCAGACAGTAACCATTTCAAGAACCTTATTTAGGTCAGGAGAGTCAGAGTACAGATTAAATAATGTTTCTTGCAGGCTAAAAGATATTAATTCATTATTTCTAGATACTGGTATAGGTTCTAATTCATATGCAATTATAGCATTGGGTATGGTGGATGACATACTAACAGATAAAGAAAACTCGAGACGCAGAATGTTTGAACAGGCTGCAGGAGTTTCGAAATATAAAATCAGAAAACGTGAAACCCTCAATAAACTCAAAGGCGCAACGGAAGACCTGAATAGAATTGAAGATTTACTTTTTGAAATAGAAGGAAATCTTAAATCGCTGGAAAAACAAGCAAAACGAACCCAGAAATATTTTGATTTGAAAGGTGAGTACAAGGAATTGAGTATAAAGCATGCAGTCATTTCTATACAGCACCTGAAACAAAAATATAAAGGCATTTCTGAGCAATTGGTAAAAGATCAGGATACGTACAGAGAACATGACGCTAAGCTTTACAAGTTTCAGGCTATGCTTGAGAAAGAAAAAAAAGCCAACTCAGATAAAGAGAATGCCCTCTCTGATCATCAAAAAAAGTTAAATGAATTGGTCTATCAAATTCGTTCCAGAGAAGGAGATAAAGGACTTCTTACCCAAAAAATTGGATTTAAGAAACAAAATAAGGAACAACTGATTAGACTTATTGGAGACAATGAACTCGAGCTTGAAAAAGCAAAATCAGAATCTAACCTACTTCAGACCAGAATTGCGAGTGAAAATGTGCAACTGGATTTGCTGAAATCAATATTGGCTATCTCTAAGGAAACATATGATCAGGTAAAATCCGAATTTAATACTGCGAAACTAAGCTTTGATATACGACAAAAGGAGAAGCAGGATTTGGAACGCCAACTTTATGATTTTGAAAAAACGATTGCCATTTATAAAAATTCAATAGAGAATTTTGAGAGAGAATCTTTAAGAATCAAAGAAACATTATCGGGAAAAGAAAAAGATAATACGACGTTCAGAGGAGAACTGGATAATTTGAGTAGAAATCTTGATCTTAAAAATAAGGAACTTACCCTACTTCTGCAAAATGAAAGTGACAGGAAGTTGAAGATTTCAGAAAAAGAAACTAAGAAGGAAAAACTGATTGATGAGTTAAATAAAATAAACAGAAATATTGATTCAAAGCAAAATGAGTATGACTTATTAAAAAGCATGATCGATAATTTTGAAGGTTTTCCAGAGTCAATAAAATTTCTTCACGATCACTGGCGTAGAGATCTGGTCATCTTATCTGACATACTGGATGTGCAGGAAAAATATAAAGCTCCTGTAGAATTATTTTTGGATCAATACCTGAATTATTTTATTGTCGATACCATTAGTGATGGTATTCAGGGGATATCATTACTGAAAAATTCTCAAAAAGGGAAAGCTAATTTTTTTCTTCTCGATAGAATACCCACGGAAAAAAATATTGAAAGTGCCAGACCCGGTAATATGATAAACGCCATCGATGTGGTTTCTACAAAGGATAAATACAAGCATTTAGTTTCTTGTTTACTTGGTAATGTATTAATATTTGATGGAGAAGTTGATCAGTTTCAGGGCGCGGATAAAAATACCACTGTAATATCATCAAACGGCACCTTTTTACAACAAGGCTTTAGTATATCAGGTGGTTCTGTTGGATTATTTGAAGGAAAAAAAATTGGCAGGAAACAAAATCTTGAAAAACTTTCCATTTTTCTGGATGAAAATAATAGCTCAAAAACTTTATTGAATGAAGAGCTCAAAGATGTGAAAAAAGAGATTGAAACATTAAAGTCGTCAGATTACAATGGATTGATTGACAAACTAAAGAAAGAAGTTCAACGTATTGAGCAGGACAAAATAAGGGTTCAGCATCAAATGAATTCTTTTGAACAATTGAAGGCCGAGAGTGAAAGTAAAATAAAAGCATCCTCAGAACAGGTAAAAGAATTGATGGACAGGATTTCTCTTGCCGACCAGCAAATGAAATCTATCAGATCAAGAATCATCAATCTTGATAAACCTGAAGAAGGTAAAGATACAGACATCGACATATTAAGTGAGCGGATGTCCGGTGCATCAGAGCAATTTAATATCGACAACATCAATCTGATAAGACATCAAAATCTGATAGGAAATTTTGTAAAGGATAAAGAATTCCGAGATTTAAAGATATCAGAACTTACGCTTAAAATAGAAAATGACGGAAATAAACTATTGGCAGAAGACAGGGAACGCATTGATATTGAAGATCAATTGATTAAAATAGATAATGAGCTTCAAATATTTTATGTAGAGAAAAAGAATTTTCAATCGAGTTTGGGGGAAGCTGAACAAGATTATTTTAAAGCAAAAAATACCATTTCCGAACTTGAAGATCAGATCAGAAGTCTTACAAAGGATCAATCACAACTGCAACAGTCTATTCAAAACATGAAAGACCAATTTACTGAGCAGAAGTTTCAGATTCAGTCGGTGGGTGAAAGACTTAGAATAGAGTTTAACGTTTCGATAAATGAAATAATTAATCAGGAAGCGGATAAAAGTGCAGATTATCAAGAATTGTCAGAAGAGCTTGAGAAACTGAAATTGCGAATGCAGTCTTATGGCGATATAAATCCGTTGGCTGTTGATGCATATAATGAAATGAAAGAGCGATATGACAATATAAATATACAAAGAAAAGACATTCTGGAGGCAAAAGACAGTCTCATGGATACGATCAAGGAAATTGAATCAACGGCTACCCAGCAATTCATGGATGCATTTACAAAAGTGAGAGAAAATTTTATTGAAGTATTCAGAAGCTTGTTTACGGAAGATGACACATGTGATCTTGTCCTCATTGATCCTTCAAATCCATTGGAATCAGAAATAGAAATCATTGCAAAACCAAAAGGGAAAAAGCCAAAATCATTGAGTCAGTTGTCTGGTGGTGAAAAAACGCTCACTGCGACTGCATTATTGTTCGCCCTGTATTTATTAAAACCTGCTCCTTTTTGCATTTTTGATGAAGTAGATGCCCCGTTGGATGATGCTAATGTTCAGAAGTTTAATAAAATTATCCAAAAATTCAGTAATGACTCTCAATTTATAATAGTGACACACAATAAGTCCACCATGGCGGAGGTAGATGTACTTTATGGTGTCTACATGGTAGAGCCTGGTGTATCAGGGGTAAGCGCGGTGGACTTCAGATCACTAAAACACGAACCCGTGATAGAATCTTTAAATTGATTTGAATGAATTTTCTAGCACATATGTTGCTTTCATGTGAAGATTCAGAGTTGTTGGCGGGCAATTTTATGGCTGACTTTATGCTTAACAATGAAAAAAAAGCTTTGCACCCTAATATCATGAATGGCTTAAATTTACATCGTTCGATAGATAATTTTACAGATCAACATATTAATGTAAAAAATGCCATTGTGTTGTTACGTCCTAGACAAGGCAAATATTCTCCTGTGGTGGTTGACATCTTATTTGATTATTTTCTGACGATCAACTGGCACAAATATTCAGCTGAAAATCTGGAAAAATTTACTCCCAGGGTTTATGAAATGCTTACGTTGCATCATGAAGTATATCCACAGAGATTAAAAGATCTTCTTCCCCGGATGATCGCAGATGATTTTTTAATGAGTTGCAAAAATGAAGACCGATTGATAAAAACGTTTGAAAGAATAAAAAAAAGAGCTAAATTTGATAATAATTTTGATAGGGCTCACTTAGATTTGGCTGAATTTCATGATATTTTGGATGATCAGTTTAATGAATTTTTTCCTGAAATTGTCCTTCATATTAATAATATCTGTAAATGTTGATTGACCAAAAATGAAAAATTTCGGATTAATAGGTTTCCCTCTTTCTCATTCTTTCTCACCTGCATATTTTGTAAATAAATTCACAAGAGAGAATATTAAGGCAAATTATCAGGCATACCCTTTAGAAAATATTGATGGTTATTGTAACCTGATTGAAAACATATCATTTTCGGGATTGAATGTCACCATACCTTATAAAGAAAAAATCCTCCCTTTTTTGGATGAAATCGATGATGATGCAAAAAAAATCGGAGCAGTAAATACCATCAAATTTAATAACGGTAAATCAAAGGGATACAATACTGATGTTTTTGGTTTTGAATTATCATTAATTGAATTGATAGGGAATCCTGAAATCATAAAAGGAGCCCTGGTTTTTGGTAGTGGTGGAGCATCCCGTGCAGTTTGTTTTATTTTGGATAAATTAAAGATACCTTTTCAGATTGTAAGCCGCAATGATAAAAGATATCTAAGTTATACTGATATAAGTAAAGAAATATTTATTAGTACCAATCTAATTATCAATACAACACCATTAGGCATGTCCCCTGTTGCAGACAAAAAGCCAGAATTACCTTATCATTGGCTTAATGAAAATTATTTTTTGTATGACCTGATATATAATCCGGAAAAAACCATATTTTTGACCGAAGGATTAAATCGTGGTTGTAAAATTAAAAACGGTCACGACATGTTGATCCTCCAGGCAGATAAATCCTGGAAAATTTGGAACCAACCGGAAATGTAAATTAAATATGACAGAGCCCGACCCTAACCTTAACCTTGATTTTTCCAATACGGAAATTGCCTTTTCACACAAATCAGATAAAGAACTAAAAAAAACCGGCTGGTTGTTCAAAATGATGAACAACCATAATCTTGTAAAATTTGGATCTAAATTTGGACTTTTTGCCATTAGGTTTAATCTCCCATTCACTGAATCCGCTGTAAGAAATACAATTTTCCCGCAATTTTGTGGCGGTGAAACGCTACTCGATTGTCAAAAGACTATTGATAAACTGTATGATTTCGATATTTTCACAATTCTGGATTACGGCGCGGAAGGAAAAAGTGATGAAGATGATCTTGATATGGTCATGAAAGAAACATTGAAGGCAGTAGAAATGGCAGCTTCCAATAATTCCGTCCCGGTAGTCAGCACCAAAATAACAGGATTGGTTGACAATACTATACTTGAAAAAATGCATAAAAAGGAAGTGCTTTCTGATGGCGATAAAAGAAAATACCAACACCTTTATGAACGTGTAGATGAAATCTGTGGAAAAGCATTTGAACTAGGTATAAGTATATATATTGATGCTGAAGAAAGCTGGATTCAGGATCCCATCGATGAGTTGGTAATGCAGATGATGGAAAAATATAATAAAGAAAAAGTGACTGTTTTTAATACTTATCAGTTGTATAATGTATTGAAATTGGATCATTTGAAACGTGATCATCAGCGCTGCTTAGAAAAAAAAGTTTATTTTGGTTCCAAGATGGTTAGAGGGGCATATATGGACAAGGAACGTTTGCGAGCATTGGAATTGGGATATCCATCTCCAATTCAGCCTGATAAATTATCTACTGACAGAGATTATAATGAAGCTTTAACCTATTGTATAGAACATCACAAATCTATAGCATCCTGTTGTGCATCACATAATTCTGAAAGTAATATGTTGCAGGCTAAGTTGATTCATGAGAAAGGGATTGATCACAATCATCCTCACATCAACTTTTGTCAACTGTTCGGTATGAGCGATAATATAACATACAATCTTGCAAAATCAGGATATAATGCGTCCAAATATGTTGTGTATGGCCCCATCAAAGACGTAGTTCCTTATCTTATAAGACGAACTGAAGAAAATGCGTCTGTAACAGGAGAAATGAGTCGAGAACTCGGTCTTGTCGATCAGGAAATGAAAAGAAGAGGATTTTAAGTCAAGTTATAAACATATTTTCCTTAGTCACTGCTGACTTCATTCCATAGCAGTAGTTTTATTTTGTCAATTGGGGGATAATTTTGGATGTCATCCTTTAGCAATATAAGTTTATAATCATTGTACTGAGCTGCAGATCATTCTTTTCTGAGCTATCCAAAAAAAAACAATTCATCTCTGTATTTTTTTTACAGATTTTAACTGGCTCATATATATTTGTTTTACTTCCCTTTGCCTTGTATCAGGACCAAAATAGTATAAAACAATATTTTAATGTCCAAACTTAATGACATGTTTTCAATATATAAAATATCAAATTTAAGTCGTTGCAGCATTTGCTGTACATTTGATGCATATCCATATTTCACTTGCCCCCAAGATGTGATGCCGGGCCTGACTTTAAGCAGATGTTTGTAATGCGGTGCTTCTTTTGAAATAAGGTCTATGTAGTACTTTCGTTCAGGTCGGGGTCCGACAATAGACATATCTCCCTTCAATACATTAAAAAATTGCGGAATTTCATCTATGCGCCATTTTCTCATTATTTTGCCCCAAGATGTTACCCTATCGTCATTATCATTAGAAAGTTGAGGCCCATTCTTTTCTGCTTCCATAAGCATGGACCTGAATTTTATGATATTAAATGGTTTGCCGTTCATGCCAATTCTTTCCTGCATATAAAATACAGGACCTGGCGAAGAAAGTTTAACTCTAATAATACTCATTAAAATAACTGGGGATAAGATGATAATAGCTATAATACTGATGGTATAATCGATTAACCTTTTTATTACTTTTTGCCAGTTTGACATGAGTTCCTGTTCTATTTCGATCAAAACAGCCCCATAAATATGATTCATTTTAACTGTACCCAACATTATATCATACGTATCGGGGATAACCTTAATCAGAATTTGCTCAGAAAAATCAAATAAATCATCCAGAATAGCTTTTAGTTTATTATGTTCTGATGTTTCTACAGCAATGATTACTTCTTCTACTTTGTTCTGCACCATTACTTTATCAAGATCAGAAATCTTTCCTAGTTTGGGTAGGTATTTTTCAAGGTGATTTTTACTTTTACCATTGCTGTCGATGAAACCAATAAAATTATGCCCGAGACTGTAAGGTCTTGAAATAATTTCTTCATACAAGTCTACGGCATTTTTGTCTCCTCCAATGATCAGTGTGTTAAAGCTCACTTTCCCTGATTTTAATCTTTTACTTGCCACCGTAAGAATGATCATTCTGAAAATAGAAGTAATCGTAAAATGAATCATGAAAAGCCGCAAAAAAAGTGAGAAAATGGATGTAAACTTCAGTACATTATCATCCATTAAAACCGTAAAAAATAGCAAAAGGACACCTAAGAATGTTGTAAAAAAAGTACTCTTTAGGGTTTCAAATCGTGAGTACCTGTAAATATCTTTGTATCTGTCAAATATAGAATAAATGATAACCCATATCAATGGAATTAAAAAAAGTCCTTGCCAGAGTCTTTTGTCTGATAAAATTTCAAGCAATTCCATATCAGGTGATTCGACGTTTTTCCTGTATATGAAAAATAGTAACCATGACAAAAAAGCGGAGAAAAAATCTCCTACCCTATATATGAACAGCTCTAATTTTCTTTGTTCTTTCATCTATTTTCAGAAATGAATGTGTTTAATGTTATCCACATAAATATTCGAAATCTGACTTATTCCTGTTCGGGTAAACCCTAATACCAACCTGTATGCATCATAGTCATTGGGAGATAATTTGTCTGTGACATCAATATATATTTTATTCCAGTTTTCTTTTCCCGGCACAAACAAAACATATTCTACCCTTATCAAACCAAAGGATGATTTTGCAATTCCGACCGCAATCTCGCCCTCACCTTTGTAATCTAGTTCAATGTAACTCTGACCTCTGCTATTTTGTCCCAGATTGACACTGGTGGCACATCCCACTTCCATATATTTTAATTCACTTGACAAGGCGATCCATCCTGATTTTAGGCCAAGATTGGATATTTCATCTGTGATTTTAATGTTTGAGTTGGGATTATTGTCAAAATCCAGCCAAAAGGAATTCCCCGTTTCGAAACTTTCATTGATAGGGATTTTTGCATTTGATATATATTGAAAATTCAAAGGTATAGATAGCGTTTTATTTGGCTCAGGACTTACTTTAGTGACAATGGATTTATAAAAAGGGTAAAATACCGGCGTATCATTCATTCCATTATTCCGAATACCTGCAAGTATTGTAATTTCGCTGTCCGAGTTATTTACCGTTAAAGGCACTTTCGCTGGCAATGGGAAAACGCCCAGGATCTGTCCATCAGCAAATACCCAAACGTCTGAAATCTTGTGCGTATCAAAACCCGTATTGTCAGGAGTTCTGACTGTAGGCTCTTTGAGATTAAGAAAAAATGGAACGGGCTTATCATTATCCAGCAAACTACAGGAATCAAATGTAAAAGCAAAAAGTAAGAATAATAAATATTTAAATTTAAACATTATTTTCATTTATTTTATCCTGAATGATCTGGGCAAGATGCAATGCCCTAAATCCATCTTCAATCGTAACCGATAAAGGAGCGTTATTAACTACAGCTTCATAAAAGTCATTCAACTCATCTTCAATAGCATTATTTTGCATTATAGAAGGCGTTTCTATTATAATACGTTTTAATCCGTCATTTGTATGTATCGTCATGCCGGAAAAATTGTCGTCTGCGATATTATTTTCAATTTTAATCACTTGAGCTTCTTTATCCAGAAAATCAAGACTAATGTACGCATCCTCTTGAAATATTCTGATCTTCCTCATATTTTTCATACTTATCCTGCTTGCCGTGAGATTAGCTACTGCCCCACCCTCAAATTCTATGCGCGCATTACATATATCCGGTGTTTTGCTAACTATAGATACTCCATTTGCCCTAACATCCTTAATTTTGTCTTTTACCATACTGAGTACAATATCAATGTCATGAATCATTAAATCCAGGACAACAGAAACATCTGTTCCCCGTGGATTAAACATTGCCAATCTGTGCCCTTCAATAAATTTGGGTTTAAAATTTATATTCTTAAGTGATCTGATGGCTGGGTTATATCTTTCTACGTGGCCCACCTGCACTTTGACACCATAATCAATAGAGAGCTTAACCAATTCTTCTGCCTGTTTGGTTGACTCTGTGAGAGGTTTTTCTATAAATAAGTGCTTACCCCGTGAGATACATGCTTTAGCAATTTCATAGTGTAATACAGTAGGACTTACAATGTCAATACAATCTGAAGCATCTATCAATTCACTCAGACTATCAAAAGATTTGACAGAATACGTTTCTTCTATCATTTTGCTTACGGTAACATCAGGGTCATAAAAGCCTGCAAATTCAAATTTGGTATTTAACAAACATTTTAAATGTACTTTACCCAAATGTCCTGCACCCGCTAGTCCTATTTTCAATCTACCTAATTTAAATGTTTTTTAATATTATCCCCATTATTGTGATCAGGAGTACCAGAATAATTGCAATAAAAATTGACTTCTTAATATGCCCGGTAAAACTCAATATTTCATGGGTAAATGCTGAATACTTGGTAAGAACTTCATTTTTCATTTTAACCTTATTAAAGATATGTGAAGCATTAAATTCTATCCTGTTTTGTACCAACACCTTATATACTTTAAATACTTTTATCCTAAAATACAGGTTTAGAAAAAGCAAAGAAAGAAAAATACCAATGATAAAATAAGTAATTATATAGGTCATAAAAGTGCAAAATATGATGCAAAGCTAATAAAATTAAAGGGTTTTAGCAAATCAACCGACGAATTGTTCTTTCAAGCAAAATTTGTTTTTCTTAATTATTATTTATATTCTTGTCCTCAAATAACTTTATTATGCCAACTTCAACAAAAATATTTTATTTTTTAATTCTAACCTTGTTGAGTTACAATGCTTTAAGTCAGACTGATAAAAGACCAATAAGTTATTATTTGCCTGTTATAGGTTATGATGAGAAAATTCCTACTCCTGAGCAATATCTGGGGTATCAGATTGGTGATTGGCACGTCACTCATGACCAGTTGGTTGGTTATTTCAAGGTTCTCGATATGGCGTCGGATCGAATTGAAATCGTTGAGTACGCTCGAAGTCATGAAAACCGGCCACTTATAGTAGCTATAATCAGCAGTCCGGAAAATCTTAAAAATAAGGATGCCATAAAAAAACAACATACCGATCTGTCCAGTGCAGAAAAAGCAGGGTCAGTCAATATTTCAAAACTACCCGCTGTACTGTGGCAAGGTTACACTATTCATGGCAATGAACCATCCGGAAATAATGCCGCACTACTTGTCGCATACTATCTGGCAGCAGGTCAAAGTGAAGAAGTAAAAAATATTCTTAATAATACGGTTATACTTATGGACCCTTGCCTTAATCCTGATGGTGCGCAGCGATTTTCTACATGGGTAAATAGCCACAAAAGTCAAAATCTTGTATCAGACCCTTCCAGTCGTGAGTTTTCAGAAGTCTGGCCAGGAGGAAGGTATAATCACTACTGGTTTGATATGAACCGCGACTGGCTTTTACTTGTCCAACCCGAAAGTCGTGGGCGTATTAAGTTATTTCATGAATGGCATCCTAATGTACTGACAGATCACCACGAAATGGGGACAAATTCTACCTTCTTTTTTCAACCTGGCATACCTGCTAGCAATAATCCGAATACACCTTCTGAAAATTTTATTTTAACCGAAGAAATAGGTAAATATCATGCAAAAGCACTTGATTCTATTGGTTCTCTATATTATACCAAAGCCAGTTTTGATGATTTCTACTATGGGAAAGGATCCACTTATCCTGATGCACTAGGATGTATAGGCATACTATTTGAGCAAGCCAGCTCCAGAGGGCATCTTCAGGAAAGCGTAAACGGACCGGTTAGTTTTCCATTTACTATAAGAAATCAGGTAAATACTTCTTTATCCACTCAAAAAGCAGTTTTGGGACTGAAAGAAAGACTTTTGGCTTATAAACAGACTTTTCACAAAAAAGTGTTGGACAAGATGGCCGCTTCTCCCATTAAAGGATACATATTTGCCGATCGGGATGAAGCCAAAATCCAACTTTTTCTGAATATTTTATTGCAGCATAAAATAGAAGTTTACCAAAACGAACAAAATCTAAAAGTAAATGAAAATAATTTTGATAAAGGTAAAAGTTATATTGTTCCATTAGCACAAGCGCAACCTATCTTAGCTAAAACTATTTTTGAAGAAGTGCAATCATTTCAGGACAGTTCATTTTATGATGTCTCAGGGTGGACTTTGAGCCATGCATTTGGTCTGAAATGTGAGCCGCTAACTACAATTTTGATCAATAAAAAACTAATAGTCACATCTCCAGTCCAAATATCAGGAGGTGTAGCAGGTGATACTAAAGAAATTTATTCTTTTATAATTGCTCCTGAACAACGAAACATTCATAAAACCGTATATGAACTTCAAAAATTAGGACTCATTGTCAGAATTGCTCAAACAGATATGGACGTAAAAGTGGGCAATTCAGTTAAAGTATTTGCTAAAGGAACTATCCTTATACCCATACACAATCAATCTGTTAAATCATTTGATATCATTGAGATGATGGATGCAATAGGGAAAAGAAATGACATCATAATAAACACTATGTCAGGAGGAAACGGAACCAATGCCATTACCGTTGGTCATCCATTGGTTACCCCACTGGAAAAGCCGGAAATTGCGTTCATCGTTGGCACCGGTATAAATCCGCAATCTGCTGGTGAAATATGGCATCACACAGACCTAAACCTTCATCTTCCTACTACGATGCTAGAGAATACAAGATTCAGAAGTATCAATCTTAAAAGGTATAATACCATCATCTTACCGGAAGGTAGTTATAATATATGGGGAGAATCAGAAATTAACAAATTGAGAGACTGGTGCCAGCAAGGGAATACATTAATAACCATTGGATCTGCCACAGAATGGGCCGCGGACAAAAAGTTAGTTGTACTAAATCTAAGAAAAAATGATAAAAACAATTCAGGTTCAGGAAAATATGAAAATGCGGATCGGGAAACAGATGCTAGAATACTTGGAGGAAGTATTTTTGGAATTGAGGCAGACTTAAGTCATCCACTCTTTTACGGTTTTGATAATAATATGGTATCTCTGATGAAAACAGGTACAAAATTTTATGATCCTACAAACAATAAATACGCATCTCCGGCTACCTACAGAGATGACTTTCTGGTTTCAGGCTATTTACCGCAAGGATTGGGTATCTCCATAAGAAAAGCAGCGGCCATTACAGTTCATGGTATTGGAGCCGGCAAAGTGGTTTGTTTTCAGGACAATCCTTTGTTTAGAGGGTATTGGCTTACCGGGCAAAGGATATTCAATAATGCATTATTTTATAGTAATGTTATCGACAGACGGACGATAGAAACAGGTGAGTAAATTAATTATTTTTCTGCATTCTTTGTCTTACTGCTTCGAAAAGTATAATGGCAGCACTAACAGATACATTCACAGAATCTAATTGCCCTTTCATTGGAATGATAATATTCTGATCTGCGGCATTTACCCATTCTTCACTAAGGCCGGTAGATTCTGTGCCAACCACCATGGCAATCGGCCCTGTATAGTCTTGATCGTAAATCGAAACAGAATAATCGTTAATCGTAGCACAGAATATTTTGATTTTATGCTTTTTGAGAAAACTAATTATTTCATTGGAAGTACCCGAAACTACCTGATTGTTAAAAACACCCCCAACACTTGAACGTATAATATTTGGATTGAAAATATCGGTATTGGGATTTGCAATGATGAATACGTCAACACCAGCAGCATCTGCAGTGCGAAGCAATGCCCCAATATTGCCCGGTTTTTCCGGTGCTTCGGCCACAAGTATCAATGGATTTTTACTCTTCAGAACCAAATGTTCAATATGTTTTTCAATATAACTAAATATAGCTATAACTCCCTCAGTGCCCTCCCGATAAGCAATTTTATTGTACACCAGATTAGTAACTTCTATCATTTCGGTGTCAAAAAGAATGTTACCATACATATCCAAGAGATGGTTATAACTGACAATAGTGGGATTAAAAACAATTGTTTTAGGTACATACCCACCTTTGAGCGCTAGTAATATTTCCCTTTGACCCTCTACCACAAAAGTACCTGAATCCTTTCTTGCACGGGATTTATCTGTCAAATGTACTATATTCTTTATCAAAGGATTGGTTGGACTTGTTATGGATTTTATCATAAGATTGAATATTCAGATCAATATAAACTAAAAACTAGCGTAAAATTACCTAAATTATTAACTTTGAGCTATAATCTCAGCAAGCTTAAAAGAATTAAAATGGACATCAATGATATACTGACACATTTCGGAGAAGACCGATCTAAATATTTTAATGCAGTGGCACCTCCTGTTATCCAGTCCAGTAATTTTGTGTTCGACACCGTTGAAGATATGAGAATAGCTTTTGCGAATGAATTGGAGCACCATATTTATACTAGAGGAAACAATCCTACTGTAGCCATTTTAAGACAAAAACTTGCGGCGCTGGAGCATACAGAAGATGCATTGGTAGTTGGAAGCGGTGCTTCGGCTGTTTCTGCATCTGTGATTTCTAATGTCAAATCCGGTGACCATATTATTTGTGTACAAAAACCATACAGTTGGACTTTCAAACTTATATCCAAACTATTGCCAAAATTTGGGGTGGAATACACTTTTGTCGATGGTAAAAGTATGATTGACATTATTTCTGCACTACGACCAAATACCAAAGTACTGTATCTGGAAAGTCCAAATACAATGACTTTTGAAATTCAAGACCTTAAAGCCTGCAGTTTATTTGCTAAACAACATGGTATAGTCACCATTATAGACAATAGTCATGCTTCTCCTATATTCCAAAATCCGGTTGATTTTGGAATCGATATCATCGTACATTCAGGAACAAAATATATCAATGGTCATAGCGATGTGGTAGCCGGTGTGATTTGCAGCAGTAAAGAAATGATAAAAAAAATATTTGACTCCGAACTTATGACCTTAGGTTTGACCATTTCCCCACATGATGCTGCTATGATGATCAGAGGTTTACGTACACTTGAACTCAGAGTAAAAAGGAGTGATGAAACAGCTCAAAAAGTAGCTCAGTTCCTTTATGATCACCCCAAAATCGAAAAATTGTATTTCCCCCTGCATTCGTCTTTTGATCAATATGCATTGGCATCCAAACAAATGACTGGTTGTGGTGGCCTTATTACCATCCGACTCAAAGCTGAATCTAAAGAAAAAACGATGCGTTTTGTTCGTTCGATAAAACGATTTTTAATGGCTGTGTCATGGGGCGGGTATGAGTCTTTAATGATCCCGAGTATAGCATTTCACGATATACCCGGGATGCAGGACTCCCCTATTCATTGGTCAATGGTGAGATTATACATCGGTCTCGAAAGCGCAGAATATCTTATTGATGACCTTGGAAATGCGTTAGATGCAATGTAACGAAAATTCAAAACAGTGGATGAAATTAGACTATTGAAATATACCATTATGCACATATACCCAAAAATGTAAAGTGACAAATATAGTAGCAGCTCTAACCTTTTCGGCAAATGATTACAGTATCTTGTGTAGGTATAAAATTTTAATTCTAATTTTTTGGTGCAAAGTCTAAGGTCAATGAAAATATGTGAGATACCAGCACTCCACTCACGCTCCCGATGTTTGCTAATGCATAATCTACCTTTAGACGGCCAAGTTTAAGTCCTAATCCGACGTTTGGCTGTATTTCGAAGTCTCTTTCAGCTGTATTCGTTTGATTAATTACGGTCTGAATATTTCCAAATCCTGCTCTGAGAAATACTTTTTGCATATAACCTACTTCAAAACCCAGACTTGGGTCCAGGTTGATATTTTTACCGGAGATAATACCTGCTTCTGTGCCATTGGTGGAAATATTTAAATCCAGCTCAGTCATGTAATTAAAATCCCCTTTGGTGCCAAAATAAGCCACTCCGAATATTAATCTTGGTAAAGTGATTTCTGTACTACTTATAGGTATATCATTTCCTGTACTTTGAAAAACTCTTTTTTCTTCTTCAGTAAGATTAAATGACCAAGCATTAAATGTTGTGGTTATATCTCTGGCGGATAACCCAAAACTGACATGATCTCCTTTGTATTTGACACCCAGATCAGCACCAAAACCCCACGCTTTTCCAAACGAGCCAATAGATCGATGTATCACTTTTATATTTCCACCCACTGAAAATTTTTCATTTCTGCCTATAGTTTGGGCATAGGAAAAAATGCCGGCATAATCTGATGCAGAAAAATTTGTTACACGATTAAAATCAGGAGTACCGTCAGGACCGATCAAATTTAATGTATTAGGAATATTGTCTACACCTAGCCGAATAAAAGAAAAAGCAGCAACAGATTTATTTCTGGAATTAAGTTTTTTTGCAATAGATACATAATCGTAATTTGCAATTCCACCAAACCATTTTGCATGCATGGCATTCAGTTGCAGTGGATTTTCCATTTCTGTTAGTCCCGCTGTATTCCAGTACGCTGCGGTGCCGTCGTTTGTGCTGGCTACTACAGAACCGAACATACCATGAGCTCTGGCCCCAACTCCAATATTAAGAAATTCATTGACGAATTTTTGGGCGGTGACGGGAGCCGCCATTAATATGACGATAAGATGGAATAATACACATCGTTTCATTAAGATTCCTTGTTTGTTGTTATGTTTAAATATGTTGGCCTATCAGAAAATATAAGTTTTATTATAAACGGATGATATTTCAAAATATTATATCTTTACTGTTCAAATCATACAGAATGCAAAATAAATATATTTCAGTTGGATTTTCAAACATATTATACTTAATAATTATACTAAACTTGTTTGCATGCAAGCAATCAAGTGATCAGAATAGCATTTACGACATTAGTAAGTCTATAACTGCTGACAGCGCAATGGTAGCTTCTGCTCACCCGTTAGCAACATCTGTAGGGCTGGATATCATCAGTCAGGGTGGTAATGCCATTGATGCCGCTATTGCTGTGCAGTTTGCATTGGCAGTATGTTATCCCGGGGCTGGAAATATTGGTGGGGGTGGTTTTTTGGTGTATAGAAGTAAAGACGGAGAAGTCAACACACTCGATTACAGAGAAAAGGCATCATCATTAGCATCTGCAGACATGTATCTGGATACTTTAGGTAACCCAATCACGGATAAAAGTCTATATGGTCATCTGGCAGCAGGAGTTCCTGGAACAGTAGATGGTATGATAAAAGCATTTGAAAAATACAGTAAATTAAAAGATTGGAAAAAATTAGTTCAACCTGCCATAGATATGGCCAAAAATGGCTTTAAAATAACAGAAAGAGAAGCCGAAAACCTAAATGAAGACCAATCTTTGTTTATTAAATACAACCTAGCTCCTACTGCTTTTCATAAAGACAAATGGCGTGCAGGTGATATGCTGATTCAAACGGAACTAGCTCAAACGCTAACGGCAATCAGAGATAATGGTAAATCAGGTTTTTATGAAGGTAAGGTGGCAGATTATATCGTGAATGAAATGAAAGCTGGTGGCGGACTTATCACCTATGAAGATCTGAAGGCTTACCAAGCAATATGGCGCACTCCTGTGACTACCATATATAGAGGAAATAAAATAATATCCATGCCTCCACCTTCAAGTGGTGGTATTGCATTAATACAATTGCTTAAAATGGTGGAACCATATGATTTGGGTAGTATGAAATTTCAAAGTGCGGCAACTATTCATCTTATGGTCGAAGCAGAAAGAAGGGCTTTTGCTGACCGTGCAAAACATCTTGGGGACCCAGATTTTTATAAAGTGCCGTCAACACTTACAGATAGTACTTATATCCTGAGTAGAATGGTTAATTTTAACCCAAGGCAAGCAAGTAAAAGTGATAGTATTTCATATGGAATGATTGAAAGTGAAGAGACCACGCACTTTAGTATTGTTGATACAGAAGGAAACGCAGTGTCTTTGACCACTACGCTGAATGGTGGTTATGGTGCATACACAGTTGTCCGAGGAGCTGGTTTTTTGCTAAATAATGAAATGGATGATTTCTCGGTCAAACCAGGAACACCGAATATGTATGGACTCGTAGGCGCTGAAGCAAATAAAATAGAACCCAATAAACGAATGCTTTCATCAATGACCCCAACAATCATTGAAAAGGATGGTAAATTACGAATGGTAGTTGGTACACCAGGTGGGTCAACAATAATTACATCTGTGTTTCAGGCCATTGTAAATGTCATTGATTTTGGTATGGATGCAGATAAAGCAGTTCAATCTGCTAGATTTCATCACCAATGGCTGCCTGATGTAATACTTGCTGAAAAAGATGCTATTCCTTTATCTGAGAGAAAATTGCTTGAAATAATTGGCCATACATTCAAGGATAGAAATGGCATAGGACGTATGGAAGCAATTGTATTGACTAATCAAGGCAAACTTCAAGGTGCTGCAGATCGTCGGGGGGATGATGATGTAAAAGGATTTTAGCGTATCCTTTTAGCTTCATTCCACAATTTATCCATTTCTTCCAAAGTCATATCCTGGAGTTTTCGGTCAGTATTGGCTTCGATATATTCAAATCTTGATTTAAACTTGCGATTTACCCGTTCGAGTGCAGTTTCCGGATTAATGCCTGCATATCTTGCATAATTAATGAGTGAAAATAGAATGTCCCCAAATTCATCTTCTTTTTTGTCCATGTCATCAGAGTCAGCAATCTCTTTAAATTCCTGAATCTCTTCTTCAACTTTGTTCCAAACATCACTTTTTTCTTTCCATTCAAATCCCACTTGAGCCGTTTTTTCCTGCATTCTATATGCTTTCACCATAGCAGGTAAACTGCTGGGAACACCGGAGAGTACTGATTTTTTGCCTTCCGATAACTTTATTTGCTCCCAGTTTCTTTTTACATCTGCCTCATTTTCGACTCTGACATCACCATAAATATGAGGATGGCGTTTCACTAATTTATCGCATATTCCATGAATAGCTTCGCCGATGTGAAAGGCACCGAGCTCCTCTCCTATTTTGGCATAAAATACCAAATGCAGCATGATATCTCCCAGTTCTTCTTTGATATCTGTTAGGTTTTTGTCAAGGATAGCATCGGATAGTTCGTAAGTCTCCTCTATGGTTAGGATACGTAATGATTCAAAAGTTTGTTTCATATCCCATGGACATTTAGCCCTAAGGTCATCCATGATTTCCAGAAGCCTTATAAAAGCATTTCCTTTATCAAGTTTATCAAAATTGTCGGTATTATTCAATTATCTATGTTTTTAGTATGGAAAAAAATATCAAAAATATTTCTTACTCCAATTATAAAATTGTTAAACAAATCAAAAATAAATGTAGAAATTTCATATAGAACAATAATAAAATTACCTTTGTTAGTAAGTTCAAACATTAATAGATGATAGAGTTTTTTTATATATTAGCGGTAATATTTGGTATATTTATATTGTCATTTTTTTTAATGAACCTTAGACATTGGTTTACAGGTCAGGAATTTAGAGGCTCATGTGCAAGTAACAATCCAATGATTAAAAATCAACTGGGCGAATGCACTGTTTGTGGCAAAAAACCTGATGAATCATGCAAGATGCCGGAAGCTAAAGCAAGCTAATCCTTTGTTATTTATCTTGCAGTTTTGGTATGAATCAATAATCCAAGAGCCAAAGCCAAAAATACAATAAGAGTTAATCCAAGAATTAACATAATTAAAATTTGATGTTGCAGTGCAAAGATGATGTTATTCAGCATAAAATCAAACATTTTTTAAATATTACTAAAATTATTTTATTAAAATTCATGGATAAGATCAAGAATAAATTCGCTAAAATGTTTCATCGCTTTTTTTTATTAATAGCCTTTCAGGTATTACTTTTGGCAGTTAATGGTTTTGGGCAGGCCCCAAAAAAACATACATCTGGAGAAATCTATCAAATGATGGAAAAACTTGGATTTTTGGGATCAGTGCTTTATGTAGCGGCGCACCCTGATGATGAAAATACAAGACTTATTTCATATTTAGCAAATGATAAAAAAGCGATGACTACCTATTTATCATTAACGAGAGGTGATGGTGGGCAAAACCTTATTGGGCCTGAAATTTCAGAACTACTTGGTGTGATGCGTACCCAGGAATTGCTCATGGCCAGGTCTGTAGACAATGGCAAACAAATGTTTACCAGAGCAAATGATTTTGGATATTCAAAAAATGCGGAAGAAACCATCAAGATATGGGATACAGAAAAAGTGAAGGCAGATGTAGTGTGGGCAATCCGAAAAGTCAGACCTGATGTAATTATCAATAGATTTGATCATAGAACTTCCGGTGAGACGCATGGCCATCACACAGCATCGGCTCAACTTTCATATGAATTATTTGACCAAGCAGGAGATAGCAAAGCATATCCCGAGCATTTTAAATATGTATCTCCATGGAAACCTCAACGTCTTTTTTTTAACACAAGTTGGTGGTTTTATGGAAGCGAAGATAAATTTAAAAAAGCTGACAAAACTGCATTAATGAGCATGGATGTAGGGGTCTATTTTCCCTTACTTGGGAAATCAAATACGGAAATAGCTGCTGAATCGAGAAGTAACCACAAGTGTCAGGGTTTTGGCTCCACAGGAACAAGAGGAATGCAAATGGAATATCTTGAATTGCTTAAAGGTGATATGCCACCCAATAAATCTGACATATTTGAAGGTATCAATACCACCTGGACAAGAGTGGAAAATGGAGCACCCCTCAAAATAATGACAAATCAACTGCTTGCCAATTTTGATTTTAAAAATCCTGCTGCATCAGTTATTGGTTTAGTTGAGATTTATAAGGCTATTCAAAAAGTAAAGGACCCATTCTGGAAAGAGATAAAAACAACAGAAGTAAAAGAATTAATGGCGGCATGTCTAGGACTCTACCTTGAAGCAAAGACCAATACACATAAAGTTACCCCGGGAGAATTCATTAATATTGATATTGAAGTAATCAATAGATTGAATGCTGATGTTCTTTTGAAAGAAATCAAAGGATCTGGTATCCAACTTGATACTACGCTTTCTTTGGTATTGGTAACTAATGAGCCATTCAAGTGGTCAAAACAAGTTCAAATTCCTGAAAACACGTCGCTTACTGCGCCATATTGGTTAACTAAAAAAGGTACTCTCGGGCTATACAATGTAGAAGATCAGTCTATTATTGGTAATCCTGAAACTACGCGAACCCTAAAGACTACATTCTTTCTTAGTATTTATGGTGTTGATATTCCTTATGAAAAGGAACTCGTATATAAATTTAATAGCCCTGAAAACGGAGAAACCTTTCGACCGCTTGAAATTGTACCTCCAGTTTCATTGCAAGTAAAGGAACCCGTTTATATTTTTCCAAACAAAGAATCAAAAGAAATAAAAGTTTCCGTTTACGCTTGGGCAAAAGACCAAAAAGGCACTTTAAGCCTTCCTACGTCAAATGGTTGGACCGTTTCACCATCATCCATTGATTTTACTATTGATCAAAAAGGCGAAAACAAAGACTTTATCTTTACAGTTACACCACCAGAAAAAAATGAAGAAATCATTATTTCGCCAATGGTAATTTCTAATGGAAGAATGTACAATGGACGAATTATTGACATTAATTATGATCATATTCCATTTCAGACAGTCTTGATGAAGTCTGAATCAAAACTTTCCAGAATAAACATCGAAACAAAAGGAAGAAGAATAGCATATGTTATGGGAGCGGGTGATGAAATACCGGCAAGCCTAAGACAAATAGGATATAATGTTGATATTGTGAAATCTGAAGACATATCTGCTGAACGTCTGAATGGAATAGATGCACTAATATTTGGGGTCAGAACCTACAATACTGAAGAAAATCTAAAATTTAAGCAAAATATTATTTTTGAATACGTAAAAAATGGTGGGAATGTGATTGTTCAGTACAATACTGCTAACGGTTTGGTAACTAAAGATTTAGCACCTTATGCATTAACTATATCTAGAAGCAGGGTTACTGTAGAAGAAGCCGAGATGCGTATGTTAAATCCAGACCACTCTGTATTAAATTTTCCAAATAAAATAACTCAAAAAGACTTTGACGGTTGGGTACAGGAGCGCGGACTATATTTTCCTGGTGAATGGGATAATCAATTCACTCCTATTTTCTCATGCAATGATCCTGGGGAAAAACCTCAGGATGGAAGTCTACTTGTTGCTAAATATGGTGAAGGACACTATATGTATACTGGTTTGTCTTTCTTTCGGCAACTACCTGCCGGTGTTTCAGGTGCTTTCAGATTATTTTCCAACATGATTTCAATTGGTCAGAATGTTCAACCCTGATAAAAAAGGCAGATGGTTAAAATCTTATTCTTGGGTAATCATTCTGAATGCCTTTTACATTGGTTTATTTTACCTTATCATGAAGATATGGTGTTAGTATTTAATATCAGATAATGAGCAGTATTGATTGGGTAATTCTATCTGGAACATTATTTTTTATAGTGATATATGGGGCTTGGAAAACCAGAGGAGCGCAAGACATGCAATCCTATATGTTGGGTGATAATGAAGCGAAATGGTGGACGGTAGGATTGTCGGTAATGGCAACGCAAGCCAGCGCTATCACTTTTATGTCAACACCCGGCCAAGCATTTCACGATGGGATGGGTTTTGTTCAGTTTTATTTTGGTCTTCCTATAGCCATGGTAATCATATGTTTTACTTTTATACCTATCTATCATAGATTAAAAGTATATACAGCATATGAATTTCTGGAACAACGATTTGACCTGAGAACAAGAGCTTTAACTGCCAGCCTATTTCTAATACAACGCGGACTAGCAGCGGGCATCACTATTTATGCTCCTGCTATAATTTTGTCTACTATACTGGGTTGGAATCTTAATTTTATGAATTTGCTATTGGGCTCTTTGGTAGTTATATATACCGTAAGTGGTGGAACAAAAGCGGTAAATGTAACCCAGAAACAACAGATGTTTATCATTATGACAGGTATGTTTTTGGCTTTTTATGTTATATTGAACTCACTTCCTGAGGAAGTTAACTTTACAAAAGCCATGGAAATTGCCGGTTCTGCCGGGAAGCTAAACTTGCTTGACTTTTCATTCAATATGGAAAGCAGATATACTTTCTGGTCAGGAATAACGGGTGGTCTATTTCTTTCGTTGTCCTATTTTGGAACTGATCAGTCACAAGTTCAGCGATATTTATCAGGAAAATCTATTCGTGAAAGTCAGTTGGGATTGATATTCAATGGTATACTTAAAGTACCCATGCAGTTCTTTATACTGTTGGTTGGTGTGATGGTATTTGTTTTTTACCAGTTTTCATCTTCGCCTGTATTTTTTAATGAAAATACACTGTTAAAACTAAGGAATACGGACGGAGCAGAAAATCTAAGCAGACTAGAATCTAAAAATGATTCCATCTTTCGGCTTAAAACAGATATACTTGCAAAAATTACATTGAATTCAGATGGTGCTAATGTTCAAAATCTTAACAAACCTTACCAGCAACTTCTGGAGGAAGAAAAACTGATCAGGAGTGATGTACGGGATTTAGTGAAAAAAAATCTACCAGAAGAAGAGTCCAACGACAAGGATTATGTTTTTATAAGTTTTATTTTGGCCCATCTTCCCAAAGGTCTCATTGGTCTATTGCTGGCTGTAATCTTTAGCGCTGCCATGTCATCTACTGCGTCAGAACTAAATGCATTATCCACTACAACCACCGTTGATATTTATAGAAGAAGTATAAATCCAAATGGTTCGGATGCGCATTATGTGAATGCTTCCAAAGTTTTGACTGTGGTTTGGGGCGGAATAGCTATAGCATTTGCTTGTTTCGGTTCATTGTTTGAAAATTTAATTCAATTTGTCAATATCATTGGCTCAGTATTTTATGGTACTATTTTAGGAATATTTATTGTTGCTTTTTATTTTAAATCCATAAATGCAAATGCCGTATTTTATGCAGCATTAATAGCTGAAAGTTTAGTGATAATTATTTTTAAGTCTGATATAATAGGATATTTATGGTTGAATGCCATAGGATGTGGTTTGGTTATTGTTTTTGGTTTGTTTTTTCAGCATATTTTATTTAAAAACGATAATGAAATTGTCACTTCCACAAGACTTTAAAAAAGAGCTTAAAAGCAGCATTGGTCTGGAAGAGTATCAACTTTTTGAAAATTCCTTAGCGGGTGCTATACCTACCTCGGTAAGAATCAATCCCAATAAAAGTAAACAATTACCATCTGATGAAAAAGTACCTTGGTGTCCATTAGGATATTATCTGGATAAAAGACCAATATTTACATTAGATCCAGCTTTTCATGCAGGATCATATTATGTGCAGGAAGCTTCGTCAATGTTCATATGGCATATACTTGATCAGCTTGTTCAGGATAAAAAGGATATCAAAATTCTGGATTTATGTGCAGCTCCGGGAGGGAAAAGCACTTTAATCGCTTCCTATTTGCAAAATCATGGTTTACTTGTAGCCAATGAGGTAATAAAGAACAGAGCATATGTATTAAAATACAATTTAAGCAAGGAAGGACATTCCAATGTTTTTGTCACCAATAATGATCCACACGATTTTAGTTACTTGCCGGAATATTTTGATATCATATTGGTCGATGCACCCTGTTCAGGGGAAGGCATGTTTAGAAAAGATGCCAATGCCATTTGTGAATGGTCCATTGAAAATGTAGATAATTGTGCAGCACGCCAAAAACGAATTTTAAGTGACATATTACCAACATTAAAATCTGGAGGCTATCTTTTATATTCCACTTGTACTTATAACAGGTATGAAAATATTAATAATATAGATTGGATGATTCGTGAAATGGGTTTACTCTCTTTTCCACTTCAAATTGAAAAAGAATGGAAGATCCAAGAAATTTTGGGAGAAAAAAGTTATGGATATCAACTTTATCCGTTCAAAATCAAAGGAGAAGGTTTTTTTATATCTGTATTGCAAAAAACATCTGAAACAAAAATTGGTACAAGAAATCGAACAAAAATTGGCATATCGTTGCACGCTGTTGATAAAAAAAGTATGCATATTTTTAATGAATGGATCAAATTGCAGGACATAAGTTTACTTTATGATAAAACCGGTACTATACATGCTGTAAACAGTGATTTGGAAACGGAATCAAATTTCTTAAACCATTTTTTAAGATTAATTTACTGTGGTATTTCCATTGGTACGCTAAACAAAACTATCGTGGTACCGGAACAAAGTTTAGCCTTGTCATATTTGTTGGCAGATGATTTTCCTACTTTTGAGTTAGATAGGATGGATGCATTGCATTATTTAAAGAAGACATTAGATACGATTGATTCAAATCAAAAATCCTGGATATTAGCCACTTATGCAGGCAATGGTTTGGGATTCCTTAAAAACTTAGGTCATAGAATAAATAATTATTTACCTCAGGAACATAGGATCCATATGGAGATAAAATAGGCCTTAAAAATTATTTCGTTTTCTGAGATTAAACGAACATAATTAGCTGAATGATTACATTAGAATTTTATTTTTCTCATTCTGAGACTCTGAGGTGTTACTTCCAAATACTCATCTTCGCGGATGTACTCCATGGCTTCTTCAAGAGAAAACTGAATTTTTGGTGCAATCTTCACATTATCATCTGAACCTGAAGCTCTCATATTGGTCAGTTTTTTACCTTTGATCACATTTACTCCAAGGTCATTGTCCCTGGAATGCTCCCCTATTACCTGACCTACATAAACTTGTTCGCCCGGATCAATAAAAAACTTGCCCCTATCCTGCAATCTGTCAATGGCAAAGGGCAGTGACTGGCCTTGTTCCATAGACACCAAAGAACCTTTTATTCTCGCGGGTAAGTCACCCTTAAATGACTCGAACTGAAGAAATCTATGGGTCATCACCGCTTCGCCTGAAGTAGCAGTCATCATAATATTTCTCATTCCAATAATACCTCGGGAAGGTATTTCAAATTCAAGATGCTGTACATCACCTTTTGGCTCCATTACTTTCAAAAGACCCCTCCTTTGGGTAATCAGCTCTATTGCTTTGCCCGATGAAACTTCCGGCACATCAACGACCAGTGTTTCAATTGGCTCACATTTGATACCATCAATTTCCTTAATAATTACTTGTGGTTTTCCAACCTGAAACTCATATCCTTCTCTACGCATGGTTTCAATAAGCACACTTAAATGGAGTACACCACGACCATATACTTCAAACTTGTCTTCAGTATTTCCATCTTCAATTCTAAGGGCAAGATTTTTTTCTAACTCCTTATATAATCTGTCTCTCAGGTGTCTAGATGTTACATATTTCCCTTCTTTTCCAAAAAAAGGTGAGTTATTTATGGTAAACAACATACTCATCGTAGGTTCATCGACTTCAATTCTTGGTAATGCTTCAGGAGAATTCATATCTACAATAGAATCTCCAATATCAAAATCATCCACACCTACTACTGCACAAAGGTCTCCGCTTCGAACACTTGGCACTTTTAGTTTTCCAAGACCTTCAAATACATATAATTCTTTTACCCTGACTTTTTTATTTATCCCTCCTTTTTTACAAAGCAAATAATCTTTGTTTTCTTCTAGGTCTCCGCGATAAACTCTACCTATCGCCAATCTGCCCTGAAATACATTATAATCCAAAGATGTGATTCCCATTTGTACCGGACCTTCCTTGTAGGGTGCTTCTGGTATTACATCAATAACAGCTTGTAATAATGGCTTTATATCCTGAGTTCTTATTTCATGGTCAAAACTCATCCAACCATCTCTACTAGATCCAAACAGTGTAACAAAATCCAACTGATCTTCAGTTGCACCCAGATTGAACATCAAATCAAACACATCACTTTGAACTTCTTCAGGACGACAGTTTTCTTTGTCCACTTTATTAATAACTACGATAGGCTTTAATCCCAGTTCTACGGCTTTATTCAACACAAATCTCGTTTGTGGCATGGGTCCTTCAAATGCATCAACGAGTAATAAAACACCATCGGCCAGATTTAGTACACGCTCCACTTCACCACCAAAGTCAGAGTGACCTGGAGTGTCAATAATATTTATTTTTACACCATTAAAGTTTACTGATACGTTTTTTGATAGTATGGTAATTCCTCTTTCTCTTTCCAGATCATTGTTGTCAAGAATTAGTTCACCAGTATCTTTTCTTTCGTCCATTGCTTTACACTCATGGATTATTTTATCAACAAGCGTTGTTTTACCATGGTCAACGTGGGCTATAATAGCAATATTTCTAATTGATTGCATGCTTAATTTTATTTATTTTAAAAAGGGAAGAATATCTCCCGTTTAATTAAATCCTTCTTTTTTGATTGTAATTTTTCTTCCTCTGTACTTTAGAATTTTCCCATTATCCATGACCTTAGAAAACTTCTTATCTATTTCTACCAGACAATGCCTTTTTTGGATATCTATATTTCCTATTTGTTTTTTGGACAAACCTGCATGACCTGCCAGTATATCAATTAATATACCCGGATGCACATTATCAATTTTTCCTATATTAACAAAAAAAGTATCCATGTGAGGGTTGGATTGGTAAGTTCTTTCACCACCTCTTGAATCTCTGGTCTCTCTTGAATCTCTGGTCTCTCTTGAATCACGACTGCTGCTTCTTTCATCTCTACCTCTTACTTCTGATCGCTTAAAACCTCTGTCATCCTTCCTATCATGAAGTGATATGTTGAGATCATCCTTTTCCACTTTCTTATACAGTTTATTGAATTCAAGCGCAAGAATCTTTTCAATGAGTTCCTTTTTAGACAGAGATTCAAAAGTTTCTACTGCTTTTTCGATCATCTCATCACTCAACTCAATGGTATCGGTATTCAATACTTTCTCTGTCCATTTTTCCAGTTTTTTATTATACATCTGGGATTGGAGCGGCACTTTGATATGCTTGATATCGATCCCTATAGTTTTTTCAAAAAACCTTATTCTACCGATATCCTGAGGTGTAACAATTGCCAATGAAGTTCCCTTTTTTCCTGCCCTTGCTGTTCGCCCACTTCTGTGAGTGTAATATTCAGAGTTCTCAGGAAGTGAGTAATGTACCACGTGAGTCAGAGAATCTACATCAATTCCCCTTGCAGCAACATCTGTTGCCACTAGAATCGGAGTAGTTTTGTTCCGAAATTTAGCCATTACGGCATCACGTTGAGATTGAGACATATCTCCGTGTAAAGGTTCCGCTCGGTATCCTTCCTTTTCCAGATATTCTGCCAATTCCTGGGTATCCATTTTTGTTTTGCAAAATATCACTCCATAAAAATCAGTCAGATAATCAAGGACTCTTTTTAGAGATGCTTCTTTATCATGTTTATGAACGTATATGTATTTATGGTCTATGTTTTCATTGGTTTTACTATCCGATTGAATTCTTACTTCAAAAGGTTTTTCCATGTAAGTACCAACAATTCTGCGTATTTCAGGCGGCATTGTTGCTGAAAATAGCCACAATACTTTTTCTTCCGGAGTGAATTGAAGTATTTTGTCAATATCTTCCTGAAAACCCATGTTGAGCATTTCGTCGGCCTCGTCCAAAACCAGAAACTCTATCTGATCAAGTTTGATTGCTTTCCGATCGATGAGATCCTGCAATCTTCCTGGCGTGGCAACAAGTATATGGGGAATATTTTTCTTAATGTCTCTGATTTGCGTTGTGATCGGGGTACCTCCATAGACCACCTGAGTTCGCATTCCTTTTTTGTATTTCCCAAAATTTTCAAATTCTTTAGCTATTTGCTGAGCCAACTCGCGCGTAGGAGCAAGAATAAGTGCGAATACTTTATTTTCAGAAGTGTCTAGAAAGTGAACCAATGGGAGCCCGAAAGCAGCAGTTTTACCAGTTCCTGTTTGCGCAAGGCCAATAAAATCTGGCTTACTTTCCAATAATTGCGGTATTGCTTTGCTTTGAATTTCTGTAGGCGTAACGAAACCCATCTCCTCAAGTGATCTTAAAATGTCATCACTAAGGCCTAAATCTTTAAATGTTTGCAAGTGTATATTTTATTTGAAGCCGCAAAGATAAACAAATATTTTGCAAACCCCAATAAAAATCACACCAAACCTAACTTTTCTCTTTTATAATATTCGCCAAATGTAATCATTCTCTGTTGAGATTCATCCCAAAGCTTATTGGATGCCAATTTAAGACTCTCCCAAAATGTCAATATGGTCACATACTGATTTACCCATTGATTGTCTTCCAATGCTTTTTTGAGATTATAATTTGGGATGGCAGGATTAAGATGATGGATATGATGAATACCAATATTTCCTGTTAGCCAATTAAACACAGCGGGTACCTTGTAATAAGTACTACCCCTCAAAGCGGATGTAAGATAATCCCATTTGTCCTTCCATTGTTTATATGCTTCTTCATGCTGATGCTGAACATAAAAAAACCATATTGCAATTACAGAAAACAAAACGATGATGGTAAAATGTGTTATAAAAAATTTGCCCCATCCCAAGAAATAACCGAGCGTAACAAACATTAGCACCAAAACAATATTATTCAACCATAATCTCCATTTCTCATTTTTAAATATGTCCATACTAATAGACGGTATTCTGTTGTGTATCAATACGTAATAGATTGGGCCTAATACAAACATCACAGGGATAGATCTGTACAGCCTGTATTTGATCCTTCCCCATGCATTTAAAGCTTTAAATTCAGCCACGGTCAAAGTGTTGATATCACCTATATCCCTTAATTCGAGTTGTCCATTATGGGAATGATGTAAGTGATGAGACTTTGCCCAATAATGAAAAGGTATAGTACTAAAAATAGAACAGATATATCCGATAATCGCTCTTGCCTTGCTATTATCAAGGAATGTCCTATGTCCACAATCATGCTGAATAATAAATATCCTAACCAGAAAAAATGCATTGATAATACCCAATAAAAATGTAAGCCAATAACTGTAATCCAATGAAAAATACATTAAAATCCAAATACCTATAAATGGAATGAATGAGTTGATGATTTGTATAGTAGCTTTTGTTTTGTTTGTTTGAGTATATATTTTGAACGACTTTAATAACGACTTATCAATTTTGATATTCTCCACTTTTACTAATTTGATATGAAAACGCAAATTTATACAATATGTTGTAAATAAAAAAGTATTGTATAATTATATCAACTATTTTATAATATGTGTTTCATGGCTCTCCAACTGCAACATTTGATATAAATGATCCGTTATAGAAATAAAATACATATTTTGAAATCAAAATTTCTGTCATCATTTACAGCAATTATACTGTTGCAGGGTTGTTATAGTTTTAAAGGAATAGCTATACCACCGGATGTCAATTCTTATGTTGTCGAAAATTTTCAGAATAGTGCACCGCAAGCTCCAGGGGACATCAATCAAAGATTTTCGGAAGCCCTTAGGTCCAAAATAAGAAATGAATCAAGACTGGTATATAATGATCAAAATCCTGACATTGAATTTTCGGGAAGTATTACAGGTTTCAGATTAAACCCGGAAGCACCTCAGGCCGGCAATACAGTGGCTCTAAATAAACTTGAAATAACGGTAACAGTCAATTTTGTCAATAAAAAAGATGAATCAAAAAGTTGGAAAAAACCATTTTCGTTTTTCCGAACTTTTGAAAGCGACAAAGATTTTATAAGTATCCAGGATCAGCTTATCACTGAAATATTTAAACAGCTCATGGAAAATATCTTTAATGAAGCGTTTACGGGTTGGTAAAAATAGAATAGGAATCATAAAATTATAATTCCTATTCTATTTATTACAAACTTTAATTGTAATTAGTTAGATTAGCTTCCTTTAATATTAAATACCATGGTGCCGCATTGAATATCGTATTTTCCGGGTGTAAACTCAAATTCCTTGGCTTTACGAAGTGCAAGTGATACTAAACTTTTTTTGGCAATAGTTGACATTGTCCCATTAAACTCAGCTTTTGTAACAACACCTTCTTTATTTACACATATATTTACCGTCACTCTCCCATTCTCATCTGCAAGTATCAGAATACTGGGAATTTCTTTTATTTTTCGTTGTCCTAATTCTTGACCCGAAATAGCAATTGTTAAGTCTTCATCAATAACAAAACTATTCACAGAATCATCATTTTTCGGGATATTTTCATCATAAATAGGATCAGAATCATCTAAAATAGTTGTATCGCTTTTGACTTGTGAAGTATTCACCTCTGCATTAGTTGGTGAGGTATTATTGCCTTCATGCACTCCCGAAGACAGAACTTCATTTTGTCCGAGTTCACCCGAGTTTGGATTTGAAGAAGGGTTTGCAGTATTATTATTTCCAGTTTTTTGTTCCTGAACAACTATAGGCGGATCATTTTTTGGAATTGCAGGTGATGTAGGTTTTGATTTTGTAATACCACATAAGTTTCTAGCTTTGTTTTCAGCCCCTGAACTACCTAGATTCATAGCTGATTCATAATCATTGCATGCTTTTAACAATTGTTGATCAGATTCATACATGCCGGCTCTCCATTCAAAAAATTGGGCATTTTTATTATCCAATGCAATGGCAGCCGTTAAAGTATTGATTCCTGCCCCAATTTCATTCATTGCAGCAAAAGACCTTCCCAGCAAACCTGCAGCTTCTGCGGTGATACCTTTTATCTCAATACTTTGGATGGCATCCATTTTCGAGCCTTTGTATGCCGCTAAAGCATATTTGGCCAGTCCCCTGTGAATCAACGCATCTTTATATTTAGCATCCCTGCTTATGACAGCATTATAATTCGCTATGGCTTCTTCATACCTACCTGTTTCAAAAAGATACTCAGCTTTGACATAAATAAAGCCTGTTTCTTCATCTAATACCTGTGCATGTAGAGGATTGCATAACATCCAAAAAGTTAAAATATAAATGGTTTGGCGAATTTTCATTTAATGTCTGTTTTATTTACTTATTTAAAGACAAAATTTGATTATTTATTGTTAGTTAATAAAATATTAATTATTTTTTATATTTTAAACACTTCATTAATATATAAATATTACTTTTTTTTCTTTACTTCTTTCTTTTTGAAGGCATCCGGTATTTCAGATTCTATCCAAGATTTGACGGTATCAAGCGTTACTTTTTGGAGATAATCGTCTTCAATCTTTTGTCCATCAATTTTAGGTATCTTAAGATTATTTTTACCAAATTTGAGGTATGGCCCCCATCTACCGTTTTCGATAGATATCTTCTCTGCCGGCCAGTTTTGTATGTATCTATTGGCTTCCTTGTCTACTTTAGCTTCAATTAGCTCGATGGATTGAAATTCATTGATAGTATCTAGCTTATATCTTACAGGAATATTTATAAACAAATTATTCCACTTTATAAATGGTCCAAATCTTCCTTTCCCTTTGGTGATAGGTAAATTTTGATATTGTCCTATCGGAGCATTTTCATCCAGTTTAGCATCAATAAGCATTTTAGTTTCATCTAAGGTAATGGTCATTGGATCCAGATTTCTCGGCAAGTTGACAAACATTTCTCCTATTTTTACATATGGGCCATATCTGCCTGTATTTACCAATACTTCTTCTCCTTCAATTATTCCTACGACCCTCGGCAATTTGAAAAGTTCCATGGCTTCATCATAAGTGATGGTTTCCATAGATTGTCCCGGTTTCAGATTGGCAAATCTTGGTTTTTCTCCATCCTTAATTTCCTCCCTTTCTCCTATCTGAATGACTGGACCGAATCTTGTCATTTGTGCTATCACAGCATAACCACTAATGGGATCTGTTCCCAATTCTCTTTTTCCTTTCGCTCGCTCAGCGTTTTCCATAGTGTTTTCTACACTGTCATGAAAAGGTCCATAAAACTTCTTCAACATATTTTTCCATTCCAGTCCTTCAGTAGCAATTTTATCCAGTTCATCCTCAACATTTGCAGTAAAGCTATAATCCATGATTTTGCTAAAATGCTCGGAAAGAAAATCACTGACCACCATACCAAGATCAGATGGGTACAAACAATTTTTAGTAGTGCCCGTAATTTCAGATTTTGTTTTGGTTTCTATTTTGCCTTTTTTAAGAGTAAGCTGCTGAAAGTTTCTCAAAATTCCTTCTCGGCTCTCTTTTGTAACATAGCCCCGTTCCTCTTCCATTATTTTGGAAATGGTCGGTGCATAAGTTGAAGGTCGGCCTATACCCAGTTCTTCCAGTTTTTTCACTAAGCTGGCTTCAGTGTATCTTCCTGCTGGTCTGGTAAAGCTTTCTGTTGCATCCATTTGTTTCAGATCAAGCGATTGTTGTATTTTAAGCGGTGGCAACATACCTTTTGAATCTTCATCTTCATCATCGTCCGTTGATTCAAGATATACTTTAAGAAACCCGTCAAACTTTAATACCTCACCAACCGCTTCAAGTTGTTTGTCACGCATAGTAGAAATATCCACTTTAACCACTGTTTTTTCAATTTCAGCTTCTGACATTTGAGACGCTATGCTTCGCTTCCAAATGAGGTCATATAACCTTTGTTGGTCTTTGTCCGGACCTAAATTTTTGCGTTCTATATAAGTAGGGCGAATTGCTTCGTGCGCTTCCTGAGCATTTGCGGTTTTGGATTTATACTTTCTTGCATGAAGATACTGTTTTCCAAAACTACTTTCTATTTCTTGTGCTATAGCTGCCATAGCAGTTTCACTTAGATTAGAAGAATCGGTTCTCATATAAGTTATGTACCCTTCTTCATATAATCTCTGGGCTGTCGACATAGTCCTATTGACAGAAAAACCCAACTTTCTGCTTGCTTCCTGTTGCAATGTAGATGTTGTAAATGGAGCTGCGGGAAATCTCTTCAAAGGTTTTTTCTCAATACTGCTTATTGTAAAAGTAGCTCCATTGGCTTTTTTCAGAAATTCCATCGCTTCCTGTTCATTGTCAATCCGGCTAGTATATTCAGCTTTAAGCCCTACCGTCTCACCTCTGCCATTATCCACATCAAACAATGCAATAACCTTAAAAAAAGGTAATGTATTAAAATTTTGAATTTCCCGCTCTCTTTCCACGATCAACTTAACTGCAACAGATTGTACTCTACCTGCGGAAAGCTTATTTTTTACTTTCCTCCACAAAACTTCAGAGAGCTCAAAACCTACAATTCTATCCAGAATTCTCCTTGCCTGCTGTGCATTAACCAAATTCACATCTACCAGTCTTGGATTAGATACAGCTTTTAATATGGCCGGTTTGGTTATTTCTGAAAAAACAATTCTTTTTGTCGTTTTTACATCCAACTTGAGCTCCTGACAAAGGTGCCAGGAGATGGCTTCTCCTTCCCGGTCCTCGTCCGTAGCGAGCCAAACTTCCGAAGATTTCTTCACCTGGTCTTTAAGTTCTCTGACTACTTTTACTTTTTCAGGTGACACTACATATGATGGTTCAAAATTATTCTCAATGTCAATACCTTTATTGCCTTTCTCAAGATCTCTTATATGTCCAAAACTTGATTTAACTATAAAATCAGTTCCAAGAATTTTCTCAATAGTCTTAGCTTTTGCCGGGGACTCTACTATAAGTAAGTTTTTTGCCATTTATTTAGCGTTTAATTTAATTGGTAAGAATACCTAAGTTTTGATAATAAAAAATGTCTACTAAGACTTTTGTTGCTATTGTTTTTAATCTAGAAATCCGTTTTATGGGCACAAAACTATGAATTTTTACTATTTATTACGAAAAATTGATATATTTTAAATTTTATTAAAGATTGTATTCACTAAAAATTCAATCATCCATAAGATCAGGCCTTCTATCTCTTGTTATTTTTAATGACTCTTCATATCTCCATTCATCTATCATTTTATCATTTCCTGACAATAAAATTTCGGGCACTTTAAATCCTTTAAAATCAGCAGGACGGGTATATACCGGAGGGGCCAGAAGATTGTCTTGAAAGGAGTCACTAAGTGCACTGGTTTCATCGTTGAGCACTCCAGGTATTAATCTTCCTATCGCATCCACAAAAATGGCCGCGGCCAATTCGCCACCCGACAATACAAAATCACCTACTGAAATTTCCATAGTAACATGCATATCCCTGATACGTTGGTCAATACCTTTATAATGTCCGCAAATGATTAAAACGGAGTCCAAACATGATAATCTGTTGGCCATTTTTTGGTTGAATGTTTTTCCATCAGGGGTAAGAAATATGATTTCATTATATTTTGTTTTGGATTTGAGTTCCATAATACATCGATCTAATGGTTCACACATCATGACCATGCCTGCACCACCACCATATTGATAATCATCCACTTGACTGTGTATACCAAGCCCAAAGGATCTAAGGTTGACTATATTAATTTGGAGTAAACCTTTATCTCCAGCTCTTTTCATAATAGAGTGTTCAAAAGGACTTTTAAGTAATTCAGGGACTACCGTGATTATATCTATTTGCATATGAAGCATTTACACAAAAAAAACAAAAGAGTTTATACAGGCATACTATATAAACTCTCAAAACTTTTATTTTTAAAATTCCTATTCGTTGATCCCCAATAACTCTACTTCAAATATTAAAGCAGAATATGGCGGAATGAGGCCACCTGCTCCCCTATCTCCGTAAGCGAGGTCATATGGAATAAAAAATCTGAACTTATCACCTACAGACATGAGTTGAAGACCTTCGGTCCACCCTTTTATCACTTGATTGAGTCCAAAAGAAATGGGTTCTCCTCTCTGTACTGAACTGTCAAATACATTTCCATTCGTCAGCATACCATGATAATGTGTCTTGACTTTATCTGTAGATTTAGGTTTTGCCCCACCGGCACCTTTTGTTATGATCTCGTATTGCAAGCCGCTTGATAATGAAACGACTCCTGGCTTTTTTGTATTAGCGGCAAGAAAATCTTTTCCTTCTTTGGCCTTCATTCCAGTCACATATTCATTAAATATCTTTTCGGACAAAGATTTATCCAATTTTAATTCATTGTTTTTCAAAGCATCCATCATTGCCTTTTGAAAAACTTCCAAGTTAATGTCTGTAATTCCTTGTTTTTTAAATGCTTCCGCCATATTTACCCCGGCTGCATAGGATGTGCTGTCTTTTTTATCAGCGAGTACCTGTGCTAAGCTTAAAGATGAAAAAAATAAAAAAAAGCAAAACAATAATCCTAAAATTCTCATTTACTAAATGTTTAATATTGTTAATAAAAAATTACTTTTTAAGTTCTGAATAATACAAATAAAAATATGGAATAGTTTCGATTCCTTTATAGAAATTGTACAAACCGTAGTGCTCGTTTGGTGAATGTATGTCATCCGAATCCAAGCCAAAACCCATGAGAACCGTTTTTACATTAAGCACTTTTTCAAATAAAGCTACAATCGGAATACTACCTCCACCCCTGACAGGAATAGGTTCCTTCCCATATGATGTATTCATAGCCATAGCAGCAGCTTTATATTCTGCTGTATCTGAAGGGGTTACTGCAGCTTCTCCGCCATGATGTGGCCTGACTTCTACTTTTACGCCGGCTGGGGCTAAAGACTCAAAGTGTTTTTTGAACAATGCCGTAATTATATCACTGTTTTGATTAGGTACCAATCGCATACTTATTTTGGCAAATGCCTTTGAAGGTAATACTGTTTTTGCTCCTTCTCCAATATAGCCACCCCAAATACCATTCACTTCCAGCGTCGGACGAATAGATGTTTGCTCCAGTACTGTATATCCTTCTTCCCCCATTGTAGCTTCTATACCAAGACCTTTCAAATACTTCTGTTTATCAAACGGTGCTTTATTCATGGCTGTTCTTTCCTGATCTGAGACAACCACTACATCGTCGTAAAATTCCGGTATAGTGATGTGCTTGTTCTGATCTTTCATGGACGCAATCATATCACACAATACTTGTGCGGGGTTGGCTACAGCACCACCATACACCCCTGAATGCAAATCTTTGTTTGGACCAGTGACCTCCACTTCCACATAACTAAGTCCTCTTAAACCTACTGTGATAGATGGTATGTCATTAGCGATTACGGATGTGTCAGATATTAAGACCACGTCACAACTCAGCATATCTTTGTATTCTTTGCAAAAAATTCCGAGATTTATAGATCCGATTTCTTCTTCACCTTCTATCATGAACTTTACATTGCACGGCAATGAATTATTTTTTACCATGGCTTCAAATGCCTTAATATGCATAAACATTTGCCCTTTATCATCGCAAGATCCTCTAGCAAAAATTGCACCGTCCGGATGAATGTCAGTCTTTTTTATAACAGGTTCAAATGGCGGACTTTCCCATAGATCCAATGGGTCGGGCGGCTGTACATCATAGTGTCCATAAACCAATACAGTAGGTAATGCCGGGTCAATCATGTGCTCTCCATAAACGATAGGATGTCCTGGAGTAGCATAGATTTCCACTTTTGGGCATCCTGAGTTTTTAAGGCTTTCAGCTACGTATTCCGCATTTCGGGCCACATCATTTTTATACTTTGGATCGGCACTGATGGACGGTATACGCAGCATTTCAAGCAACTCATCAAGAAAGCGCTGTTTATTTTCAATAATATAATGCTGAACATCTTTCATAACTTGACGATTATAATGGTATTAATAAATAATTTAATTTTTTAAAGGCTTTACGAAAGTTTTCCCCATGTTATACAAGGTGAAACTTCCTTTATCAGCAGCTTCTTCTATTATTTTTGAGGTGGGCTTACCCGCTCCATGCCCGGCACTCTTTTCAATCCTGATCAATACGGGACTATCTCCTTTATGATTGGCTTGCAAGGCTGCAATAAATTTAAATGAATGGGCAGGTACAACTCTGTCATCATGATCGGCGGTAGTCACCAGCGTAGCAGGATATTTTGCTTCCTTCACATTATGAACAGGTGAATATCCAAGCAGATAATCAAACATCTCTTTACTTTGCTCTGCTGTCCCATAGTCGTAAGACCAACCTGCACCAGCTGTAAATGTGTGATATCTCAACATATCCAACACCCCGACCGCCGGAAGGGCTACCTTAAATAAGTCGGGACGCTGTGTCATACAAGCACCTACCAATAACCCGCCATTTGAACCACCACTTATTGCCAAAAATTCTTTTGAAGTATATTTATTTTCTATTAAAAACTCGGCAGCCGCAATAAAATCATCAAATACATTTTGCTTTTTCAACTGAGTACCGGCATCATGCCATTTTTTTCCATATTCACCTCCACCCCGAAGATTTGGTACGGCAAAAATACCGCCTTGTTCCATCCAAACTACATTAGAAATACTAAAAGAAGGTGTCTGACTCACATTAAAGCCTCCATAACCATATAGCAAGGTAGGATTGTTGCCGTCCAACTTTATCCCTTTTTTATGTGTAATCATCATAGGAACCTTTGTGCCATCTTTTGATGGATAAAAAATCTGCCGAGATTCATAGTCATCCGGATTAAAATCAATTTTGGGGGTAATATAAATTTCTTGATTTCCATTGGAAGGGTCATACTTATAGATGCTTCCCGGGGTAACATAATTTGTAAACGAAAAATAAATATCTTTTTCCATTTTTTTGGCTCCACTTAAAGATGCCGTACCCGCACCTGGAAGTTTGATGTCTCTAATGAGTTTACCGGAATAGTCATATTGTTTCACCAAAGACAATGCATCTTTCATGTAATGAGCAAATATATATCCGCTTCCTGTACTTACATCCAGTACATTTTCAGTTTCTTTTATAAAATCGTGCCAAGTGGACACCTTCGGGTTTGACGCATTTGTAGTGACAATTTTTTGATTAGGAGCACCTAAATTTGTTACAATAAACAGTTTGCTGCCCTCATTATCCACCATATTATTATCACTGTCAAAGTTATCCACCAAAGTTGTAATTTTATTGTTTTTGTCTGTCAGATCTATCATGTACAACTCATTTCCAGAAGTTGAATTGGCTGCTGAAATAAACAGATATTTGTCGTCTTCTGAGACAGAGCCTCCTATGTATCTTCTTTTTAGATTATTTCCAAAGATAACTATATCTGTTGTTTGCTTAGTGCCTAGCTTGTGGTAATATAATTTGTGCTGATCAGTTTTAGCAGAAAGTTCAGAACCTTTTGGTTTATCATAACTTGAATAATAAAATCCATCATTTCCCTTCCACGAGAGTCCACTGAACTTGACATCTACAAGCGTATCATCAAGAATAATTTTATTCAAAGCATTCATTACTATAACTTTTCGCCAATCAGAACCTCCTTCTGAAACCTGATAAGCTACCTTGCTTCCATCCTTGGAAAAACTTATACCCGCTAAAGAGGTAGTGCCATCTTTAGAAAACTTGTTGGGGTTAAGAAAAATTTCAGGTTTACCATCACCTTTAGTGCGCCATAATACATACTGATTCTGAAGACCATCGTTTTTATAAAAGTATGTATATTCTCCTTCTTTGAATGGCGCACTGAATTTCTCATAATTCCACAGTTGTTCCAATCTCGCTTTATAATCCTTTCGGAAAGGTATTTTATCAAGAAAACCAAACGTAACTAGGTTTTGAGCATCTACCCAAGAACCGGTTTCATCCGATAAATCGTCTTCAAGCCAACGGTACACATCGGTAAATGTTGTATCAAAATAAGTATCTCTAACAGAATCCTTGCGGGTTTCAGGATAATTCAGAGCTTCATTTTTGATTGAAATCATAGGAGCATCTTTACACGAAAAAAATTGTGACAACTACAATTATGCTTATAATTCTTTCCATTTTGAAATATAATTTTATTTTTTAACTACATCTGCAAGACAAATGTAATAATTTTAGATAATAGAAAAGAAATAATATTTCTATTAATTTTTGTCATTTACCAGAGAATTAAAATGGCTATCTCTGCAGTAATTGTTGGCAAATCTTTTCCACATGGTATATTTATGATGGTTGCCCGCATAAAATGAAAGTATCATTTCAAAATTTTGCTCATCCATATAAGAATCATAAGTACCTATTTTTTTAAAATGTTCATCCAGGAAAACGATGGAAGGGAAGGACATGTTGCCTGATAATAAATCTGCTGCTAATTCGTGAAAATCATATTTTCCTATCCTTACCGAAGTGTAAGATTTATCTGCAATTATGATTTTATCAGAAGATAATGCATTTATTCTGAATGCGTAAAATTTTTGATTAATAAATTTAGATATATTGTCCGAAGCCAGCGTAGTTTCTTCCATAAATCTACACCACTTGCAACCATCATAATAAAAGTAAATCATAAATTTACGATTACTCTTTTCCAATTTTTCAGACGCAGAGTCCCAAGAAGTCCACTTGATTTTATTTTGACTTGATGCAGTAGTTAATGTCATGAAAAATATTCCAAAAAGTAAAAATCTTACATTCATAAATTTTTTATTACACTACTCATATGTTTGACAGATACAAAAGTAACTAATGTATCTTATATGTGGTTGCACAAATTATGATTTTTTGGAGTTTTTAATATTTCCTTAACAGTTTTGATATACTTTTTATAATCATAAAACCCCATTACTTCTGATTATAAATGTCAAAAAAGCATAATTGATCATTTCCATCAAAAACCAGCTTTCACTAATAATCGAGAAAAAATAAGAAAAGGATGTTAAATTTTTACAATATTGAAAATGCTCTTCAGTAGTTCTTTTACAAATTTAATGTCCGGGAGGATGGAAGCATCTTTTATGTAGATGTTGGAGAAATTCTGCTCTACGAGCATATTTTCCATCTCATATGCTTGGAAATTGAGATATACCGCACTCATCATACTACAAAGAACCAATGCAATTAATAAATATTTTGTTTTCAAATGGTGTTTCATATCTACGTGCTTCAAATTAAAGACAAAGTTAATATCAAATGGCTGCATAATTACGTTTTCATAACGTTAAATATTTGCTAAAAGTTACATAAATATGTGGTTTTAATAAAATCACCAAAAAAAGTCAGCCAGATAGTCTAAACAGTGATTCAAATATTACAATTACCTTTACAAAAAATTTAAGATAAAGTAGATGCAAAGATTATACGTAAGCGAATGTGCCGCTTGTTTATCAAAGGATACTAAACAATTGGAGCAAATTAAAGATCATTCTATATCTGGTGAATTCTTTTACCTGGCAGAATGCAATAGCTGTGGTTTCAGATTTACTCAGAACCCACCGCAGGAAGAAGCGTGTGGTCCTTTTTACCAAAGTGAAGATTATATATCGCATTCAGATACCTCGAGTGGAATTATTTTTAAAGTGTATCATTTCGTCAGAAACATTATGCTCGGTCTAAAGTCAAATTTATTGATACAATTGAAAGCAAATAAATCTTTGCTGGACATTGGATCAGGTACAGGATATTTTCTGAATCATATGAAAAAAAAAGGTTTTGATGTGTCAGGCATCGAAATAGATGATAAAGCTAGAAACTACAGTATAGAAAAATTTGACGTAAAAGTAAATACACCATCATTTCTTAAAGAAGGAAAGATAAAAAAGAAATTTGGTTATATAACATTGTGGCATGTACTTGAACATTTATACCATCCGGATGAATATTGGAATAAATTTTATGAACTTCTTGATGATGATGGATTTTTGATTATTGCTGTTCCAAATTTTAAGAGTTATGATTGTTCTCACTATGGATCATTCTGGGCTGCTTATGATGTTCCCAGACATCTTTGGCATTTCAATCCGTCAACTTTACAGCGAATGGCCGAAAGGAATAACTTTGAAGTAATGGATAAAAAGCTAATGATTTTTGATCCTTTTTATAATGCAATGTTGAGCGAAAAATACAAAGGAAACTCATTTGGACTCATTAGAGGTGGAATAATAGGGATGATTGCGTTGTTTAATGGTGTATTTAATGTTAATAAAGCAAGTTCTATCATTTATGTACTGAGAAAAAAAACTGAGAAGATATAACAAAACAGTTTTAAGCGGAGAAGCATAAATCAACATAATGGTTTCTTTATTTTCTCTAATGCTCTGTCAAGATAAAGAACTTAATGAAATATGGTTCTTTACAAAAATAAAATATAACCCATATTTTTCTAATTAAACCATATCACATTTTTCAAATATACTATTTGATGAAGCCCAGTTTTTTGCCAATATTCTTAAGATAATTGATAAAAAACTTGAACTGACCAAAAGGGATACTGACCAATAATACGCAAATCGGCCATAGCAAACTGATAAGAGGAATATATATAATCCAATAAAAAATGCTAGATTCTGTCAAAAAATAACTAAGCAACCAGTTTCCTGCTTTGGCGCATAAGCTCCCACCCAATGCAAAAGTGGTAAATATGAGAACAAACTGAAACCAGTTTACGTTCCACTTGTCCTTAAGTTTTCCAAACATCTAAATGATTTATTTTTGTTGATAGATTTATTTATGCTTTATATGCCATAAACTTACCCTGCTTTGGATGTAATTTCAAGAAATTCGGTTTCAAGTCTTTTTTTCCTGGCAACAAAATGAGTTAGCAATATACCTTTTTCAAAAGCCAAACTATTTATAATACCATGGTCAATGAACTGATCGATACCAATTTCAATGGTTTTACCTTTATGTTCCATTCTTTTAACCATAGATAAAGTGCCCAAAAATGCTTTAAGTTTATCCATATCTGCTGCTGCAAGTTCTACAGTTATATCACTATTGATGATGGCTCCAACAGGCCCGGTAGCCAGTAAATGACCTTTTTTGATAATGGCTACATGCGAACATATTTTTTCTACTTCATCCAGTATATGCGATGCCATGATGACGGTTTTGCCACGATCAGCAATTTTTTTAAGAATGTCTCTTACTTCAGCAATTCCCTGAGGGTCTAGACCATTGGTAGGTTCATCAAAAATCAGTACATCAGGATTACCTATCAAGGTAGCTGCAATAGCAAGTCTTTGTTTCATACCCAAAGAATAGGTACTAAACCTGGACTTTCTTCTGTCTTTAAGATTGACCAGAGTAAGCAATTCGTCAAAATTTGAACTTTCATCCTTTTTAATATGTCTCACTATTTCCAGATTTTCATCTGCATTAAGATATGGGTAAAAATTGGGTGTTTCTAATATGGCTCCAATGCGCAAACGGTGTTTTTCACCATATTTTCCATCAAACCACTCAAATGTACCCTCATTTTGCTGCAAAATTCCCAGAATTATACCTAGGGTAGTTGTTTTCCCACTTCCATTGGGTCCCAACAAACCGTAAACGTTTCCTGCTTCTATCTCCAGGTTTAAATCTTTTAAAGCAGTGATTCTACCATAGCTTTTTGAGAGGCCACTTATTTTAAGTACAGACATATTCAAATTAATTTTGGTACAAATCTATCATGATTCACTAATTAAACAGCAATATTTTAGATTAAAGTAACTTAAAACCATATAAAACGGTTTTTTATAACTTTAGTTTTCATTGTATAAGTATAAAAATATCTATACTCAATCTTTAATAAATGGGATAACATCATACCTTTACGCTCAATATGTGGTACAGACTCAAATCCTTCTTTGCTTTTTATATTCATGCCGTTACTAAATATAATGTCCAGTCTCCTTTTCTTTACGACTTTGTAACCTATGTACTGGATACGAAAAAGGAGTTTTATGCTTTTCAATCGATTGAAGAGCAAAGGCACAGACTACGATCCCTTAAAAAAGTAATACAAATTTATGATTTTGGAGCGCGTTCATCTTCACTTACCTTAGAAAAAAGGAAAGTGTCAGATATCGCCTATACTGCTTTATCGGGGGCATCCAAATGCCGCACACTATTCAATTTAGTAAATCATTATAATTGCCGGAATATTTTGGAATTGGGTACATCCTTAGGCATATCATCCGCGTATTTGGCCAGTGCAAATCAGACTTCTAAAGTTACAACACTTGAAGGTGACGTAAATATTGCTAGAATTGCAGAAGAAGTGCATCAATTGCTTGGGCTTAAAAATATTAATATTGTAAAAGGTCCATTTAATAAAACTTTAAGTGGGATCATAGCGAAGTATGATTGCATTGATATGGCATTTATAGATGGTCATCATTTGGAATTACCAACTTTGCAATATTTTGAAATGATCGTCAGCCAATGCGACAATAATAGCATAGTAGTAGTGGATGATATCTATTGGTCAAAAGATATGACTTCAGCCTGGAATAAAATTATAGAAAATAAAAAAGTTACCCTTAGTATAGATCTATATGATATTGGTATTGTTTTTTTTAGAAAAGAACTTTCTAAACAGCATGTAGCTTATCTTCCTTTTAAATATAAGCCATGGATGGTTGGACTTTTTGGTTGAAATTTGCTTATTTTGCATTTTCAAAACATCGATAAGATTTCATGCCATTATTTTCTTCACCCATAGATTTAATTTTCGACCTATGTATAAGATAAGTATCAACCAACTGTTTATAATACTAATTTTTGTCTCAATTAGTTTACATTCATTTTCACAATCCGGAAGCTGGAAAGTCGAACAGTACACTTCTGCTATTATAAAAGTGACTTATACTCCCTTACAATATAAAACAGGAGAAAATGTAAGTGATGCTGTAATCATAAACCCAATGAAAAGTATCAGTATTCCATATAAAATTGAAGATAAAAAGATAACCGTTGGACTTAAAAATAAAGTTCAGGTGTCTTACGCTGAATCAAGTGATGCCTTTAAAGGACTAAGCGTCACATTGAGTGAAAAAGAGAAAATATACGGCGGTGGTGAGAGAGCGCTACCACTCAACAGACGCGGGTATTCATTTCTTCTGGACAATAATCCATGGTATGGTTATAGTAATGGTGCTGATAATCTGAATTTTTCTGTTCCATTTTTTACATCTTCATCAGGATATGGTTTGTTTTTTGATAACCCATCCATAGGTAGGGCTGATATAGGAAAAACCGAACAAAATCAAATGTCTATAACCTTCAGTAGTGGTGAGATCAACGTTTATATCATTTTTGGAAATGATGACAAAATAATTCTTCAGCAATACCATGAGTTAACGGGAAAACAAGGTTTGCCTCCAAGGTGGGCCATGGGTAATTTTATGAGCAGATTCGGGTATTCCAGCGAAGAACAAGTGAAAGAAATTTCGTCAAAAATGCAAGCGGAAAAAATACCATTTGATGCAGTAATATTTGATTTATTCTGGTTTGGTGACAGTATCAAAGGTACCATGGGTAATCTTGAGTGGGTAAATAAAAAAAGTTGGCCCAATCCTAGCCGTATGATCAACCAGCTCAAAACGCAAAATATCAAAACGATTTTGATTACTGAACCATTTGTATTGCAAAAAAGTCTGAATTATAGCTCTTCACTACCCTATCAAGCTACTGACAGTCTTGGCAAACCTTTTGTGCTAACGGATTTTTACTTTGGTTTGGGTGGATTGATTGATATCTTTAAAAAAGATGCCAGACAATGGTTCTGGGAAAAACATGATGCCCAAAACAAAATAGGGGTTGATGCATGGTGGGGCGATCTGGGCGAACCTGAAAAACATCCAAAAGGAATGTATCACAATTTGACAGACCTCGGACATAAAAGATTATTCAGAGCTGACGAAGTTCATAATATTTATGGACATTACTGGACAAAAATGCTGTATGAAAATTATGCGATAAAATATCCTGACACAAGACTCTTTTCCCTCAATAGAAGTGGATTTGCAGGTAGTCAAAGATACAACATTATACCTTGGAGTGGTGATGTAAGTCGCAACTGGAGTGGTCTACAGGCGCAACTACCGATCATGTTGGGTATGAGTATGAGTGGTATTCCATACATACATTCAGATGCCGGCGGTTTTGCCGGTGGTGAAGGTGATTATGAATTGTATGTCAGATGGTTGCAATTTTCAGCATTTACTCCCATATTCAGACCGCATGGAACAGCTTTATTTGATCTAGATCCTGCTGCTTACAGTTTTCCGTCCGAGCCTGCACTAATGCCTTCTCCTTATAAAGAAATGGCAAAACAAGTTGTTCTCTTAAGATATCAGATGTTGCCATACAATTATACTTTGGCATATCATCAAGCTATGGAAGGACAGCCATTGGTAGCTCCTTTGTATTATCATTTTCCTGAAGATGCAGGCGCAGATAAAGTCGAAGATCAGTTCATGTGGGGTCAAAATATATTGCTGGCACCCGTGATACAGCCTAGCGCAACTGAAAGAAGCGTGTATCTACCCAAAGGAAACTGGTATAAAATGAATTTTGGCAGTCATGCTGATGAGACAAAATATTCAGGAAGCATAAAGGAAAGGGTCAATTTAAATCAAATACTTGCTTACGTTAAAGAAGGCAGTTTCATCCCAGTCATCGATAAATCAGGAAAAACATCAGAAGATTATACCACAGATAGCCTCACCGTGCATTACTACTACTCCCCTGAAAAATCATCTTCAGTTTTTTTTGATGATGACGGGAAAAGCAAAACATCATTAAAAAATAAGAACTTCGAAATTATCACTTTTACTGCTGATCTTGGTATAGACCAGTTGAATATCAATGTCGTAAGTAATCAGGGAAATTTTCCCGGCAAACCATTGATGCGATTTATCAGGCTGAAACTACATGGTACAAATGGGTACTCTAAAGCTACCTTGACGAACAGTACAAGCAATGAAATTCTTAATTTTGATGCGAGCAACGAACTTCAAATAGTATTTGAAGGAAAACCTATTACTATAGTATTACAATAAGAATCCTGAATAAGAATCAGGTGGAAGGATATCATTCAGCATCCACCAAGACCCTAACATCTACATTGAAAAGTCTATTGTAATACTCTTTTGCCATACGTCCCGATTCAAACGCAGGACTCACATCTTTCATACCGTTTTTAATAATTTTTGCCCATGTTTTAGGCTTTTTATAGTAAGTAGGCAGGATTTCTTTTTCCAGAATTTCAAGCATTCTGTCACACTCAATGACGTCCTGTTCGTTTTGAGGAATCTTTCTGTCGGCAGGCTCGATGATAAAACTATTTTCACCGTGAACAGCAAATTCAGGAATCCAACCGTCAGGTATTGAGAAATTTACTGACCCGTTCATCGCTGCCGTCATACCACTGGTGCCCGAAGCTTCTCTGTACAGCCTTGGATTATTCAACCATACGTCGGATCCTTTTTTAATGGCTGCGGAAAGTCCCAATTCGTATCCTGTTAAAACGGCGATATTGGGATTTTCCAGTGTTTTCCAAAATAGATTATTAAAAGTATCAATGGCACCGTAATCTTCAGGATATGGTTTACCTGCCCAAATTATCTGAATAGGAAACTCTGCATTTTTAAGTAATTTTTCAAATCTTTTTGTATCTGCTGTGATCAGATCTGCTCTTTTATATCCTGCATATCTTCTCGCCCATACCAGGGTGAGCACATTTTCATCAAATATTTTACCCGCCTGATCTGCTACAATTTTGAAGAGTGCTTTTTTCATTTCCTTTTTACGGGCCAGTAAAGCTTTGTCATCATTGGCTTCATAAGCATCTTCCAAGATATCGTCTTTCCAGTATTTTTTATTCTGAGAGTTGGTAATCGATGTGATCTCACAAATGCCATCAAATCCCGACCACATTTCTCTGGAAACTTCACCATGCATTTCAGAAACGCCATTGGCAATTTTAGCAAATCTTAGCGCTGATAAAGTATAATTCAACCTGTTGCCTTTTTCATTCAGTATTTTTCTGATTTCGCTATCAGAGATGCCGTTAAAAAATGACATTTTACTCAAAAGATCAAAGTCGTGCTGCTCGTTTCCTGCTTCCTCAGGCGTATGTGTAGTAAAAACTACTCTTTTTTTCACTTCAGCCATGGAAGCATATTTGGAATACAAATAAAAACACAATGGCAAAGCATGGCCTTCATTCATATGATAAATATCGGTCTGCATATTGAGTATATCCAACAATTTGGCACCACCTATGCCCAATACAATCGACTGTGCTATTCGGGTAGATTCATTGGCGTCGTATAGTCTATTGGTAATGGTTCTGGAGATGGAGTCATTCTGCTCAATGTCAGTAGACAATAGAAAAATAGGCGCAGAACCAAATACTTCAGGCTTTAACAAAAATGCTTTGACATAAACAGTGGCACTGTGTACTTCTACTGGGAAAACGATACCTGTATCTGTAAGAAATGAATAGTATTTCTGGACATAATCCGGTTTCATAGTACCATTGATGGCACGGACCTGATCATAGTAACCATATTTCCACAACATCCCTACCCCAACCAGATTTTGTTTCAGTTCGTACGCACTACGCATGTGAGATCCTGCTAGGAAGCCCAAACCGCCACTGTAAATTTTCAGAGACTGATCTATGGCAAACTCCATAGAAAAATAAGCCACTGATTTAGAAAATTCTTTAGCCGGCGTATAACCGAAAATGTCTGATTTGGAAAGCATATTTTGTTATATTTTATATTATCAGATGGTAAAAAGTTGCAAATTTAAGAAGATATGTCAAAATGACACTAAACATAAAGCAAAATATACATTTTAAATATTGTAAATTTACATATAAATATTTTATGCATTGTGATATTAATTGTATATCAATGCATTATAATTAATTTCTACAATTGCATATTTAACAGGGCACACAAAAAAAGGGCTAACAGTTACCCGTCAGCCCTTTTTTTTAAACTGTTTACTCTTTTTTACTTTATAGCGGTGTGGTAATTTTTTTCTACAACGTTCCAGTTCAACGCACTCCAAAATGCTGCTACGTAATCAGCCCTACGATTCTGATAATGAAGGTAATAAGCATGCTCCCACACATCCAAACCCAATATCGGATGTCCTCCACAACCAACACCTGGCATGAGTGGGTTATCCTGATTGGGGGAACTGCATATTTCTACACTGCCATCTTTATGAGCGCACAGCCAAGCCCAGCCTGACCCAAATCTGGTCATAGCCGCAGCAGCAAATTTCTCCATAAAAACTTCTTTTGAGCCATAAGCGGCATCTATTGCATCTGCCAATGGTCCGGACAGTTTTCCTCTATCATCAGGGTGAATAATTTCCCAGAAAAGTGAGTGATTCCAATGACCACCACCGTTATTTCTGATCGGCATATTGGTCATATCCAAACCTGAAATAATATCTTCCAATGTTTTGCCTTCCAAGTCAGTGCCTGCAATTGCGTTGTTAAGATTAGTGATATATGCCTGATGATGTTTGGTGTGGTGTATTTCCATGGTGCGTGCATCGATATTTGGCTCGAGCGCGTCATAAGCAAACCCTAA
>JBBRVQ010000023.1:0-57016 GCA_038246735.1 Chitinophagales bacterium
AGACTGTGGCAAAAGTGATCAATGCATCTCTTGGCGAAGTTTTTTTTACATCATCAGCTACCGAAGCCAATAATATGGTACTGAAAAATGCGGTACAGGATCTTGATGTACTAAGGATCATCTCCTCACCTACGGAACATCATTGTATCCTGCATACCCTAGATTATCTGAGTTTGCATAAAAAATGTATCGTCCAATACCTCAATGTCGATAAAGATGGTACGATAGATTACAGCCAACTGGAAGAATTGCTTGGAGATAGTAGCACCAAAACTTTAGTAAGCGTGATGCATGGCAATAATGAGATAGGAACGATGTCAGATATCACTAAAATAGGTGAAATATGTAAAAAACATGATGCACTGTACCATTGTGATGCCGTACAAACTATAGGTAAATATCCTGTCGATGTACAGTTGTCTCATATCTCTTTTCTTTCTGGTTCTGCCCATAAATTTCATGGTCCAAAAGGTGTAGGTTTTGTGTTTATCAGCAACAATAATATCATATCGCCTTATATACACGGTGGCGCGCAAGAACGCAATATGAGAGCAGGAACTGAAAATGTAGCTGGTATTGCAGGATTGGCAAAAGCACTTGAAATAGGAGCGCAGAACATGGAGATCAACAGGAATAAAATCCTTCAATTAAGAAATATTTTCAAACAACAGCTTGAATCAGGACTTAAAGATATTCGGTTTAATGGTACTCAAGATGAATCATTTATGGCGCATGTCATCTCAGTATCCTTTCCTCCGGGACCAAAGGCAGATATGCTCGTTATGAATCTTGACATTGCAGGAGTTTCGGCTTCATCAGGAAGCGCTTGTAGTGCAGGAATAGAAGAAGATTCCCATGTTTTGGTCGCCATTGGTCATCCTTCAGAAAGGAAAACGATAAGATTCTCTTTCTCGCCAACCAATACAGAAGATGAGATAAATTATACTATAGAAAAGCTAAAAGGTATGACGCCAACATTATAAAAAGGCGCTTTAAATTGAATTGAATTTCACTTTGTCGCCTGATTTCACCTGACAAAATGGTGGAGTATAAAAATCAATTACTTTAAAATCGGTATGACCTAATACATACCACCCTCCGGGGCTTTCCTGTGGATATATACCTGTTTGAGCTCCGCCGATAGCAACAGATCCTGATGGAATCTTTAAGTCAGGAATTGCTTTTCGAGGTATGTGCAGTCTTTTATCCAAGCCTCCGAGATATAAAAATCCAGGCATAAAGCCTAAAAAATACACCTCATAAAGAGCTGATGTATGCAAATCAACAATTTCATTTCGGGACAAGCCGGAGTGTGATGTGAGTGAAGCCATATCTTTTTCCATTTCCATACAATACTCCACCGGTATTTCCCATATTTTTCCTGACTCTTGTGATGTTAAGATAGCTTTGTCCTTTACATTATTAATTATTTCCAATATTCGTGAGTACGTTATCACTTCAGGCATAAAAAAAACGGTCAATGATGCAAATGCTGGAACCACATCTACTATTCCATTGATTTGTTTGAATTCTATGCCTTTTCTAATCGAAGTTATCTCTTCAAGTATTGAAGTATTGATTACTTGGGGCCATTCTATAAGCACGGCACTTCTGCCAAAAGCTTTAATACTGCTCCACATCAAGTATTGGTTTTTTGACCAAAATTCTTGCGAATTAGTAGAAGAGAATCCACTACTGCAGCATGATCTCCATGAACACATATGGTCTCAGAATTTATTGAAATCATATTACCATCTATCGACTCCAAATGACCATTAAGGATATTGGCCACCTGTGACAATACTTTTTTCGGATTTTTAATGACTGCTCCATCTATATTACGGTGGACAAGAAATCCTTCCGAATCGTAGCTTCTGTCTGCAAAACTTTCAAACATCATACTTATACCTATATTTGAAGCTGCATATGCCATTTCAGAACCAAAAGGAGCAAATATTTTTAGATTAGGATCAATAGAATAGACTGTATTTACAATGATTTCGGCTTCTCTTTTGCTTTTAGCGGCAGTATTGTACAAAGCGCCGTGCGCTTTCACATGGTGCAACTGGCCACCCAGACTTTCAGTTATGGCTTTGACGGCACAAATTTGATATCTAATGCATGCGGCTAACTCTTCTCCAGACATCTCCATATACCTCCTGCCAAAACCGGAAAGATCAGGGTAGGAAGGATGCGCTCCGACCTGAATTCCAAGTCCTAAGGCAGCGTTGATAGTGGTTTCGATAGTCAGCGGATCACCACCATGAAAACCACAAGCTATATTCACTGCATCCACAAGAGGTAAAATAGCTTCATCATTACCTGCCTTCAGATTGCCATAAGACTCAGCCATGTCGCAATTGATATGAACTTTATGCATTTTTATATTTCATGTAAAACTAAAAAAATTTAGGTGCAATTCCAATGTAAATTTACAATTCTTTTGAGAAATACCGCATAGAATTTCTTTTTACAACAATTTAAAATTCAGTCTTACCTAAGTTGCATTTGTCTGGAATCATATTATATTTGCCAGCTATTACAATAGAAAATGAATACAAAAAAGGTAGCGATGGGTGTGATTGGATTTTTTTTAATTATCCAGTTGATAAGAATAGATAAGTCAGCCCCTGCCGGAAATTCAAGTGATGATTTTCTAGCGTCGGAAGCAACACAAGAAAATGTAACTGACTTAGTAAAAAATGCATGTTATGACTGTCATTCTCATCAGACAGAATATCCTTGGTACGCACAGATAGCCCCGGTTTCATGGTGGATAAAAAATCACATCAATGAAGGTCAGGTACATCTTAATTTTTCAGTCTGGTTATCTTATGATGCAAAAAAACAAAAACATAAGGTGGAAGAATGTATTGAAATGATAGAAAATAATGAAATGCCATTAAAAAGTTTCACCTGAACACATCCTGAATTAAAACTTTCTGATGAACAAAAAGCCATTCTTGTGAGTTACTTCAAAGTTAAATTTAATTCACTTTAATTTTTTTAAATAGACAAATGAAATATTTATATTTTTTATCAGTCATTCAAATATTCTCTTTCAATTTATTATCAGCGCAAAACAATGTTTCATGCTGTCAGGCCAGTTCTATTAAGGTATTTACTGATCTGGCCAATGACATTTCCTTTGTCATGACACATGAAGAACCCTTACCATTTATATTAAAGGGCCCAAAAGGTAAAAACATCACTTATCCTGTTGCAGATGGAGAAGATGGGAAAGGATATTATATTTCCGGAAAAAAAAATAATAATAAATGGATTTTTGTTTTTCAGGAATGGTGGGGATTGAATGATTACATAAGACTCCAAGCAGATTTGCTTCATTCATCTTTTCCAGACGCACACATTCTTGCCGTAGACCTTTATGATGGTAAGGTTGCCATTAAAAGAGAGGAAGCCGGTGCTTTAATGCAGGGTGCCAGTCCTGACAGAATTGAAAAAATAATCTTGGGTGCAAGTAATTTTTCAGGCTCAAAAAGCAGTATTGCAACGATTGGTTGGTGTTTTGGAGGTGCATGGTCCATTAAAGCAGCGATTATGTTGGGAAAAAAAGCAGCTGCTTGTATAATGTATTATGGCATGCCGGTAAAAGACGAAGCACAATTGAGTCAACTGACGGCACCCGTTTTAGGTATATTTGCTGATCAGGATGGTTGGATTACGCCCAAGGTAGTATCAGAATTTAAAGATACTATGATCAAACTCAATAAGTCTGTCGAAACGTACGGATATAATGCAGATCATGCTTTTGCCAATCCGAGCAATCCTAAATATAACAAAAGTTTTTCTGAAGATGCTTGGAATAAATCAGTCGCTTTTCTTAAAAAACACCTTTGATATCCTGATAAATACACTATATGCATATTTCCAAAGTACCCTTTGATAAGATAAGCAGCTTATCATTTAAGGATATATTTTATCAGTTGCAAACGGAAAAGCTTAAGGACTTTTTATCATTCATGCCGGATCAGGATGGTCTCGAAGCAGCCTTAATGCAGAGGAAAAAAAATGATGTTGACCGAGAGCTTCTGGTGAGTGTGTTGAGTGAGCATTATGAAGGACAAATAGCTTCAGAAAAACAATATCACAACATATTTAAACTCAGTGATACAAACACTTTCACGATTGTCACTGCTCACCAGCCATCACTTTTTGGAGGGCCAGCTTATTATTTCTATAAAATTTGTTCAGTAATTCATCTTGCTGATCATATGAACAAATTTAATCCGGATTATCATTTTGTACCTGTATTTGTGAGTGGTTCTGAAGATCACGATTTTGAAGAAATAAAGTCGCTTCACATTTATGGGAAAAATATAGCTTGGAATACAGATCAAACTGGACCCGTTGGCAGGTTTAAAACATCTGGTCTAAGTGAAGTATTGGATACGATATCGACTATGCTTGGTACAAATGAAAATGCAGAAAAAATAATTCAAACTTTTAATGGAGCATTAGAAAAAGCAAAGAACTATAATGAATTTGTTTTCTTCTGGCTAAATCATTTATTTAAAGATCACGGACTTCTTGTCGTAAACATGGATGACAAAAGACTGAAAAAAAGCTTTATTCCTATTATTAAAAAGGAAATAACAGAAAGGAAAAGCGTTTCTTTAGTGCAGGAAACACAGGAAGCATTACTACAATTTGGTTTTAAGCCTCAAGCATTTGCACGCGATATAAATATTTTTTATATGACTGAAGGCTCTAGGGAGCGAATTTATCTTGAAAATGATAGATATATTATAAACAATACTAATAAGTCATTTTCAGAAACAGAAATAATTCAGGAAATCGAAAATTTCCCCGATCGATTCAGTCCTAATGTTGTTCTCAGACCATTATATCAGGAAAGCACCTTGCCAAATATTGCTTATATTGGAGGTGGTGGTGAAATAGCATACTGGCTTGAGAGAAAATCTCAATTTGAATATTTTGACGTATTTTTTCCGGTATTAATAAGACGCAACTCAGTGATGATGATGCCAAAATCCATTGTAAAAACTATGGACAAACTGGCTCTTACACAAGAAGATATGTTACTCGATGAGGATAAGATTATTACAAAATACCTGGAAATGGCTGCCAATGGTGATTTTCACCTGAATGATGAAGTACAAGAAATAAAAGAAGTCTTTAGTAAAATATCAGCTAAAGCGAAACTGATAGATGCCACTTTAGAACCATTTGTTTTGGGAGAGGGCCATAAAATTTCCAAATCTATAGAAGCGATTGAATCAAGACTTAAAAGAACATTGAAACAAAAAGAAGATACCTCAATAAATCAGATTAAATCAGTCAGGGCCAAACTTTTCCCTGAAAACGGACTACAGGAGCGAAAAGAAAGCCTCCTTCCCTATTTGGTGTCAGAAGATAAGGATTTTTTAAATAAATTGATTGAAATTTTAAATCCTCTGGATAAAGAGTTTTTATTCATATACCTCTGACGCATCAGGTTCTGCTTTCTTCAGACCAAAACAGCTTAACAGGTCAGCCAACTTATTTTTTAGATCTTTTCTGTGGACTATGAAATCAAGAAATCCATGCTCAAGTAAATATTCCGATGTCTGGAAACCTTCGGGCAAGTCCTTTTTGATCGTTTCCTTTATTACCCTTGGTCCGGCAAAGCCAATCAGCGCCTCCGGTTCAGCAAAATTAATATCACCTAACATGGCAAAAGACGCTGTGACACCGCCTGTAGTAGGATCAGTCATAAAGGAAAAATAGGGAATTCCTTTTTTAGCAAGTAGTGTGAGCTTAGCAGATGTTTTTGCCATTTGCATCAATGAAAAAGCAGATTCCATCATTCGTGCCCCACCTGATTTAGAAATGATCATAAGCGGCATGCGGTGTTCCAGACAATAATCAATCGCTCTGGAAATTTTTTCTCCAACTACAGACCCCATAGAACCGCCGATAAAACCAAAATCCATACATGCGATAACCAAAGGGTATTTATTTACTTTTCCTGCAGCTACCGACATAGAGTCTTTAAGTTTGGTTTTTTTATATGCTTCAGCAAGGCGGTCTTCATACGATTTTATGTCTTTAAACTGAAGGATATCGACGGATATAATATCATCAAACAATCTAAGGTATTTCCCGTCAAAAATGATTTCAAAATAGTCCGTTGAATTTACTCTGGTGTGGTAATCACATTTAGGGCAAATAAATAGATTTTCGCGTAAATCTTTAACCGTCGTCATTTCGCTGCACCTTGTACATTTATGCCAAAGACCGTCAGGAGTCTCCTTTTTATTTTTAGTGGCAGTTTGAATGCCCTCTTTCAGTCTTTTGAACCAACTCATGATGTATGTTTTTAGGTTCTATTGCGGATTATTACCTTACATAAAAAACACAAAAGTATAAATATACCTCACTTTATGGTAATCAACCATCCATTTTTAATATATAAATAATTAACAGCTATGTATAAAATTATTTATCAATGTTTTACCTATAATATGTAAACTGACAAAAAACGCTAAATTACTTTCTCTGTAGCGTGTATCTCTTTCCTGTTTATAGCAATTCGATATTTTACCAATTCATTCTGCTCTTCACTTATCATTTGTAGTATAAGATTTATGTAATAGAGTTTAAGACCTTTCACTATTTTAAAATCTTTTTCGGCATCCGGATAGAAAAGTGGAAAATCCGGGTTGCCCATATTTTTAAGAAATAATGTAAAATTTATTCTTGTAGATGAGTTTATTCCACATATAAAATATCTACTGCTTTCGTCCAGTGCCTTTCTGTCAATGAACATTTGGGTTCTGCATAAAATAGTCTTCTCGCTGTTTCTTCTTGATTTGTTTTAAAGGATTGCATATCCCCTAGAATTTTTAAAAAATAAACTCTTGAGTCCAATCCGAAAGTACCACTTTTATGATGATCCATCTGTTTTTTTACCCCGACCCGACCCACAGCCCCTAAAGGAGTGTATACATTTCGGAAGCGTTTGATTATCATGTTAGTATAGATATATATATTCCAAATTTAAATAACAAATTATTTTTCGGAGTGGACTTAACTCTTTAAAATTTAGGCATGTAGCCATTTTGTAAATGGATGTTTCATCAACATTGAGTTATAGTATTTAGTATCTCCGGTTACCTCTCTATCCAACCACGCAGGTCTCTCAAAAACTTCATTTTCATCTGACAATTCAACTTCAGCTACAATCAATCCTTGATTTTCACCATAAAACTCATCCACTTCAAAAGTATGTTTGCCTGATTTTATTTCATATCTGGTTTTATCTATCACTCCCTGCTCGCAAATTTTTAATAACTCGTATACTTCTGCGATAGCAATTTCTTTTTCCCATTCATATCTTGTGGCACCTGAAGGACTTCCTATACCCTTGATAGTGATGTATCCCTTATCTCCTTTTATTCTGACTCTGACGGATCTTTCGGGGACAGATGATAGATAGCCTTGAGTAATACGAGTATTTTTATACGCTACCCTTTTGAAATTTTCCGATAATACGAGAAATTTTCTTTCGATTTCGTTTGCCATAATGTTTAACTTAAATATAATTAGCTAATGGGTGGTCAATTATGCATAGTACTTTTTTGGTCGCTTGAAAATGTTTGTTATTTTCAAAATTCAGCAATCCTGAGTCACGGGTTATCTTTTTTAAGTTCTTTTACTTAAGTATCTCAGATTTGTTGGATTCAATTCTTGTAATGTTGTTTAGTCTAATTCTGTATCTTCTTTGAACCTTTTCACCAAAAACCTTAAAATTATACCTTAAAATAAATCACAATAGTAACGATTTTTAGATAAATTTAAAATAATACTCTGTAGCAATATTATATTACGATCCGTTCAAAAAAAAATCAATTTCATCTAATTTTGGAAAAAGACTTAAAAAGTTGAACAATAATTTTATTTTTTCAGACATTTGCCCGACGTATTCATTTACACATAATTCATACATCAAAAAATCCCGATGTCAGTTGCCAAAAAAGAAATAAAAAGAATCACGACGCATGTACTTCATGCTATGAAAGAGCAAGGAGAAAAAATATCCATGCTTACTGCTTATGATTACAGTATGGCGAGGATACTTGATGATGCCGGGATTGATATCTTGCTGGTGGGAGATTCTGCGTCAAATGTAATGGCGGGTCATGAAACTACCCTTCCAATAACTTTGGAACAGATGATTTACCATGCTCAATCAGTAATTCGAGCCGTTGAACGTGCATTTGTAGTGGTGGATCTACCATTTGGATCTTATCAGGGCAACAGTACAAAAGCATTAAATTCGGCGATCTCTATCATGAAAGAATCAGGTGCTCATGCCGTAAAACTGGAAGGAGGCGCTGAAATAGAAGATTCTGTAAGAAGAATTCTTTCTGCCGGCGTACCTGTGATGGGGCATCTTGGACTTACCCCACAGAGCATATATAAATTCGGTACATATTCAGTAAGAGCCAGAGAAGAGGTAGAAGCGCAAAAATTAAAGGAAGATGCCAAATTGCTGCAGGAAATTGGATGCTTTGCTATTGTCTTGGAAAAAATACCCGCTGTCTTGGGCAAGGAAGTGGCAGAATCTTTACACATTCCGGTCATCGGTATAGGAGCTGGAAATGGTGTAGATGGTCAGGTGCTTGTGGTTCATGATGTTCTAGGTATTACTAAAGATTTTAATCCAAGATTTCTCAGAAGATATCTCAATTTATATGAAACTATAAAAGGCGCCGTAGAAACCTATATTTCAGATGTTAAATCCGGCGATTTCCCTAATGATGATGAACAATACTGACCAAAAGCAAAATTATCAAATTATTTATGATGTATAAAAAAATAGGAATAGCCGTAACTGTAGTTTTAATTTTTGCAGTTTTAGCTTACATGTTTATTGGACGCGCTATGTGGAGTAATAATATCAACATAACAGGTGAATCTAAAGAAATATTTGTTCCCGGTAGCGCATCCTTTGAAGATGTGGTAAAAATATTGAATGACTCCAGTATACTTAACAATGAAGCTACATTTAGAACAGCAGCAAGCCTGATGAGATACAATAAAGAAAAGGTACCTGCCGGTCGTTATGAAATAGTGAAAAATTGGACCAATCAGCAACTTATTTCAAAACTTAGGTCCGGAAATCAGGATGCTCAGAATGTAGTCATAAATAATATAAGGACCTTATATGATCTCGCAGGCAAAGCTGCCAGATATTTTGAAACAGATTCGATTGGTTTTCTAACCTATCTGAAAAACCCTACCATCTCGTCTGAAATGGGCTATTCACAGGATGACTTTTTAACTATGTTTATACCAAATACCTATGAGATGTTTTGGACGACAACGCCAGAAAAATTTGTGCCCAGAATGAAAAAAGAGCACGATACATTTTGGACTGCAGAACGGGAGAATAAAATAAAACAAAATAATCTTGACAAAAAACAAGCTTATATCGTTGCTTCTATCGTGGAAAAAGAGAGCAATTATGATCCTGAAAGACCCACCATTGCAGGTGTATACCTGAATCGGTTAAAAGCAGGTGAAAAGCTTCAGGCTGACCCTACTGTAGTTTTCTCCACAGGTGATTTCAGTATCCAAAGAGTACTTTATTCCCATTTAGAAACTGACTCTCCATACAATACATATAAATATACAGGTCTTCCTCCAGGACCTATTTGTATGCCTTCTATAGCCAGTCTGGAAGCGGTGATAAACGCAGAAAATCACGAATATATGTTTTTTTGTGCAAAAGCGGACAATAGTGGTATCCATGTATTTGCCAAAGACTATTCGAGTCACCTTAAAAATGCAGAAGCTTTCGCAAATTGGTTGAACAGTTTGAATATAAAATAAATTAGCTTCAGAAAATCCTATCTTCTGAAGCTAATTTTACATGATTAATTTTTAGATTTTATTACTTTGGGCTACTTTCCTGACCTTTATCAAGGACATCTTTATACAAAATAGGTTCAGGATATTCCTTTCTGAATTCGTATCGCAAAATATCAAAAGTAGTTACCAGACCCACCAGATATCCATCACTTACTACTGGTAGGGCATGAAATCGATTATCCAAAAATAATTCAGCTGCCGTACCTACTTTATCATCAGGTTCAAGTTTTACAAGCTTCTTACTCATTACTTCTTTCACTTGAATATTATCATACTCCAGATGGCTAACATTTTTTCTCCATAAATCATATGTGGTAATTAAACCTACTAATTTACCTTCATCTACTATTGGAATATGGTGAATGCGTTTTGTTCTGAATATTTCACTTACATGTGCCAAAGTACTCTCAGGGCCCAATGTCACCAGATCTTTAATCATAATAGACTCTACTTTTTCATTCATCATAGGTTAAATATTTACTTCAATTATTAAACAATTTAATCGGTGCAAGATATTAAGACTTATTGATAAAGTCAATCTTTACAAAAAATATTTTAAGCAATGTTATAACTTCTTCTTAAGTGCCAGTACTTCATCCCTCAATTGTGCGGCAGTTATAAAGTCAAGATCCTTAGCTGCTTTTTTCATTCTGCTTTCAGTTTCAGATATGAGCTTACTCAATTGATCTTTATTCATATAAGAGATGATCGGATCCGCTGCAAGATTAGAAACAGAATCAGGCTCAACATAAGCGATTGGTTTTTTACCCCGTATATCCAAAATAGATTTTTGACTCATGATATCCTCCTTGGATTTAAATATGGTTGTTGGCGTGATATTATTTTCAGAATTATATTCAATTTGTATCGCACGTCTTCGATTAGTTTCATCTATGGTCATCTGCATACTATTGGTCACCTTATCTGCATAAAATATTACCAGACCATTACTGTTTCTGGCTGCACGACCAGCTGTTTGAGTCAATGATCGGGCATTCCTTAGGAAACCTTCTTTATCCGCATCGAGCACCGCTACTAAAGAAACTTCCGGTAAATCCAATCCTTCCCTCAGAAGATTGACTCCTACGAGCACATCAAACTCACCAAGTCTTAGATTTCTTATGATCTCTACCCTATCCATAGTATCCACCTCACTGTGTATGTATTGCACTTTTATATTTAGCTTAGACAAATATTTTGTTAGCTCTTCAGCCATTCTTTTTGTCAAAGTAGTGACTAATACCCTTTCATCCTTTTCTATACGCTTACTGATTTCATCAAGTAGGTCATCAATTTGATTTATACTCGACCTCACTTGTATCGGTGGGTCAAGCAAGCCAGTTGGTCTCACTATTTGTTCTACTACTACTCCTTCTGTTTTTCCCAGTTCATAGTCACCGGGAGTAGCGCTCACGTATACCACCTGATTTATCACAGATTCAAATTCTTCAAAACTCAAAGGACGGTTATCCATAGCAGAAGGCAGTCTGAACCCATAATTAACGAGATTTATTTTTCTCGCTCTGTCACCTCCCCACATCCCTCTTACTTGAGGCAAGGTCTGATGACTTTCATCTATGATCATTAGATAGTCATCCGGAAAATAATCCAATAAACAAAACGGCCTTGTACCCTGCCGTCTACCATCAAAAAATCTTGAATAATTCTCGATACCATTACAATACCCCAATTCCCTGATCATTTCCAAGTCAAATGTAACTCTCTCTTTGATGCGCTGTGCTTCCAGATATCTTCCTTCCTCTTCAAAAAACCTCTCATGATTGTGTAGTTCATCTTCAATATCTCGAATCACCAAATTCAATCTGTCTTTAGGTGCTACATAAAGATTAGCAGGAAATATAGCGGCATGCTCGAGTGAGGCAATTCGTTTTCCACTTTCAATTTCAAGCTGTTCTATAACTTCGATTTCATCACCAAAAAATATTACTCTATACCCAAAATCCACATAAGGAAGGTTGATATCCACCGTATCTCCCTTTACTCTGAAAGTAGCCCTTCGAAAATCAGTTTCGGTTCTTGAATACAAACTTTGCACCATACTATATAAAAATGTATTGCGACTTATTTTTTGCCCTTTTGTAATTCTGATAATACCTGTTTTATAATCTTCAGGATTTCCCATGCCATAGATGCAGGATACTGAAGAAACTATTATTACATCCCGCCTTCCTGATAATAATGATGAAGTAGCACGAAGCCTTAATTTATCAATTTCCTCATTCACCTGTAGATCTTTCTCAATATAAGTATCAGAATGAGTAATGTAGGCCTCAGGTTGATAGTAATCATAATAAGATACAAAATATTCTACCGCATTCTCAGGAAAAAATTCGCACAATTCAGCGTACAATTGAGCGGTCAATGTCTTGTTGTGGGTCAACACTAATGTCGGCCTGTTCAATGCTGCAATTACATTTGCCATGGTAAATGTTTTACCGGAGCCGGTAACACCCAATAAAACCTGATATTTTTCATTATTTTCCAGTCCTTCGATCAACTGTTCTATTGCTTTTGGTTGATCACCTGTCGGTTTGTAATGCGACGTTATTGAAAAGGCCATATTCAAGCTGATTATAAAGGCAAAGATAACTTAATATTAAGCATATAAAGTTAACAAAAACGTACAATTAATAGTTTTCACTACAACATCATTACAACATAATTTGCATAATACGAAATACACAAATTTATTATCTGAATACCGTACAAAATTTTTTGTCTTACAAAATTAAATTTTATAATGAAATGTAAATAAAACGGAGTATTTTTGCCGTATTATTCATTGTAACCAACCTGAACCCGCGTTATGATAGCAATTGATTCCTTATCTCTGGAAGTTACTCACACTGAAAATCATGATGAGAACAATTTTAAACAAGACGTATTGCATGATTTTTGGATCTGTCTTATAAGTCGGGAAGCAAGCTTACTTGGAAGGAAGGAAGTTTTAAATGGCAGAGCAAAATTCGGTATTTTTGGTGATGGTAAGGAATTGCCTCAAGTCGCAATGGCTCGGGCTTTCAAAAAAGGAGATTGGCGATCAGGCTACTACAGAGACCAGACATTTATGTTCGCCCGAGGTCTCTGTACATTAGAAGAATTCTTTTTCCAATTGTACGCAGATACTGAAAATGACCCTTTTTCAGGGGGTCGACAAATGAATAGCCACTTTGCTACCCCAATGATGGAAGAAAACGGGGATTGGTTGGACCAAACACAAATGTATAATGTCTCTTCAGATATTTCCTGTACTGCCGGTCAAATGGCAAGAGGACTTGGACTAGCCATGGCTTCTAAGAAATATCGAAAACTGGATATACCTACAGGGAACAAATTTTCTGAGAATGGAAATGAAGTCAGTTTTGTAACTATTGGTGACAGTTCAACTTCCGAAGGCGTATTTTGGGAAACTATGAATGCGGCAGCTATTATGAAGGTTCCACTATTGGTAGCGGTTTGGGACGATGGTTATGGTATAAGTGTTCCCGTAGAAATGCAAACCGTCAAGGGTTCTATCTCAAAAGCACTCGAAGGTTTCCTAATAGACGAAACCGGAAACGGTATCATGATTTATACGGTGAAGGGTTGGGATTACCCCGAGCTATGTGCTGCTTTTGAAAAAATTGCTTTAAAAGTACGTGAGCAACATATTCCTGCAGTAATCCATGTACAGGAACTGACTCAACCTCAGGGCCATTCGACCAGCGGTTCACACGAAAGATATAAGTCTCCTGAAAGATTACAATGGGAAAAGGAAAATGATTGTATCAAAAGGATGGCAGAATGGATTATTGAAAATAATATAGCCACTGATGAAGAAATTAATGAATTAAGATTAAAAGCGGTAGAATTTACCAAAAAAGCTAAAGATTCTGCTTGGAAAAAATATTGTGATGGGGTAAAAATTTATGTAAATTCTCTAAATGAAATTTATTCAACAATTTCCCATTCATCCAAAACAGAAGCCATTATCCATTTGGAAAATGAATTAAATAGTGCATTAAATCCAGTTTTTTCGGAAGTAGTCTCAAATGCCAGAAAACTGCAGATTCAATTGATGAGATTTGGGAATTTAAACCATCAAATGTTAACCGATTTTATTGAAAATGCAAAGGAATTAGGTAGAAAAAGATACAATACCAATCTATATAGTGAAACCAAACATTCTGCACTTAATGTCCCAGTCAATGCCCCAAAATTTGGCATTGATGTACAAATTTTAAACGGATACCAAGTGTTGAATACCTATTTTGATGAGCTATTGGAACAGAGACCTGAAGTGTTAGCTTTCGGAGAAGATGTAGGACAAATAGGTGATGTAAATCAGGGTTTTGCAGGGCTTCAGGCTAAACATGGTAAAGAAAGAGTGTTCGATACAGGCATAAGAGAATGGACCATTATGGGTCAAGCATTGGGTGGAGCGATGCGTGGCTTAAGGACGATTGCAGAGATTCAATATCTTGATTATATGGCTTATGCATTTTCACTTTTGACAGATGATCTGGCAACATTAAGGTACAGATCCAATGGAATTCAGTGCGCACCGGCTATAATTAGGACCCGGGGGCACAGATTAGAAGGAATTTGGCATGCAGGGTCTCCGATGGGTATGATTATTACCTCTATGCAGGGTATTTACCTTTGTGTGCCTAGAAACATGGTCCAAGCAGTAGGTTTCTATAATACTTTATTGAAATCGGACGATCCGGGTATTGTAGTAGAATGCCTAAACGGCTACAGATTAAAAGAAAAAATGCCTGAGAATTTATTGGAATTTACTTTGCCATTGGGTACACCTGAAATATTGCAGGAAGGAACGGATGTAACATTAGTGACTTATGGATCGTGCATACGTGAAGCCCAGAAAGGTATAGATCTACTAAAGGGCTTCAATATTTCTGTGGAATTAATTGATGTTCAAACACTTCTACCCTTCGATCTTGAAGGAATCATTGTTAACTCATTAAAAAAGACCAATAAGATAATTTTTATGGATGAAGATGTACCTGGAGGCGCCACATCCTATATGATGAGTCAGGTCCTTGAAAAATGGAACGGGTATCAATTTCTGGATTCCAAACCTGTAACACTTTCTGCCAAAGCGCATAGAACACCTTTTGGATCAGATGGAGATTACTTTAGTAAACCTAATGCCGATGATGTTTTTGATGCAATCTTAACGATAATGAAGGAATCGTTTCCAAATAGATTTTGAATTTGCTCACTTAATTCAATTCCGCCCATTACTACCCGTAAGACACCACATCATTTTAAGATGTTGTCGTCCAGCAGATTATAAAATAAATGGCTGAAAGTCAATTAATGATTTTTAAAACATAAATTTGCCAAAAAATGATAAAGGTTGAAATAGATTTAGGAATTCAACGGATAATTTGAACTAATATTTTATTTTTTTACAATCGAAATAGCTAATTCAGTATATAATAATATATTTTTTTAATATTTGCACCGAAATATCAGAACACACGCTAAAATTCTTTTTTTTGCGTTGTAAAAATTTAGATAACATTATATTACTATTTTGGAATCCTGCCTGGTCATCATACCTACATACAATGAAATTGAAAATATACATTCAATCATGGAATCTGTGTTAAAGCAGGGAAATGATTTTTCTGTATTAATAGTAGATGACAATTCACCCGACGGCACGGCAGACATCGTAAAAGTGATGCAGAAAAAGGAGTCTCGAATACATTTAATTCAAAGGTCCGGGAAAATGGGATTGGGTACAGCTTACATTGCCGGATTCAGGTACGGGATAAGCCATGATTTTAACTATATTTTTGAAATGGATGCTGATTTTAGCCACAACCCAAATGATCTTAAGAGATTATTAAAGGCATGTGTTAATGGCGCAGATATGGCAGTAGGCAGTAGATATGTAAAAGGTGGAAACATTAAAAACTGGTCTAAAGATAGATTACTTTTATCGTACGGCGCTTCCATGTATGTAAAACTAATCACCTGGCTACCCATAAATGACCCAACAGCCGGCTTCATATGCTATAGAAGAAAAGTACTTGAAAGTCTTGATCTGGACAAAATTAAATTTATTGGTTATACTTTTCAGATAGAAATGAAATATTATGCATGGTCAAAAGGCTTTAAACTCGTAGAAGTTCCCATTACTTTTGTAGATCGTGAAAAAGGCAATTCAAAAATGCATGCTAATATAGTTTCTGAAGCCATCAAAGGTGTACTTAAAATGAGGTGGAGAAAATTATCAGGTTATTATATTTAACCCAAAGAACTTCCTATTCCAGACTAAATAATTAAATATAAATTTAAAATATTAATAATCAAAATATTATGCATTAAATATATATTAATGTTATTTTGCCACTTTTTTGTATTTTTTTCTCATTCTCAATAGACATATCTTTGTATTGTAAAAGTTATTAAAGCCACATTTAATAATAAACAACGAATCATAATCGGTTAAAGAAGCGGTCAGAAATTCGGATATGTTCATGGGATTAAAAACAAATGATAATTGGGTTGATTTTATGCTTTTTTTAAAGTCAACCCAAATTTCACTCCAAAGTTAAAAAGTATTGGTTATATAAATTAGTTTTAAAAGAGATTGAGTTGCGGAGTTTGAGACCTTCGCAATTTTCTGGTTAAATGTTCATGGGTTATAGTCTAAAATGGTCGCTGGGGGGCGACCATTTTTATTATTGATAAATAACAAATTAGAAAATTGAATTTCTATTTTATGAATAAATAACTCTACATTTATTTTATTTTAAGTAGTAAATCCAATGGCTCAACCCAATATTTTTAATCATTCATAATGTTTCTGACAAGTTTAGCAACATTTTTTGACAACATAATTTTATAACCTTAAAATACCTTATTTATGAAACAATTTTCAATAGTATTCTCCATTTTCTTTATTGCAGCATTACTTTCTTGTAAAAAGGATGAACCGGATGATTTATTGATTGGCACTTGGAAAGCAACTAAGCTAGTTAATTCAGGCTGTACAGACCCCGAAGAAAATCAAAACTTAACATTTACAAATGGATGTTATGGTGAATCTTTATTGGGTTTGGAAATTTGTTTAACAGCTATTTTTAATAGTAACGAAACTTATTCAAGTATTACAAAAACTACATTCCTTGGTTCTACCCAAACTGAAACCGAAAGTGGCACTTATAGTATTAGCAATGGAAAGCTTACTATTTGTGCAACAGGCAGTCCTTGTGAAATTTCAAATTTTACCGTTTCTGAAAATACTTTAAATATAATAGTAAAAGATACAGATACAAATTGTACATCTGAATTGACATTTGCAAAATAATTACATCCCAAATATCCTCAAAAACCGGTTTACTTTGCACTGAATAAACTTTCATGTTTGTTCAGTGTTTTTTTTTTTAATATAATGTATGTATGAAGTTAACTTTTGCTTTTTCTCCCTGCCCCAATGACACTTTTATGTTCGAGCCAATGGTAAATGCCAGAATTGACTTAAACGGTTTTGAATTTACCTTTGTGTTGGACGATGTAGAAAATTTGAACAAATCTGCAATAAACGGCCAACATGATATTACAAAACTGAGTTTTAATGCTTATACACGATTGAGTGACTCATATCAGCTACTCACAAGTGGAAGTGCTTTAGGCAGCAATTGTGGGCCACTACTAATATCAAAAACACCTTTAGGTAATTCTCCCATTGGAAAAATAAAAATAGCGGTTCCCGGATTTAATACTACCGCATATCTGCTGTTAAAGTATGCTTTCCCAAATTTAGAGTATGTGGAAGAGATGCTTTTTTCAGATATTGAAGGTGCTGTGGCAAGTGGAAAAGTTGATGCAGGTGTTATCATTCATGAAAACAGATTTACCTATCAGCACAAAGGTCTTCATAAAATAATGGACTTGGGAGAGTATTGGGAAAAAGATACAAATAGCCCCATTCCTTTGGGAGGAATTGCAATAAAAAGATCACTACCTGAAGATGTTAAACTAAAGTTGAATAATATTCTTTTTGAGAGTATAAAATTTGCTTTTGAGCATCCAACTTCAGGCTTAGATTTCATTAAATCTAATGCACAGGAAATGGATGAAAATGTGATGTTTTCACATATTAACCTTTACGTAAATAATTATTCTCAGGATTTGGGTGATGCTGGAAAAAATGCCATATTCGTTTTGTTTAAAACCGTCGTTCCCAACTTCGATAAAAAAAATTTACAATATTTATTTGTCAGATAATTCCTTTTTACTGAATATTGATTTTTACTGATAGAAATAATACCTGAACCTTTTAATAAGGATCAAAAATAAAAGAATTGGGAAATTTTATCTTTTTTAGTAATTATTAAATGCCTGCATTTTAAACAAAAGCGTCTATTTTAGATCAGCAAAAAACATCCTTAATTCCGACGCATCTTCTGGTTTCATTTTGCCAGCAAGGATCAAACGAAGTTCTCTTCTACGCAGGGCTACATCAAATTGTTTTTTTTCTTCGTTTGTTATGGGGATAACAGCAGGTACTTTTATCGGTTTTCCTGAAGCTGTATCTATAGCCACAAAAGAAAAGTATGCGTGATTGGATTGCCTTGGATTATCTCCAGTGATTTCAGCAGCAGAAACTTCAACAAATATCTCTACAGATGTATTAAATGCTCTGGTCACAACGGCTGTCAACGTAATTACATCACCCAATTTTATGGGTTCATGAAATGAAATATGATCCACAGAAGCAGTGGCAACTTGCGAACCACAATGGCGAGCTGCACACACGGCACAGGCTATGTCCATCCACCTCATCAGATATCCACCCATGAGATTACCCATTGGATTAGTATCATTGGGCATAATCATTTCAGTCATCACTGTTCTTGACTGATTTATCAGCTTACCATTCACTTTATCAGTTTCCATATTTAGCATTTGCAATGTAACTCAATTTTAAGTAATTAGTTCAAAATCAAATAAGTTACTGAAGATATATGCTAGTTCAATTCCTACTTTTTCTATGTCTACATGTTTACCCGTTTCTTTTAATAAAGATGTGACGGTCTTATTAGCATCAACAATGCCACACGGAATTATTTTTTCAAAATATTTTAAATCAGTGTTGACATTAAATGCAAACCCATGCATGCTTACCCATCTTGAGAGATGCACACCAATGGCACATATTTTTCTAAACTGATCAGAGGTATTATCCGGCTCAAGCCATACACCAGTATATCCTGGTATTCTTACACCACTAAGTCCATACATAGAAATCAATTGAATGATGGCTTCTTCAATGGTCCTAACATATCGGTGGACATCGGTAAAAAAATCTTCCAGATCAAATATGGGGTAACCGGTAATTTGTCCCGGGCCATGATATGTAATGTCTCCTCCACGATTAATCTTAAAAAACTCGATGCTATCTTCTTCTAACTCTGAATCGGAAAGAAGCAAATGATCCAAGCTTCCACTTTTTCCAAGTGTAAAAACGTGATGGTGCTCACAAAATATCAATTGATGCTTCTGATTTAAAGTCTCTTTTACATCATCAGCGATATGCCTTTTTTGCATTTTCGACTCAATCAAACCTTTATGTATTGAAGTTTGAATATCCCAGGCTTCCTGATAACTGAGCCCTTTTAACCATTTAAAATATACAGAAGGTTTCATTTTGTGCACAAATTTAATCATTTCGTGATAAAAATATCACCTAATTTCAAAAAGCTATTGATTACTAACCGAAAAAGCTATATTTTTGAACAATATTTTATCAAACGGTAAGGTTGTTTAATTTTTATATATTTTAATTGTAAGCAAAATAATATGATTAATTTATTTAAGACCATTAAGCATCACAAAAAGATTAAAATCGAAAAATGAAATTTTTAACTTGTTTAATCACCTTAATTTTCATTGTATTTAACGGCAAAGCTCAAAATACGATGCATAATTTTACTGCAACGGATACAGAAGGTCACATCCATCGACTGTATGAAGATTATTCAGATAAAGGAAAAGTGGTAGTAATTAAGTTTTTTTTCACAACATGTCCACCATGTATATCCAATGCTCCATTTTGGCAGCAAAAATACATCCAATGGGGATCAGGAAATCAGGATGTTGAATTTTTTAGTGCTACTACTCTTACAAGTGATAACAATCCGCAGGTGAATAATTTTGAGAATACATATAATCAAACGATGAAAGGTATCAGCAATGAAGGTAGCGCTTCTGCAATTGTAAGCCCATTCAGAAATGGAGTGTATGGCTCGTGGTATGGTACTCCTTCATTTGCAGTAATTGCACCAAATAAAAAACTGTATTATCCAGTATTTTTTGAAGAACTGGATGCAACGATTAATTTAGCGAAAAATCCTGTTGCACCCGCTGTCACAACAGTAAATGTCCAATTGACCACTGATAATGTTGATATCCCTTCTGGTCATGTTAAACTATTTATCAAGCCTAAAAATGCCAATATTCCAAAAATAGAAATTCAAAAAAATACAGATGGTCAGTACACATTCACATACCCGTCAGCAAACTTTCCTGAGATGACTGAGCCAGAAGTAATAATGGAAAGTTTTGGTCCTGCTTATACTACAAAAGTAAGTGCATCGGACATTGTTGCCATTCAAAAACATATTCTTGGTTTGCAATTATTAAGTCCATCTTATAAATTGACTGCAGCAGATGTAAACGGTGATTCTAAAATTACTGCATCTGATATGCTAAACATAAGAAAAGTGATACTTGGGCTATCAACGTCTTTTCCAAACAATACTCCTTCTTACAAAGCAATACCGGTACGGCAGTCCATATCCGTGAATCCAGGAAATACGATCGCTGTAAACTTTACTGTGGTTAAGATAGGAAATGTAAACTGATCAGATATTAACTTTTTCCTGTCGTTGATTTCTATAGAATTGAATTATTTCTTCGAGAAAAGAGGTTATGGTCATAGATGTTGTGTTTTCAATTGATCCATTTTCTAAAATGTTTTTATCAATGACAGAGACGGGAAGTCTATTGGGCATGACAAGAACATTTAAATAATTTAAAATCCCTGTTAGATGTTCCATTCCTCTGAAATTTCCTGCCCTGCCAGATGCTACGCCGATCATTGCAGCACTCTTACCAGAAAATGTTTCTTTATACCTCCTGACCGAAACAGCATCAAAAAATAATTTCAAAATGCCGGGAAAACTACCATTATACTCGGGGCTAATGATAAGCCAGTGATCAGAATTTATCAGGTATTTGTCCTGCAAAGTACTAATATACGGATGTTGGCCTGAAGCGTTGTACATTTCATCAGAAAGAATGGGCAAATTAATATCAACCAAATCTAAAAGCTGAACATCTTCACCAAGATCAGAAAGTACCTGAAGGCAATGAGATGCGATTAAACTAGTGCGACTGTTTGGACGATTGGTCCCAGAAATTATAGTAATCATGTTTATGAATATTCCTGCTAAACCCAAACAATACGATATTGTTTACCAAATAATTAGATTTTATAATTTCTTATTAGCTTAAATTTCATACCTTTGCAGCTTAATTGGAGCGTAAATCACGAAATTTTCACCCTAAATTGGATATGAATTTTAATCTATAATCTTAATAATTCATTGAATATATATGGTGCATAATTTTAATATAATTACAAATAATGGTTTTAGCAACCCGTCAGCAGATTCTTTAATTTTTTATGTATGATCAAACTTACCTATCTCGGTCAATCATGCTTTCATTTGAATACCCAAGGATTTAATCTCATTTTTGATCCTATGATCAGCCCAAATCCTTTGGCATCCAAAATTGAAATTACGAGTCTGAAAGCTGACTACATCATGCTTTCGCATGGTCATAGCGATCATGTGGCTGATGCTGAAACACTTTCTCGACAAAATAATGCTAAAATCATATCCAACTTTGAAGTAGTTTCCTGGTATGAACAAAAAGGCATATACGGACATCCTATGAATCTTGGAGGTAAGTTCAAGTTTGATTTTGGAACAGTAAAATATGTTCAGGCTGTCCACTCGAGCATGCTACCGGATGGCAGTTATGGAGGAGCTTCAGGTGGTTTTGTGATTTGGAACGAAGAAAAATGTTTTTATTTTGCAGGAGATACAGCTTTGACGTTAGATATGAAAATCATACCTATGATATGCCCTACCCTGGATTTTGCTATTTTACCAATAGGTGACAATTTTACTATGGGTTATGAAGATGCGGTCATTGCTGCTGAATTTATACAGTGCGATAAAATCATCGGTTGTCATTACGATACATTTGGGTATATTAAAATTGATCATGAAGCTGCTATTAATGAATTTAAAAATGCAGGAAAGGAACTTATTCTTCTTGACATCGGACAAAGTATAGATATATAATTACAAATATGGGTAAGGTTATTGCTATTGCAAATCAAAAAGGAGGGGTTGGTAAAACAACAACAGCCATCAATCTTTCAGCAGCGCTGGCGGTATTGGAAAGAAAAGTATTATTGGTGGATGCAGATCCTCAAGCTAATGCGACATCAGGCGTAGGAATTAAAAGCAAAGACATTAAATTAACTACCTATGATTGTCTTGTTGACGGTGCAAATCCTAATGATGGGATTTTAGCCACTGGAACACCAAATCTTTTTTTGCTGCCATCATCTATAGATCTAGTAGGCGCAGAGATTGAACTGGTTAATCTTGATCACAGAGAGTTTAGAATGAAAATGCTTATAGATCAGGTAAAAGATGATTTCGATTACATATTTATTGATTGTCTGCCTTCTCTTGGATTGATTACTTTGAACGCATTAGTAGCAGCAGATAGTGTAATCGTGCCGGTACAATGTGAATTTTTCTCATTGGAGGGATTTGGAAAATTAAAGAATACGCTGAATATTGTACAACAGTCGCTAAATCCTAATCTACAGGTGGAAGGCGTCGTGTTATCCATGTACGATCAAAGACTTAGAATGGCTAATATGGTCCTTGAAGAAATAAGACATATCATTTCTGACAGAATATTTGAAACAATTATACACCGTAATAGTAAAATAGGTGAAGCTCCTTCACTAGGACTACCTGTTATCATTTATGATGCAAGTAGTAAGGGTGCCATCAATTTCCTCAATCTTGCTAACGAGTTTATTTCACTGAACGAAGCCGAAGTTTTAAATTAGAACTAAATAAATGAATAAAAAAAGCGAAGTTTCGAAAGGTTTACGTTCACTTCTTTCGAATATAGAAAAAACAAATAACCCTGCTGAAAGAAGTCAATTGGTAAAAGAACTTACCAACAGTATTGCTTTGATCAGCCCTGAGTTAATAGAAGTAAACCCTTTTCAGCCAAGAACAGAATTTGACCCTGAACAATTGATGGAATTGGCCAGATCTATTAAAACTTCAGGATTAATTCAGCCCATAACTGTAAGGTCACTGGGTGGAAATAAATATCAACTGATTTCAGGGGAAAGGAGACTCCGAGCATCCAAAATGGCAGGCATCAGAGAAATTCCAGCATATATAAGAGTAGCCAATGATCAGGAAATGCTTGAAATGGCTCTTGTCGAAAATATACAACGGGCGGATCTCAATGCTGTGGAAATAGCCATTTCGTATCAAAGGTTGATGGATGAGTGCAATCTTACCCATGAAGCACTTTCAGAAAGAGTTGGAAAAGATAGAAGCACGGTTACCAATTACGTTCGATTACTAAAACTACCAGCTCAAATTCAAGCATCTGTAAAAGAAGGCATAATAAGTATGGGGCATGCGAGAGCCCTTGCAGGAATAGAAAATATAGCGCTGCAATTAAAAATATTTAAGGAGGCGATTGATCAGGGATTGTCTGTAAGAGGCGTAGAACAACTGATAAAATCCTACGTCGTAATAAAACCAAGTAATAGTACACCACCGAAAACTGAGATACATCCTGAAATAAAAAAAATTAAGGATCAGTTGGGAAGTTTACTAGGAACAAAGATAGACATAAAAAGAGATCAGAATGGTAAAGGGGCCATTACAATATTGTTCAACTCCGATGGTGAATTAAATAAAATTACTGAAATTCTGATGAAGGATAATTAAATGACTTTCAAAAACGTTATTTGATTATGATCAGGATTTTCATTTCTATTTCTATATTTGTTTTTTTTCAAAATACAGATATTTTCAGTCAGATAATACGTCAGGACCCCTTTCAAAATGTATCTCAGCCGGATACTACATCAAATGAGGGAGATACAATAATTAATAAAAATGGATTTTTCTCTCTCTTTAAAGGCAAACCAGGTAAAGCTGCTTTATTCTCACTAATTATACCATCAGGTGGTCAGATTTATAACAAAAAATGGTGGAAAGTGCCCTTGGCTTTAGGTATAGACGGCGGGCTTACCTATACGCTAATATCCAATCGAAAAAATTATTCATTGGCTCAAAGCGAATATGAATTTGCACTCAATCAGCCCGGACAACCTAATGTAAGTGCCATAAGGCAAAAAAGAGATTTTTACAGAAAATGGAGTGAATATTCATGGATTTGGTTGATCGCCGGGCATTTATTAACCGTTGTGGATGCTTATGTAGATCGGCACTTGATGGATTTTGATGTCAGTAATGATTTGACGATAAGCCATGGTCTATATGATCTGGGATTACCACTCTATGCCAAAGCTGGTTTAAAAATAAATCTTTGGTCGATACAAACCCCAAAACCAAATCCGCTTTATCCTTCAAAACCCTAAACCATGAATGACAAACAAATTCATCATAAAAAGCAAAAAAGAAGACTAAGTAAAACAGGTTTACCCCCAGGTACTCATATATATACCGGTAAAAACATTGATAATACTCCTGTCATTGAGGTGTATAACTATTCCTCTGATAATTGTATCATTTCTGAACCATCATTAGACGAAATACTAAATCTGGACACCAAATCTAAATTATGGATTAACATCAATGGACTCAATGATATCCACATAATTCGAAGTATATGTGATAAATTTGGTGTACATTATTTATATCAGGAAGATATTCTGAATGTTTTTCAGAGACCTAAAGTTGAAGAAGAAGAAAAGTACATGTTTGTTACTTTCAAATCACTCGACTGGAATGAGACCAACCATGAAATTGATGAAGAACAAATGTCGATTATAATGATTGATAATATTGTCATCACCTTTCAGGAAAAAGATGGTGATGCTTTTGACATCATCAGAGAAAGACTTAATTCAGAAAACTCAATCATACGTAATAAATCGGTTGATTATCTATTTTACAGATTGCTTGATATCACAGTTGATATCTATTTTGACATTCTGGAAAAATTGGGAGATTATATCGAGTTAATAGAAAATGAAGTACTTTCCAAACCTGACAATAATGTACTGATAAAAATACAGAATAATAAAAAAGATATCATGCAGATCAGGAAAAATATATATCCAATGAGAGATATGCTGAATCGCCTGATTTCATCTGACCACATCCTAATTGAAGAAAAAACTAAAAAATACTTTAAAGATGTTTTAGACCATACCATACAAATACTGGAAACAGTGGAAACATACCGCGATATTAACTTCAGTTTAAAAGATATATATCTGAACGCAATGAGTCATGAGATGAATAAAATTATGAAGATTCTTACCATAATATCTACCTTTTTCATTCCACTGACATTTATTGTCGGGGTTTATGGAATGAATTTTAAATATATGCCTGAGTTGTCGTGGCCGGCAGGGTATTATATTATTTGGGGATGTATGATTGCAATTGTTGTCGGCTTAACTATTTGGTTTAAGAGAAAAGGGTGGTTCTAATGCCTCCTCCATTAAATATATTTTTAATATTATAATATTTTATATATTTATTTTTAAAAATTCTTTTGCAAAAACAAATAAATCATTTATCTTTGCAGCTTATTTAGAAAAAGCAGAAAAGTTATGCTTTTGAAAACACTTATAAAGTGTTGATTAACAGATATGTAAGAAAGGTTAGAACAAACCAAGGCCCCGTAGCTCAACTGGATAGAGTACCTGACTACGAATCAGGCGGTTGAAGGTTCGAATCCTTCCGGAGTCACAATACGATAAAAAAAGGATAAAAATGTTTTTTATCTTATTGATTATAATATTAAAATTAAATAAAAATGTCTAGAATTTGCCAATTAACAGGTAAAAGACCGATGAAAGGTCATAAAGTATCCCATTCAAATGTAAAGACAAATAGAAGGTTTTTACCAAATTTGTTTACTAAAAAATTCTTTATGCCTGAAACAGGTCAGTGGGTAACTTTAAAAGTTTGCTCAAGTGCTTTGAGAACCATAGACAAAAAAGGTTTACATGCATACCTTAAAGAACTTAAGTATTCTGGTGTCAATACCGGCGTAAAAATTTAAATTAAAATAGTAAAAACAACGGATAGCCATGGCAAAGAAAGCAAAAGGTAACAGAATCCAGATAATACTTGAATGCACTGAACATAAAACCAGTGGTATGCCGGGTATGTCCAGGTATGTTACTGAAAAAAACAGAAAAAATAATCCTGATAGATTAGAGATTAAAAAATTTAATCCTGTATTAAAAAAGTATACACTTCACAAAGAAATTAAATAATAATGGCAAAAGTATCTAAAAACGCAAGAGTTGCCCAAAGGGCAGCTAATGCCGGTTCGGGTAGGGATCATGTCAAAGTGATAAAATCAATCAAAGATCCGATAACCGGAAAATATTCTTACAAAGAATCCATTATCCATAAGGATAAGGTGAAAGAATTTTTTGAAGAAAATAAATAGTTAGTTTTCCTGAACAAGAGTAAACAGGGTTTTTCTTTTATTAAAAAGGAAAACCCTTTTTGTATTTATACAAGAAATCAGCTTATCGTAATTATTTTTACCGATGAAATTTTATTTTGCAAAGACTATTATCTCTTGTAATTCCTTGAACCAGATAAAATCAATCGCCATCATATTCAAAATTAAAAACTTGCCATGAATTATTTTTGCAAAGCAATATATTTAAAGTAAAATGTATTTAAAATTTCTGAAGCACCAAGCAAGATTTAAAATTTGCTACCTATTAATATAACCGGTACATCTATTAAACTAATTATTTTTGTCTGAATACTTTTTGATAATCGCAATTGATAAGTTTTCCTGCTTTATAAAAATATATCAATCACTCCATTTAATAATTCTAAAATTAATCGATATAATGAGTTTCTTTAAAAAGTTTTTTTCAAAAGATAAAGAAGAAGATCTGAATAAAAGTCTTGAAAAGACAAAAGAAAGTTTCTTTTCACAGATAACCAAAGCCGTCGCCGGGAAATCCAAAGTGGATATAGATTTCCTTGATGATCTGGAAAACATACTCATTTCTTCTGATGTTGGACTTGAAACCACCGTAAAAATAATAGAAAGACTGGAAAAAAAAGTAGCTGAAGACAAATATCTTAATACAGAAGAACTCAATAATATTTTAAAACATATTATCATTGAAATTCTTTCAGAAAACAATACCAAAGATATTGAAGACTACGAAGTCCCCGTCGGTGTAAAACCTTATGTCATGATGGTAGTAGGAGTAAATGGCGTGGGAAAGACCACAACAATCGGCAAACTTGCATATCAATACAAAAAGAAAGGATATCGAGTTGTCCTTGGTGCTGGAGATACCTTTCGTGCAGCTGCAGTAGATCAGCTAAAAATCTGGTCTGACAGAAGCAAAGTAGATTTTTATTCAAAAGGAATGAATACTGATCCTGCTGCAGTAGCTTATGAAACCACACAATACGCCATAAACAATGATATGAATATTGCTATCATTGATACCGCAGGTAGACTTCATACTAAAACACAATTGATGGAGGAACTTACAAAAATAAAACGATCCATTGAAAAGAAATATCCGGGTGCACCACATGAAGTGCTGCTGGTTTTGGATGCTACCACCGGTCAGAATGCGATTGAGCAGGCCAAACATTTTACTGCAGCAACTGATGTGACTGCGATTGCACTTACCAAACTAGATGGCAGCGCAAAAGGTGGTGTTGTACTTGGCATTTCAGATCAGTTTAAAATTCCGATTAAATATATAGGTGTTGGTGAAGGTATGGAACAACTTCAGGTTTTTAACAGGAAAGCTTTTGTAGATTCCTTATTTACGTGATAATGCATTTATGAAAGCACAACGTTTTGTTGTAGTATTTCGTTATATCTAGTAGTATTTTAAAATCAACATCAGGAATGCTGAGTATAACTTCTATCTTTCCAAAGGTAAATGCTTGTAAAAAGGAATTACACTTATACACTTTGTTGCTAAATTTTATACTTCTGAGTTTTATCTCACATGCCCAAAGACCGACGAACTTTGGTCAGGGAAGTAACAGCCCAACTCCCGTATCGGACGAAGTAATAGATGGCCCTGACTCCACTGTTTATGAGTATTTGCTCACGGATAATATATTTGAAAAATATACGCTTAAGGATTCGCTCGCCAATACAAAATTTCTTCATCGTAATACTATGCAACTTAGCGGTCATGAAATTATCAATACAGGAAATTTCGGATCAGCAACTTTTCCACTTATTTATAGCCCGAAAATAAGCACAGGGTTTAATACCGGATATCATCAATATAAAACCTATCAACTAAATCTGGAAAATTTTCGCTTTTTCGAGCAAAACAGGCCTATCGCTGATTTATACTTTTCACAACTTGGTAATCAGGAAAACATTAATGTAGGCGCTAATTTTTCGAGAAATTTTAGTGATGGATTATCCGTAAGTCTCAATTATAACAGAATCAGTCAAAAAGGGTTCTATAACGGTCAGGATACTAAATCAACCGCATTTGGTTTTGGGTTGAGATATAAGAGTCCCGGAGAAAAATATAATGCATTTTTAATCTTTATGCATAATGCCAATGAAGAAGGACATATAGGTGGTATAATCGATCCAGAAGATCTAAATGATCAATTTAAAAAAGATATACCTGTCATATTAAACGAGGCTTCTACTAGACAGCAGGAAAGGAATCTTTCATTCATCCAATATTATAAATTAAATAGTACAACCAACAAAACTTGGAGAATATATTTAAAAAATGAGTTTAAATATATTCCATCATATTTCAGATTTTCAGATGTAAAAATTAATAATAAAAATGACTCTACATTTTATGGAGGAATTCCCATTGACCCTCGGGGAATAAGACGATATCTGGATATCACGCAGCTCTCAAATGGATTTTATATCAACGGCGAAAGAATCAAAGGTGTACAGGGAAGGCTTGGATTAATTTTAGATCATTACACTATAAATAACATTCCTACTGATTCTAAAAGAACAGATGTCACAGCGACATTTGATGGAAAAATCCCCTTTTACAAATCTTTGCTTTTGGAGACCAATGCAAAGTTAGGTTTGCTTAAAAATTTAGGGAACTTTGATCTAAAAGGCAAATTAAACTTAAATATATCAAAAATAGCTACCCTTCAGGGAAATATAAGACTTTTTCGCTCAGAACCTGCATACAATTCAACACAACTCAATATAAATGAGATAATTGTTTTGGATACATCATTTGTAAAACCAGTTGGTACTATTTTCAATGCCGAGATTTCTGTCCCAAATATTAAATTCAGTGCCGGAATTACTCAGTCATTGATAACCAATCCTGTATACTGGAACAATCAATCACAACCTGTGCAATATGACGGGCTATTTACAGCAACCTATATCCGACTGGCGCAAAATGTAAAAGCCGGACCATTTCATCTGGATAATCAGTTACATTTCCAGATACTTAATCCAAAAATCTACCCTACTCCATCACTTTACTCGACACACCAATTATATTATGCTGGCACATGGTTCAATAAAGTGATGGATGTGAACATCGGCATAGACACCAGATTGATTGCTGACTACGACGGGCCTTTATTTCAACCTTTATATGGCGAATTTATTCTAAGTACCACTACCCTACCATTTTTTCCAGCTGCCAACTTTTACTTGCTTTCTAGGGTTTCTTCCTTTCGTGTGATGATAATAATGGAAAACTTTGGACAATATTTCAGAAAAGATTACAATTTTGATGTTTTAAATCACCCTCAATTTGACCCAAAATTACGATTTGGTATTCAATGGCTTTTAAAAGACTAATCATTATGAAAAGATTTTATAAAGACTCGCATCTTATCAAAAGGAAAGTAATTTTATTATTGATTATTTTAATGCCTTTCTTGCTTTTGTCTCAAAAGCCCAAACAAGTGGATATCAGTAATTTGCCATACTATAATTTTGGAAAAGGTGTCGGTCTTACTTCACCTGATAGTATATTTCAACTCAACATACGATTTAGAATACAAAATAGGTTTACCTATTTAAAAAATGAAGATAAACCTTATGCGTTCGATGGTCAAATCAGAAGATTGCGTTTACGATTTGACGGTTTTGTAGGTAACCCGCAGTTCCTCTATGTATTACAATTATCATTTGCTCCCGGAGATGTAGGAGAATTAGAAGATGGAGAAAATCTTAATATTATTCGCGACGCAGTAGTGTACTATACAGCTTCATCAAAATGGAATTTCGGATTTGGACAAACTAAGCTACCTGGTAATAGGCAAAGGGTAAATTCTAGTGGAGCACTGCAACTTTCGGATAGAAGTATCAATAATTCAAGGTTTAATATTGATCGCGATTTTGGATTTTTCGTAAATTTTATAAATGAATATGACCAAACATTCTCATGGAATATTAAATCAGCAATTTCTACAGGTGATGGAAGAAACTACACCAGATCACCTGATAATGGTCTGGCGTATACATCCAAAATTGAGTTGATGCCATTTGGTAGGTTTGCTAAAGATGGTGTGTACTTTGAGGGGGATCAAATCAGAGAGAAATCTCCAAAACTTATGATTTCAGGTGCGTTACATTATAACCATAAAGCAAAACGTCAAGCAGGCGTACTTGGAAATGATTTACTTGAATCAAGGAATTTAAAATCACTTATGTTGGATGCATTGTTGAAATATAGAGGATTTGCACTGATGAGCAGTTACATGAACAGGCATACCTCTGATCCTGTGACTTCAAATCCCAACGGAGATAAAGTACTGGTATTTGCAGGTAATGGTTTTGATATTCAAACAAGTTATCTCTTTAAAAATAACTTTGAGTTAATAGGAAGGTACTCTCATCAAATGGCAGAAAAATCTATTCAAACCATATTTCCAAATCAAAAACAATATACCATTGGTATTACTAAATATATTTGGGAACATGCTTTTAAAATTCAGCTGGAGACCAATCTAGATCGTTTTACAGCAACGGATAATGACACAAAAAATAATTTCAATCTACGTATCCAGATAGAAATGGGTATTTAAACGGATTACTTCTTAATTATTTTAAAAGTAGTCCTCCTGTTGATTTGATGCTGGTTTTCAGTACAAATTTCACAAACACAAAGGTCTAATAATTGAGTTTCTCCATAACCTATAGCAATCAGTCTTTTTGCTTCAATATTTTTAGAAATGAGGTAATCTACCACTGACTGCGCTCTTTTCTGAGACAATACTATATTATAATCATCAGTGCCTCTGCAATCCGTATGACTGGATAACTGAATGTTAATTTGTGGATTAACATTTAGCAATTTCACAAGTTCGTCCAAGGTTGGTTTTGCTTCCTCTTTGATATCCCATTTATCATAATCGTAATAGATATTTTTAAGATTTATTTCTTTATTCGTATAAATTTTATCCAGCACCAATTCAATACTAATAGTTTTTGAAGTTTCACTTTCTTTAAAAGTAATATTGCGTGTATCAATTGTTTTTGAGGCATTGAGATAACCAAGTCTCGCGCCAATAATTTTTAGCGCTTTCCCTTCAGAAACTTGTGTAAAATAAAAACCATTTTTATCAGAATATGCTTCAGCCACCTTTTGTCCCGCTTCATCTGTAATTTTTATAAATGTTTCGGATAGAGGCGATTTACCATCAATCTCAGAATTTGGATCGTCTGGAATCCTATATTGTGGTGTAAAAGTTCTTACCGTAACATATAGTTCTCTTTTTGCTTCTTTTTCCTTTTCATTTTCAACCAATACCGGCACAGGTTCTTGTCGAATTTTGAAAAATCTGAATATATCATCTTTTCCACTCCCCACTCTGGACGAAGTAAAAAAACCTTGTTGTAGTACTGTTGATTTTCGTTTTGCCAGATAATCTACAATAAAAGAAAACTCGTCTCCGCCGGAATTGATACCAAACCCAATATTTATAGGAATGGACCAGCTTTTATCACTTCTGAGAAATGTCTTAAATATATCAAATCCACCAAAACCAGGTAAATAATCAGATGAAAAATACAATGTGTCACCATCCCCGGTCGGAAACATTTCATTTCCGCTACTATTTATAGATCCTGGCAGTGGTTCTGGCTCAGACCAACTACCGTCACTATATAATTCAGTATAAAATAAATCTAAAGGGCCCCCGAGTTCACTAATATCAGCAGAAAAAACCAGAATGCTATCATTCTCTATCAATGTTGCCTGACCATAGTTAATTTTATCCTGAATAAATGGCAAGGCTTCAGGCTCTCCCCATACATCGTTTTCCCGTTTTGACACCATAAGTCTACAATAATCATCTCCTGCTCCTTCCCCAAAACATCTGGTAAAATACATAGTTTCCATATCTTTTGAAAACCATGGCGTTCCTTCATTTTGAATTGTGTTGATGGCAGAATCAAACCTTTTTACTTCTGACCCGTTTTTTTGTACTATAAAAATGTCAGAAAAACGTTCACCCGTCCAGTTATAGGTATCCTTACCTGATGCTTCTTTCCTTTCTGATGTAAAAACCAGAAAATCATTTTCATAAATGACCGGGCTATAATCTGATACAGTAGTATTTATGAATAAACGTTCGATTTGATATTCTGAGTTCTTCAACTTGCTATCCATTGCCTGTTGACATAATAATATCTCTCGTTCCAATTCCTGTTTACGACCAGTTATCGTAATCAACTCACGATAAGCTCCTATAGCAGCATCATATTCTTCTATGGATTTTGAAGCGTCCGCATATTTACCCAATGCTTCAGCACCATACTCGTGACCGACTGCCTTTTCAAACCATGACCTTGCCTCTCTGTATTCCAGTAGTTTGAGGTAAGATTGGCCCAAAAGATAAGCTTTACGTCCCTTTGATGCTTGATTTTTTGTAGCTATATATTCTTCCTCCAGCATAGCTGCGGCTGTAGCGTACTGTTTACGTTCATACGCCATTTCACCATCTTTAATTTTCTGACTGAAAGAGCAGGACATCTGAATACAGACAACAATAATAAATAACATTTTCCACTTCATATGCTATTTCTTCTGAGAGTTATATCAATATAATTGATTTTATAGTGTTTTTGTTGCTTAAATGGGTATAAAGTAATAAAAAGTAGAATAATAACTATAATCTCAAACAATATTAGGAGATATAATTACAGCATTAATTTATAGATTTGCCCTAAAAATCCAAAAGAACTTACATCGGATTTATTCTAAAAGAAAAAGGGCCTGAAAACTTAATTTCAGACCCTACTTATACAATGATTATAAATTTGTTTTTATTTTACTGACCTTGTAAAAGATTTGCCTTCTTTTTTATTAGGAGTAGTTGACACCCTTTTGTTTATACGAAGATCGGAGGCAAGATCATGCAAAATCGGCGCTGCGATAAATATTGATGAATAAGTACCTACAACAATACCAACCAACAGAGCAAAAGAAAATCCCTTTATACTGTCTCCACCAAAAAGGAAGAGTATAAGAATAACGATCACCGTTGTAAATGCTGTCATTAATGTTCTGGATAAGGTACTATTTATTGCGTCATTAATAACTTCATCTTTGCTTTTATTTACATGTAATCCAAAATATTCCCGGATTCTGTCAAAGATGATAACCGTATCATTAATAGAGTATCCAATCACTGTAAGAATAGCCGCAATGAATGCTTGATCAATTTCCAGAGAAAAAGGAAGGAAACCCGCTCCCAATGAAAATACACTTAAAACTATTAATGCATCATGGAATACCGCTAATATTGCACCAGCGCTGTATTGCCATCTGCTAAATCTGAGTAAAATATATAAAAACACAGCCAACAATGCAAAAATACCTGCGTATAGAGAACTTCTCTTCAAGTCATCCGCTATTGTAGGACCTACTTGGGCTGAACTGATGATGTGAATCTTGTCCGCACCCGTTTCATTGTTTGAAAAATCTTCAAATGACACATTGCTTTTAGCAATTTTATTGACCCCTTCATGTAATTTAGCTAATACTTTGGTAGGCGTATCTTCAGCTGTCTCTGATATTAGATATGATGTGGTTACGTTAAATGTATTTTCAGTATCCACTTGCTTAACAACAGGAGCAGCACCAAAATCAGCAGTTAAACCATCTCGTAATAAGTCTGCATTTACGTTTTCATTACCAACAAACTGAATATTATAAGAATAACCACCTTTATAGTCTACACCAAGATCAAATCCTCTGGTCATCATCGAAATGAAACCGGCAACAATAACTATACTTGAAATTGCATAGGCAATTTTTCTTCTTCCAATCCAGTCAATGTTAATATTTTTGAAAGCACCTTTGGAAAATCCAGTCCAATATGAAAGATCGTTTCCTCTACCTACCCACCAATCAATCAACAATCTAGATACAAAAATGGCTGTAAAAACGGAACTTAAGACCCCAATAATTAAAACAACTGCAAAGCCTTTTACAGGACCTAATCCAAAATATGATAGGATCATAGCAGTAAGAATCGTCGTCACATTGGCATCAATTATTGCGGAATATGAATGATAATACCCATCCACAATAGATTGCTTGAGCGATTTCCCGGATGCAAGTTCTTCTTTTACCCTTTCAAAAATGATCACGTTGGCATCAACTGCCATACCTATTGTCAAAACGATACCTGCAATACCTGATAGAGTCAATACCGTACCAAAACTGGATAATGTACCAAAAATCAGAAATACGTTAAGCAGTAATGATAAGATCGCAATGATACCTGCCCCGGCATAATAAGCAATCATAGTCACAATAACCAAAAAGAAACCAATCAGCAAGGAATTAACACTTTTAGATATATTGGCCTTTCCGAGAGATGGTCCGACATTTGATTCCTGAATAATAGTAGTTCGCGCTGGTAATTTACCTACTTCAAGTATACCTGCAAAGTCAATGGCTTCATCCACTGAAAAATTACCTGAAATAGATGAAGACCCTTGTGTAATGGCGTCATTAACTCTTGGTGCAGAAACTACTTCACCGTCAAGCGCAATCGCTATTTCTCTATTGCCTTCATTGGCCGCTTTAGTGGTCATTTCTGCCCATTTCTTAGCTCCTGCAGCATTCATTCGAAGATTTACTTCTACTTCACCGTTAACAGGATTGAGTGTTTGGACAGCACTGGTAACCACATCTCCATCCAAAGGTGCCAAATCAGTTCCTGATTGTTTTTTGATGAAATATAATTCATAATCGCTGGTCATATTGCCATCAGCATCCTGTGAAGGTTTATAGGACCACATAAATTGACCATTCTTTGGAAACAGTGCTTTTAAATCTTCTCTTTCAAGTATGGCAGTTATAAATGACCTTTTACTTTTATCCGCTATTCCTATTACTGAGGGAGGCAATGTACCTCCATTCAACTTCAGCGCGCTTAATAAGCTACCTGTACCTGTTACGGAAGAAGGGGATGAAGTTGATCCAGCTACCTGAACAGTATCTATTACATTCCCAAGATTGTCATACACCAACGAATCTTTCATTGCAACAGGCATTAAAGATGATGTGTCAGATTCAACAACACTTCCTCCAGCCGCCTGGTCAGCAGCTTGCATCGCCTGAGCTATACCTGGATCTGAAGATCTGAAAGTTTCCCAAAATTCCAGTTTTGCACTTGCAGAAAGAAATTGTCTGGCTCTTTGAGGATTATCAATACCCGGCATCTCGACCAAAATCAAATCTCTGTTAGGATCCAATGATACATTTGGCTGAGCAACACCCAGTTTGTCAATCCTTTGCTTGAGTCTTTCATAGGTAAGATTTACAGTTTCATTGGCTTTACTTCTCAATAACCTTGTGACATCACCGTCACTTGTATTGGCATTGATTTCACCCAATGTTTCACTTCTGGCAAATATTCTGGCTAGTTTATCAGTACCTGCAAGTTTCCTGTATTCATCAGCAAATAATGTAATGAAATCGGACTGCGAGCTTTTCATTGCTACATTAGCATTTTCAAGTGCTTTCTGAAAATCGGCATTATTACTGTTTCTTCCAGCCAAAGACTTTAAAAAATCCCCAAGGTCTACCTGTAGCACAGCACTCATCCCTCCCTTCAGGTCCAAACCCAAAGCCAGTTGTTGCTTTTTAAGCTCACTGTAGGAATAAGACTTTACCATCGGAATCCTGAATAATTCCAAACTGGACACTGAATCCAGATATTTCGCTCTGGCAATTTTATAATCCGCACTTGAAACTCCATCAGCCCCTTTGCCTGAGATTTTCATTGCATAAGCATCCGCATTATTTTCGACGCTGTTTGTTGGTATGAAGTAAGCAAACTGGAGTAAACAAACCAGTGAAATCAATACCAAAAATACTTTTACTAAACCTTTTCCTTGCATTGTATTATATCATATAATTTTCAAAAAACAGCGCAAATATAAGGCTTTTGGCAAATTAATAAGATTTTGAGCAAAACATATCAATAAAAATTTATTAAAAAAATGTAATTAATTGATTATCTACCATATATAAAATTAAAAAAAATAAAATAATATCTCGCTTTAATCATTTTTATCATACATTTTAAAAAATAGGATAATCAAATGATGTCAATTCAGAACCAAATTTTATTCGGAAAATTAAAATTTTTCTTAGCAAAGCAAAAAAATATATCTTTCTCATGAACTTAAATTGTTAAAAAACACTTTAATTTAATGAAAACCAATATTGGTAAATAATTAAATCTAAATCATTAAAATTATGGGATTATTTTCATTTTTAAAGGCTGCAGGTGCAAAACTAGTAGGTAATAAAGCTGCAGAAAACGATGCAACTAAAGTGACTACAGCACCAAACGCTTCAATGGATGCGCTGAAAGAAGCCAACGATAAAAACAGAGCTGCTATGTTGGCTTCACAAGTTTTAGGTCACGGTATTAAAGTTGAAAATCTTGATATTGCCATTGATGATGATGCAGCAACTGTATATGGACAGGTAGAATCTACGACTGACAAAGAAAAAGTTGTACTTATCATTGGGAATACAGAAGGCATTGCAAGCGTTGATGACAGATTATCCGTTGTAAATCCTGAACCGGAAGCTACTTTTTATGAAGTAAAAAAAGGAGACACACTTTCTAAAATTGCCAAAGATCATTATGGAGATATGATGAAATATCCTGTTATTTTCGAAGCAAACAAACCTATGCTAACTTCACCTGATCTTATTTATCCTGGTCAGGTTTTAAGAATTCCTGCACAGTAAGCAACATATATTAATAGTGCTAATGTTAAATGCGCTGCAGCTATTACAAAGATGCGGCGCATTTTTTTGCACAATGAATCAACATAATTAAAAAAAACTTTCAAATTTTGCAATTATACATTAAAATTGAACTATTTTTTCATATTAACTTACTACTTTCGCACCATAATTTATTATTTACAAACTTATACCCTATCAATGATAATCGGAGTTCCAAAAGAAATTAAAACAAATGAAAACCGGGTAGCACTCACTCCTGCTGGAGTGATGGAATTTGTAGGCCGAGGCCACAAAGTGTACGTTCAAACTACGGCGGGTGATGGTTCAGGTTTTCCCGATGAAGAGTATACCAGTGCCGGTGCTACCATGCTGCCTTCTATAGAAGAAGTATATTCCATTGCAGACATGATCATAAAAGTCAAAGAGCCTATAGAAAGCGAATATAAACTTGTCAAGCCAAATCAATTACTTTTTACTTATTTTCATTTTGCTTCTTATGAGCCACTGACTAGAGCAATGCTGGCAAGTAATGCAGTATGTCTTGCCTATGAAACGGTTGAATCCGCAGACAGGTCTTTACCTTTATTGATACCGATGTCTGAAGTAGCAGGACGAATGGCTATACAGCAAGGTGCAAAATACCTGGAGAAACCACAACAGGGAAGAGGGGTATTGCTGGGTGGTGTTCCAGGCGTTCCTCCAGCAAAAGTTTTGGTTTTAGGGGGCGGTATAGTGGGAACACAAGCAGCAAAAATGGCAGCGGGTCTTGGTGCGCTGGTAACTATTCTGGATGTGAGCCTCAAAAGATTAAGATATTTGTCTGATGTCATGCCAGCCAATGTCATCACTATGTACTCTAATGAATATACCATCAGAAGATTGATAAAAAATCATGATTTGATCATCGGGGCAGTATTGATTCCGGGGGCTAAAGCACCTAACCTTATTACCCGTGAGATGTTAAAAGATATGAGACCTGGAACTGTAATCGTGGATGTGGCTGTAGATCAGGGAGGATGTATAGAAACATGTAAACCAACCACCCATGATAACCCAACTTATATTATAGACGAAGTTGTACATTACTGTGTGGCAAATATGCCTGGCGCAGTGCCTTACACATCTACTATCGCTTTGACAAATGCAACTCTGCCTTATGCCTTACAGCTCGCAGAAAAAGGTTGGCAAAAAGCCTGCAAGGAAAATAATGAGCTCAAGCTTGGATTAAATGTAGTGAATGGCAAGGTGGTTTATAAGGGTGTGGCGGATGCATTTGGGCTGGAATATTCAGATGTTGACTCCGTATTATAAATAGTTTTGAATTTACAAAGGAACTAAACAAGTCGTCCCGAATTAAATTTTGGACGACTTTTTTAGTTTAAATAGTTTAATGTGAGCAAAATAAAAACATATCAACAGGCGCTAAAATTTATATATGACCGTCTCCCTATGTATCAAAGACTAGGATCTGCTGCATACAAAAAAGACCTTACAAACACTATAAAACTTTGTGAATCTGCAGGTAACCCACAAAATAGGATAAAAACCATACACATAGCGGGTACAAACGGCAAAGGCACAACGACTCATATCATAGCAGGTGGATTACAAGCACAAGGATATAAAGTTGGGGTTTATACATCTCCTCATTACAAAGACTTTAGAGAACGAATTAAGATAAACGGGTTTTATATTCCAAAAAGTTATATCATAGATTTTTTAAATCGATATTCCAAAGATCTGGAAGAAATTCAACCTTCTTTCTTCGAAATGACAGTTGCCATGGCTTTTCTGTATTTTGCTGACGAGAAAGTAGATTTTGCTGTAATTGAAACTGGACTAGGTGGTCGACTTGATTCCACCAATGTGATCAATCCTTTACTTGCAGTAATTACAAATATCAGTTTTGACCACCAAAGTATGCTGGGAAATACTTTGCCGGCAATAGCAGGTGAAAAAGCAGGAATCATCAAAAACAATATTCCTGTAATAATAGGTGAAAGGCAAAAAGAATTAGAACAAATCTTTATTAATAAAGCCCAGGAAATGTCTGCTCAGATTCATTTTGCAACGGACCATATTCAAATCATAGAAACAGGTTTTAGTCAACTTAAAAAATCATACACCGTTGTATATAACAAACATCCTTGGATTGAAAATCTGTCAACTGATCTGACTGGCCCGTTTCAGGAAAGAAATATTATTACCGGAATGTATGCACTAAAACTGCTTTCAGAAAAGATAAATATAAACATAGATAAACTTAAAGATTTTTTTCCTAATCTCAAATCTAAAACAGGATACATTGGAAGATGGCAGGTTTTAGGTTCTGATCCAATGATCATTGCAGATAGTGCTCACAATGAAGGAGGTTTAAAAATTATTATGAATGAAATTCAGGACTTAAAATATAAAAAGTTGCATATGATTCTTGGGTTTGTGAACGATAAAGAGTTAAGTACGGTTTTGGAGTTTTTCCCAAAAAATGCGATATATTACTTTGCAAAAGCAAATATCCCTAGAGGGCTGGATGCTGAACTTCTAAAAACAGAAAGTGAAAAATACGGATTATTAGGAAATTCATATAGCAGTGTCAGAAAAGCATTTGCAGCCGCTAAAATAAAAGCACATGCTGATGATCTTATTTTCATAGGAGGAAGTATTTTTGTAGTAGCTGAAGTTATCTAGGATGTAAAACTAAATTACTTTAATTTTGCAAAACTTTTGACCTGCTGTAATGTTCAAACCATTAAATATTCATCTTGGAAAGAAGAAAAATAATATTAGCTATAGGGGGATCGAGTGGTTCTATTTATGCAAAAAGAATAATGACTAAACTCAGAGAACGATCTGATATTATTTTGGGTGTTGTCATGTCGGACAATGCTATAGTAAACTGGGAAATTGAAATCGGATCATTTTCCGAAAATGAATGGCCTTACAAATTTTATGATAAAAAAGACTTCAATGCCCCTTTTGCTTCAGGGTCAGCCAAGTATAGTACCATGATTATTTGTCCCTGTTCTATGGGACTCATCGGAAGGATCGCACAAGGTATATCCAGTGACCTGATCACCCGGGCAGCAGATGTTATTCTGAAGGAGAGAAGGCGTCTGATCATAGTCCCCAGAGAGACCCCATACAACCTTATTCACCTTAAAAATATGATTTCACTAACTGAAGCGGGCGCAATAATATGTCCTGCTACGCCTTCGTTTTACAGTAAACCTCAAAACATTGATGAGCTGGTAGATACTGTCGTAGATCGGGTACTGGATTTGTCAGATATTAATGTAAATACTTACCGTTGGGGAGAAAAATATGATTAAAACTGATTTCATCCATATTCATTTTATAGTCATATGAATTTTGTAAAATAAAATTAATTGCAATATATGTATCAGAGTATGCAGGATGTAATTCAGGATTTGGATAAAAATAAAATGCTGCTTCGAATAAAGCAGGAAGTTGATCCAAATCTGGAAATAGCAGAAATTCACAGACAGGTATATGATAAAAAAGGCCCCGCGGTTCTATTTGAAAAAATAAAAGGAAGTCCTTTTCCTGCTCTTTCTAATCTTTATGGAACCATTGACAGAACGGAATTTCTATTTCGTAAGACCTTGCAGAAGATCAAAAGGGTGATTGAAATCAAAGCAGATCCATCCAGAATTTTAAAACAGCCTTTGAGATATCTGACTTCTCCATTTACAGCGCTTACAGCATTACCTATGAAGTCATGGGGTAATGTTGCTTCCATGTACGGTCTAACTACCATTGATAAGTTACCAATGATAAAATCCTGGCCAATGGATGGCGGGGCATTCATTACTCTTCCACAGGTATTTACTTTACCTCCCGGATCCAGAAATCCTATGGAGTCCAACCTTGGAATGTACAGAATCCAACTCTCCGGAAATCAATATAAATTGAATGAAGAAATCGGATTACATTATCAGTTACACAGGGGAATCGGCGTACATCATGAAATGTATAATAGAAGTGAAGAGCCATTTAAAGCGTCTGTTTTTGTAGGTGGATTGCCTTCACACGCTTTTTCTGCCATCATGCCAATGCCAGAAGGAATCAGTGAACTTACTTTTGCAGGAATGTTAGGAGGAAAAAGATTCAGATACCATTTTGATGATCAGGGTCACTTTATTTCATCTGATGCAGACTTTGTTATAACAGGTACAATTATAAAAGATAAAAAATTACCTGAAGGACCATTTGGAGACCATTTGGGATATTACAGCCTGACCCATGACTTTCCAGTGATGAAAGTAGACAGAGTATATCACCGAAAGGATCCAATTTGGCATTTTACCGTCGTGGGAAGGCCCCCGCAGGAAGACAGCAGTTTTGGGTACCTAATCCACAAAATGGTGGAAGATCTTACTTCTCAGGAATTCCCTGGTTTGACAGATTTGCATGCAGTGGATGCTTCGGGAGTGCATCCTCTTTTACTGGCTATTGGCAAAGAAAGGTATATGCCATTTCGAGATCCAAAGCCTGAGGAAATTTTGACGATTGCAAATAGAATACTTGGATCAGGTCAGACATCGTTGGCAAAATACCTTATTATAGCAGCATTTGGTGATGATTTATCGCTCAACACCCACAATTTAGAACATTTTTTCAGACACTTTCTAGAGCGAGTGGATTGGACCAGGGATTTGCATTTCCAAACAAAAACAACTATAGACACACTTGACTACTCCGGTGAAGACTGGAATGGCGGATCAAAAGTGGTAATGGCTTGTCGCGGCGAAAAGATCAGAGTGTTACACTCAGAAATAAAAATTAGCTATGATCATCCTGACATAAAAAATATGTCGCTTATTTTACCGGGTGTATTAGGTATTACCATTCAACCATTTACAACCTATGCTTCTGCTGATAAAGAAATTAGCGCACTGACTTCTATATTGCGAAATCAAGATCTTTCAGGATATCCACTTATCGTTCTGTCGGATGATAGTGCGTTTACTGCGGCTACGATAAACAATTTTGTCTGGGTTACATTTACCCGATCAAATCCTTCACATGACATCTATGGATTAGATAGTTTTACGAAGCATAAACATTGGGGATGCAATGGCAGTCTTATTATTGATGCCCGAAAAAAACCACATCATGCGCCGGAACTGGTGGTAGATAAAGAAATCCAAAATTCAGTAACAAAAATGTTAACCTTTTAATACATAAATTTTGTCCGAATTAAGGCTAGTCCTTTTCAGGTAAAACCTTACTTATAACTACAAAAAAACGTGCAAACTTTTCATTTAGAAAAGCTTGCACGTTTTATAAAAGATAATTGCCTTAAATATTTCTATTTATACAATTCAAGTCTTCGAAAGCCTGTTTCATTCTGGTCACAAAAGTAACTTCACCGCTTCTTAGCCATACCCGTGGGTCATAATATTTTTTATTGGGCTTATCAGAACCTTCCGGATTCCCAATTTGCCCCTGTAAAAAGTCCTTTTTAGACTCATAGAAATTTTTAATGCCCTCCCAAAATGCCCACTGCATATCAGTGTCTATGTTCATTTTTACAGCACCATATGTAATTGCTTCCCGGATTTCTTCTCTTGAACTGCCAGAACCACCGTGGAAAACAAAATTTACCGGATTTGCTTCCGTACCAAATTTTTTCTGAATATAATCCTGTGAATTTTTTAGAATGACCGGCTTAAGAGATACATTACCCGGTTTATATACTCCATGTACATTTCCAAATGCCGCAGCTACAGTAAATTTATCACTTATTTTTCTCAGTTCTTCATAAGCATATGCTACTTCTTCAGGTTGGGTATACAGCCTGCTGCTGTCAACATCAGAATTATCTACACCATCTTCTTCCCCACCAGTTACACCCAGTTCAATTTCAAGAGTCATACCCAGCTTGTGCATTCTTTCCAGATATTTACTGCTGATCTCTATATTTTCGTGGAGCGGCTCTTCGGATAAATCCAACATGTGACTGCTGTATAATGGATGGCCGTACTTTTCATAATGTTTTTCACTTGCATCAAGCAAACCGTCTACCCATGGTAAAAGGCTTTTTGCACAATGATCTGTATGAAGAATTACCGGAATACCATAAGCTTCTGCCACATTGTGAATATGTAGTGCGCCTGAAACGCCACCCAAAATAGCTGCTTTCTGCCCATCATTACCAAGTCCTTTGCCTGCATAAAATGCTGCTCCACCATTACTGAATTGGATGATGATCGGAGAATTTACGGCTTTAGCCGTTTCAAGTGCTGCATTGACAGAGTTGGTACCAATTACATTTACTGCAGGCAAAGCAAAGTCTTTTTCGTTTGCATAGTTGAGCAATTCAGTGACTTCATCACCAAATAACACCCCAGGTCTGAATTTACTGCTGGACATTTTGTTTTGATTTATACTAATTAATTAAATAATTCCCTTTTCTGAAAGATACCTTTCGGCATCAAGAGCAGCCATACATCCGCTACCAGCAGCTGTGACTGCTTGTCTATAAATATGATCCTGTGCGTCACCACTTGCAAATACCCCTTCAATATTTGTAAAAGTTCTTCCGGATACTGTTTTGATATATTTATTATCATCCATATTGATCCAACCACCAAACAAATCAGTATTGGGCTTATGACCTATGGCAACAAAAAAACCGGTAACATTCAATATTTCTTTTTCACCTGTTACCGTATTGGCAATTCGTACACCTTCAACCTCATCAGTACCCAATATTTCCTCGGTCACCGTATTCCAGTGAACCTCAATATTTGATGTTTTTAATACTCTTTCCTGCATAATTTTCGATGCACGCATTTCATCTCTACGTACGAGAAGGTGAACTTTTTTACAGAGTTTAGCTAAATAAGTGGCTTCTTCGGCTGCAGTATCTCCAGCGCCGACAATGGCAACATCCTGTCCTCTGAAGAAAAACCCATCACAAACCGCACACGCAGAAACACCTTTGCTCATGAGTCTTTGTTCTGATTCCAGTCCAAGCCACCTTGCGCTGGCACCTGTTGAAATAATAACCGCGTCAGCGTGTATTTCATGACCTGTTTCTGACCATATTTTATGCACGGGACCAGTAAAATCAACTTTTTCAATTATCTCATACCTGATATCCGTACCAAATCTTAATGCTTGGTTTTTAAAATCTTCCATCATCTGTGGGCCCATGATTCCATCAGGATACCCCGGATAGTTTTCCACATCATTGGTGATGGTCAACTGTCCTCCTGGTTCTTTTCCTGTATACAAAACAGGAGCCAAATTAGCCCTGGCTGCATAAATAGCTGCTGTGTATCCTGCTGGACCTGAGCCTATAATTAAACATTTTATTCGTTCTGCACTTGAATCTGACATAGATTAAAAATTTATTGGTGAAGCAAAATTACAAAATATTATTATCCAAGGCTAAAATTTTGATAAAGTAAACCAAATTATTATTTTCACATTGGATTAAAAACATCGTTCATAACCGAGAATTTGACACACTTGTTTTTGACTTTTAAATAAAGGTTTGTTAAAGGTAACATAGGTTACTTAAGTGTTTCAATAATTTTAAGTAATTTTGAGCTGTTTTTTAAACCAATAGTATGTTTAAAATCTTATTTTTTTGTTGTAGCGCTGCAATTTTTACTTTATTATCATTTTCTACCGAGCCAATCAATAAAGTTCAACTGGGGGAAAAGTTATTTTTTGACCCGATACTCTCCAAAGACAGCACTATCAGCTGTTCCTCCTGCCATAATCCGGCACTTGCTTTTGCGGATAGTCTTGCCATCAGCCCTGGAGTATCCGGAACTTCAGGCAGAAGAAATGCGCCTTCTGTGATGAACATGGCATCAAGAAGTGAATTCTTTTATGATGGCAGAGCAAAATCCTTACGTGATCAAGTACATTTCCCGATCGAAGATCCTTTGGAAATGGATTTAAATATGGAAATAGCTGTGAAGAGAATTAAAAATAACAGAACGTATAAACTATTGTTTCAAAAAATTTATTTTGAAGCTCCCAATGATACAAATATTTCGGATGCCATCGCTTCCTTCGAAGAATCACTTGAAACTGCAAATACTGAGTTTGATGCCTGGATGATGGATAAGCCCAATACTATGAGTGAATCTGCTATACGGGGTCGAAGTATATTCATGAGTGATAAAGCCAAATGTTTTGACTGTCATTTCAGTCCTGATTTTACCGGTGATGAGTTTAGAAATATTGGATTATATGATGAAATCAGGTATAAAGATAAAGGGAGATACGAAGTAACAGGAGACAAAAATGACATTGGAAAATTTAAAGTACCTGGTTTAAGAAATGTAGCTGTTACTGGGCCATACATGCATGACGGAAGTTTTAAAACCATTGAAGAAGTCATTGACTATTACGATAACCCATTCACATTCGTAAAAAACCCTATCAAAATGGACACCCTATTACTTAAGCCAATCAATTTCACACCTGAAGAAAAAAAAGATCTTGTTGCCTTTTTATTAAGCCTGACGGACAGACAATTTACAAAGGTCAGCCAATAGAATAGAATTATGTTTCTGTTCCAAGCATTACTTAAAGTTTATAACCTTTCCACAAGAAATATTTTAGATTAAAACTTAGAATTATTACATTTGTGATATGATTAAAAATTGGTATATTCTGAAGCTGATTCTTTTGCTTATCTTGTTGATCTCCCATCAAGGGATAAACAGTCAAGCCAATGATTTAAGGATTGAAATAGAAAAGCTGATAAGGTTTGATACTGAAATAGATTTCAAGAAGATTCCAGGCTTTCTGGTAGCAGTGGTAGACAACGATTCCACCTATTATTTTTCATTCGGAACTACAATTAGAGCGGAAAAAAATAATTTTTCGAAAGATGATATTTTTGAACTTGGTAGTGTAACCAAAGTTTTCACTGCAAGCTTATTAAGTATTTTAGTACATGAAGGTAAAATTTCATATGCAGATCCGGTAAACCAATACTTACCTGAAGAATATCGTAATCCAAGACTTGAAGATCTAACCATCTCCCAACTTATCACACATCAGTCAGGATTGCCCAAAAGGCCATCTTTTTTTGGGAGAAAAGAAAAAGACCTCCAAAATCCGTATGAAAATTATCAAGTTTCTGATTTACTTAAATTTTACAGAGATTTTTTACCTGATAAAGAGTCCTTTGAATATAGTCACACCAATTATGCTTTGCTAGAAATGATTATCTCCAGACTGACTTCAAAAAGTTATCAGGATGTTTTGACGGAAAAGATATTTTTTCCGCTAGGTATGACAAATTCATTTGTAGATTTTAATGAAAAAAAAGAAAATGTCACAACTACAGGCTACAATCGTGCTTTAAAAAGAGTTGAACCATGGACGTTTAGCTCTTTTAAAGGGTCAGAAGGTTTAAAATCTTCTGCTGCAGATATGGTAAAATTTATCCGGGCAAATATGAATTTATCATACTCAGGGCTGGAAAATATTTTTGACCAAAATTTCACCCCGCAACTCCGTTCAAGTTTCAATCCACAATTATCAGTTGCAACGGGTTGGCACCTGATCAACATGAATCAGTTTAATATTGTGACGCATACAGGAAAAACTTCTGGACATAGCGCATTTACAGGTATGGTAAGAGAAACCAAAACAGCAGTCATTATTTTGGCTAATTCGTCTTTAGGTACTGAAGATTTAGGAATGCAGATACTTAGAATGATAAATTATAACTGGAAACGAATAAATATCTGATACTTTTATATGAACCATAAAAAAGAAGTAAATCTTACTTGGGATGATTTCAAACTATTGGGAGATCCAAAAAATGCCCCCGATTTACCTGATGAAATTAAAGACGACTTTAATGCGGCTAGTCAGGTGCTTAGAATCCACTTGGACCGAAAACAAAGAGGCGGAAAAGAAGTTACTCTTATCAAAGGATTTATGGGACCGGAACAAAGTCTAGAAGAATTGGGAAAACATTTAAAATCCAAGTGCGGAGTAGGTGGTACAGTAAAAGATGCTGAAATCATTCTTCAAGGCAACCACAGGGATAAAGTACTTCAAATGTTACTTGACCTGGGATATAAATTAACAAAAAAAGCCGGAGGATAAATGGAATTCGTCATCATTTTAGGCTTGGTATTACTGAATGGCTTTTTTGCAATGGCAGAGATGTCATTGGTGTCAGCCAGAAAGTTTAAATTGGAAGTAGAAAAGAAAAAAGGGAGCTCAAGTGCTAAAGCTGCCTTGGAATTATCCGCGACCCCTACCCGATTTCTGTCAACCGTCCAGATTGGTATTACATTAATAGGTATACTTTTAGGGGTATTCAGTGGAGAAAACCTTACTGACGATGTGGAAGGTATGATTATTCTTATGCCTTCATTGGTGCCTTATTCACATAATATTGCCGTAGGAGTAGTTGTTGTTCTGGTTACCTATATTTCCATTGTTTTGGGTGAACTCATCCCTAAAAAAATTGGCATGACTTATCCGGAACCTATAGCCATGTCCCTTGCGAAGCCAATGATGTTACTTTCAAAACTCACTGCCCCTTTCGTATGGCTACTTACAGCAACCAATGATATAATACTTAAATTAGCGGGAATGAAAAATGAAAATGAAAAATTCATTTCTGAAGCTGAAATAAAGTCAATAATCAGAGAAAGTACCTTCAATGGTGAGATACAGGCCATCGAACATGAAATTGTTGATAGAGTATTTGAATTGGGAGACCGTAAAATAGGTTCACTTATGACTCATCGGATGGACATTATTTTTATAGATCTTAGAGACGATATTCAAACTATTCGTAAAAAAATTGGAAATGAGCCACATTCTGCCTACCCCGTAGTTGAAAACAATAATCTTGACGAAACAATAGGCATGGTGCTGCTTAAAGACATTTTTGAAGGTAGCTTTAGCAAAACATTCAATCTTAAAGCATACCTGAAACAACCTTTGTATTTAGTGGAGTCTACACCAGCCTTCAAGTTATTGGATATGTTTCGTGAAGGTAAGTTGCATTATGCCCTCATTACGGATGAATATGGTTCTACCATAGGATTTGTAACCATGGATGATGTTTTAGATGCTTTGGTAGGTGACATTTCTCAGGAACATCAGAGTGAATACAGCATCATGCAAAGAGATGAAAATAGCTGGCTTGTGGATGGGCAGTTTTCATACAGCGAATTTATACGTAAATTTAAGTTATCCAGCCATGAGTTTTCAGAAGAATTCCATACAGTAGGCGGTTACGTCATTCATGAATATAAAACCATACCAATCACAGGAGTAAAAGTTGAAATAGAACATCTTACTTTGGAAGTGATAGATATGGATGGGCCCCGAATTGATAAAATTCTCGTTACTAACAATGAATAACGTATTGGCAAAATGAAATAAACCGGATGTTAATTCATAGAATATCTACATCCCTTGCGATCAGATACATGAAAAAACTTAATACAATCATACTGCTCAAAGGAAAGCAAAGCTTTAAATATTTCTTTCAACTTTAAAATCACTTGGTAAATTTTCATTAAGATTTAACTTATCTTCAAAAAAAGCCTACACCTTAAATTATTGTGAAAAATCCAATTATTATGAGCTGTTTACCCGTTTTCTGCATATTTTAACCCCAAAGATTTTTTGGATAAACCCCGTTAGTAATCAAGTCAGATATTTTTTCCATCACAAATGGTTTGTCTTCCTGATAAGTTACACCAAACCAATCTGATTCCGTATCCAAAACTTTTACCCTCATTATATTATTATGAATTAACTTATCCACGATGGTCGGAATGAAAAATTCAGATGTAAGCTTCATTCCTTCATCCCGCAAAAAATCAGAAAATATATCATGACAATAAGTAAAATATGAAGGTAAAAATCCCCACATGTTCATAGAAACAAGCGTGTCTTCATTCAAGCAGACCATTTCATCACCTTCCGGGTACTGAATTTGATCTTCATTATTTCTCGCTATTTTAATACATTCCTTAACATTTAAGAGGAAATTATCATCTGTACAAGTACATACCCCTCTATTCACTGTTCCATGAGATGAAAGTGTATTTCTTAAATAGTAAGCCACTACTGCATAATTTTCACCTTTATTCTCATAGCTTTCCTTCAGAAAAGCTGCCAGCTGAACAAATGAATCAACACCATAATAATCATCTGCATTGATCACGCCAAATGGTTCTTTTATAACAGCCCCTGCCACCCATATGGCATGAGCCGTACCCCATGGCTTCTCTCGATCTTTACTATATATACTACCTTCAGGCACATTTGATAATTCTTGTGATACAAACTCCATTTCAATCTTACCTTCCAGTCTAGGCCTGAAATGGGATTCGAATTCATCCCTGAAAAAATCTCTAATGATAAATACAACTTTGCCAAATCCTGCATTAATAGCATCATATAAGGAATAATCAATTATTGTTTCACCATTTGGTCCAAAAGCATCCATTTGCTTAAGTTTTCCATATCTACTACCCATACCTGCAGCTAATATAAGTAAAGTCGGTTTCATACTTTTAATATTTATTGGTTATTTAAAAAGGAAATATAAAAATCTCCGGACATGATTTTCTTAGTCTTGATTTTTGCTTTTTAGGAATTTCACATAAAATATTAATATTTACGTGATAATATATCGAGGGCAAAGTTAAAGTTTATAGCCAATAAAATAAATTTATAGGAGCAAATTTCCAAAATGTATCAACTAAGGTCACTTAAATTTTCGTTTTTTGGTTATTTGCACCGAACAATTTACTGTATGCAATGTTAAAGATTGTTAACAATGATTAAATAAGTTTTTAAATAATATATATTTTATTGATTATCATACATTTGACATCTCATTAACAATCTATTGATGTCAAAATTAGTAACAAAAATATTAACTAACTATACAAAGACCTTTTATCTTTGCATCATTATTCAAATTCAAAAAATTTAAAAGAATGAAGAAGGTTTTATTGTTCGCTTTACCATTATTTTTGTTCTCTTGCAAATCAGGAGTTGATGCTCACAAAACTGCAATTGAAGAGTTAGGAACTTCTTGGGATGCTGCTACTACTGCAGTTACAGGTTTTTCTGAAAGTCTGACAAAAGACATTACAAGTTACACTGAGTCAGCTTCTTCATTGATGCTTGATTCTACAGCAGCTGCTGCACTTAAAGGTGATGCTGCTACTAAATGGGCTGAAGCTACTGCTGCTTACAAAGCTGCAAGTGAGGGTTATGCACCAGTTCAGACTGAATTGAACGACTTTGTAACTATGTGGACTGAAAAAGCTGCAGGTGTTACTGCACTTAAAGATGGTTTGGCTGCTGGCAAAATCGAAGGTGATGTTGCTGCACAAGTTGCTGAACTTTCAGGTCTTGCTACTCAAGCTAATGAAAAAGTTGCAGCTTGGACAACTAAGCAAGCAGAATTAAAAACTGCTGCAGATTCAGCTTTAGGTATGCTTAAGTCAGCTTACGAAGCAGTTGCAAAAAAGTAATCAAAATAAAACTTGATTAAATTATAAAAGGCCTGTCTTGTTTCAAGATGGGCTTTTTTATTTATATACCTAATTGATCAATATCAATAAATGCCTATAATTTAGTTTATATACAGGTTATAAAATTTTCTTTCAAAATTCTATTCCTTTTACTTTAATATTTTGAAACAAATTATTTGCAAGTTAACAACATGCTTTGTGTAGATCACCTGACTAACCCGGCTTTGTAAACACTAAGACATCTTTCTCTGGCAAATTTATGGTCCACAATAGGCGTAGCATATGCTGAAGTACCAAATTCACTTACCCATGTTTTGATGTAATCTTTATTTTTGTCAAATCTTTCAGTTTGAGCATCAGGACTGAAAATACGGAAATAAGGTGCTGCATCAGTTCCGCAGCCTGCAGCCCATTGCCATCCGCCATTATTACTTGCCAGATCAAAATCCAGCAGTTTTTCTGCAAACCAAGATTCACCCCATCTCCAGTCAATGAGTAAATGTTTAGTCAGAAAACTTGCTGTAATCATTCTCACACGATTATGCATAAATCCTGTTGCCGCTAGTTCTCTCATACCAGCATCTACAATGGGATAACCAGTACGGCCTTCACACCAGGCATTAAATTCATTTACATTATTTCTCCATACAATATTATCATATTCCGGTCGAAAGGAACTTTTTTCCACATGCGGAAAATGATATAAAATCATAGCATAAAAATCCCGCCATATTAATTCGCTCAAATACGTTTGATTCAAAAAGATGGCTTTTTTTGCTTTATCTCTGATCGAAATAGTGCCGAACCTAAAATGTAAACCCAACCGGGATGTACCGTTTAAAGCAGGAAAATCCCTATTTTTATCATAGTCTTTTATTATAGCTTGAGATACTGTATCAGCTGGGATAGATATACTGGATCTTTGAAAGCCCATAGAACTCAAATCAGGACATTCACTTTTTAAAACAGTTTTGCAGAAACCAGCAGTATGATCTTCTGATCGATATGCTTCAAAAAACGGAGAAGACCCAGATGTTTCTGATAGACTATTAAGTTTCTCCAACCATTTACGCTTGTATGGTGAAAAAACAGTGTAAGGTTTTCCATCATCCTTTACAACCTCATGCTTTTCAAAAATGACATGGTCCTTGTAAGTTGTAAATCCAATCTGATTATCATGCAGTAATTGGCCTATTACTCTGTCCCTCTCTATGGCATAAGATTCAAAATCATGATTGGCAAAAACAGTCTTCAGCTTATACTTTTGTAGAATGGATGTCCAAATGGTGAAAGGATCACCGTATCTAATATCTAAATCACTGCCTATCGACTGAAGATCTTTCTTCAGCATTATGACGGTATCATAAATGAATGTGACCCTCGCATCAGTTCGGTCAGTTAGTTTTTCTAGTATTTGCGTATCAAAAATAAATACAGGAATGACAGGAAGACCATCTTTTAAAGCGTGAAACAATCCAGCATTATCTGATAATCTAAGATCTCTTCTAAACCAAAATATGTTATGATACATGAGGACAATTTGGATAAAGTTTGTCTAACAGTAAGGGTCAATATTTGTTTAAGCTGTCGTCATTATCTTCACATATCCATTTCCAAATTTAATCTGGCTGAATTGAGTTCTGATAAAGCATGAAAATCAGGTATTTTTTTTGACACAGCTATACCTTCATCATAAGTCTGCAAAGCAAGTGACAAATTTTCGAGTTTTTCATACAATTTTGCCAAATGGTAATACATACCTACATAATTCGGATCTTTTGTTTTTAAAATAAGAAAATGATCCAGAGAAGATTGATAATCTGATAAACTCTCATATTCTTTTGCTACAGCATACCTTACAAATGAATCTTCAGGATCATTTTTGAGCATGTCTAAAAGCAATTTTAATCTCTTTTCTTTCATATTTTTTTAACTCTGAGTTCAATTTTTAAACATAAACTACTTATCTTTGCACAAAGATATTTTTAATGATGACATTTTTTTTAATTGTTATAAATTTAAAACAAGCATCTTTCCAAATTGTTATTAATTAACTAAGTAATAAAATCCTATTAAATGAACCTATTAGTTTGTATAAGTAAAACCCCGGATACTACTTCCAAAATTTCTTTCAAATCCAATGATACAGAATACAATTCAGATGGAGTTAGTTTTATAATGAACCCATATGATGAGTGGTATGCTCTGGTAAGAGCGCTTGAGTTGACAGAACAGCATGGAGGAAACGTTACAGTGCTGAATGTTGGCCCGGCCAATAATGACATTATCATAAGGAAAGCACTCGCCATAGGAGCAAATGACGCAGTAAGAGTAGATCTTGATAATACAGACAGCTTCACAACAGCAACAAATATTGCCTCTTATGCAAAAACAACACCCTTTGACATCATTTTTCTAGGAAAAGAAACGATCGATTATAATGGTTCAGAAGTCGGGGCAATGGTTGCTGAGCTCTTAAACCTGCCTTATATATCGTATGCTTCATCTATGGAAGTTAACGGCAATATCAGTAAAGTCACCAGAGAAATTGAAGGTGGTATTGAAATAAGCCAGATAGAAGGTCCTTTTGTTTTATCCGCAGCCAAAGGTCTTGCTGAACAACGAATTCCAAACATGAAAGGAATCATGATGGCAAAAAACAAACCACTAAATGTCATCAGCCCCATCGAAGTTTCCCCGCGTACCAAAGCCATAAAATATATACTTCCAAATATGAAAACCGGAGTAAAATTGGTTGATCCTGAAAATATGGATGAACTGGTACGTTTGTTACATGAAGAAGCTAAAGTAATCTGAAGTAAAGTTTTTTAAAATAAAATAGAAATACAATAGAAATGGCAGTATTGGTATATATAGAGAGTCCAAAAGGCAAAATAAAAAAAACTGGGTTTGAGGTTGCATATTATGGTTGCAAACTAGCGTCAAGTTTAGGTACAGATTGTATCGCTTTATTGATTGGTAAGACAGAAGATCCAGGCTCACCGGGAAAATATGGGGTAACAAAAGTGATTCATGTCAATGCGGATATGGATTTGGAATTTGATTCTCAATCATATTTAGCCATCATTGCCCAAGTAGCCATTGAAAATAATGCCAATACGATCATTCTTGCAAATACTGCCAATGGTAAGGCATTGACCGGAAGACTTGCTATAAGATTAGAGGCAGGAAGCATTTCTGGAGCGAACTCACTTCCTGATTTGAATGATGGATTTGTAGTTAGTAAATCCGTATACTCCGGCAAAGCCATAGTAAAATATGCCATCGAAACACCAAAGAAGGTAATCAGTGTGATGGGAAATACGATCCAGCCTCAAATAATAGGAGAATCGATCATACCACAAAATGTAATTTTGCCTGTTATGTCGACCACATTAAAGGTTCTGGAACGAAAAACAGCTGAAGGAATTACTCCTTTACCAGAAGCAGAACTGGTGGTATCGGCAGGTCGCGGTATGAAAGGACCTGAAAACTGGGGAATTATTGAGGATCTTGCCACATCACTTGGAGCTACCACAGCTTGCTCCAGACCAGTGGCAGATTCACATTGGAGACCTCATCATGAACATGTGGGACAAACGGGAGTTGCGATTCGTCCTAATCTATATATTGCAGCCGGTATTTCAGGAGCTATACAACATTTGGCGGGTGTAAACAACAGTAAAGTGATTGTTGTAATAAACAAGGATCCTGAAGCACCTTTCTTTAAAGCTGCAGATTATGGCGTAGTAGGTGATCTGTTTGACGTGGTACCTAAACTTACTGCAGCAGTAAAAAGATTTAAAAACCAATAATCTTTGAAAATGATCTTAAATCAAATTAGTTGGAGAAAATTTTATTTACCAATTAATTGAATTCCTGAATAATAGCTAAAAATAAAATTGCAAATTATTTTCCACGAAAATAAAAAAGCCTTCTTAAGTTTAAGAAGGCTTTTTTATTTCTACTTAAAGTAGTTAACTATCATTAGCTATACACTTTTTAATGAATCACTATTACTCTCTGACTCAGCTCTATTGAACCAGGGGACTTCAACTTTAAAATATATAACCCAGAAGGGCTTTCTGACAAATCAATTGTCTTAATCAACATATCTACTTTATCTATTTTAATTATATGAACTAATTTTCCTTCAGGGCTGAGTATTTCTATAGACACTTCTTTATTTAAATAATCATGAAGCCCGATATTAATTTCGTCTGAAGTAGGATTCGGATATATAGTAAGCTCTGTTGGGACTTCAGCATATTGAGCATTTCTACCAGAATTATTTATCCTGCTAATATTCATGTTTCCAGTTACACTTACATTATCAAAAGTGGCTACATTCGGGGTAACATTATTTATACTTTCAGAAATAAGACCCACATAAACACAGTTCGTCATGCTTATTGTTGCAGAAAAAGCAAAATTCCAACTTGTGCCATTTACTGATGTATATCCATTGAAGACATTTCCGATTCTCTCAATTCGTAACCAGGTATGTGTAGGACGAGTAAGGCTTAAAGCATTTGTTGCACCATTTGTTACAGATCTGAATTCACGTCTGATGGTTGAAGCCAACTGAGTTTTTAATACTACTTTCTTAGCTCCGGGTGCGGTCGATTCTCTAATAATAACCCCACCCCATCCCAAGCCAGTGATATTCGTTACTCGGGCCGTTACTACTGTATTACCACATATCTCTTTATAAGCAAATTGTAATTTGTCACTTTGAGAAGTACCAAATCCAGTAGAGGACAATACAAAAGAACCGTTAGAACCAACGCAAGGAGAAAAAATTGAACTACCGCTTGTGGTTCCCACATTGTTATTAAACCATCCACCTGGAAGCGCCGTCCCTTCTAAAACCGATATTTGAGCCGTGCATAAAGAAGTATTTCCACAAGCATCAACTACTGTTACCATTACTGGAATAGTTTGATTTTTATTTGCACAAGTAACTGTAGCCGGACTGATGGCAACAGTATAACTCCCACAGTTATCAGCGGAAATCGCATTCAATACATCCGTTGCTGTAAGTGTATAAGTTCCATTTCCAGTCAAAGTCACCGTACTATTTTTGCAAATAATATTTGGTGGTGTGTTATCAATACGTGTATTATAAGAAGTTGATGCACTATTTCCACATCCATCAGTAGCAGTTAAGGTGATAACAGCTGAACAAGTACCCGTTGTAGAGACAACCGTCATCAGCGTGGACAAACAATCATCTATAATCGTCGTAGCGACTAGTGCTGCCGATTCTGCTGCTGCTACAGTTGGGTAACATGCGGCAATGGTACCCTGTGTTACAGTAGGGCCAACGTTGTCTATGCGCGTATTGTACGTGACTTGCTTGCTGTTGCCGCAACCATCGGTCGTTGTAACAGTAACTACAGCCGTACAGGTTCCTACCGTAGATGCTGTTTCAGTGAGCGTACCTGGGCAATTGTCTGTAGCAGAAGTAGCTGCTAACGCTGCTGCCTGAGCTGCCGCTACTGTCGGATAACAAGCGGCAACCGCCCCCATAGTTACGATGGGTGCAGTATTGTCTATCCGAGTATTGTAGGTAACCGAGGCACTGTTGCCGCACCCATCCGCTGTTGTTACCGTCACCACTGCTGCACACGTCCCGACTGTAGAAGCTGTTTCTGTCAATGCACCTGAGCAAATATCCGTAGCCGAAGTGGCTGCCAATGCTGCCGATTCTGCTGCCGCAACCGTTGGGTAGCAAGCTGCGATCGTTCCCACTGTAACTGTTGGTGGTGTATTGTCAATCCGAGTATTGTAAGCAGTAGAAGTAGAGTTGCCGCACCCATCCGTAGTCGTTACGGTGATTACAGCCGAGCAAGTTCCTGCTGTAGAAGCCGTTTCCGTCAAGGCACCGGGGCAGTTGTCAGTGGCCGAAGTCGCAGTAAGTGCCGCCGCTTCTGCCGCTGCTACGGTTGGATAACAGGCAGCGATCGTA
>JBBRVQ010000024.1:0-53312 GCA_038246735.1 Chitinophagales bacterium
AAAAAAAAAAAACAATCTTTGCCGTGACAGGAAGTGACTCAAAGGGTGCGTATTCTTTTACTCATTTCTATGATTGATTACATTTATTTACACTATTTTTACCATGAAAAATTTTAAACTAGGTTGCCTTATGGCTATGTCCGCATTATTCTTAATTTTTGGGTGCCAGAAGGAGGAGAACGCTCTCAGTATTAGCAGAGTTATTAGTTTAGAAGAAATTATTGACCATTGCAACAGCATTAATCATCAAGGGGTATCATTGAGAACAAATCATAGGACACCGCTTAAAGTTCTTCCAGATTTTAGCACACTTGTAAGGTCAACAAATCAATTTGGAGACCCTGTTTTCATTGGGTATCTGGATAAATATTCACTGGACTCTATTATTAAACCTACCCAAGATAAGGGAGCTTTGATTGCTTTTTTCAAGGATTCTTTGGGCGATATCAGAAGTGAGCTCATGTTATGGGATAAAAAACCTGGTTCATATTTCGACCAATCATATTTTTTGATTTATCCCCAAAGTAATTTTACAGGTATAACATTATTGATCAATGATTATGACAGAGTCGAGAAAATTGGAGCCTATAAAAATGGTATTTTAACAAAATTTGAAAATTTGACGCTTCATATAAGTGGGAGAAATGTTTATGACTTTAAACATCTCTCTACCAGATGTGATTGCAGCAATGGTTGCAATTTATCATGGTGGTGTATGATATATTGTGATATTAAAGCAGTAGTTTGGGATGGAACAGGAGCTGTTATCAGCGATATTGGCAATTGGTTATGGGATGGGCTAGAGAATATATATTACTGGTGGGCTGATGGAGAATGGAAAGGAAGTAGTTGGATTGGTGATCCCGGACCGGGAAATTCTGGGTTTTCAGGAGGTACATGGGGTGGTACATGGAGCGGTACTGGAGGTGATCATGGGGGGACATCATTTTCCAATGATAGAGATTGGGAAGATGAAAAACTAAAGTGTTTACTACAACAGTTTAATGATCTGGAAGATAATGGGGAGACCAGCAATTTAAATTTTCCGGAATTATGCACACTTCATGGTTTGTTGCAGTTTGGAGATTGTGAATATAAAATGTTGTATAAAGATCAAGCGTTGGCGAATAATATAATGGCTTTTCTCAAAAATCAAAATAATGCTCCAAGTGCCGTTGCAAATGTAAAAAAAGCATTACTTACAGCATGTAGTGGTCCAAACGCTGGTAACGACTTAAATAGTTATCTAAATTGTGCTCTTAAAAATAAAAATATTAATCTTGATTTCGATAAATACATGGCCTCCATCAGAATCATAGAACAGTTTCTTGAAAATCACTCAAATGATCCGATTTCATCAAATATAGCAGCTCAAGCGATAAAAAATTTATGTAATGGTACAAATAATACTAAAACACTTGAGAATGAATATTGTATACAAAATTTAGCTGCGGGGTCTGATAAAGCTGGTCTTCTGGATTTTTACTATCATACGACCCTCCTAGATCCATGTACAGGAGAAGACATAGATAAGGATGAAATATTTAGCAGGCTTTGCAATAATAATGAAATGAGTTTAGCAGGATTGGATGCGGCTTTGGGTGAGGTGGATTACATAGTAGAAGTTTTAATAAATACTTGTCCGAAACTAGATTGTATTTGGAAAAAAATAAAATCGATGAATTCTGAGAGCGGAGATAATTTAATTTGTCAATTTATGAATAATGACCCTTCAGTTTTTCTTGTTTGTGAGTATGATAATTCACTACCATCTACTACAAATGGAAGAACATATTGGAATGCATCAGGTGTTAGTAGAATAGTGATTAATGATGATGATTGCTTTAATTTAGTAAGCCCCTTATACTATGCAGGTACGATATTTCATGAATTTATACATGCGGAAATTTATAAAGATCTGTATAGTATGGATTATATTCAAGGATTTGGAAAAGATTTGGGAACAATTTGGAATGAATATATGAGAAAAAATTACCATAACTTAGACCCAAATAATAATAATCATCATACTTTGATGGCAGAAGTATTTATAAATAGAATTGCGTTTTTATTGTATGAACTCAATGGTAAAATTGGAACTGTAGAAGATTATAAATATTTAGCATGGTTGGGAATGAAGGATATGTCTGGAAAAAATTTAATTTCAGAAAAAAATTTAGGTTTGTTAAAAACAAAGTTTATTACTAATATATTGAATAATGAAAATTCAATACGATGTTAAGATTAAGTATTTTGCTAATTATCCTTAGTAGTTGTAAGGTTTTAAAAGATAATGATATTATTCATAAGGGATCTTATATCAACGAAATATTTTGTAAATATTTGTCAAATTTAAATTTTGATAACTCAAATAAAATAGAAATTTATAAAGGTTTTAGTAATGATGTAAAAGATCCAGAAAAATTTATTAGAAAATATGGAAGTCAAAGTGTTGATTTTGAATATTTTGAAAAAAAATCTTGGTTAGATACTAAAATCTTTTGTAGTTCATTTAATGAATTGATACAATGTAATATTTCAGTGGGCGATTTTGATTTTAAAAATTTTAGTAATGAGGTCAAAGTAATTAGAGTCTCGGAATTCTATTTTTTCTCAAATAACAAAGGTTTTTTTATTGCTTCAACTGTATGTGGAGAATCATGTGAAGTAGCAGATATATATTTTTTTGAAAAGGATGAAAACGGATCTATGGCTGTAAAATTTTTATCCTTTTATTATATAAGTTAATTAAAGTTTTGAAAATTTTATTAAATCCTATAAATTTAATTTGATCTAATGAAAGCAATAATTAAAACCCCAATGGTCGAAGTTCCTAACTTCGATCACCAGACATGCATAATTTGTTATGATTCCGTAGGAAGTGATATAAATTTATAGCACATCACATAAGATACATGTGATGTGCTATTTTTTGTTTTACTTCTGTGTACAGGATTTATTATCTTTATCAGATAGATTATTATGGGAAACAATATAATAACCTTTTGGGAATTTTGACATACAGAACTTGTCTGGTTTTAGTTGGATTTGTAAAATATAGGATCGCAGATGCAAATTTTGATCAACGCTAGTCGATAAAATCAAAATCAATCGAAATAACCCTATGATTATGAGCGCATGTATTCATTTACATTTTGCTCTATCCTATTCTTAATGTCAGATACATTGGCTTTTATAAATTTACTCCCCGTGATCATTTCATACAATTGGATATACTTATCTGAAATCTCCCATACAAAATCATCGGGCATATCCGGCATTTGCTGCCCTTCCAATCCCTGAAAACCATGGGCAATGAGCCATTCTCTGACAAACTCTTTTGATAGTTGCGGTTGTGGTTCTCCTTTGAGCTGTTTTGTTTCATAACCTTCCGAGTAAAAATAACGTGAACTATCAGGTGTGTGAATCTCGTCTATTAAAATGATTTGGTCGCCCACCTTACCGAATTCATATTTGGTATCCACCAGGATCAACCCTCTATCTGCCGCCATTTTGGTTCCTCGTTCAAATAAAGATCTGGTATATTTTTCAAGCTGATTCCAATCTTTCAGACTGACGATACCCTGATGGATGATTTCAGCTACAGATATATCCATATCATGACCTTCGGATGCTTTGGTGGTAGGTGTGATGATGGGTTTCGGAAATCTTTCATTTTCTTTCATTCCATCTGGCATGGGCACGCCACACAATAATCTTACCCCAGATTTATAGGTGCGCCATGCATGACCTGACAAATAGCCTCTTATGACCATTTCAATTTTAATCGTCTCTGCCTTATGGCCAATGGTGACATTAGGATCCGGACTTGCTACCCACCAGTTGGGTACGATATCTTTTGTATTGAGCAAAAAGTGTTGGGCGATTTGATTAAGTACCTGCCCTTTGTATGGAATTGCTCTAGGAAGAACGTGATCAAAGGCAGAGATTCTATCTGTTGCAACCATCAATAGATCATCATCCAAATCGTAAACATCCCGCACTTTGCCATGATAAACGTTTTTAACTCCGTCAAACTGAAACGAAGTATTACGGATGGTACAGCTTTCTACCGTCATATTAAAACAAAATCTGCGTTAAATATTTGTGACAGAATTTCTGTCAAAAAGTACATCTTTGAGTTCTTTGAGTGCTTTATACTCGTGTGGCATAACTTTTTTGAAAGCTTCTTTTACTGCGAAGTAAGCTCCTTTTTCGCTGCCTGGAAGATTTTCTTTCACAATAGCTTTGACCAGTTTTACATCATGCTTTAACATGCCTCTGATCGATGGGATATCATGCCAGTCTCCCTCAATAGCTAATGTTTTGATGGTTCTGCCATTTTCATCCACATCCACGTCAAGATCAATTATATTTTTCAAATGGTCCTTTTCTCTTATTGATTCAGAAAGTCCTTGTGGAATCTGCCAAATATCCTGATCTTTATCCATTTCATTGTTGATCAAAAAAATTTCCAATCCCTTTTCGTGAAAGCGATATATTATCACTCTAGCCAGATCCAATACACTCATATTATTAAAACTTTACAGGTCAAAATTACAAATATTGAAGTAATCTTTCACAATATTGTAAAAATAACTTAGAAAATATAAAAATGTTGCACATAAAAAAAATTACTGATAGACAACTCTGCTTTAATTATGTATAAAATTGTCACCCTGAAATTTGGGACGATAGAGGAAGTAAACAAAATCAAACTTTAATTTAGCTGTGCTTCTTCTACCAGATTGACCAGAGTAAGACAAAGAAAGATGTTTTGCTCTTCCTGATTCATGGTTTTGAGCAGGTTGTAGGCACGTGGTATGGAATTTGACACAAACCGAGGATTATTGATATAGCCCATGTCTTTGCCTTGAATCCAAACGGTGTGTGATTGTAGTTGGTCGGCACCATCAATTAATGCCAACAATTTGTTTTTTATATTATAAAATTTCCCATCTGAAGTAAGAACTCCGGCTTCAGTATCATTCATAAAAACATGCGTTGAGTTACCTTTGGACAAGTACACAAATTCGTCCGTCGAAGAACAAATCAATATCAATTTTTGATTATTAGAATAGTTTTTAATCCCGTATGCGATCAGATGTTCATAGTAAATTGTATTAAATATACCTTTTGTGACGGTAGAAAACCTTTTCTTTTTGGAAACATTGCTTTGATTTAACGAAAGTAATTCAATCTCATCGCTATTAAATGGAATCAGCATTTTTTTTAAATCAGAAATTTCTTTGCGAAGTGTATCAATATCCCTCAATAACTGACTCTTTGAAATGGTCATTTTGAAAAGAAACCGCAAAAAATCAACAACTTTCATACAATGATCAAGTCAATAAGCTAAAAAATGACAAAGATAATCATTCAAAATTTATTGTCAGCTCAAAAAAGAACGAAGAGCGTTTTTGCTGATTGATTTTCTCATACGTCGTATAGCTCTTTCTTTTATCTGGCGCACTCGCTCTCTGGTCAGGTCATACAGCTCCCCTATCTCTTCCAATGTCAAAGGTTTATTACCATCCAAACCATAATATGAAGAAACTACCTGTATTTCCCTTGGCGAGAGTATCTCGAGCCCTTCTACTACTTCTTTTCTGACAGACTCTTCCATGAGTTTGAGATCGGGACTATCTTCATCTCCAAGACTCATCATATCTAGCATGGACATGGAGCCTTCATCATCGCTAAGCGGCGCATCCACTGAAATATGTCGATTACCTCCTTTCAGCATATTTGCAATATCTTTTTCATTTACCCCCAGAATTTCTGCCAACTCTTCATGCGTAGGTTCACGTTCATTTTTCTGAACAAAAGTTACATATGCGTCATTGACTTTATTGTATGCCGTCATTTTATTCAAAGGTAGTCGCACCATTCTGGAATATTCTACAATTGCCTGAAGGATGGATTGACGGATCCACCACACGGCATAAGATATAAATTTAAACCCTTTGGTCTCGTCAAAGCGTTTTGCAGCTTTCATTAATCCAACGTTTCCTTCATTGATCAGGTCAGCAAGTGAGAGCCCCTGATTCTGGTATTGTTTGGCTACAGAAACGACAAACCTTAGATTCCCTTTTGTTAGTTTTTCCAAAGCCAATTCATCACCTTCACGTATACGTCTGGCCAAATCAGATTCTTCATCAATAGTCAATAAATCTATACGACCTATATCTACCAAATACTTATCCAACGCCAGACTTTCTCTGGAAGTGATGTTATTAGTTATTTTTAATTGCCGCATATTGTTTTGAACTTAAATTACTCTTTTATAGTAATGAAGGATATATTAACAAAATAAATACCTGAAAGGCAATCATTTCCGATTCTTATTAACATAGCCACTCACCCTCGCTACATATGACAACTTATCCATCAAAAAAGTTCATTGAATGACGATAAAATAAAATACAATGTTGAATTTTAAAATAGCTGACCCCATATCTTTTGATATCTAACAGATTCTCTATTAATTTTCTATCTTACCTTCTTTTGTTGGATACAAAAAAATCATTGGTTTGCTTTTGAATAGTGTTTTAATACTTTTAAAAATTTCCAAGATCATGCTGACGGAAATACCTCTCGATCTCAAAGCTAAAAATAAGGATAAAGAAAAACTAACAGAAAAATTCACAAATCCAATGACACCAATGCCAAGTATAGAATGAAAAATATCGTAGCCTGACATGCAATAATTAAGTCCATGCAATGCCAAAGCAAAATTACCTGCTGCAAAAGTAATGTGACGGATATCCAGGTCCAATCCAAAAATGATCCCTACCGTACTAACCGACCCCATAAAAACGCCAAACCACAGATTGCTGACAATGCCTGCCCAATAATGATCAATAAATAATGCAAACTTATTCCTCCATTTCCAACTTACCAATTGCTTCAAAACCGGGTGTTGGCGAATCCTGTCAGGAATATGTTTGTTTTTATTCCTGTTGGCAATGTTTCCTGCGATCAATCCGGAAATAAATAAAAAAACACCAGCTATTGCTGCATGAAAAATGGCAGGAGATGTAAAAATATTCAAGTCATGAATCATGGATAGTGCCTTATGTTCAGAAGAATTGATACCAAAAATATAAGTCCACGTGATCATGATCAGCAATGCTACAGGAAATGCCATAAAAACATTGCCGGTAAAAGCAATAAATTGTGACCTGAACACTCTGGAGACAAGGTTGGCTAATTTTGAATAACCATTTTTTGCTTCTATGTCGTCCTGCAAATTCTGGGCTAAGGTGGCAGCGGTCATAGCCGGCTGCTTAGTGGCCAATGTCAAATGCAATAAATAAATCGCTATGAAGGCCATGGCATAATTAAAACTGTACAACATTGCTTTACCAAACAAACTGGCTTCAATGGCAGAAAAATTCACTTTTACAACACAGGCAATAGCTACTATGGCTCCCCCACCTAAAGCTGAACGAAACATAACCCAATACGATCTAGCATCGGATGTTATATATTCTTCTCCTTTTATAGCGATATTACGGGTAATTTCGCGGGCATATATTTGCGTTGACTTATTGATATATTCAGATAATTTTGATTTACCTGAGGTATAGCTAATCAGATTTTTTGCCAGCTGGATAAGTTTTATTTCACTTTTTGTATTGCTATCAATACTTATAAGATCTAGTATAACCTGCAATCTATCAATTAGCTTTTCAATCAAGATCAATTGCTGATGTACTTTAAAACTGATGCCCAGCTCAGGAATATTAGCATAAGCATCACTGATATAATCTTTGCACTGCCCAATAAGAATCTGGATTTGGCGGTAATTCATATCATCAATGCTGCGTTCGGATCTGTCCTTATCAATATCTTTTATAAAAGTATTTACTTCGCTTTGGAGTGCAACAAATGGATTCAGCAACTTAGAATACCCGGGAACCATTTTCATTACTTTTGCATCCAAACCATATCCTGAGATACGATGTGATAATACTTTCAAAGAGAATAAAAGTTCTTGTACAATAAAATTCTGATTATCCATTTCATATAAGCCGTGGATATTCATTACTTTTAACAACTTCAAACACTTTTCATCTTCTAGATGTGAGATCCAATTGCCATCAGATTCCTTATAAAATACATCTGAAATGAGGTATTCCAGGGTTTCTTTATCTGCCTTTTCCGGTAAAAATTTCAAAACGATTCTATCCCGTAATTCTCCCCAAAAATCAATACCGGCTACCATATCAGCATCCGTAAGAATACTGTTGATGTTTTTATTGATACAAATTCTGAATAAATAATTTTTTAAGCCTTCATTTATTTCAGGATATGTCCCTATCCAGTAAATCAGGTCATCAAAATCTTCATTGACCCCTTTTGAAAGCTGATGTTTTGAAGATCTGATTATGTTGATAAGCGCGACAAGCAAAGTAATATCTGTACCCTCATATTTAGTAATACTTTTGAGTACCTCATAGGTGTTCCTTTTAAAATCCTGCATAAAATAAATTGGACTATAATGCAAGTTAACAAAATTAAACTTTTTTTAGTTGTATAGTTTGTTAATTATTAAATTGTTAACTATTCTGGTGGTGTTATTTTTCCCCGGACTTCGATCAAATAGACGTAATACAAATTGAAGTCTATTGAACAGTTATAGGAAAGTACAGTCTTAAAACACAAATGATAACGTCATCAGAATATCTTTACTGATGTCATACTTAGAGATCCTGCCAGCAACTTGTCCTTAAATAACCTGATGTTGTCTTTTTTATTTTTAAGTGCAAGCGTATACGCGATATCAGCTGATGATTGGCTTACCAAGGGGAAAAGCTTTTCAGTGATAGCTTATAATGAGTACATGATTGGTAATGTCAAAACACTCAAACAAAAAACTGACCAATATGGTGTAGATTTTAGATATGAAGTGAACCGTACACCTGTGATGATGGCTGCAAAATTAGGTTCGCAAAAGATCATGGACGATCTGATCAAAAGTGGAGCAAAGTCACAATTGACGGACAACCACGGCAGAACAGCAATACATCTAATCATACTTTCATGCTTTCTGGAAAAATAACACCAAAAACGAAATGATGAAAAAATTTTATCCCGTATTGCGTAATGATAGTTTGTGTCTGATGATCAATAAAAAACTTATAAAACTTGAATATTATCAAGGTGAATACTTATAATTAACTTATATGATTTCTGTTTTTAGATCATTTATAATCTACAAAGAGGAAAATGTAAAAGGAAGACATTGGGATGGTCTACCTGCTTTTGATACTTTGGAGTTTCTCCGGTTCTTTTCCGGTCTTTCGTCCAATGTGGTGCCTGAATACAGAAAAGAAAGGTCATATATAAGTAGTCTGCTATCTAAGAATGAAGTGGACAGAAAAAATCCATACAATAAAAAACTTTTCTTAAGAATAGAATATGGTTTGTATGTACCTAAACCATTGATTTCGATAAATACAGATGAGGGTTGGGTAAATATTTATGATCTGATAAAAACCAACGATATAATAGATATACACTTGAAAAACCAAGTTATGAAAAACTTTATCAGAAGAGTAATGCATATTAAAACGACATTAGAAAATGTAAAAGATTCTATTTATTTCTCAACAATATCATAGGGTCTATTTGATGTCATTATTTTTTAGATGGTAGCAAATTTCCATAAAACGGTTGGGTTTTCCATATTGTGGAATTAAATAAAATAACTAAATTTAAAAAAACTTCAACTTGTTTACAACCTTTTTCCTTTTCCCATCGTCATTAAAACTGAACACAAATAATAGTCGTCATTTTGAAGGTTGTAGATATAAATAGTGAATTGTTTGAATGGATTGATCATGCTATCCATAACGATCGCGTGGCGCAGAGAATGATTTACAACAAGTATGCTCCAAAACTGCTTAGTATATGCCGCCAATACATCAATGACATATACGCCGCGGAGGACGTACTAGTGACTGCCTTTATGAAGATATTTACGCATCTGAGTAAATTTGAAAATAGAGGAAATTTTGAGGCTTGGATGAGAAGGATAGCTGTCAATGAATGTTTATCTTTTATCAGAGCGAATAAAAATGTCCGTTTTACGGATGAAGATAGTCAAATAACGGCTGTAGAAACTTCTGACAGTAGTATGATTATTAAGGATATTCAGTCGATGATTGACTTGTTACCTTTTGGATGCAAAATGGTGTTCAATCTTTATGCCATTGAAGGTCATAAACACCAGGAAATTGCTGAATTACTAGGCATTTCAGAAGGTACATCAAAGTCTCAGTTGGCTTATGCAAGAAAACTACTTCAGCAATGGTTACATCAAAATAATATGGCTTATCATGGATAATAAAACAATGTACAATAATATAAAACTTTATTTTGAACAAAGGACCATCCATCCGTCAGCCCAATCCTGGGATCGACTTGATGCTATGTTGTCTATTGCCGAAACTCCAAAGAAAAAGAAAAGACCATTATTTCTGTTGATTGCTGCCAGTTTAGCTCCAATTTTTATGGTTTGTTTATGGTTTATTTTCAAAAAGGATATGCCGAAAATAAAGACAGATGAATCAGTGGTAGTGACTGAAAAATATAAGACGCCATGGTCAGTTAATCTAAAAAATGAATTTATTCCAACCAACGGGTCGGCAGAAAAAGAAAAAAGTAAGTCGGTAGCAAAAAATCATAAAAGTCAAGTTTTTATTGTCGGACAGTCGCCAACAAAAAATGTAAATGACCAGCATCAGTCAGAAAAAAATGTATTGGTTCCGCTGATAGCAGGCGGTAATTTACTTCCTGAAAATACCGCACAAAAACAAAATATCCAAATAAATGATGAACAGGCATCAGTTATTTATAGTCAACCCATCACAGTTTTTCCTGAGACATCAGAGCATCCCGCAATATATATAGAGAATGAAATTGTGGCAAAGATTTCACAAAAAAAAGATGAAGGGGTCAAGTATAAATATGGTCTTGATCCTGAAAAATTACTGAAAGAAGCAGAAGTTGCTTCTCACCAATCATTTTTGTCTAAAGTATTCAAAACGCTGACCGAAAAATCTGAAACTATGGTTACGGCCGTCAGTCAAAGAAATGAGGTTAAACCAAAATAATTACAATCTATTACATCAAATTTAAAATTTATCAAAATGAACAGAATTTTGTACATCGCTCTATTTATTTGTTTATCCATCCATTCCTACAGTCAGTCAGGATTTGAAAACCGGATGAAGATCATAAAAAATGATATTGAAATCATAAAATCTCAAGAAAAAGAAACCCTCAGATTAGAAGTTGAAGCCATTAATTATCGTTTGGAGAAAGGAGAAATCACCACATCAGAAGCAGAAATACAAAAAAAAGCAGTGGCAGAAAAATGTGCTGATCGCATAGAAACAAGAATTGAACCTTTGGAAAAAGAAATACAGGCATTGGTTAAAGGAGAAGTTGAAGAAAAAGACGAACGAATCGACAATCTGGAGGATATTGACGAAGATCAAGAGAAAGATGATGAGTACCGTAATAAGAAGAAACGTGAAATTGATTTCGATGGCTTTTCAATAGACTGGAAACCACGAAAGCATAAAAAATACAGAGGAGAATCCCGTACTACTACTCAATTTGTATTTGCTTTCGGATTAAATAATCTTATAACTGAAGGAGATTTTGGAAGTATCGAAGATAATGGAATAAAACTGCGTAACTCCAGGTTTTACGAGTGGGGATGGACTTGGAAAACCAGATTAGCTCAAAATTCTCCGTTTCTTCATTTAAAATATGGTTTATCTTTCACGTACAATAATCTAAGACCTGAAGACAACCAATATTATGTTAAAACAGGTAATAAAACAATTCTTGCAGATCATCCTGAAAGTCTCAGAGATGAACCGTATTTCAGAAATATCAATATGGTTGTCCCAGTACATTTTGAATTTGATTTTTCAAAAAAGCGTATGTCTGAAGAGACAGCCATCATCAGAACTCAAAATACTTTCAGAATGGGGTTAGGTGGCTATGCAGGTATAAACCTCAGGAGCAAACAATTGCTTCAATATAAAGCAGATGGACTTGAGACAGAGCAAACTACCAAGGGTGATTATAATACCAGTGATTTCATATATGGGTTAAGTGCTTATTTTGGATATAAAGATGTGAGTTTGTACACAAAATACGATTTGAATTCTTTATTTACTGATAATGACATAGATCAAAACAATATTTCGCTTGGATTAAGATTTGATTTTCATTAAGTCTTCCTATTTTACTCAAATTTAATTATAAGATAATCAACATCTTGTAGTTAAATTTGAGAAATTAGAATTTGATGGCTATCCATTTTGAATCTATTATATTTTCTTCAATTCTGATTTTACACCATTAATGATTATAAATACAGCTTTTACTTGTCCTGATTCATCTCTCACAAATTCCAGCTGACGATCGCTTCCATCAGAATAAAAGAATTTATCAGAAGACTCTGCCATTAGCTTTCTTGTCTGGCCATTGCCCAAAACCATTTTTAAAGAGCTCCCATTCCTTTCAATATTGATTTCGTTTTTGTCTTTATACGTACCTGTTAAAGGCCCCAAAGCCATGGAATCAACCATAATTTCTTTATGTTCATAGGGCATCACTACTTCTTTGCCAGCCATGATGAGCTGCAATGCATTGCTTATTGCCGGCGAATTGGAGTTATTATTGGAAAGCACAACAAACGTCTGATCTTTGTCGATGTTTCTGGCCAGAAATGTAGTATAACCTGGCCATCCTCCGGAATGGGAGATAAGATTTCCCAGTTCAGTCTTCGAGATTGATACTCCATAACCATAATAGGTTTCATTTAGCGTATCTGACATGGCCTGACCTTTCATCATTTCTTTTTGGGTCATCTCATTCAATAACGCTATATTTTTCATTGACCTGTCCCACTTCAAAAGATCAGCTGTAGTAGAATTGACAATGCCGTCCCCCTGAATTCCATCAAGGTAGATGACATAATTTTCATTGGCATCATTATCGGGAAAGATATACTTTTGTAAAGAGTCATTGTATATATAGCCATAAGCATAGTTGGGTATGGTATCTTTTAGTGAGCGACGTGTATTGTAAATACGTGTATTCGTCATGCCCAAAGGCTTGAAAATATTATCTGCCATGTAATCCTTGAAGCTTTGTCCCGACACTTGTTCAATGATGGATGCCAGCAACATATAGGCAGTATTGCTGTATTCCCATGTAGTGCCGGGTTTAAAAAGTACAGGGAGCTTTTCACTGGCAAGCATACGAATGACATCATCATTAAAAGCTATTTTTGTTTTATCCCATTTTTGCATCATGATATCCACATAATCAGGTAAGCCAGAAGTGTGGGTAAGCATTTGATGGATGGTAATATTGGTATAAGGTAGCTCAGGAAAATATCTTCGCAAAGAATCTGTCAATTTCAATTTACCCCAGTCCATAAGCAAAAGAATGCCTGTAGCAGTAAACTGTTTACTTAAAGATGCCAGTTCGAATACAGAAGAATCATTTAGCATTCTTTTGGTATCATAATCTGAATAGCCATATGATTTTTGGAATACAATTTTTCCATTTTCGGCAAGCAGCGCATTTCCATTAAATTTAAAATATTTTGACTGACCAGTCATAAATTCATCCAAAAGTTCAGCCTTATGCTTAGCTTGATCAGCCTGTTTACATGCATACATTCCGAAAATCAGACAAACAATCAGAATTTTAATTTTTACATTCATTGTTATTACCTTTAATACATATTATTTTATCTAGGCGCAAACTTATACAGTCAGTCCCGCATAGGTGAAAGCCAACATATTCAAAAAACATTCCTCCTATTTAATCAGCTTATTTGTCTTCCAGTTTTGGCATCATTTTACGTGGATAGATATTGTTGGTCCGGTCTACATCTGCCAGTCTTTTTGAAACATCGATTTCAATGGTTTCAATATCATTGAGTCTCTGATCCAGATCCAATTTATATGTAGGATGTGTCCATGACCAGTCTTTCATGACTTTAAAATTACTAAAAAAACGGTCTCCTCTCTTTTCACCTCTCATGATATCAAGTGGAATATGGTAATAATACTCTTTGCCGTTTTTAGTCTTTACTGTGATATCAAGTGGCATTGGCATGACACCTTTTTTCCTGATAATGGTAGATTTACCACTCATACTTTCTACGTCATAGTCAATGGTATGTATTGTATGGACAAAGTATTCTTTAAACCAATCCAACTCGAGTCCGCTTACTTTTTCCATAACACGAATAAAGTCATTGGGATTTGGGTGTTTAAATTTCCAAGTATCAAAATATTGCATCATACCTTTATCAAATGCATGCTCCCCTATGATATATCTCAACTCTTCCAGAAATACTTCACCTTTGGTATAGGACGCAACTCCATAAGCAGTATTGGTCAAAAAATGATCTGCATGCGTTATCAGTGGTTCTTCATTTCCACTCAAGGCAAAATTGATGTACCCGTTGACATCTCCAAGGTGAGGATTCTGAACCGGCTCGCCAGGTATCATTTTTTTTAGCTTAAGATAATTCATCACCTCATTACTTGCATAGGAAGTAAACCCCTCATCCATCCAATGATACAATGCTTCGTTTGAGCCCAGCATCATTTGATACCAGCTATGCATCCATTCATGAATGGCTACACCAACCAAACTCACCAAACTTCTTTCCCCAGTAATCAGCGTTGCCATCGGATACTCCATTCCTCCATCCCCACCCTGTATAAATGAGTATTCAGGAAAAGCATATTTCCCATATTTATCGTTAATATATTTCAGGGCTTCATCCATGATCGCAGGTAGCCTCTCCCAGTTTTCAGTGGTTCTTTCACCAGGTTGATAAAAACACCTGATGATAGTGCCGTCATGCGCTTTGTGTACGATCTGTTTATAATCAGGATCTGCTGCCCACATAAAGTCATGTACGTTTTCCGCTTTAAAATGCCATGTCAGTCGATCAGGTCGAGATACTGGTTCCGTAGGGCTATATCCGTAACCTATATCATCTTTATTTTGTAGAGTACCAGTAGCTGCTATGACATATTCTTTTGGCATAGTGATCTTTACATCATAATCTCCCCAAATTCCATAAAATTCTCTTGCCACATAAGGATTGGAATGCCAGCCCTGATAATCATAATTACACATTTTGGGATACCACTGAGCCATAGAGTATTCTATACCTTCAGCATTATTTCTCCCTGACCTACGTATCTGCAATGGAACCTGACCTTTAAATTCCATATCGAAAATGACGGTAGTATAGGGCAGAATGGGTTCAGAGAGAGACACTTCCAGTATGGTTCCTTCCGTTTTATACAAAATCTTTCGTCCATTCATTTTCAAAGACTTTACTTCCATAAAACCCTGCTCACTTTTTTTAAGTCTGGCAATCCTGTCCCCTACTCTTTTATCGGGATCCACTATGGTTCTTGATCTGACATCCATCATGCTATTGGGCTGAAAAGCATTAAAATACAAATGATAAAATACCTTGTACAATGTGTCAGGACTATTGTTTGTATATTCCAGCATTTGAGTACCCTTAAACTGATGCTTTTTAATGGCAAAATCAATATTCATGTCATATTTTACAGATTGCTGCCACCTTTCTGGTTGTGCATAAGAAGTAAATGACACAAAAAGAATTAAAAATAAACCTAAAATGTATTTGAACATTTGATTGAGTTTAGTGAATAAAAAATCATAATTAATGGCCAATAGCTGTAATCTCTGCATTATCAGCATACACCTTATCCAACAATGTACTGAATGAAGGCCAGGCATATTTTTTAAAACAAACAAAAATAAATATGGATGCGCCGATAATAAAACCTGAAATCATCAACCATGGTTTAACTTCATTTGAAATAAACAGGCTATCTGTCTGTAAAACACTCCCTTCATAGGTAAATAAGGTTGCTCCAAATATATTAGTAGCTGCATGTACCCCCAAAGCCAATTCTAGCCCATCATCCAGAACCGTAATCAAAGCAAGAAAAAGACCTGCTATAATGTAGTAAAATTGCATCGTCCAGAATCCATATTTGGCTACTTCAGGGTTGGTACCGTGTACAAGTCCAAAAAAAATACTGGACAAGAGTATTGGTAACCATTTGTTTTTTGCAAAAAAGGTTAAACCCTGCATAATGTACCCTCTGAAAAACAATTCTTCAAAACTGGTCTGTATGGGCAAAAAAACTATTGAAATAATCAGTAATGGTATAAAACTATCCGGAATCCAACGGAAGGAATAGGTTTCAGGACTTAATAAATAACTGATGGCCTCCAGTAAAACTGATATGATCATCCATAATCCAAAACCAAAAAATATTTTTCTAAAATCAATTCGTTCATTGGATGTAATATAGGTTTTAAGATCTTTTTTGTGTAAGTATTTGACCACAAGATATAATCCAAACAACGCAAAACCAAACATCAGAATAAGTAATAAAAAACCAATATTTTTATTTAATCCAAGCATTTCAAAATCCAGATTGGATTCAAACTGAGCCAACGCTTCTTCTCCTAAACTGGTGTCCGATGAAAATTTCCAAAAAACAATGCCGTAAAGAGGCAATTGACCTAAAAAGTAAAAACAGAACACAATCAAAATACCAATCAGATATCTCCATAATTCATTCAGCCCCTTGAAAGATTGATTCAGCAACATATATTTTTTATTGATTAAGGTCAAATATATAACAAAATTGATAATCAGATTATTTTTTTGTCATAGCAATAAAAAGGTATCACATTATTGTGAAAATAACAATACCCATTGGCCCTTCTGTAACCAAGCGATATATATAATTGATTAGAAACCGGATTAAGACTATACGCATCGAGTCGGATGGTATTAAGACCTGCACCCAAAGCAAATTTTTCAGCAAACCAACATAATTCTTTTCCTATACCAAAACCCTGAAAATCCGGGTGAACGCTTAATCTGTGGATTACAAGTACCTTCCTTGAGTGGTAATGCCAATGTATCTTTTTGTACTGTTCGTCCTGTCTGGTATCTAAGCTTATCGTACCGGCAATCTTACCATCTTTTATCCAAATATATGCGCAGCCGTTTTGGATGTCCTGCTCCACATGTCTGACCAATGGGTAAGTATAATTCCACTGATGAATACCCATAGATATCATACGATCGGTGGATATTTTAAACAACTCCGCGATCAAATTTATATCGCCAACCCCAGCTTGTTTGATATTTGAAAAATCCATTTTGTCTGAAATTATAAAAAATTGTATATTTGCACTGCAAAAATATAATGATGAAGCATAACAATACAATAATAGCAGCAATTTTATTAATGATGTTTTGTGCATTTGCAAGACTTATACCGCATATGCCCAACTTTACCCCTGTAGAAAGTCTCACTATCTTTGGTGCTGCGTACCTGAGTAAAAAACATTGGGCATTTATTATCTCAGTGGTGCTACTTTATTTTTCTGACTTTATTATCAATAATACCATTGCCAGATCTTTTTTTCCTGATGTGCAAGGAATCGTGTGGTTTTCCAGCTATATGATGTATAACTTTCTGGCCATGGCTATGATAGTTATAGTAAGCAGCAAAATTATATCCAAGGTTACCATTAAAAATGTTGGTGTTTCTATACTTTTGGCTTCCGTCATTTTCTTTATCATCACCAACTTTGGAGCATGGGCAAATGAAAAGAGTATATATTCCAACGACTTTAACGGGCTGATGGCTTCATTTATGGCTGGTATTCCCTTTTTTCGCAACTCATTGCTGAGTAATATCGTTTTTACAACGGTGATATTTGGAAGCTTTGAAATCTATACATCAATTGCAGCAAAACAAAAATCAACTGCCGGGGTCTGAAATTACCTCAGATAAGCCCGTCGATAAACTTAAAGAAAATCTGGATTTCTATTTTGAAGACGGTTTAATGGTGCTAACCGCTCATTTTTTAAAAAATCGAGGGTATTGTTGTGGCAATGGTTGCAGGCATTGTCCTTATCAGTAAGGTATTGCTAATGAGTAAAAATATGCTTTATCATATTGAAAAAATTGAGTACTAATCCGCATTTACCCTACCGACCACTCCTTAAAATATTTAATAAATATCTTTGCCAAGTTTTCTGCGTCTGAAATAGCCCTATGATGAATACCGGTAAATTCAAATCCCTCCATTTTTACTGCTTTTTTGAGCCCGGGCTCATCTTTCAAACCTTTGAGCGCACGATACGCCGGTTTAAGATTATAGTGATGATCCAACCATTCTGACTCCAATCGATGCAATTGACAGTCCTGTTTCAATTGCTCTTTATCATATTTGCCCCATGATATCAGGCAATAACTTTCTTCATCTACACCTATCCAATCCATAAATTCCTGAATGACAAAAGGAAAAATTCTTGATTTATCGACATCGTCCTGAGAAATAGATGTAAGTTTTTTGCAAAAATCAGACAAGACAGGGTTGACTGTAGGTTTAATAAATTTTGTAAATCTGGACTCTGCTTCTCCGTAATCGTTGACTTTGATAGCACCAATTTCAATGATTTCATTGACACCATGAGGTGGCCTTCCAAGCCAGCAGGAAGCTTCCAGATCAAATATTATATAATTCACAAAGTTATATTTTTTATCATGTCTAAACTTTTTCCCATCCCATAAGCTCCTCAAAACCATAATTTATCAAACGATTGTGATAAAAGTACAATAAGCGGATATCCTGACATCTTATCTGTCCTGTTTTGTCCTTTTTAAGTATATCTACAGCGTGATAAATTCCTAATTTAGAAAGCCCTTCTTGTATTAGGTGTGTTGTGTCAGACCACGTTTCATCTGAAATAGTTACTGTACCTTGATTTGACATAGTGCGTATGTGTTTAACCAACAAACCTACGTTTTCTTCGAACTTGCTGAAGCTGAACTCAAAACTAAAATTTCGCTGATTGACCAGATGAAGCAATCCTGATTCTTTATAATCTTCATATATCACGTGAAAAGCTACAAAAGCAACTACATTGCTGGATAGAATGACATTAAACTTTTTATATGATTCTACTACCGTTTCCCCCAGTATTTTTGCATAAACCCCTTCTCGCTGGCTGTTGGATGACAGCTCACCTTCAAAGGTAAAATAATCCTTCATCTCAACGACATGATTAAACTTGTCATAGCTAATTCCATCTGCATCGACTTTATTTCCAAAAACATCCAACGGATCACCAAATGACATATACATTTCAGATGACTTGGTATATAAGTCTTTTATAAACCTTACAATATTTGCAAATGACGGACCACCACCTTTTGTCCGCTTATATTTATCCCTGCCGACCAGTTGAAGATGTTGGTCAATCAAATGTGAAGCTTCAAGAACAAAATGGTACCCTATGTTTAAAGGGACGACAAAAATTTTCTTGTCATTGTTGTGCTCAAGATGCAATCTTTGTGCTTCTATTACAGAACTGATGAGTCCAAGCTTTAGTTTATCCTCCGTCTGACCACTTCTGGATCTTGTTCCTCCGGGAAAAAACAGACAATTTACGCCCTCAATAAGGGAATAACCTGTCATGGATTTAAGACATTCGAGATATATCGGATTCTTTTTTCTCCTATCCACCCTGAAAGCACCCAATCTATTGATAAAATAAGCGACAATCTCTACATTGTACAAATTAAGACCTGCACCATAGGAAAATGAAGGCAAACCAACATTGGCATCAATGGCATAGCCCACCATGATACTGTCCAGATTGGAGTAATGTGTGGGTAAAATCACTACCGTACCTTTTTCAAAAAGCGTGCGGATCAATTCTACATTGCCCTTCACTTTAATCTTTTGCTGAAGTGTTTTTTTATTGCCCCATCTCCATTGACCTAATGCAAAATATTTATTAAAAATTCTTTTAAAGAAGGAAGTTAAAAATATTCTGGAAAAAAGAAATGTTTTAGGCATAAAGTGTCCCACAATCTCTTCAGTGTATCTATTTATGACTCTTTTGAGTAACTCCTGTTCAACTTCTGATTTATCTTCCCTGATAACTGCACCATCCAGTTCATTGGAAATCGACTTCCAGTACGCTTTCTCATCAGGCGGATCTACCTTCCAGGGAGTAAGTTTTATTCTCTGACTTTCCATATAAATGGTTTTTGAAATCAGATCGTGCAAGTTATTTTTATGGGTCAAATGAAGTTGTTCAATGACAAATTTATTGAGTCGATCTATAAATTCCGCCCTGTTTTTGCTTTGATTGGCTACAGGCCAGTTTCCAACATTAGGTATGAGGTGGGGAAATATCTGTGTCATAAGTTTTTTACTGAACTTGCTTCAATAAATGAAGCCATGGTGGTTGATATGCAATTCAATATCTCATCTCTTCCAGTCTTGGTTTCTGAGCTAGTGATGAATTGATCCGGCAGCTCATTCCATGTCTTAAGCAACTCTTTTCTAATTGACTGGACATTGGATGGTACCTGATTTTTACCAAGTTTGTCTGCTTTGGTGTAGACCAGACAAAAGGGAACACTATTTTCACCCAGCCAATCAATAAATTCTTTATCTATTTTTTGCAACTCATGTCTTATATCGATCAATACAAAAGCTACTACCAAAGTTTCCCTCTGAACCAGGTAATTTTTGATCATTTTACCAAAACCCGCTTTTTTTTCTTTGGAAAGTCGCGCATATCCGTATCCCGGGAGGTCGACCAGATACCAAGTTTGGTTGATCAAAAAATAATTCAGCAGTTGTGTTTTGCCTGGGGTAACCGATACTTTAGCCATCCCTTTTTTGTTGCAGATCATATTGATGAGAGATGATTTACCCACATTGGATCTGCCAATAAATGCAAATTCAGGTTTACCGTCAACGGGGCAAGCACTAACCTTGGGGAAACTGGCAATAAACTCTACATCCTTAATATTCATATCGGCACTCTTTTTGATATATTATAATTAATAATAATAAATTAGATTATAACAATCAATGCAATAGGTTCAATTTCAATCTTTTGCGTTTCGTCTAATTTATATTAAACGGTTAAACAAAAGTTAAATAGATCGCAATATTAACCATTTTTGAGCCAATAATTCGTTAAACCGCTAATTACTTAACATTTTTTATTTATTTATAAACCCCATTATTTAATTACTTTTAAAAAATCCGGACATGAGACAATTTATTTTATTTATTTTTCTCTTAGGTGTACTTCAGGCGGGACATACACAGATTGAGTTTGGTTTAAAAGCAGGGTTGAGTTCGTATGATCTGGCCAAAGATGGTATTCTCATCAGCGATGGAAATCAAAATATCGAATGGAATGTTAGTAATGCCGGTTATGGTCATCACTTCGGTATCTATACTCGACTGAGTCTATTAGGAATTTTTCTTGAGCCAGCACTGCTGTTTAATTCCAATACGGTCAGCTATGATATTACTACCTATGGTGAGTCCGGCGTATTCAAAACCATCAAAAATGAAAAATATAATCACATGGACATACCTGTGATTGCAGGATTTAAAATTGGTGTCTTAAGATTTCAAGGAGGTGTAGTGGGTCATCTTTTTATCAATAGCATATCTGATGTCGTAGATCTCAACGGCTACGTACAAAGATTTAAAAATGCGACGTACGGCTGGCAGGCAGGTACTGGGTTGGACCTATGGAAATTTCGACTCGACTTAATGTTTGAAGGCAATTTTGACAAGTTCGGAGACCACATTACCGTAGGTGGATACGATTATGCTTTTGCTGATACGCCTTCGAGATTGATGTTGACCTTGGGATATAAGTTCTAAATATGTTGAGTAAAATTTATATAAAACCTCATTGATGTAAATAATCTTTGAGGTTTTTTTTGAATACATTGGAAAGGATTTTTCTAAAATGATTGTAATTGTTCAGAAGGATCAAAATTAAACTGCTATTACAAAAAATTGGTTGAACGCCTTCTTTCTCTGATTTTGTGATAGCCCAACAAAATTTGGGTACGAATTTGAACCCTGATTATATAGAGTTATACAAAAAATTACAATCAAATTTTACTCAACAGATTTGCTTTCAGGTAAGATAATTCCAATTTATTCTCTCATCGCCTGCATTCACAGTACTTTGACCCACCTTCCTTTGCCAATCACCTTATTGCCGTGATAGATCTTATACATATATGTACCATTTGATAGTCCAGATAAATCCATTGTAGTCCTGCCTTCTGAAATGTCGTGATGCACATATACATTATTTCCATTCGTGTCAAATATCCTTAACTCAGCCATACCTGTAATACCCCTCATATCGAGAATAAGCGGTCCGTTTGAAGGATTAGGATAGATTTTGATGGTGATCAATTGTGAAGCATCTATATTATTGGTCCAGGAAATATTACCATCAGCATTAAATTTGACCATGTAGGCATTAAAAACCCGCTCCCCAAGATCATCATATCTTCTACCATAAATCAAAGCACCTCCATCTTTAGTAGCTAAGATGCCAGAGACAGCATACCTATATTGGTCATTTGAGCCAAAATAAATTTCCCAATTTTTGCGAAGTACAGTATCTACCTGTATAATAAAAAAACCATTGCTCTGATTTAAAAATGGAGTATCATAAGCTCCGGTATATAACACACCTTTGTCATTCAAATCAAAAACATTAAAAGGAAAAGCAACTCTGTTTAGATGGTCAGCGGCAAAATTTAATCCTATTTTTAAGTTTTTATCCATCACCTGTACAAGAACACCCCCAAGTTGAGCAGTGGTGCCAACCAAGTACGTATTTTCTTTCCAAGGTATAGCTTTGACTTGATTCCCTCCGGTAATATTAGACTGAGGCTCAAAAGTGTTTCTAATGTAGTTGAAATTTTTGTCTAGATAATGTATAAATCTTCCAAAGCATGTAAATCCGGATGTATCAATATTTTCTACGACCGCGTAACATGCTCCCCAACCTCCTGTTTCCTTTAATTTTATTAACTCAGATTGCAATTCATAAGTATCGAGCTGCAACTTCAGAAACCAGATACTGGAATGCTCCTTATCATCTAAGATTCCATCCCAACTCGGAGCTACCAATAATACCTGATTGGTTGGCTCATAAATGATACCATCAACTTGATAAGGGTGTTTTGCTTGTCCCGTAAGTATTATTTGTTTTTCAAAAACTATATTCAAATATTTATCCAAGACAAGAACAGCAAATATATTTGGCGGTGCTGAACCCAACAATAAGATTTGCCCTTTCTCGCCTATCCAAAATCCTTTTAGAAAATGTATCTCTACTCCGTTTACTTCATAAATCTTCTCTTTTATGAGAACACCATCTTCGGAAAATACTTCAAAATGATTTCTACTATTCTTTTGATAGGAGCTAAAAAACAACAAACTATCTGGCAACTTTAAACCTACCTCATATTCTGAAAAAAAAGAATTATAAATTTGATAATCCCACTCAAAATTATTTTGACTGTTTAGTAAAGAAGTAAAAATTAGGAATATGCCAGAGACTAATATTTTTTTCATTACAAAATTAAATTTATTAAAATTATAATGTGGCTCAACTAAATTAAGCCACATATGTAAAAATAATTTACTGATTTTACTAACAACCGCAACTTGATGGTTCTGGTAAAAGAATTGGAGGCATAAGTCTATAAATTTTATTTCCTAAAGTCAATAGACCAGGCCATCGAATTTTAATAAAACCAGCTATCCCTAATCCATCTGCGTGAGCTTGTAGTTGAACAAAATTTTTGCTATATAACGATGCTAAAAGCAAACTATTTTGTTCTGCGGTACTCAGGTACCCATTTAATTCAGATGATGTCAAGCAATAATAATCATATCCCAATTGAGTATAACTGCCATCTGGATTATAATAATCAGAGCAGGCTTCATGCTCAGGATCTGCTCCATCCTCTCTCCAGGTAAAACTCCACCAGCCCATATTTAAATGATCAGCATAAATAGTTTGAAGATTAATAAGCGTATGGGCCAAATCTGTCCCGCCTATCAAATTGTAGGTTGCTTTCTCACCCAGTTCGACTGGCGCAGAAATGCCACCAAAATCATCAGGCATAAAACATGTGCCAAAAGTTGCCCAAAGCGAAGTGGTAAATTTTCTTTTGTAAGTAGGCAATTCTGATGGACCCGGAAGATCAGGTTCACCAATAGATGTTGTTAAATCTATAGAGCCTGCCACTGTCAACAATGAAAGTTTCATTTTATAACAATCTGAGTCAATCAAAGATACTTTGACAAACTTTAGTTTCTTGTTATTGATATTGATACAGTTATATTGACAGGCAATTTTATTGAGCACTTCATCATATTTTTGTGGTGCTTCAATAGCCAATATTTTACAATTATTTATAGGAACAATTATTGTGTCATTTTTAGACGCTACATCCCAATACTGGTCAAAAGGTATTGCATAAGTATAATTAATGCTTTCCTCCATATAATTTAAAAATTCTTTTGGCGTGTATTCATTCTTACCTCCGCCTCCTCTACCTCCGAATTCTGTTGTACTACCACTCATTGCACTAGTAAAATCAATAATCTGCTTGATATGAGCTTGATATTTGAGTGACTCATTTTCAAGTGGAACTGATGAGGATGCATCATTATCCATCCCACACGAACCAAGTAAGAAGACCGATAACATCACGGCTAATAAAGGATTAAAAGCAATTCTGCAATTCTGCAATTTAATGAAATTTGTCATAATAACATAATTTAAAAAGTAATAAAATAGATAAAAATTCCATATTAGTCTCTTTCTTTAGGCGTGGGGAACGAATCACAATCTTGCAGTTATATTAGAAGATTTATTCAAAGATATATGGTTCTTATTTATTTGTCAAGTTTTCCTAAAACTTTAAAATATTACTGATCAAAATAATAAAAGTATCTCACAATCATCATTCAGTATTTTTATCAGAGAAATATCCGCATAACTTACATTAAAATTACATAAAAGCACAACACCGATCTTATTGTACATTGATATCATATTTTACCAACAGACCTGCTACCGCCGGCCATCTGAATGCGGCATGTTTTATATTATTATTTTCAGGATCGATGATATATTGACGAGAAGACGTAAAGTTCGCATTTTGCAAATTGGTCTGATCAAATACAGCTTTAGAAAGGTCACAATCATCAAACAATGCTTGTCCCATGTCGGCTTCAGTAAAATCCGCTTCTACCATGCTACATGATAAAAATTTTGTTTTCTTCAATTTCATACGATAAAATGTTCCCATATCCAGAATACAATGATCAAATCCTACAGAAAATAAAAAAGCATTGCAATCATCCCATCGCAATCCGAGCAATTTGCAATGATTAAATTGTACTGTTTTGAAGGACGTATTTTTTATTTTGCAAAGACTCAAATTACAGCCTTCAAATACACAATCCGTAAAAATGAATCCCGAAAGGTCTTTTGAACTTAACTCGAGATTAATAAACGTGCAATTTTCATATTCAGCTTGTTCAAACCCATGATTATTCAGGTCCTTATGATCTATTTTTTTATCTTGAATAAATGAAAGTGGCATTGGTGAAAATTTATACATTACAGGATAAAGGTAAAAAAAATCTGATAAATTTCAGCGTGTGTGTAACATATTGCACAAAAATGTTTATGCTCTTCGCTACCCTCATTCCCTAAATGGACGACCCACCCAATACTTCTAATCGAAGCATTTGTATCCCCTTTAGTTATGCCGTTCATTTTCTAATTTTTATCAAAAAAAGTGCAAAATGTTATACACACCTTTTCAGATTTAGCTGGATAATTCCTTTTGAAGAAGGTTAGCATAATTTTTCTGAACCTATTATCCGTCTGAAGACAATCTGGACCATATCTCAAGGCTGACAAATTTATTGTTAATACATTCACAGTCTCTTTTTATCCCATCTAATACAAACCCCGATACTTTTAATAATTTACTGCTTGGTCCGTTTTCTGTCTCAACTATGGCTTCTATCCTATGTAAATCCATGTGCCCAAACCCAAAATTAATCATCGCCTTTACAGCTTCCGAAGCATATCCCTGTCCTTGAAACTCAGGTAGAATCCAATATCCTAATTCAGCATTACGATGTTTTTTATTCCATAAATGAAAACCGCCGTTTCCGATCATTTCTCCAGTTTCTCTGATACAGATTCCCCACCAAATACCGGTACTATTCTGAAACAACTCTCCATACCAATCCAGTTGAGTAGTGACTTCTTCAAGCGAATGATAAGCAACTGACATATGTTTATTGACCCGGACATCACTATATCCTTTTAATACTACAGGGGCATCTGCACCTACCACCTGACGAAGCTGTAGTCTTTGTGATTCCAAAATGGGAAATTTATCATTCATATGCCAAAATTTTCATAAAGTAAAAACGAAACTGACCACTATTTTGTTTGAAGTGCAATATCATTTTTAAAAAAGGCTGTAAAGAATTTTATATCACTTTCACGCCAAAATCTTCAATATTTGCATCTTTATCTTAAATTAGCTTAAAGTGTCATTCAATTTTGAACATATCATCACTAAATGCAAAAATCAAGAGCCGGAAGCTCAAAAATTGCTCTATGATATGTACAAGGATCAAATGTATGCGATATGTATGCGGTATATTAAATCTTCTCAGGATGCTGAAGATATTTTTATCGATGCCTTTTACAAAATTCTGACTAAAATAGATCATTTCAAAGGGGAAGGCAGTTTTGAAGGATGGATGAGAAGAATTATGGTGAATGAATCCCTCATGTTTTTGCGCAAAAAGACCAATCTGCACATGACTGTCGAAATTCCATCTACAGATATTGCAGATACACCGGATGTCAGTGAAGATGAATTTAGCTATGACGAAATTATGGGCATACTGGACGAATTACCCGCAGGTTACAGAACCGTTTTTAATCTTTATGTATTTGAAGATTATAAACATAGAGAAATAGCTGAAATGCTTGGTATCAGTATCAATACTTCCAAGTCTCAGCTCATTCTCGCTAAAAAACGAGTCCTTGAATTACTTAAAAAAAAAGAAAATTTGATTTCTAAAATATATAGATCATGACTTCAAAAAATAATCATTCACTGTATCAACACGCTTTACAACATAAAGTGGCACCACGTGAAAGTGCATGGCTGAAATTGGATACAAAACTTGAAAAATCAAGAAACAGAAAAAGTTTGTCCATGTATAGGTTGGTATCTATTGCCGCTGTATTGGTGGCTATATTATCTGTGATCACCGTTTTCAGCACCAGTAGTGATAAGTCCATACATATATCTGGACAAAATACTTCTTTAGCTCAGGTTTATGCCATCGAAGAGCTTGTGACTACAGATGATTCAGGCATTTATGAGATCAATAAATTAAGAGCGCTAAATTCGGCTTATACCAGAATAAGTGCAAAACGTCAGTTATAAGTCTACACCAAAAAGTAATTTCTACTTTAAATTCAGCAATCAGGATTTCTACTGAATTGATAATCAACTGTTTCCCTTTAAGTGTTCACCCCTTTATGGGCTGAGGCTGAGGGCAGAAGTAAAAAAAGGTGATTATCAAAAAAGCTGCATTTAAGAAGTGGACTCAGATATAAAATATTATTGGGAAAACTCTGTTGCCAGATTAAACATCATTTTAAGACATTGGTCCATCTGGTCTATGTCGATAAATTCATTGGCCCGATGTGCCTGAGCAATATCACCAGGACCACATATCACTGTTTTAAAACCTTCATTGGCAAATTGGCCTGCCTCCGCTGCATAAGCCACCGTACTTAGTTCAGTGCTTCCTGATATTTTTTTAATGAGTGGGACGATTTCAGATGTTTCTTTAGTTCCCAAGGGAGGTACTGGAGGGTGATGTTGTTCAGTGACTATACGTGTATCAGCATAGCGTAGTTTGAGATTATTTTCCACATCTTTGCAATAAATATCAAAATCATGAATGATGGTCAGAATATCATCCTGAGGGATAACTCTCACATCCCAGTAAAATGTGCATTTGTCCGCAATCACATTGGGGGCTATCCCACCTTTGATCATACCTACATGGAGGGATGTGTGTGGTGGATAAAATCTTTTATCCAGTCGTCCGTCCATTATCATTTGATCCATTTTGTCCTCCAGCCACGATATCAGTTTTGCAGCGACATGGATGGCACTTACTTCCTGTCTTATGCGACTACTGTGTCCCGCAGATCCATATACGGTAGTTTCCAGAACACAGATGCCTTTTTGGCCGATGACAGGCTTCATCATGGATGGTTCTCCAATTATCGCAAATTCAGGTTTCATTTTATAATGATTATTTATGGCTGCAGCGAGTTCAGGACCTGCCAGACAGCCTATCTCTTCATCATATGAAAAGGCGAAATAAACCGGTTTTTTTAATCCGGCATTTTTAAATAAATCCACAGAAGCCAGACAGCATGCCAAAAATCCTTTCATATCGCATGAACCCCTACCATAAAGTTTATTGTCTTTTTCTGTGAGTGTGAATGGGTGAGTATGCCAATCCTGGCCTTCGACAGGCACTACATCTGTATGCCCGGAAAGTATAATTCCTCCAACAGCTGAAGGTCCTATCCTGCAGTGTATGGATGCTTTATTTAGATCTTTGTTGGGTACTAGGTGATATTCTATATCTCTTTCATTCAGATATTTGATAATATAATCTACGATAGAAAGATTTGATTGTCCGCCAAGTACATCGTAAGAAACCAAATCTTTCAGTATATGAATACAATTAATCAAGGTAGGTGAGTGCATAATAGTATTGTTAATATCGCACAAAGTACATTGTTTTTTAGCTGAAAACAAAAAAAGATTACCCAAATATGTTGATATGCTGAATTCAATATACTCAATACAAACTAAGAACAAATGGGCAGTCAAGCATGACTTTCAAATCACAATAACCTTCTCTGTTATAATACTTCCATCCTTGAGCGTGATATAAATAAAATATACCGATGCATCCATAAAATCAGTGGTGAGCGCGTTTTTAAGCCACTTACCTTCAGGTATAACAACCTCCTTACCTATCATATCAAATATTCTGAGATTTATCGGCCCATCCAATGCAATGGGAACATCGATTTTTAAGGTTTGGTCTCTTTGCACAGGATTGGGCATTATTTTCAGATCTATTTTGTCATCTTGTCTTGCGGCGGATATATTTGTAAAGATTGATGATCCATCATGGTTCACTGCCATAACTTTATAATAATTCAGTCCTTCCATTGGACGTGCATCCGTAAAATAGAAGAATGTTTCATCTACACTTTGTTGATAAACTGAATCTAAAATATTAAAATGTATACCATCGGAACTTCGCAATATTACATACTTATATATATCCGTGGGCATGTAAGCTTCCCATTCCAGGATGTTTTCTTTATTTTTGGCATGAGCTTTAAGACTGGAAACCACCAGTGGCAAAGGATTTGGGTTTAAGGCATCTATTCGAAAATTATCAATCAATACGCCGTCAATATTATACCCGCCATTAAATATCCCCGAAATACCGGCCACAAATCTGAAAATAACAGACGGGTTACCAGCCAGAAAACTAAGATCCAATGACTTATTGGCGTAGTAAGTATTGAGCGTCCAACCCGTGGTATCCGTAAAAATCTGGGGTGCTATTTTACAACCTGCCCCTGCCCCTGCATTGTAAAAGGATGGGGATGAACCAAGTCTTGACCATGTGATTCCATGATTGACAGAGTATTGTAGCTGCACTGCAAAAGGAGCGTTACAAAAGGCAACTTCCATCCCAAGATCAAAATATAAAGCAAAATTCTGATATCCGGAGAAGTCAAAAATGGGCGAGTATAAAGCACTTTTGGAAGTTACTTGTGGGATATCGCTATTTAGTTTTGATTTCCAGGCTTTACCTTGTGTTTGGAGCACGTATCCTGAAGTACCATATTCCCAAACATTTACAGTTCCTTCTATTACTTCAGATGCAAATAAGGCAGGGCCTGATTCAAAATCGCCTCCTTCGGACAAAGCAAAAGGAGCCGCCATTGCAGGCAGAATCGTGATGCCGGCATTCAGATTTTTGGTGTGTACACCATTAACCATCAAAGAAATATTGTATTGACCCGGAGAGGCGTAGGTGATGATTGGATTTTTAAGGGTGCTGATTTGTCCGTTTCCAAAATTCCAGAACCAGGAAACACCATTAAGTGATTTGTCCGTAAATGAGAAACTACTTCCTGCCCACCCTACTGATCTGTTTACTGTAAAATCAGCACAACCTTGTGATGTAGGTCCAATATTCAATACGCGGGAAACAGCACTTAGTCCATTTCCTGAACAATTGTTATATACGTAAATATCATACTTTTTACAAATGCCGTACCCGGGAGGGCTTATAACTACGGATGCAGAAGATGTATTAAAATCAACTATAAAATTTGCCCTTCCCACTTCAATCACTTTAACAGTATACCAATTTTGTGGTGTTGCAGACCATGAGACGGTAAAGTTTTGAGTGTTGATGTTGGTCACAATTACATTGTTCAGCTTCGCACAGATCACAGGATTACAGGCATTTAAACAAGATGGTCCTTGACTGGATATCTGCCCGCTGATGGTTGATTTGGATGGAGCAGACCAGGAAGTATTATTGACATTTATGGAGGGAGCTAAGATAAAATTTGAATTGCTTGCATCATGTACACCACTGAAAGAGTGACCAATCTCATGTGAAACCGTTATTTTCAGCATGGCAGCATTCGTCGTCCAATCTTCAAAAACAGCGCGTGCCCGCGATTGGCAAAATAAATTCTGGGCTTGAAAAGCAACACCCACTGTAGAATTATCAAGATCTCTGTTGGTCCAGAAATGAGCGGCTTGAAATGGATGGTAAAAACCATTTTGGTCTATCCATGTTGAAAATTCTGCTAAAAGATTACCTGCATTGGTTAGGGACGAAAGTGGATCACAGCTTTGACAAGTGGATATCGTTAGTTCACTAATTTCAAAATTTATTCCATCATTAAAATTTGTGTTTCCATTGTATTCAAAGTTGCTCTGAACATTATTCATCACAGCGACTACATGGTTTATGACAGCATCTACCCCCGGATGAGCCGCATCTATAAACATAGAATAATCAGCAAGAAATGCCAGTTTTACTTTGTAACAAGCCCCTATTTGCGAAAAATCAGACTCAGTGGTTTCAGTACCTTCTTTCTGATCAGGTCTGAAACAATGGTAAACGTCGTGCCCGGCTTTTACATCATTCGCATAGTAAGCTATAAACTGATCTGATCTGCTGTTGGGCACAAAATACTTCAATGGCTCAATATAAAGTTCTTTGCCTTCGCTATTTATAAGTCCATACATAAAATTTTCGCTGACAGTGAGTCTGATAAAACCTTCTCTGCCATCAGTAAATACGCCCTTGTATGTTTTCGTATGTATTGGTTTTCTGTACTTTTGTTTCCCATCCTGAGATAAAACATAAATGCCTGCATCCCTAGCAATGATGTGAACAGGCTCCATAAGAAACGAATAATTTTGACCATCAATCTGCAAATTCACCTCATCAGATACAGATCTTGAACCAGTCAAATATTGGCTAAACGATTGGATTTCAAAGGAAAAGGCCTTAAAGTCATTAAAAACATTATCCAATTTAATACTTCCAAAATGATATGCTGGCGTGGATTTAAAAATCATATCCTGACTGAAGGAAGTCATCAGAAAAAATAAAACTACCACTATTGATAAAAAAATACGCATAGCGCTGATTTAAGAGTAAAGAATGTCATAAGTACATCTACAGACAAGACTCTAAAATCATTCTTGATACAAGATTATAGGCAGATTGGTTAAAATTTCAACAAATATATAGCATTTTATACATATACAATAAATATTATATAATAAAAATAATTATATCACACTTTCTTAAGGCGATGTGAAAGATAAGAGACCAACATATCCTTTCCCATTTCATAAGTCTTATTATTATTGATAATGAGATCTACCTTATTGAAAAAAGGAAAAATATAAGACTCAAAAGATGGTAAGACGTGGTGCTCGTAGCGATACAAAACGTCTTCCAGCGGATAATTACGCTCTACCCTATCCCGTTTTATTCTCCGTATGATCTTTTGCGTATCCGAAGCATGTATCAATATTTTTAGATCAAGCAAATTAAAAAGTTTGGGATCATAGAATACAAACAGTCCTTCGACAACAATGATGGGTGCCGGATCCAGATGGATGGTAACTGGATCTTTGTGTTCATTGTTGAAAGTATATTGAGGACGTTCGACAGGAATATTGTTCGTCAGTTTGACAAGATCAAAATAGAACTCATCCATCTCTATAGATTCCGGCAAATCGAAGTTTTTAATACCGTTTTCATCTTCCTTCTGAAACTCCCTCGATTTGTAATAATCATCTTGTGAGAGAAAACAAATCTGCTCTTTTGTAAAATGCTCTTTGATATCTCTGATAAAGGATGTTTTACCTGAACCGCTGCCGCCTGATATACCTATTATGAAAGAATTTGAATTTTTTAAGCTCATAAAAGTTGTTATTGGAATAAAAATTCTATTTTTCGGACAAATTAACAAACTTAGATTGACAAAATAAAACAAATAAATTTTTAAAAATGGATTTAATCATCAATATAGGTAGAGGGATGTTGGGTATGACGGTGTTGATTGCTATAGGATACGTGTTCAGCAGCAATAGGAAAGCGATCAACTGGAAGACGGTGGGAATTGGACTTTCTGCCCAACTGGTACTCGCTTTAGGCGTGCTCAAAGTGCCCTTTATTAAATCTATCTTTGAATTTATAGGTGGGATATTTGTTCTTATTCTTGACTTTACGAAAGCCGGAAGTTCCTTTTTGCTTGGGGGTATGATGAATGTAGAAAGTTTCGGTTTTATTTTTCTATTTCAGGTATTGCCCACTATTGTTTTCTTTTCGGCTTTGACTTCATTGCTATTTTATCTGGGCGTAATACAGGTGGTTGTGAAGAGTTTTGCCAAAATATTCACAAAATTATTGCACATATCGGGTGCAGAGAGTCTTTCCATCACGGGCAATATCTTTTTAGGTCAAACTGAAGCACCTCTGATGATCAAAGCCTATCTGGAAAAAATGAACAGATCCGAGATGCTTTTGGTGATGATAGGTGGGATGGCTACGGTGGCAGGTGCAGTAATGGCAGCTTATATTAGCTTTTTGGGTGGCGAAGATCCGGTATTAAGGCTGGAATTTGCAAAACATCTGCTGGCAGCATCCGTCATGGCAGCTCCGGGCGCTATTGTGATCTCCAAAATCCTGTATCCACAGACAGAAGCCATCAATACAGAAGTGAGTGTCTCTTATGAAAACATAGGTTCCAATGCCCTGGATGCTATCGCCAACGGTACCACCGAAGGACTAAAACTGGCAGCCAATGTCGCTGCGATGTTACTGGTATTTATTGCTTTTATTGCAATGATAAATTATGGTCTGGGTTGGATAGGTGGTCTGAGTCTTCAAAAAATCACATTGGGTCTATCTGACAATGATGCCAATCTTAATAATGGCATCGCATTTTATTCCCAGTATTCAAAACTGTCTATTGAGACCATCCTTGGTTTGGTTTTTGCACCATTGATGTGGCTGATCGGTGTGGCCAAAGAAGACATCATGACGATGGGCCAACTGTTAGGTATAAAACTTGCGTCCAGTGAGTTTGTAGCCTATACGCAACTGGCAGAACTTAAAAATCCAGACAATCCTGTACATCTTTTCCACCAGAAATCGGTTATTATGGCTACTTATATGCTTTGCGGATTTGCCAATTTCGCAAGTATTGGTATACAGATCGGAGGCATCGGATCACTTGCCCCCGGACAAAGAAAGACACTTTCGGAATTTGGCATGAAAGCGCTGCTGGGTGGAAGTATTGCTTCTCTATTTTCTGCTACCATTATTGGGGCATTGATGTAAATTTATAACAAGTTTTATTAAACAAATATGTTGAATTCAGTCAAAAAAAGTCTGTAGTGCTTGGTAATTATTATTTGTTTTTCTTCATGTAATGAGTTGAAAATATTTAAGATTCAAGCCTATAAAAAAAATGACAAAATAAAGGAAATCGCATTAATGCCGGTGGTAATAGAAAAAGTTGACCAACCCGTATTTCCGTTAATGGATGCAGCCATGTTTAATAAAAAAAGTAATAAAATTGCTGATTCCACAACACTTGATGGAAAAAAGATGATTGACACTTTTCGTTACTCCTTGGCACAATTTATGACAGAACAATTTGGTGCAAACGTAATTTATGGTCTAGAATTGTCAAAAAGAGCCGGGTATTCATATATTGAAAATATAACGGAATCACTTCAGACTAATAATGAACATTTCCCTGTATTTATTATGGCCGATGGAGATAAGATGCCATTTTATATCAAAAAAGGAGATATCGAAGATGCCTTAGATAATGAAAAGGCAGAAATGATTGTTAAAGATATATGTTTACAACTCAATGTTGATGCGCTTGCTATAAGTTATACGCAACTCAATGTTTTAGATGGTGGTGGATTTGGTATAAGCGGTAATGTTGCATTGATCACCCAAATCTTTATGTTTGATAAAAATGGAATACCCTTATCCAGCGGTTGTGCGCAGGGAAAATATACAACAATAAATGGTAAATATATCCATGAATATAGATCTAAATTGAAAGAGTTTCCTTTTTTGAGCGAAATTTTAGTGAAAGATATGGCTGGAATCAAATACACTAAAAAAAGTCCTTAAAGCAAATACTTTTTACCTGATAATGATACCAATTAATTAATATCTGTCGTCTAGAGCAAATATGGGCTTCCTGTTCATCCATTTGCCATCGGTAAAGTCCGGAAATGTCTGTGGCTCTCCTCCCTGAGCTATCGACTGCTCCGAAAGACACGTTATGGCTGCCCAACTTGCGTGATCATACACATCCAGCGGCATAGGATCTTTGCGTTTGTACGCTTCAATAAAGGCATTCATCACAAACCAGTCCATACCACCATGGCCGGCACCGGAAGCATCGTTTTCATATTTTTTCCATAGCGGATGATCATACTCTTTAAGGTAAGCATCAGCAGCTTCCCATCTATGAGCTGGACTTTTACCTTCGATGTAGATAGATTTATTTACGTCCATCCAAATACCGTTTGTGCCCTGAACTCTGAACCCAAGAGAATAGGGTCTTGGAAGATTTGTGTCATGACTCAAGGTAATGCTTTCTCCATTAGAGGTCATAATATTGGTCGTTACGACATCACCGAGCCTAAAATTTACTTTTGCATTGGGATGATCCTTTCCTCCCTTGGGATGATCGATAATGTATTTATTCAATCCACGTGCTTTGGAAGCCATAGACGTAAGGTATTCAAATCTGTTTCCTCTGTTGTTGTTGATGTAACTTCCTACAGGTCCTATCCCATGGGTAGGATAAAGTTCACCATTTCGATGCACTGAATGTGTGGTTCGCCACTTTGCTTCACTATATCCTTTTTCACCAAATTCCACTCCACCACCGTAATAATTTACGCCATCATTAAACTTCACTTCCCTCAGATCATGCTGATAACCACCTTCAAGATGGATCATCTCGCCAAACATATCCTGGCGTACCATATTGAGAATAGCCATAACATCCCTTCGGTAACATACATTTTCCATAATCATAAATGGCGTTTGGGTCTGTTCATACGTCCTTACCATCTGCCAGCACTCATCTATACTCATGGCACCGGCCACTTCGCAGGCCACAGCTTTCCCCGATCTCATGGCATCCACTGACATCGGCGTGTGCCATTCCCACGGAGTGCATATAAATACCGCATCCACATCCTTTTGTTCCAATAGTTTTTTGTATGCATGGGGACCATCTGTGAAAAGTTCGGGAGATTTTTGCCCAGCATCAGCTACTGCTTTTATGGCTTTAGCCGTTGTAATAGGGTCTATATCGCAAATAGCCGTGACCGAAATATCTTTTCTGAGAAGCGCCAGCTCCAGTGTACCCAATCCCCGTGCACCTACTCCAATAAAGCCAAGCCGGACCTTATCATTAAAAAAACCTGATCCTCCGATGCTAAACACTTCAGAAGATAGGCCTACTGCGGCAATTGTTGCTGTATTTTTTATAAAATTTCTGCGTTGCATATGTATATCCGTATTAAATTTTGGCAAATATAATCATTAGTGCCGATTTCTGAAGCCTCAGTTCGAATTACATATTTGTTTTTGTAAAGAAAAAATATCTTGAAAAATTCCTTTACATTAATCAGGCTATACCAATGATTTGGAAATGTCCAGGACTCAAGACACACCTACTTTCTTTACCTTGACCATTATGTTATAGTTTAACGATCTTGATGACCTGCGGTGGTTGTTGTATATCAGGTTTGTCCACCATGATGATGTAATGACCCGAAGGCAATTCCCCCAAAGATATACAGTCATACATCTCACCTGACTTCATGGTGTTCCCAAGCAGATTGATTACTCTGTATAGTGTACCATTTGGCAAAGGCGGTGAAATAGTCAATATATCAGTCACCGGGTTGGGGCTGATTTTATATGGGCCATCAGAATCAGCTTCGCCCACCGAAGACAGGTCACACTCTTTTTGCAATAGTTCATCATTGCAGTCCTTCAGATTGTTTCCTACATAAATTGAATCACCAAATCGTTTAAACGCTCTGCAAAGGTAATCGCTATTGCAGGTGTTTAGTTTTGGGTTATTAAACATGGAAATGTAATAAATTCCACGAATAATGTCTTCTTCATTTGGATTTGCAATTTTAGACGGAAGTTCCAGATTATCCAGTGCATCTATTGTTTCAAGATTTTTATTGTAAAAAAAACTAACTCCATCTGTAATTTTTTTTAGATTTGGTAGTATCTCCATTATTTTTATTGCAGCATTGCACCACCCTATATTTAATGTCCCAATTTCCTCACATTTAAACCCTTTTAATTTTTCTATATCATTAGAAAATGTAATTCTAAATTTTTCAATTTTTTTAATCTCTTTCAATGCGCTAAAATCATTATTCGAACTATTTGTCAAACCAATGGAATATATGGAATCAATTTTATATCCAAAATCTAAATCAATATTTTGTGTATTATTAAGGTCAATACTAATACTGGTCTCCAACATATTTTTTGGTATCACATTGGATATTTTATTACTAATATCATTATCCACAATACCTATATTAATTTTGCCATCTGTGATATATTGAAGCTGTGGTGTAAAAGAAACATTTCCATGAAAATACATCTCGTTTGAAACAAATTTAATTCCGGATAAAAGCTTCAGGTCATAGGTGGTATCATTTGGAAAATAAACAGTAAGAGAATTTAATGTATCCAATGACAAAGGTGTTCGCCAAAATTTTTGGGCCGTAATGTTAGCTTGGTAGACCTTGCGTACATTTGACAGACCGCTGATATCCCTGATCATAGATGAACTCTGCAATGTTAAAAACACCACTGACTCAAGTGGATAAAGTGAATCAAGGTTTACTATATCATTTGGCTTTCCGTCGCAGTTCAATGCATTTATACGAAGGGCAAAAAGATCCCGGCATCCCGGATAAGTACTGGGAAATGCATCAACCGAATCCTGACTGCAAAGAGTTATTGCAGTCGGACATTGAGCGTTAATCTGTCCTGAGACAAAAATAACTAAAAGTATTGGAATTAAACTAAAGAAATTTTTCATATAATAAAATTTAATTGCAAGGTGAATCGTATTCAAAACAATCGTACTTATTAGTACTAAAATTAAATATTTTTACTATAAAAAAAGTTGATGCACAAGATATACAAAAATGGTACAACCTGGTCTCAGGGTCTTCTGTAAAACTTTGTGAAAAACCAAATTCAGGACATAACAAATTTGCTGGAATAAATAATGGTGGTGGATTAGGAACGACATATGCAGACGAGATTCTTAAATCAAAACAACATTGACCATTTTGCATTTCGCATCCATCTTCTACATTAATGACAACAGGTGGAGTATCACCACTAGGATTTAGACAATCACATCCTGATGTTCGTAACTCTGTGGTGAGTTCTGCATCGTGATCGTCAGCCAATTCGGGTTGGCAACTGAAAGTTAATAATATCATGCAGGCTACCAATAAATAATTAAAAAAGTTCTTCATGTTTTAAAAATTAAAATGATGTGAGATTGATAAGACTACGGTTTAAAATTAATAAAATTTTCTAAATCTAATTTGCTGTTGCAAGCAAAATTTAACATTTGGTTAATTCCAGTTGAAAATTGTTTCATAATTCAGAATATACAAATATAAATCAATTAATCAATAAATCAAATATAAAATAATTTCAGGTTGATTATTTTTCATCAAATAAAAAATTATGTGAAACCTTGCATCTTATTTTGAATCAATACCATAATATTTAAATTTCAGGGTGAATCGTTCAGTCCATCGGGGTTCATTAGCAAATCAAGGCATTTTTAAAATCTGCAGTTTTATATTGAAGTCACTTTTACTTTATTTAACCCTAATTATGCATTAGATTTCGTAGTGAGATGCTAAATTGCAACCTGCCTGCCTACGGAGTCAGGCTGGTAAATCAGCAACTTAGATTCGAAAAGCATAGCACCGCTATGGTTAAAGAAGATAAGTTGGCGAAGCTTCTGATTTGCAGAAAGTTAGACTCGTAATAGATTTTCTAATGCATAATTAGGGTTTAAGCCAAATCTTAATTTAAACTATTTTTGAAAAATATACAATCGTAATACCACTATTTTTTGGCCAATTCGGTTTTCTATACACAAAGTCCTATTACCAATCAGTCAAAAACATTAAGATAATCAGGGTTGCATCATCCTTTAATGCAATATATTTCTATTTTTGCTTCATCATTTATGAAATAAAATATCCTGTATTGGATAAATCATCATTTAAAAACCTTTTTGAACTGCATTATTCGCCACTGTGCAACTTTGCATTCAGGATAACCGAGGATATAAATCAGGCAGAAGATATCGTGCAGGATATCTTTGTAAAAATTTGGAATGATCCCGATTTACTGGATGACAATAAAAATATAAACTCCTATCTTTATACGATGGTCAGACATCGTGCATTGGAAGTGATACGAAGAGAAAATATAGGTCAAAAAATAAACCGACAATTAGAATATCTTCAAAATAATACATCAAATGCTGATGTGGAGGATGATGAGATAGAAAAGCTCCTATTATTAGAACAAATATATGTATCTATACGACAATTACCACCAAAATGTTCAGAAGTTTTCACCTTGAGTAAGGTAAATGGTTTAACTTACGTCCAAATTGCAGAAAAGATGAATATCTCTGTGAAAACGGTAGAAAATCATATGGGCAAAGCATTGAGATTAATGCGTGAATTATTAACCAAATCATTAAAATAAAAGTTATTCATCCTATCTAAATATATGAATATACAAAAAATAATTTCTACATTCATACTCCGTAAAACAGACTATGAAGAAAAAGAAGCCATTCAAAACTGGAAAAAGGAATCGATAGACAACTTAGAATCTCTGCGTCATATGATGAAAATAAATGAGCTTTCCGATGGGGTAAAAAATTATCAGCAGGTCAACACGGCATCAGCCTGGAACATAGTAGAACATCGTTTGGAACGTCGGACCCCTATCTATCTTCTAAATGCATTCAAAAATATCGCGGCAATGGCTATACTTTTGATCATGTCTTTAGTGGTATATAAATTTATATTGAATCCAATCGCATCCGACGCTGCTTTACAAACTTACGTCACTTCTGATATAAAAGATATAAACTTGTCAGATGGAAGTGTCATAAAACTTGACAAAAACAGCACTTTAAAAGAAAACGCATTTAGAAGTGTAAACCTTGATGGCAGGGCATATTTTGATATTGCTACAGATAAATCCCATCCGTTTTCTATTCAGCTCCGGCATGGACAAATAACTGTGCTTGGTACCTCATTTAATATTAATACTTCTGCAAAATTTTCACAAATTTATGTGACCGAAGGCAGAGTAAAATATGAATATAAAGATAAAGAATATATTTTGACTGCCGGAGAAATGCTGGATGTAGTCGATGGAAATGTTGTTCGCTCTGAAAAACCGGTTGTATCTCCTGAAAAATGGACCAACCAAAAGATTGTTTTTGAAAATAAAAGTCTGCATGAAGTATTGGAAACGCTTTCCATTATTCTCAATGTGGAAATAATATTTGACGGTCGGGAAAAAAATGATAAATGCAGAATAAATACAAGTTTTACCAACGAAAGTATTGATCAGATACTCCGTGAACTTGAGATACTATCAGGCCTGAAGTATACCATCTCCAACAATAAAATTGTGATAAAAACCTACAAATGCTAATGTATGAATTGCAGGTTCCTTCTAGGCAGTTTGCTTTTTATATGTGCATTTATTGACACTTCTTTTGCCCAAACAGATATATTAAATACTGAAATAGAGATAGAAAAAGGAACCATATTTCAGACAAAAAAAGATGTTTTAACCCATCTATCTGAAAAATACAACATTATTTTCAGCTATAATGCTAACCTACTTGATGACAACGGAATAGTATTTTTAAAAAATGAAAGACGGTCACTTAAGGAACTGCTCAATGAGATGTTCATAAATGATCAATTACTCATTATCACTGTCATTCCCAATAAAATTATACTGCAGAGCAAAGGTCCTAAACTTAAGGTGATACCCATCAACGGTAAAATATATGACCGGGATTCCGGTGAATCCATTTATGGGGCTGTCATCTATGAAAAACACAGCAATGTATCGGTTCTTTCAAATGAGAAAGGCTATTTTACGATCACATTACCTAAAGGAAAAGCCAATATTGAAGTCAGATATCTCGGGTATAAGTCATCCACAATTACTATAGAGATAGACAAACCATTAAAGCTTGATATACCCATGTTGAGTGACAATCTATTGGATACAATCATCATTGATGATCCGATGTTGCGGATCCAACTGATTGATGGAGGCAATATCATAGATGTGTTTAAATCCAGGGAACTCCGGTCAATTATAGGTGAAAAAGACATCATCAACAATGTACGCGTCATACCGGGTGTTCAGTCCGGCGGAGAAGGCCAGAGTGGTCTGTATGTAAGAGGAGGAACGCCGGATCAGAATTTGATTTTACTGGATGGAGTAGCATTATATGAAACGAGCCATATTGGGGGCATATCATCTATATTCATGGAAGAAAGTATCAAAGAAGCCAGTTTTGTGCGCAATGGATTTCCTGCCAGATATGGTGGTAGACTGTCGGGAGTGTTGGACATACAACTCAAAGAAGGCAACAGATATACACATAAAACTGAAATAACGGCAGGTTTGGCAGGTTCAAAAATACATCTGGAAGGCCCTGTATTTTCAGATAAAACTACCTATAGTCTGTCAGCGAGGACGTCATGGTTAAATTTTTATGTAAACAGTCTATTGAGAAAGTTTACAAAATACGACAATATAAACCTGACCTACTCAGATATCCTGGGTAAATTTACACACCGCTTCAGCCCAACCAACAGCATCAGCATGACCATTTATCAAGGTAGTGACAGACTCAAACTAACCAAAGAAAATACTTTTGAAGATCCTGATTATCAACTAAACGTATTTGATCGCAATGGTCTTGATTGGGGAAATAGTATGGCTACATTAAAATGGAATGTTTTACTTAGTGACAAACTAAGTCTTAAAGTCCAAAGCGGTGCGCTCAGATATAAAAATGGTTCAAGGTCCAGTTATAAATTTGAAACCATCACTGCTGATAGCATAAAAACTGATGAACTGGATGTAATTACAAAATCAAATATTACTGATTTTAATATAAAAAGTGATCTGGAATATTACTTGAATGACAATCATGTGCTTCGTGCTGGTGCCAATACCATCATTCAACAATTTAATCCCACTATAAAACAAAGCACCTTTATAATTGAAGGCAATGCAGACAATATTATTGACAAAGATTCATTGATTAATGCCCGACAATATCAGTTTTATGTGGAAGATAACTTTAAAATAAATACTTCGCTCTTTTTATATACCGGATTTCATTATGCCAGATTTATACAGGGCAAAACAAAATATGGGTCATTACAACCCAGAATAAAATTACTGTGGACCCCGTTTCCAAAACATATTTTTTCCGTCGCATTTTCCAGGATGACCCAGTTTGTCCATTTGCTCTCCAACTCAGGACTTGGCCTCCCGTCAGACTTATGGGTTCCGTCGACCAGTCTGATACAACCCCAACATTCGGAGCAACTTAGCTTGAGTTATACATGGAATACCGGCAAAGGTGCTTACATCTATCTGGGAGGGTACAAGAGAAATTTTACCAACTCACTTGAATACACATCTCCCGTGGAACTTTTTTATTTTTTGATCAATGATCAGAACATTGTACCTGTATATAATACTTCTAGAGATTGGGAGCGAAACCTTCTTGTAGGGACGGCAAAATCTAAAGGACTTGAATTTTTGCTGCATAAAACAGAAGGTGCTACAAAAGGATGGTCTTCTGTAACCTGGTCAAAAACCGAAAGGAAATTTGATCTCCTAAACAAGGGTTTACCATTTCCGGCCAATCATGATAAAACTTGGAATATCAATATTGGGATATCACAAAAATGGAGTACAGCATTTTCAGCAGGGATAAATTTTGTGTACACTACCGGTAATACATTTTCACTGGCCACAGAAGAATATGATTCAGCCTTGGGCATTACTTTACTGCGGGCAGATGGACGCAATAATTACCGATTGCCTCCCTTTCATCACATCAGCTTAAATGCAGACTATCTTATCAAAGGAAAAAAATTTGACACTATGCTGAATCTTAACCTCTACAATATTTACAATCGGTTAAATGCTTATTTTATTTACATTTATGAAAATCCTGCTCCACCCTACAACAGATATCTAAAAAAAGTCAGCATTCTTCCGTTTACACCATCTTTAACAGTTTCGGTAAAGTTTTAAAATAATATTCGGCAGACATCATAAAAAATCCAGATAAAAAATATAATATTTTGCAAAATTAAGAAAATGCTAAAGTATTAAATTAAGTAAAGTGAAGGTGCAAAATTTTAATTTAAAAACTAGAAACTTTAAGTCCAGATTATTGTACATTTGTAGTGAATTTTTAAATATGCCTTCTTCCAAGTATTCAGTATTCTTATTATTTGCGCTGCTGACATTGACGGCGTGTGAAGAAGAATTTTTACTTTTAAGACCAGGCTTCAAACCTTCTGTAGTCGTCAACTCAATATTTAAGGCTGGTAAACCATGGACAGTCAATCTTACTTACAGTAAAGATATCCTAACCTCCGGTTCAGAAATATTGGCTATAACCAACGCTGAAGTATCAGTCATCGAAAAAAACAATGGACGTGAAATCATTCTGAAACATGTAGGAAATGGCTTATATCAATCTGATATTTATCCACCGCTTCCGGATAAAACTTATGAACTTAACGTTTATGTTCCCGGATATGAAGTTGTAAAAGCCATCAGCAATGCTCCAAAAAAAGCCAATGTTGTGAGCATTTTCTCCGATATTGTTGACCAGAACACCACAAAAGTCAATTTTGAAATAAAAGATAATATCAATAATTATTACATCTGGAATTTTATCTCTACCAATCCCAAAAATCCAATAGACTCAAACTTTACAGGAAACCCTAAAGAACTGGTCTCGTCCATCTTTAAATATAAAAACATCTCCGGTTATCTGAACAACTTGTCAAGTTTGAACGAAAATGATGCCGCTTCTCAGGGTGGTATATTTTCATCAAATATAATTGATATTAAAAACAACTCAGGTGGACAAACAGAAAATAATCCAGATGAGACCGGAATTACAAAAAGGTATTTAAGGTTACTGACCACCAGCAAAGACTTATATAATTACTATAAAACGGTGGAAAAATTTACTGCTGCAGACAATCACAATTCAAGTTTCTCTCACTCACCCGAAATATATTCCAACATAAAAAATGGCTTGGGAATTTTTGCCGGCTACACGGAAGAATTTAAAGAAGTGAAATAAATCATGCAAAGTTCTTATTACTGTATTATCATAGACTTTGGTACGCCCGAATTTGATGAAGCTTTAAAATTAAGGCATGAAGTCCTTAGAAAACCACTCAATCTGGAATTTAACCCTGAAGACATAGCTAGGGAATATGACTCCTTTCATATAGGATGTTATACTCAGGCTGGAGAGTTGATGGCTGTACTTACTTTAAAACCCATTGACAGCAAAATAATTAAAATGAGACAGGTTGCTGTGGACCCTCATAGTCAATCAAAAGGATTGGGTACTTTTCTGGTACAAGAGAGCGAAAAATTTGCAGCTGTAAAAGGTTTTGAAAAAATAGAGTTACATGCCCGGGATACTGCCATCGAATTTTATAAAAAATCAGGGTATATTCCAATGGGAGAAATCTTTAAAGAAGTGGGAATCGACCATTTATTTATGTTTAAAAAATTAACCTAAACTATTTATTTAATATATAATTGAATATATAAAACCATCGATCGCCGGATCCTAAAGATGGTGGTAAAAGTATATAGTATTGATATAGTTAATTTTAAGTATAACGGAATTTTGTATAAAAATCACACTATACTGATAATCAATACATTAAATTTATAAATATACAATTTGTAACCCATTTTTATTCTTAAAATATTGGGTTTAATGTTACCTATGAAGTAATTTTGTTTATTAAATGAATAATCAGCATATAGTTGAGTCCCAATATTCATTCGTAAGCAAAACTGATTTTAACATGAATAATAGTAATTATTTCAGCGTAATTAAGATATTACCAAAATTTTTCTACTCCTTATTGATTATAGTTCTTCCATCTTTTTGCATAAGCCAAAGTAATATTGCAGGTAAGGTGTGGTTTGATGCCAATGCCAATGGATTGATCGATCCTCAGGAAAACATATTTCCAAATATTCCCGTTTTTCTGATCACTTGTTCGGGGCAATTTATACAAGCGACCCAAACAGATTTGAACGGAGACTATGTCTTTAACAATGTTGTAGATGGAAATTATAAACTTTTTTTCAATACTTCAGGGTTAAGTAGTCAATATGTTTTCACCATCACAGACATTAATATTGACAATAACGCACTTGCAAACGGTTATACCGATTGTAGTACAATAGATGAAAATATCATTGATGAATATACACTTAACGCAGGATTGACCATTTTGGCGACCATCGGGAACAAGATATGGGATGATCTAAATGGAAATGGATTACAGGAAATGGGCGAACCGGGTATAACAAATGTAACCGTAAATTTACATCGGGCGTCAGATGATGCCATCATTGCTACCACTACCAGTAATTCAAGTGGTTTATATAGTTTTACAAATATTCTGCCCGGAAATTATTTTATTTCTATGACACCATTAAACATTTACGTTCCTACAGTTGTCAATGTTTCAAATCCTGCTCTGAACAGTGACATTACTGGAAATAATGGTCCTAATACAACAGATACTTTTGCCCTTTTAGCAGGAGTAGACAACAATAATTTGGATGGAGGTTTTTACGAGTGTGCCAAAATTTGCGGATTTATGTATTATGATGGAAATTTTAGTAACACTTTAAACATAAACGAAAACGGGATAAATGGACTTCATGTAAAATTGTGGAGGATTGCGGCAGGTGACACATCATTGTATCTGCAGCAATATACAGGACCAAAACCCGGATCCCCAAGTGATGACGGGTATTATCAATTTTGTGTACCTCCAGGAAAATATTATATTGAAGTACCTGGCTTTTTGCCAGACGACATCATCGCCGGGTTGCCATTCGTCGGAAATAATCCTTATATATACAACTACATCACGCATGCCAATGGCATCAATACGACCGATAATATTGATGTCATCAGTGGCGACGAATTCTGCCATATAAACGGTGGATTTTACTGTACTGGGTCCATCGTAACCAGGGTTTGGTTTGACACTAATCAAAATGGAGTGCAGGATGAAGCAGATTATGGTATGGGCAACACGACTGTATTTCTATATGACCAATACTACAATCTGATAGAAAGTGGCGTCACATCATCTGAAGGATATTATGTTTTTGACAGCTTGAGCAATGGTTCCTATTTTGTATACAGCAACATCGAACCTGAATTTTCATACACAATACCTCATATGGGTGAGGATGATTTGGATAGTGATATAGACGGCACTATGGGCGAAGGTACGACTGCATTGTTTGTAATCGACAGTTGCCAGCACTATAATCATGTGGATGCAGGGTTAGCTTTTGGCGTTTTGCCTGTGATATGGGGTGACATAAGTGTAACAAAAAACAAAAATTTCCAAACAGTAAATTGGGCCATTTTAAGCGAAAGCAATGTGTCCCATTACATCGTAACTAAAAATAAATCGGGAAGTAATGATTGGGATAACATCGGGACAGTTATATCAAAAGGAAATAAAAACGATGGTCAATATAATTTCGATGACTATGACTCCTATTATACTTCCGATATTAATTACAGAGTTATTGCTATGGATTATGATGGAAAAGCTTCAAAAAGTAAAATCGTCAGTTTAACTCCAGATGATCAAAATTTAAAATTCAAAGTACACCCCAATCCTGCTTCAGATCTTATTGAAATAAAAATATCAGGGGCTGATAATTTTAATCAGGAACTTTATGTAAGTATATACAACTCACTAGGGGTTGATATTTTATCATTTCCGGTGACTGGAGTAACAAAGATAAACATACCTGTTTCAGAAATGACGCCGGGCATTTACAGAGTAACATTGAAGTCCAATTATAAAATTTTGCAAAGCAGCAATGTTATTATTGCGAGATAGACCCATACTATGGGTATAAAAATTCAAATGGCTTCTGCAAGTCTTCTTGAAATCATGTTTATGATTCGGGTACGTAGCTCGGATTCATGCTCATAATACTTCAAGACTTCCTGTTGGGTCAGAAATCCAATAATGCTACCTATCAAAACATTGCGAAAAGGAATATCACTGCGCAGCAATTTTTCAATATATTGAATTCTTGTTGCCAAATCTGCCACTTTAATGGTTTTTTTATGCTTAATCAGATATTGATTAAAGTAGACCATTAAAAATTCATGTTGGAGTTTGATGATGGGCCTGAGTACCTGATTTTGTAATTTCTCCTGCCCAGATGTGATTTCATCAAAAGTTGCCGAAACAATATTCGGTCTTATTTCTGTTAGTTTCTGTTCTCTGTCCATATCTGAGCCAAACACATCCATGTTTAAATCGTTCACTAACGAACTACTTATTTTCAGCCAACCATTTTTTCATGGCAAGATATACCCCATTGGACCATCCGAATCCGTCCTGTACCGGATACTCTCCACCTCCGCTTTTACTGTCAATATCTACCACGTTATACTTTTCCATCATTTTACCAGTCAATTTAAATACCTTATCATTCAGAGATGTCCATCTTTCTGCTATTTTTATTCCCAATGATGTTTGATGATAAGGTATGGTAGCCATTAGAGCCATCCATTGTAACGGGGCCCAGCCATTTGGTGCATCCCATTGCTGTCCGGTAGTCAAAATTGTTGTGACCAGCCCACCCTGCTTGAGCAAATGTTTTTCCATGTATTGAAGTGCTCTTTGTCCTTGGTCACTGTCCGCAAGACCAAAAGCAAGTGGAAAAATACCTGCCAAATGGATAGATGAAGTTTGTCTATTGGCAACAAAATCATAATCAAAAAAGAATCCTTCTTCTTCGTTCCAAAAATATTGCAGGATCAAAGCCTTCCTGTGTTCACTTTTTGATTTCATTACTGTTGATTGTTCATTATTTCCCATTAATCTGTAAGTCTTTTCTAATGTAACTTCCAGATGAAACATCAGGCAATTCAGATCCACAGGCAAGATGTCACAGGTATGAATACTGGTCAGATCATCAGCTTGATTACACCACCTGCTGCTAAAGTCCCATCCTGACTCACAGGCAGATCTGATATTTTGCATCACGGAACCAGAAGGCCTTGCTATTTGAAGGGTCAAATGGATATCTTCAGCATACATCTCAGACCTAGGAATATCCAACTTATCCCAGTATCTGTTCAACACTTGTTCATCTTCAACCTTCACCACATGCCTGCTTTCCTTCACACCTGCTTCCCACACACTGTCCATCCAGAAATTGTACTCCTTTTCCAGTGGTTTAATATAATTCATCAAAATGTGCTCTCCTTTGATTTGAGCAAGCAGTGTCACCATCATACTGAAAAATGGAGGTTGGGACCTGCTGAGAAAATAAGTTCTGTTGCCATTTGGTATAAAGCCAACTTCATCTATCAACCATGCAAAGTTATCTATCATGTTTGTTATCAGGTCTGTTTTATGATCCACCTGAAGTCCCAACATAGTAAAATAACTATCCCAATAATAGATTTCATTAAATCTTCCACCAGGTACAATGTAGGGAAACGGAAGCGGAATAAGTGAACTGCCTGTCACGATATTATCCACATTACGCATCAAATATGGCCACAATCTGCTGATGTGCGTCTCTACGGATTGGGTGGTGTCAGAAATAAAATCAGAGGCAGGCTGTGCAGGAAATTCAAAGTATTGAAACATAAACTGTTCCAATTTAAAATTTTCTGATACTTTTTCTTTTTGGTATTTCTCCAAAATGGTCTTAGGATCTGCCAAAGGTATGGCATCGGACCATGATTTTCCATCACTCAACAGTCCGCTTAGCGCAATGTCATGAAATAATGGTTCAAATAATTCTTCAGGTAATGTGAGTGATATCATACGTAAAATAAACAATTTTAATACAATGATACATATTATTCATGAAAAGCCTATGTTTGTAACTAAAATCAAAACCATTTGCGAAAATGAAGACAGGAATCAGACTTTCGATATATATCAACTACTTTGTATTTGCAATTCTACTCAATAGTGTAGGTATCGTAATACTAAAATCACAGAAAGTATATGGCGTTGATGAAGTACAGGCAAGTACACTTGAACTCTTCAAGGATCTTCCGATCGCACTTGTTTCCTTCCTGATCGCATCATTTCTCCCACGGATTGGCTATAAAAATGCCATGCTTGCAGCACTGATTCTGGTCACCTTTGCCTGTTTCAGCATGTATTTTGGCAATTCATTTTCGTCAGCAAAAATACTTTTTGCAGCAGTAGGTGTGTCATTTGCATTGATAAAGGTATCCGTCTACTCTGTGATAGGGCTTCTGACCAATGGCCAAAAGGAACATAACAGTCTGATGAGCTCCATAGAAGGAGTATTTATGTTTGGAATTGCTTTGGCCTACTTTCTTTTTCCAGCATTTAACAATGAAAATGAGCCGGATAGCTGGTTGAATGTCTATCCGCTTCTGGCTACGATGAGTATTATTTCCATGATAATTTTATTTTTTGCTCCCTTTGACGAAGGAAATGAAATACCGGGAGCAGATATCAAAGATGACATCAAGCAGATGTTTGGACTTATTATACAGAAGCTTGTGCTTGTATTTGTATTTTCTGCATTTCTGTTTGTAATGATCGAACAGGGTATCATGACCTGGTTGCCAACATTTAATGACAGAGTACTTAAACTACCTGAAAACATAAGTATAATGATGTCCAGCATTCTCGCTATATCATTGGGAATAGGAAGATTACTAGCTGGGCAGTTGACCAAAAAATACAACTGGATACAGGTATTATCCGTCTGTCTTCTGGCTTCCATGGCATTGGTTGTTTTTGTACTCCCCAAAACAGTGAATGCTCAGGTGGACAATATTCAGTCCTTTACTGATATTCCGCTCATTGGTTTTGCATTTCCACTGGTAGGTTTATTTCTTGCGCCCATATACCCCATGCTTAATTCAGTGGTGCTGAGTGCATTACCAAAAAAACTACACAGTCCTATGACTGGTCTTATTGTTATATTTTCAGCATTGGGTGGTACATTAGGCTCGCGGTTGATAGGATGGCTTTTTAAAAATTTGGGCGCTGATCAGGCTTTTTATTATACGTTGATCCCTATGGGATTTCTATTTGTGGCGATATTTATGCTTAAAAGACTGACTGATAGAGTCCCGCAATAAAAGTAAATATTGGTTGCTTCATGACTTTTATTTTTAGGACACAAGCTTTCTGTTATTTATCTTTAAAGAGCTGGGCCATTTTTTTGCTTTAAATCAAAATTGCTTACAAAAAAAATAGGAATTATTGCTACCAAAATTGATGACAATATTATGTCTTTTGATTTGTCATTGCATTCACTTACCTTTGCGCAACATCTGAAATGATACAAAAATCTTTGCATGAGTGACCAAATAAAACACGAATGTGGTCTGGCTATGATCAGACTCCTGAAACCACTCGATTACTACCATAAAAAATACGGCACGGCTCTGTATGGCCTGAATAAAATGAACTTACTGCTGCAAAAACAACGCAACAGAGGACAAGACGGTGCAGGACTGGTGACCATTAAGCTTGATTCAACTCCCGGTACACGATACATCAGCCGTCGAAGAAGCAATAGTCCTCAATATCTTAAAGATTTATTTGAAGGAGTATTTTCACATTTTTCTGATATCACCAAGGAACAACTCAATGATCCTGTATGGCTGAAAGAAAATAAACCCTACACCGGTGAGTTACTGCTGGGACACCTCAGATATGGAACACATGGTGCCAATACGATAGAAACAGTACATCCTTTCCTTAGACAAAACAACTGGATCACCAGAAACTTGGTATTGGCTGGTAATTTTAATCTAACCAATGTAGATGAACTATTTTCTGAATTATTATCTTTTGGTCAATATCCAAAAGAAAAATCAGATACAGTAACAGTACTCGAAAAAATTGGTCACTTTCTGGATGATGAAGTTCAGCGGCTTTTTAATTGGTTTAAACCAGAAGGATATTCCAATCAGGAGATCAATGGTCTGATCGCAGAACACCTGGATGTACAGCGTCTATTGCAGCGTGCAAGCAGAAAATTTGATGGCGGATATGTGATGGCCGGGTTGATCGGACATGGTGATGCTTTCGTACTGAGAGATCCTGCTGGTATAAGGCCGGCATTTTACTACCATGATGACGAAATAGTAGTTGTTGCATCAGAAAGACCAGCCATCCAAACCAGTCTGAACATCAGATACTTTCAGGTAAACGAACTAAAACCGGGACATGCGCTCATCATAAAGAAAAACGGAACTGTTACAGAAGAACTTTGCAAAGAACCAACGCTGTTGACGCCTTGCAGTTTTGAACGAATTTATTTCAGTAGAGGTACGGACAGGGACATATATCTAGAGCGAAAAAAATTGGGCGAATTGCTGGCAGACAAAATTTTAAAAGCAGTACATTATGATTTTGAAAATACCTTGTTTTCATTCATTCCCAATACTGCGGAAGTAGCATTTTATGGTATGATCAAAGGCTTGGATGCCAAATTGAACGAGATTAAAAACAACCAAATCATAGCTTTGAGCCAAAAAGGAGCATTGACGGATGAAGCACTGTCCAAAATCCTGTCACAAAGCATAAGGGCTGAAAAGCTGGCCGTAAAAGATGAAAAACTAAGAACATTTATTGCCGATGATGCTTCACGAGGTGAAATGGTTTCCCATGTATATGACGTCACCTATGGTATTGTACAAAATGAAGTCGATACCCTAGTACTTATAGATGACTCTATCGTAAGAGGTACTACTTTGAAAGACAGTATCATATATATACTGTCTACTCTAAGACCTAAAAAGATCATCATAGTATCCTCCGCTCCGCAGATTCGGTATCCCGATTGTTATGGTATAGACATGAGTAAAATGAAAGAGTTTGTTGCCTTCAGGGCTTTGGTGGAATTGCTGGATCAGGATGGAAAAATTCATCTCATGCGTGAAGTGTATGACCGATGTATCGAACAGGAAAAACTGCCTATAGAACAAATGGAAAATCAGGTCAAATTTTTGTATGACCAATATACGGAAGAACAAATTTCGGCGAAAATATCAGAATTGGTCACACCGGCAAATATTAGCCCTGAAGTGCAGGTGATTTACCAAAGCATAGAAGACCTGCATAAAGCATGTCCTAATAACAAAGGAGACTGGTATTTCTCAGGCAATTACCCTACGCCCGGTGGTATGCGGGTAGTAAACAGAGCATATGTAAACTATATGAAAAACAGTGACGAAAGGGCATATTGATAAGGTAAGGAAAACCTTAATTGTCAGACACTTAACTATTCCTATCGATAGTTGATGTCTTACTTCGAAACAGTATATCTGTAGTCTTTGACCGTTTTGGTACATGCAGTAGTTGCTACAATTTTACCGATGAGATGCCATTATTTCATCCGCCTTAGGAGCACCATCAATTACTTCTTAATGATTATTCACTGATAAAATTTCAGTTTGTCTGGCAAGTAAAATATTAAACTTATTCATTGCATTACAATGATTTTTTTGCATTCATTTTTCATTTCTTCTGAATTGTCAAATAAAATTGCAATAAGATAGAGTATATTGAGTCCAACATGAAAATTATTGAGAATGAGAATAGTTCTATATATCGGTGGGATGTCAGAAAGCCATCCGACCGAAAGGATTCGCAAAAAAAAAGCAGCCGAAACAAATGCTCCGGCCGCTTTATAATTTAAAATACTGATTTATTAGTAATTTGCATTCAACACCACCCTTTTGGTCACATCAGGCTGTCCTTCTGCCCTCACACGAATGAGGTACATGCCATTGGCAAAAGAGGTCAGATCAAGTTCTTCTTTTCCTCTGAAGGACTCAATATTTGTGGATCGAAGTAATTTGCCCTGAAGATTGTACATGTCCAATTGAATTTTTCTTTGGCTGTAACTACTCAAGTCAATTTCAATTATTCCATTGGTCGGATTGGGTACAATGCTGAAATCAGCGGTTGCCAATAAATCTTCCTGCAAATTTACTACCGGCCTGGTGATGCTTCCACCAGTGACACTCACATTGCCAAAGGTGGCTGTCGTGGTACTGTTCGAGTTATAATTGTTCACTACCAGTCCTACTTCTATACAATCGCCCATGACAATATTTTGGACACCTACATTGTACCAGGTAGTACCATTCG
>JBBRVQ010000025.1:0-50265 GCA_038246735.1 Chitinophagales bacterium
AATTTGTTTGTAACTAACTCAAAGATAATGGTTTATGTTATATTATGCAACTATTTTAGTATATATATTTATCTGTTATTCAATGTCTTAAAATCTCCGAAACTTTAGCTATTTAATACAATTGGTAAGAAAATTTTGGGAACTATATCTATCCGATACTTTAAAAGTTTACACTCCGAAAAATTTTAATTTATTATTTATTCTTTTCGAAATTTTGTATATATTCACAAATCAATCTATTTTGAGTTTACATGTGGGTTACTGAAAAAGTTAGACAGTTTTATTGGCTTTGATCATTTATTTCACTTACATGTTCCTTTTTATATCTGATCGATAATACAATTCCTACCAGAATAGATACCAGAATGACACCCAATGATAAGCCAATAGACAGATGATAATGATTGGACAAAATGAGCTTGACACCAACGTAGATAAGGATGACCGTCAGACTATGCTTCAGATAGTGGAATGAGTCCAGCATGTTGGCTATGAAAAAGTACATGGATCTGAGTCCTAATATGGCAAAAATATTAGATGAAAATACTAGAAAAGGATCTGTGGTTATACCAAGTATTGCAGGAATACTATCCAGTGCAAATAAGACATCGGTAAATTCAATCAGAATCAGGGCTAAAAATAGGGGCGTGGCTATAGCCATACCTTTTTTGCGGATGAAAAATTTTTGACCGTCTATCCTACTTGTTACAGGCATCATCTTTCTTACCAATTTATAAATCATGGATTTTTTGGGGTCAAATTCACTTTCTTCATCTGAAATAGCCATTTTGATGGCCGTAAATATCAGAAATCCTCCAAAAACATAAGTAGTCCAAGTAAATTGCTGAATCAGCAACACACCAAAAACGATCATCAGACCACGAAAAATCAAGGCACCCAAAATGCCCCAAAACAAAACCCTGTGTTGATATTTTAATGGTATCCTGAATGATTTAAATATAATCGCTATGACAAAGATATTGTCAATACTTAGGGTTAACTCTATGATATAACCTGTCAAATATTGTATAGCCGCTTCAAACGGTGATTTGGTGTTTGCAGAGATTTCAATCCATTGATTGGAATAAATGAGATAGATCATCCCTGAAAATAAAACGCCCAATGTCGACCAGGCTATTGTCCACTTGGTAGCTTCTTTATATGAAATTTCGTGTGCTTCACGGTTAAAAATACCAAGATCCATAGCCAGAAATACAGTAATCATACACAAAAACAAAGCCCATACAATCATATTAGATATATTTTATTTGATGGTTGAATTAGACTACAACTTTAATCTTTGATTTAAAAAAATACAACCAAAAGTTTATAAACAAGAAAATAGGTAAATAGATGTTTTTATCCAGATGATAAAAAAGAAGAACAAAATAACAGGATAAGAATTTTTCACAAATTTTGTATTTTTTAAAAAATAGCCAAAAAAAAAGAATTACTCCCCTTGTAAGGAAGGATATTATCTCCGGCGAGTACATTTACCCCAAACTAAGCAATAACTTAAATGGTGTCTTAATATCAACTAAAAATATCACTTGCATAGATAGTTTATTCTTAAAAAACGCACCATGCAAGTGACACTATTGTATTGTTTGTCAGCCTTCACTATTAGGTGAAAGTTAGTATTTTGGCATTGATCATTTTTACCATGTCGTTGGCATCTAAAAGATCGTCTCCTATCTGAAGATTTTTAGAAGCGTTGTATATTGGTATGATAATTTCTGATTTGTATATTGTCTTCATATTGATAGAAACCGATTTAAGCATGCTTATATCCTGACTATGAACCGACTCTGTTTGGTAGACTTTGTTTACTTCACAGTGTTTGACTTCCTTAAGGTCTACTACATGTAGATCATTATTGTGCAAACGGGCTATGTAACAAAGTTTGCTTTGAGCATTGTCAATACCGAATATACCATTTTGCCACGTCATTGTTTTATCCGGATTTACACCAGACTCCCGTGCTGTTAACTTAAATTCGTTGATGACATTTTTGTTTCCCTTTCTGCCCACCATAAAGTAAGCCATAGGAATGATAATTATGAGAACTAAAACTATATTTATAATTATTGAAGCCATGATAGCTGATATTTTATATTAATTATTTAAAAAAAGAGTGTGATTAATTTACTGATAACCAGTATGATAATATTCATTCTGCAAAGTGAGATAAACAACATGATTACAAAACATATGGCTAAATACCATCTGAATTAATGCTTTGTATATTCAACAGTTGATACAGATTTGAAAGAATGAAAACAAAGGAAAATATACATAAATAACTACCAAAAAGTATGGTGTGGAAAGATAAGTGATCTTAAGCCAGTTTGAATTACCGTAATAATACTGTAAAAAGCTGATGATTTAAGTCGCGTCTGATCTGTAGATAAATAAATGGTACGAGCCGCAATAATATTTGGCAAAAATGTCAATATGTCGCTTACCTGATGGCATGCTGAAAGAAGATTTAATTCATTTTTAGTAAAGCCAGATACAGACCATGAATCTGATTTGCTGATTTGCTGAATGGTTTTGGTTTGTTCCTGATGAATATTTACCTTAGGCGATACGAACACCGAAGCCGCATATATGATGCAAGCCAAAAACATCGATAATCTCTCTCTATTCAAAATCATTCTGCAAGTGTAATGATTTTATGGCACATATTGTTTAAATGCATAGTATTTTTGATTAATTATACTACCAGAACCCACTATAAATCAACCAACTTCTGTAAAATAATTTATTATTGCCAATGAATAGGTTACATTAGTTTACTGCAATGATAGATGGTTTATCATCCTGATATCACACCTTTTACTTTACCCTTAGTATTAGCCATCGATAATTGATTAGGGAAGTGCTACCTACTCATTTTCGTAGTGAAAAAATACGAAAGAATCAAGAACAAGGAGAAAGAATATGCATGACCACATTTTATATTTTAACGGATATTTAACCTGAACCAAAGTCAATATCATTTTTTTTTACAACATGCAATATAATCACCGTGATAAACATTTAGATTCAAAAACAAAATCCCTTATCTTATATTTTCGTCTAAAGATTTCGTATTTAATAAAATTTTAATCTGTATACCGCTCATTATATACTTCTTACCAATATTTTAGTTATTTTTGCGTTTAATTTGCAAGGGAAATTTAATTGCAAAATTTTATGATTTTAATTGACACATTTTCAATGTTTTAAAATCTATTTTTTCAAATTAATTTCTTTTGAATAAAATATCCATCAACTTTTATACTTAAAAGGACAACTTCAGCATTATGAGATTTTTAATTAGTATCATTATTTTAGTGTTTTCACTTTCTGTCATGAACGGACAGGAAAATAGTATAAGTATCGACCGAATTGAACTATACAAACAAGGCAGATCATTTTTTGAATCCAGCCTGTATGGCCCTGCAGGATTTTCTCAGGAAAAATTTATGCATCAGGTCCATCCTGCAACAGAAGATGATTTTACCAATCTCCAGGATGATGCCGCTGCTATGAAAGCCATTTCTTCCCTCAGACTTGATCTGACCAGCGGTGAAAACGAGTTAATTACATTCATCACTGAAAAATATCCTGACCCTTCCACTACGCCTGCCATTTTGGAATTGGGTAGCTATTATTACAACAAAAAGTGGTTTAAGAAGTCCATAGACATGTATAATATGGCAGATCTGGAAAATCTTCCGGAGTTTGATATGTCAGAAGCAAGTTTTAAAAAAGGTTATGCCCACTTTGTTCTCAAAGAATTTAAAGAAGGTAAATCAGTTCTAGCAAGAATCAAAGATATTCAGAATATTTACTACTACCCTTCCAATTATTATTATGGGCTTTGTGATTATTTTACAGGAAACTTTACTGGTGCCATTTCCAGTTTTGAAAAAGTAAAAAATAACGATGTCTACAAATCATTTGTACCTTACTACATCACACAGATATATTTTGCTCAGAATAATTCGGATAAAGTCATCGTATATGGGGAGGCTTCCCTCAAGGACGGTAATCTCAGAAACCGCAAAGAAATCAGACAGCTCATAGGTCAATCCTATTTCAAGATAAAAGCATATGAAAAAGCCTTACCACACCTGGAATTTTATGAAGCTAATACAGAAAAACTTACCATTGAAGAGTTTTTCCAGTTAGGCTTTACGCAGTATCAACTTAAATACTATAAAGCTGCTATCAAGAGTTTAGTAGAGTTGAATCTACTGGACAGTAAACTTGGCCAGCTGGTCAATTATTATCTGGCTGATTGTTACTATAGAACTGGAGATCTGGTATCAGCTCGGGCTGCATTTAAAAAGGTAAGTCAGATGAGTTTTGAAAAAAGTATGCAGGAAGAAGCCACTTTTAATTATGGAAAATTGTCGGCACAATCAGGTTTTGAGCGCGAAGCCATCAATACGCTCATAAAAATAGAGAAAAAATCAACTTACTATAAGGATGCAAATAAAATTATTCATGACTTGCTGACAAATATGTCTGATTATCCGGCTGCCATCCAGATCATGGAAAATCTACCTTCAATAGCTGATGAACTTAAAATAACTTATCAGTCCGTATGTTTAAAATATGGCATGCAACAATATAATGTCGGACAAACAGAGGATGCATTAAAAAATCTATCCAAAGCACTAAAATATAATCTCAGCAATATAATAGCCGCTCAGTCTAAATTTTGGACCGCTCAAATCCAAAATGAAAAAAGTGAATACACCAAGTCCATCAAAACATTCGATGAGTATTTTGACATATCCAACGGTTTGGAAGGTTTGCCTGACGAATCATCCCCTTTGGTAGGTCATTACACACAAGGATACAATTATCTTATGTTGAAAGATTTCAGAAATGCTGAGAAAAGTTTCAAAAACGCATTGGTGGGCTTAAATATCAACAGTGTCAGGATAAAGAACAAAGACTTAACGGATAAAATATGGCCGGATGCACTATTAAGAACAGGGGATTGTCTTTTTAAAGCCAATAAATACAAGGATGCACTGGGTTTCTATGATGAGGTAATACGCAAAAAACAAGGCGGATTTGTATATGCTATGTATCAGAAAGGAATGATAGAAGGATTGATGGGCGAACCATATGAAAAAATACTTACCCTGAGGGATGTGAAGACTCAATACCCCAATTCAGAATTTGCAGATGATGCATTGATGCAGTTGGGGGATACTTATTTTGAGTTGGAAAATGTAGACAATGCCTATGCTTCATTTACAGAATTGACTTCAAAGTATAAAAACAGCCCTTTAAAAAATGTGGCTTATTTAAAACTAGGATTAATCGCTTACAATAAAGGGGACATGAAGGCAGCCATCAGCCATTATAAAGCGATATTTCAAAATAATCCATCTTCAAAAGAAGCAGAAAGTGCACTATTAGGACTACAGGAAATTTACATAAATGACCTTGGGCAATCTGATGAATATGTGGCATTTCTAAGTAGTATTCCGGGGTACAAAATTACGGATTCCGCAGCAGATTCACTGGCTTACATGGTCGGCGCTCTGAGATACAACGAAGGAGAATATGAAAAGGCAGTATCAGGTTTTAATAATTATCTGGATAAATATCCCAATGGTGGCAGCAAAGTAAAAGCCATATATTACAGAGCAGAATCATACAGTCTGTTAAAGAAATATGGACCTGCTTTGGATGATTATGAGAAATTGGCAAAGATGGGTAATTCTGAGTTTTATGTACAATCGGTAAAAAAAGCAGCATTAATATCCTACAATTACACACAAACTTTTGATAAGGCATACACGTATTATGACTTATACTTTAGCAATATTACAGATGATGATGAAAAATTTAAAGCAGCCTTGGGAGCGCTCCGAAGTGCATTCAGAATTTCAAACGACGAAGGTGTTAAAAAATATGGAACTATCGTAGGAAATCATAAGAAAGCTGATGAAGAGGAGAAAGCGGTTGCATTCTATTATCTTGGCAAAATATATTACAGAGACAATGACCTCGAAAATGCAAAATCTTCCTTTACGAAAGCGGCTGAAAAAGTCAATAATAATCAGGCGGCTGAATCTCGATACCTGATGGCAGAAATATTTTATAAACAAGCGAACCCAACAAAAGCAGAAGACCAATGTAACAACGCAAATGACAAAAATACTTCTTACCCATATTGGATAGCAAAAAGCCTGCTGCTAATGTCTGATATCTATGTGGACAGGAAAGATCTGTTTAATGCCCGTGCAGCATTAGAAGCTGTGATCGAAAACTTTCCGGATGATGCTGATTTACAAACCGCAGCAAAAGATAAACTCAAAAAAGTAGAAACACTGGAACAACAAAAAAACAGAATAAAATCACCGAATACCACACAGCTTGAGTTTCAAAACAGTGGCGGTAAGTAATTTCTTAAAGTTAAAATAAATCATACCATGAAGGCAATAATATTCAGTACAATAATCCTCATAAATATTCAGGTAGCGGCTCAGGTTGATTCCACAAAAATACAGCTCAATCAAGTCGAAGTCATTAAAACTTTTGAAGCAAATCTGGAAGATGCAAAGAAGATCCAAATCAAATCAGTTCTTCCTGTTCAAAAGGAATTTAATCCGCAATATAAATACGATATTTCTATAGTACCCATAGAACTTAAATATCCTGATCCGCAGATCAAACCACTGGCAATGAATGCCGACAGTCCATTTAAAGTGAATAAAGGATTCATTTATGCTGGATACGGGCTAAGAAAAAATCCGGAAGTAATGGCTGGATATCACTTGGCAAAAAAAGATAGTTATGAAGCAGGATTTCTAACTAATTTCGAATCATTGGATAATTCGTCAAAAAATCCATTTCAGAAATATAGAAATGTAGGTATGGACTTATACGGTAGCTATATGATAAAAGAAAATATGAAATTGTATGGAGTAGTGAATGGAGGATCAAAAAAAAGATATTTTTATCATACAGACCTTAATATTGACAGTTTGTATAGTGAAGAAAATTCTGTCCGCACGCTTAACAATTATAGCATATCAGCTGGCGTAACCAATGCCGAACCTACCCGATTTAAGATCAACTATGACCTGAATCTTTCGCTCAGAAATCTGATGATAAGTAATGATGATACGCGCGAAAACAGCATCTCAATTTCTGCAAAAGTTGAAAAATTATTTAAAAAAAGTACCATACTAGCTTTTAATGGTAAATATGAATACACTGCTTTTAATGGAAAAAATGAAGCCAGCCTTTCTTCTGCCACCTTCAAACCTATATTAAAAACAAGAATCAAAAATCTTATCATACATGCAGGAGCCAACTTATTGTATAGCAGTGATGGTCAATCTTCTGTATTTCCTGACATCCTTCTGTCATACGGAGTCGCAGGTCCAAATTTACAGGTTTTTGCAGGTATTCAACAGGATTATTACAGCAATACTTTCCAAAATGTAACAGTTAGGAACCCATACTTAAATACTAATCCTGACTCATTATATAACTCTGTGTTTAAGGAGTTTTATGGTGGAGTCAAAGGTCAGTTTTCTTTCCTTACTTACCAAATAAAAGCAGGATATAAAGATGTCAGACAACAAATGTTTTTGCTCAATAGTGGCACTGATCTCAGGTATTTTGACATGTTGTATGACGATATTGGGATAGTATTTGTAAGTGGCAATCTTGACTTTGCCATCAAAGAAAACATCACATTTGGTGGATGGCTTACTCAAAATATTTTTAGTTTGGAAAAATTATCGAATGCCTGGCACATGCCCAATATAGAAGCCAATGCCTATGCAAATATAATATTGCTGGATGAAAAACTGAGTGTAAGAAGTGATCTGTATTTTGGAAATGGAGTATCATTTATCAATAAAAAAAATCTCATCACTCAATCTAATGTTTTGTTTGACCTAAATCTCACGGCAACATATAATATCACCGAAAAAATAGGAATTTTTGTAAAGGGTATTAATCTTCTGGATAATAAGTTTGAACGTTGGTATGGCTATCCAAGTGTGGGCATCAATGGAATGGCTGGTGTAAAAGTAGTATTTTGAAGATGAATTTGAATGCTTGGCCTTTTGTAGCTAAAAAATATTACTACTTCATCTTTAGTGCTTTTTCCAAATTTGGTTCTAATTGTGAATATGCAAATTCATTAAGATACTTGTGGTTAATAAAGCGTGGATAAAAAACTCTGTCTATTCATTTTTGATACATACATGATTTTGTGTACCTTTGTCAAAGTTTAATTAAGTAATGAACCGCTTCCTGCAAAAGCGACTAAATCACTGATCATGAAATCCTTACACAATAGAATCGACACCAATATTCTGAAAGAAAAAATATTGGCAGACAAAACGCCTAGAGTGACGCTCTCTTTTTATCAATATTATCACCTTGGCAATCCTCAACTTTTTAGAGACCATTTGTACATCCTGCTTTCAGAGATTGAAGTTTTAGGCAGGATTTATGTCTCTTTTGAAGGTATCAATGCTCAAATTTCTGTTCCCGAATCCCAGATCGAAGCATTTAAAACTGCCGTGCAAACCATTACTTTCTTGCAGGGAATCAGACTTAACTTCGCCATAGAAGATGATGGTAAGTCATTTTTTAAACTCATCATCAAGGTGCGGCACAAAATAGTAGCAGATGGTCTAGATGATAAAACCTTTGATGTGACCAATAGGGGTATTCATCTTAAAGCAGAAGAGTTCAATATGCTTTCAGAGGATCCTGATACCATAATAATAGATATGCGCAACCACTATGAAAGTGAAGTGGGTTATTTTAAAAATGCCATTTTGCCCGATGTAGAGACTTTTAGAGAAGCCTTGCCTGTCGTAGAAAAAATGCTTGAAAACAAAAAAGAAAAAAATATTGTCATGTACTGTACCGGCGGTATTCGATGTGAAAAAGCCAGTGCATACTTCAAACACAAAGGATTCAAGAATGTCTATCAGGTAGAAGGTGGTATCATAGAGTATACCCGAAGAGCCTATAAATTGGGTATTGAAAATAAATTTGTTGGCAAAAATTTTGTCTTTGATGTAAGATTGGGTGAAAAAATATCCGACGATATAATAGCCAAATGTCACCAGTGCGGCGATCCTTCTGATACACATGTCAACTGTGCCAACGATGCTTGTCATATACTTTTTATCCAGTGTTCTTCATGCGGTCAAAAGTACGAACATACTTGTTCGGTAAAATGTCAGGAATTCAATCGTCTTCCTATCGAATTAAAAGAATCATTAAAAAAGACTACCCAATTTAATGGAACAAAATTTGGAAAAGGTAGATATAAAGCACATCATAAGGATATGTCGCTTGAAAAAATCGTAGAATTAAATGATTGACATCAAATGATAGAAACAAACCATTCCACGCCAGAATCTCATCCTTTCGACCGCTTTAATAAGTGGTTGAGAGTTATGGCATTGAGTGTTGTTGCTTTCTTAATCATCATTTTTGTTACAATCAGCTATTCTGACCTTCCCTCCTTTGATGACCTTGAAAATCCAAAATATGATCTCGCATCCATTATTTATGATGTAAAAGGAGTACCCTTTGGCAGATATTATATTGAAGATAGAGTCGCAATTGAATACAATCAACTGTCAGGACACATTAAAAATGCGCTGTTGGTCACGGAAGATGACCGTTTTTATAGCCATAGTGGTATCGATCTACGCGCATTGTTCAGAGTGGGTTTCAAAACACTCATCCTTCGTCAAGAAGACGCAGGCGGAGGAAGTACGATTACCCAACAATTGGCCAAATTGCTTTATAAAAGACCTGATACCAAAGGAAAGTCAGGCCTTATGAAATTTATTGCTTTGATCAATTCCAAACTAAAAGAATGGGTCACAGCAGTAAAACTGGAAAAAAGTTATACAAAAGAAGAGATCATGATGATGTATCTCAATAAATTTGAATTTATAAATGGGGCGCATGGGATTGAGGCCGCTGCACAAATATATTTTAACAAAAATCAGGATTCGTTGGCCATAGAAGAAGCTGCCGTACTTATAGGTATGTTGAAAAACCCAAGTTTGTATAATCCTAAAAGGTTTCCCGAAAAATGTAAACAAAGGAGAAATGTGGTACTTTCCCTTCTGTACAGTGAGAAATATCTGGATAAAAGCGCTTATGATACGCTTGCTATGAAAGAAATTGACATGTCCGCATTTTCAAGAAAAACACAAAGTGAAGGTCCTGCCCCATATTTCAGAGCAGAACTTACCAAATATCTGAAGGACTTGTTTACAAAAAAGAGTATTAAAAAACCAGACGGCACAGAATATAATGTATATACTGATGGACTAAAAATTTATACCACCATTGATCTGACCTATCAAAAATATGCAGAAGAAGCCGTTTGGGAACATATGAAATGGAATCAGGATCGTTACTGGAAAGTATGGAAGAACAGGAATCCATGGACATTTGAAGCGGATGACAATCAAAAAAAAATCAGGGCTGATATATTGGAAAGCCAGAACAAAGGTTCAGAAAGATATCTTGCACTCAGAACAAGATTTTTGGGCAACCTACTTGCTGTAGTGGATGAAAAATTTCCTGGACTGCCTTTATCAGATAATGTGATAAGATCGCTGGATTCCATCAGCAATAATCAAACCTCCTGGAGAAATGCCACAAACCGTGGAAATCTGGATATCGTTTATCAGGATAAATATCACAGATTAATCAACAGCGATATATGGTCAAATTTTATTTCCAAATATAAAGAATTACAGCAGGCCTACCAGAAAGAATTTTCCACAAAAGTAAAAATGAAGGTCTTTGACTATAAAGCCGGTGGAGAAAAAGTGGTGGAAATGACACCTTTTGATTCCGTCAGATATCATAAAATGCATCTGCAGGCAGGTTTTCTGGCCGTAGAACCATCTTCCGGCAATGTAAAAGCATGGGTAGGAGGAGTGAATCACAAATACTTTAAGTACGATCACGCTACCATGCGTAGATCAGTGGGCTCGACTATGAAACCATTTGTTTATACACAAGCGATGGCGGTCGCCAATATTCTTCCCTGTCAGGAGTTTGATGATATCCAGTACACCATTTCACCTGGAGATCCTGGTTTTGACCTGATCGAGGAATGGTCTCCTGCCAATGCTACAGAAGAATTTACGGGCAACAAATACAATCTCTTTCATGGACTCCTGTATTCTAAAAACAGTATTACCGTAAAGCTTCTAAAAGAAATGGGTACCGTAGCTCCGGTCAGAGACCTGCTCCATCATCTCGGTATTGACAAAAATCTGAGACTTGAAAACGGTCGTCTGGCTGTGCCAAATCTACCATCTATTTGTTTGGGGGCAGTAGATCTGACATTGATGGAAATGACCGGGGCATATTCAGCTTTTGGCAATAACGGGACTTATGTGCAACCTGTATTTGTGTCTAGGATAGAAAATAAAAACGGCAAAGTTATCTATCAGGGGATACCCATCCGAAAATCGGCCATCAATCCGCTGTATAATGCAGTAATGGTAGAAATGCTTAAAAACAATGTCGGGGGGAAATTCAGCTTGAGTATCAAAACGAAAATCGGAGGTAAGACGGGCACTACCAATGATTATGCGGATGGCTGGTTCATGGGCGTGACACCTACCCTTATCACAGGTACCTGGACAGGAGGTGATGATAAATGGATAAGATTTTTGACGTTGGGTGAAGGACAAGGTTACATCATGGCAAGACCCATTTCTGAATTATTTTTCAAAAAACTGGAAAAAGACAACCAATGCGGATACGACTGGAAAGCTAATTTCCCACCACCACCGCCAGGATTTGAAGAACTCATCAATTGTGCGCAATATAAAACCATCAGACCAACCACCGAGCGATATATCTTGCAAAAACAAAAACTTAAGAATGAAGAATTTGATAATGAGTTTTAAAATATTTGTTCATTGTTGCCAAAGGAAGAAAACTCCATTTGTTAAAATCAATATTGGTTGTATTGCGGTTCATTCATTTGTGAATCGGTTTTTTTGTTGTCAAATTTCAACCGACAAGCCATTTTATTCTTTCAGCCTTGCCTTAAAGTCTTTTTGAACGAATTGATCTTTTGCCACATTTTTTAGTGTTGAGTACCAGAAATTTTAACCATGGAGCAAACCATTAAAAATATAATTTTTGACTTCGGCGGTGTTTTGCTGGATATAGATTATCAGCGAACCTACGATGCACTTTCCCAATTATTGAATATAAGATTTGAACCTGATCATTTACCTAATGATGCAAAAAAAGTACTCTTTGACTTTGAAACCGGGCATATAAATACAGAATCATTCATATGGCATATTCAGCGATGGAATAATGCCACTACAACACCACAAGCAGAAGAAATTATCCTAGCCTGGAATGCCATGCTGATCGGATGGGATCATGATAAATTTGCTTTTCTTAAAGAACTTAAAAAAAAATATGCATTATACTTACTAAGCAATACCAATGCATTACACCTCAATTGGGTGTACAACGACCTTAAATCAAATCATGACATCATTGATTTTGATCATCGATTCTTTACCAGAACTTATTATTCTCATCTGATAGGAATGTGTAAGCCCAACAAAGATATCTTCAAATTTGTACATCAGGACGCCAGACTAAATCCAACCGAAACCTTATTTATCGATGATATCGAAGCCAATGTAAAGGGAGGCATGTCAGCAGGATGGCATACTTATCATCATGACCCAAATGAAGATTTGATAAATATTTTCCAAAATAAATTAAAATTATTGTAAACATTTGACAAACTCAATAATTGAATATATATTTGTAATAGATTCTTATTAACACCCTTAATTATTGGCAGATCTTACCCGGTCTGCCATTTTTCATTATGTCAAAAGATGATTTTTCAGATAATAAAAAACAATATTGGACTAAAGAAGAAGCCGTAATTAATATACAGAAATACTGTGTCTTTCAGGAAAGATGTCACAGGGAAGTCCGGTACAAACTAATAGAACATGCGATTTATGGGGATTTGGTTGAAGAAATCATTTCAGATCTGATTTCCAATAATTTTCTAGATGAAGAAAGATTTGCACGTACCTTCGCAAGGGGAAAATTCAGAATGAAACAATGGGGACGAAACAAAATAAAACAGGAGCTAAAAATAAGAGATATATCTTCTTACTCCATCAAAGCTGCGATGAGTGAAATTGACGAACAGGAGTATCTGAATACACTCAAGCAACTTTTATCTAAGAAAGAGCGAACCACCCAATTTAAAAACCAGTACGATAGGTTAAAAAAACTTTGTGATTACGCCTTGAGCAAAGGGTATGAATATGAATTGATCGCCAAGTTGATAGGAAAATGAAAATATAAAATGAAAGTACTTGTCTTGTGTACAAATTTATCAGCAAATATGAAGTTAAGTATCATATCGAAACACTTCTGCTTCTTTTATCTTTTTAACCAAAATTACACTTACCTTTAAGTATTGTTACTTTTAGCGAAAAATATATTGGCGTATTGAAAACCAAAATAGCAGGGCAAGATGTGTTATTGCTTCCTGAAAAAGCAGTATGGATAGAAACAGAAAAAATCCTTTTAATGGCAGATGTTCATATGGGCAAAGTGGAGCATTTCCGAAAATCCGGAATAGCTATACCACATCACGCAGCAAATAAAACACAGGAACGTCTGGAATCATTGATCAAAAAACTAGAACCATCACATGTCATATTTTTGGGAGATCTCTTTCATTCAATAAAAAATAATTCTTTTGACCAATTTAAAACAATGATTGCACGATACTTCAATACTGAGTTTCATCTCGTGATCGGAAATCATGACATCATGCCAACAATGGCTTATCAGGAATTGAATTTGAAGATTTATGAAGAAATGGTCATAGGAAAACTTTGGCTTACCCATGAACCACAGGATGAAATCAAAGATGGCTTATATAATTTGGCCGGCCACATCCATCCTGGAATCAAACTAACAGGAAAAGCACGACAGACTATCACGTTGCCCTGTTTCTATTTTGGACCAAACCGTGGGCTTTTGCCTGCTTTCGGATATTTTACGGGAAAATCACTGATAAAAATTGAGAAAAATTCAGATACCTTTGCCATAGCAGAAGATAAAATATTTTACATCAATAATTTATGAAGATTTTACACACAGCGGATTGGCATATTGGTAAAGTGCTGCACAGGCAAAGCTTGCACGATGATATCAGTATATTTTTCGATTGGCTTGTAAAGCACATCACAGACAAACAAATAGATCTGCTTTTGGTCTCAGGCGATATCTTTGATCTGGCCAATCCTTCCAACAGTGATACAAAACTCTATTACCACACTTTATACAGGCTTTCAAAAACGAATGTAAAAATAATCATAACGGGAGGCAATCATGATTCGATCAGTCTGCTGGATGCACCATCAGCACTACTGGATGTACTCGACATTACGGTATTAGGCGGCGCAAGAGAACATATACAAGAAGAAATCATACCTATATATGGAAAAGACGAAAAGCCAGACTGCATAGTTCTCGCAGTGCCTTTTCTTAGAGACAAAGATCTCAGACAATCCTTACAGGCATCAGAAATGTATGATAAATCTACCATAATAAATGATGCGATCAAACAACATTATGATGATCTCGTGATGATGGTGATAGAAAAATTTGGATGCTCAGTACCCATCATTGCAATGGGTCATCTGTACATGAAAGGATCAATCACTTCAGATAGTGAAAGGGAAATACATGTAGGAAATCTTGAAGGGCTGGATGCCAAAATCATACATCCCAATATAAATTATATGGCTCTTGGCCATATACATAAGCCTCAGAAAATAGGGTCAAATAATCATATCAGATATAGCGGTTCACCTGTGTTTCTGGATTTTTCGGAGCGTGATTATGATAAGATGGTCATAGAGATCGAAATAGAAGCAAATAAAATCAAATCCATCACTCCTGTTGCAATTCCAAAGTCCAGAGAAATATTAAAGATCACAGGTGACTTATCCGATGCAAAAAATATGCTGATGGAATATCACAACAAATATCCGCTCAAAGCTTTTGTAGAAATCGAAATAAAAGAAACCCAATTTGATGTTTTAAAAATCCAGGCGATGGAAGATATGATAGAGTCGATCAAATCTGAAGAATTTAAAATATTAAAAAACAGAATCGTTTTTGATAATACCCCGGATGCTATGAATAGTATACAAAATGACACCAGAACAATCCAGGATTTGACACCATTGGATATTTTCAGGCAAAAATTAGCTGAAAACAATCTGAATGAAAAGGATATAACAGAACTAACCGATATATATATATCTCTGATGGAGGAACTTAATGATTGAAAAATAGCACATGAAAATACTTAGACTTCATTTTAAAAATATTCATTCTTTAAAAGGAGAACATACTCTAAATTTCACTATTCCACCTCTTTCCGTATCAGGTCTATTTGCCATCACAGGCCCCACAGGTGCAGGAAAATCGACCATACTTGATGTGATCACATTGGCATTGTTCAGCAGAATCCCTCGTTTTGACAGTAAAATAACCAATACTGAAATAGAAAAGATTGGTTCGGTAATGACCCAATTTTCAGAGGAAGCGTACGCAGAAGTGGAATATCAAAGCAACGGACAAATGTACAGATCCACCTGGAAAATAGCCAAAACAAGAACTGGAAATCTCAAACCTTATGAAATGACCATTGCTGCTTTACCCGAAGGTAAATATTTGGATCTCAAAAACAGTGATGTTCCGGCAGCCAACGAACGCATCATTGGCCTTAATTATGAACAGTTTATCAGATCAATACTTTTATCTCAGGGGGAATTTGCCAAGTTCCTGAAATCTGACGAAAAAGAAAGAGCAAAACTTCTGGAAGATATCACCGGCAGTCAAATATACAGAACTTTAGGTAAAGCAGCTTTTGAGAAAGCTAAGGTAAAAAGGGAAGAAATACAAGCGTTAAAACAACAAATTATTGCCATTCCCACATTAAATGAAGATGATGTAAATGAAAAAAAAGAAACCATCATATCCAATAAAAACAGGATGTTGAGCGTAAAAAACTCCTTGGATAAAAAAATACTAATACTTAATCTATTGGAAAAAAGAAGTCAAATCCTGGTCAGACTTGAACAATTAAATATTGAACGCAAAACAATTGAAATTAAAAAAGATGAATTTCGTCTACAGGAAATTATACTCCAAAAGCACCAGTCACTAGATGTTTACAGAAGTGAACTTACCCTCCAAATCAGTGAAGAAAAAAGGCTAAAAGAATCCAGGAATGAACTTACAGCGCTGCACGAAAAGATCAAATGGCATGAGGTGAGTTTACAGGAAGCTTTAGATAAAATGTCAGCATTTGTAAGATGTGCATTGAATGATACTAATTTCATATCCGAAACCAAAAAATTTGAGCAACACATCACTAACTTGGATAAAACTTTGGAAAACTTAAAAGAAAATGGTTCTAAAATCAGAAATAAACTGACTGCACTTTTAGATAATTCCATTAGTATGTATGCCAAATCAATTAAAGATTTTAAAAATTTAGCAGAGCAATTGACATATGCAGAGCGTGAATGTTTAGTATTGCAAAGCCACTCAACGACACTTTCAGACCAAGAATTAAAAGTCAACATTGTTAAATATCAGGAATTATTATTGGTTTTACAGCAAAAAATTAATGATGCTTTAAGCAGAGAAACAGTACTAAGTGAGTTGACTAATATATCGCTTGACATTGAAAATTCTTCTGTTCTGCAAAAGGAATATGTTCAAACTTCGATTAAATTGTCCAAAGAAATTGAAATTTTGGAAAAGGAAGTTGTGGCACTTGTCAAAAAGAAAGAAACACAAATGCAATTTGCCAGCTTGGAAGAACATAGAAAAAACCTGAAAGATGGTGAACCGTGTGCGTTGTGCGGGTCTACAGACCATCCATATGCTCATGAAAAAAATTTAATTCTACTCGGTCAAGTGGAACTCGAAATTTTTCAAAAAACGGAGAATTACAATATTATTAAAAACAAACAAAATACTATAATAAATGCGATTTCAGTTGCTGCATCGAAAATTGAGATACTCTCCGGTCAAGTCAAAAACAAGAATTCAGCTGTACATGAAATTGAAAATAAATGGCGCATTGGCGGAGTCATATCCTTGGATAGCAATGATATTGCCAATGAAATGGAAATGGCAAAATCAACCTTAAAATCCTATACAGAAGCGCAGGAATCTACAATTTCATTAAAATTTTTAAGTGAAATCACGGAAATACTTCAGGATTTATCTATGATTGCCGCACAATATCTGGAAGTAAATAGAGCTCGAAATGACATGTACAGCGGTAAAAATATAAATGCTGATGCTGAACAGTTGTTAAACGCCTATATATTAGAAAGAGAAACGGGCAAAGAATGGAAATTTTCAGCTTTGAATCTTTCAAAAAGCATAGTATCATTAGAATTGTCCATATCTGAAAGAAGCTTGAAGATACTTCCAAAACTGAAAGCGCTAGGATATAATGATATTTCAGAATCTTTCCAGGATATTTTAGAAGATTCTTTATTTAAAAAAATATTAAGCACAAAAGAATCCCTAATTCAGTTGGAAATTGAAAACAAAACTACCATTATTAACCTTGAAAATGAACTTTCAGAAATTGTAATTCCAATAACGGCAGAAATACAGATTGCCGAACTTCGGGAACTTATCAATGCATTAAATAAAGAGAAGGATTATTACATACATCAAAATGGAGCATTAGAAAATGAACTAAGTACAGATGAACAATATAAAAAAAATATTGCTCAATCTTTAGCTATCCTTCATTCCAAAGAGATCGATGCGTCAAAATGGTTCGTACTTGAAAGACTTATAGGCGATTCGTCCGGTAATAAATATGCTAAATATGCTCAAAACCTTAGTTTAAAACATCTCATAACCTTAGCAAATAAAAGATTATCAAAACTTTCCGACAGGTATCTTCTTGCTTATGCAGATATAGAATCCGACCTCACAGTATCAGATTTATATCAGGGAAGTATTACCAGAAGTGTAAAGACGCTATCCGGTGGAGAATCATTTATAGTGAGTCTGGCGCTTGCCCTAAGCCTGGCGGATATGGCATCCAAAAATGTAAAACTTGAATGCCTTTTTATAGACGAAGGTTTTGGTACGCTCGATGCTGAAACATTGGAAACAGCGCTTGAAACTTTGGAAAAATTGCAATCTGAAACCAGCAGGACCATTGGAGTCATCTCACATGTGGACAGCCTTAAAGAAAGAATATCCACGCAGATCCGTATACAAAAGAACCATCTCGGACACTCTGTAATAGAAGTAGTATAAAACTGTATCCATCGGTAAGGAACATTTTCTAAAGAAAGTCCAGGCGAATTAAAAACTACATTCCTTCAATTTCAAAAGACAGGGTTTCCCATTCTAGCATTTTCGTTTCGAGAATATCCTGCAACGTTTTATATTTTTTGTTTACTTCAGTAAAATGAGGGTCAGTGTAAAAGTTAGGATCTGAAAGTTTGAGCTCAAGCAATCCAATTTCACTTTCCAGTTTAGCTATTTCCCGCTCGGCAATACTGATTTGCTTTTTTACTTTTCGTACATCTTCGGTATCCATTTTTTTCGAATCCGTTGTAATATTAGTGGCAGATTTATCTGTAGGTTCAGACTTTTGCAACTCTACAGAGCGCATATTATCCATCTTTTTTTTGCTTAAAAAATACTCAATGTCGCCCAGATACTCTTTTGTACTTCCATCCTTAAACTCAATGACTTTATTGGTCAGATCAGATAAAAAATCTCTGTCATGCGATATGACTAGCAAAGTTCCACTGTAATCTTTCAGCGCATTTTTAAGTATTTCTTTGCTGTAAATGTCCAGGTGATTGGTAGGTTCATCCAGAATAAGAAAATTGCATGGCCTCATGATTAACGATGCCATGGCCAATCTTGCTCGTTCCCCGCCGGAAAGAACGGATACCTTTTTTTCAGCATCATCTCCTGAAAAAAGGAATGAACCCAGAATGTTCCTCACTCGGGATCGCATTTCTTCAGGTGCTTTGTCTTCCATTATCTGCATGACAGTACTTTTTAAATCCAGCAGTTCTGACTGATTCTGTGCATAGTAAGAAAGGTGCATATTAGAACCTTCTTCTACCCTACCTGAAGTAGCTGGCAGTAAACCAGAAATGATTTTTGCCATGGTGGTTTTACCCTGACCATTTTGCCCCACAAAAGCCACTCTGTCACCACGCTCTATTGTAAGATTAATATCTTTAAAAACTGTCTTATTGTCAAAGGACTTAGAGACATCCACTGTCCTGACTACATCCCTACCGGATCTGGGCACTTCTGCAAAACGGATGGTCATGGCTTTAGTGATTTCTGCAGGTACTTCGATACGTTCTACTTTATCGAGCTGTTTCTGCATGCTTTGTGCCATTTTAGTTTTTGTAGCTTTAGCCATAAATCGATTGATGGTCTTTTCTTTTTGGGCTATGTCTTTTTGTTGGTTTTCAAAGGCAGCAATTTGTATGGTTTTTTGCTTTTCTTTTTCTTCAAGAAACTTGCTGTATTTTAGTTTGTAGTCCACGATACCACCCAACTCCACTTCAATAATGCGGTTACAAACATTTTCAAGAAACTGAATATCATGCGAAATTACGATCACTGTGCCGGGATATTCTATCAGATAATTTTCGAGCCAAATGATAGACTCTATATCCAGGTGATTGGTAGGTTCGTCCAGCATTAGTAAATCCGGTTTCCGAAGTAATAACTTGGAAAGTTCAATTCGCATTTTCCAGCCACCACTAAATTCCGATACCCTCCTGCCAAAATCCTTATCAGAAAATCCCAGTCCTTTTAAGATTTTGATAGTTTCTACTTCAAGAGCAGACAAATCAAAATGTTCCAGCCTTCCCGTAAGTCCAGCCAATTCTTCGAGCATTTTGCTGTAAGAAGCACTTTCATAATCTTCCCGCGTCATTAACTCAGCATTGATTTCATCCAGTTGCTTTTGCAATTCCAGTGCTTCTTCATGACAGGACATCGTCTCATCCAACACAGTTTGTGTTTCGTTGAGTTCAAATTCTTGTCTTAAATAACCTACGGTTGTTTTGGTAGGAAACTCCAAGGCACCTTCGTCTGGTCTCGCTTGCCCGGCAATAATTTTTAATAAAGTGGATTTTCCTGCTCCATTTCTTCCGATAAGACCGATTCGTTCTCTGGGACTTATCATAAAACTTATTTCATCCAAAAGGCTTCTTTCCCCGTATTTTACTGATATATCTCTAACGTAGTACATTTAATTTCGTTGATTTGTATTTTTAAAAAATACGGATAAAATAATAATTTGACGTATGATTTGTTAAATAAAAAGTTAACCACACATAGTTAGCAAATCTGATGCATGCAGATATATTTACTTTTAATTGAGGCTTACAGAGTCCGGCATCTGTGCTATAACCGTATAAGTATTGCCTTTGTTGTGGAGGACAGTCTGCCACAATACAAATGGTTTGATTCTAAATAAATAATTGGCATCCATATCATCCACCAGCCAAGTAAGTTCTTTCATTTCTTCTTCTAATTGTCCTTCCGTCCATCCACTGTACCCCACAAAAAATTTGATGTTGTTATCCTTTATGACCCCATTCTCCATGAGAAATTTCAACTTTTCAAAATCTCCTCCCCAATACACTCCAGGACTTATTTCAAGGCTATTTTCGAGTAAATCTCCAACATTATGCAGGTAATGTACGCTATCTACAGCCACAGGTCCTCCTACGTGAACAGGCGCATTTGACTCTGGAAAATCGGCTATCAACTCATGAATCTTTATCTCCAGTGACTTATTCAATATAAAACCAGTAGTACCGTGGTCGCCATGTTCACATATCAGAATTACCGCACGTTTAAAGTTCGGGTCAAGCATAAAGGGTTCGGCTACCAATAAATTTCCAGCTTTTATCTCCATGTATTACAAGGTTTCAGTTTCAATACTTTTATCTACTTTTTTGATCAGTCCTGAAAGCACTTTTCCACTGCCACCTACCTCTACAAATGTAGTAATGCCGTCAGCAAACATTTTTTCTATGGTCTGGGTCCATTTAACGGCGGCAGTCAATTGCTCTACCAAGTTGGATTTAATCTTTTCGCCATCAGATTCGGGCATTGCGGTCACATTTTGATACACAGGACATAAAGGCGTAGAAAAAGGTGTATCCAAAATGGCTTTTGCCAACTCCTTTTTTGCCGGTTCCATCAACGGGCTATGAAAAGCTCCTCCTACTTCAAGTTGGATGGCCCTTTTTGCGCCGGCTTCCAGCAACTTTTCCATTCCTTTGCTGACTCCGGTCAATGACCCCGAAATCACCAACTGACCCGGGCAATTGTAATTGGCAGCTACCACCACATCGTCTATATCAGCACAAACCTGTTCCACTACACTATTTTCAAGACCCAAAATAGCAGCCATAGTACCAGGAACTGCTTCGCATGCAGATTGCATAGCCATGGCTCGGGTATACACAAGTTTTAATCCATCTTCAAAACTCAGCGCTCCATTTGCCACCAAAGCAGAAAATTCACCCAATGAATGACCTGCTACTGCATCGGGCAAATAGGTAGCTTTGGCCTTTAAAGTTGCTATAGCATGAACAAAAAGCGCCGGTTGGGTTACTTTTGTTTGTTTGAGTTCTTGCGCAGTACCATAAAACATTATCTTTGACAACTCAAATCCCAATACTTCGTCGGCTAAAAGAAATATATTTCTCGCAGTCTCATTGGATTGAAAAAGGTCGAGACCCATGCCTACAAATTGTGCTCCCTGCCCAGGAAAAACAAATGCTTTCATATACTATTTATTTGAGTTTTGCTGATATCAGACTTAAAAATTCATTTCTGGTTTCCATATTTCTAAAGTCGCCTGTAAATGCTGATGTAGTCGTCGAAGAATTTTGCTTCTGAACACCACGCATCATCATGCACATGTGGACCGCTTCAATGACCACTGCCACTCCAAGTGGCTTTAATGCATCATCAATGGCGTGAAGAATCTCATGCGTCAGACGTTCCTGTACCTGCAGCCGTCGAGAAAATACATCTATTACTCTAGGAATCTTACTAAGTCCTACAACATATCCGTTTGGAATATATGCCACATGTGCTTTGCCATAAAAAGGCAATAAATGATGTTCACAAAGAGAATATACTTCGATATCCTTTACCACGACCATTTCATTATAATCCTCTTTGAAAAGCGCGGACTTTAAAATCTCTTCGGCATTTTGACCATAACCCTGGGTAAGAAATTGCATTGCCTTTGAAGCACGCTCAGGTGTTTTTTCCAATCCATCCCTACTTTTATCCTCCCCCAAAAGGTCCAGAATATCTTCATATTTCGACCTGATGGCTTCTGTCACCTTAGGGTCATAGGAATCATTTTTTTGGTATGCCATTTTTTTATTTTTCGCCGTAATATTCAGCAAATATAGTATCAGTTTCTTGCAATTTTATACAATGCAACTTACAACCGTGAATGTGTGGCTCCATTTGCTCCCAGATAATTATAGCCATATTTTCTGTGGTAGGCATAACTCCGGGCGGTATAAAATCAACATCCAGATTTAGATTTGAATGATCAAGTTTATCTGTGATCACTTCACGTATGATTTTACTAAGCTTTTTTGCATCATGAACAAAACCTACTACAGGATCAGGAGTACCTTTTACAGTAACAAATAATGTATAATTATGCCCATGCCAGTTTTTATTGGCACATTTTCCAAAATAAGCAATATTCTCCTCCTCAGACCAGGTATTGATCCACAATTTGTGTGCTGCATTAAATTTCTCAACTCTGGTCAGATATACAACGGCCATACTAAATTTTCAAAATTGGACGCAAAATTACAAAAAAATGCTGAAATATAGATAACAGATTCTAAGACAAAATAACAAAATCATTCAAAAGGTCAGATCACATAAATAGAGCATAACGATACAATTTGCAACTTCCAGTCAAAAACGTCTTACTGTTTTACTTCGGCAGAAATAGCTATACCCATTAAATCATCAAAATATTACAACATTTATACTTTATTTAATTGTATTACAATTATATATAAATTATGATTAATAATATGTTATAATTTACATTTTTTGTATTTTTTATTATATTATTATCGACGCATATTTGTATTATGAAAGGAAGTAAAATACTTCACAATCATGCTGGTTAAAGAATCAGTCAGAAAATTCGGATATGTTCATGGGATTAAAAACAAATACGGACTACGGGTTGATTTCCAAATGAGAGACCGGAAATCATCCCGTATGTTCGCCAACTGGATTACAAATGTGGATTGAGTTTTAGTTATTATAAAGAGAAGGTATCATCAGGCTTGAGAAACCGGATGATCAAAATGTTTTGGTAAATGTTTTTGGGATCGAAAGATCAAAAAATGGCTACTCTGAAAGAGTGGCCATTTTTTTTTGATGGTATCTATTGGGCTTAGAAGCTGGCATAGTTGTGGGTATTTTTTATTCCCAAACTCGAGCGTTTGTACTTATTATCAGTTACATCTCTTTTCCTATCCAATTTCATCCAATTGCAAATTTAAATCTTCATTCTTCGAATTAAAAAACCTTGATTTTTAGGAAGTCACAGACTTCGACCATCAGCTAATGATACATTCTTTTTTCTACATTCGCAATTCTACATTGGCAATTCACCATTTGTCCTTACTCTTTCATTCCTTCCAACCGCTTAATATCATCCTCCAATATCTTTATCCGCTCCTGACCATCTGCGAGTTTTGCTTTTTCTTTGGCAACTACAGCTTCGGGAGCACCGCTGACAAATCTTTCATTACTGAGTTTGCCTTGGACTGATGCTACAAATCCCTTTTGATACTCTAGTTCCTTGCGCTTTTCGTCCAATTCCGCGGCTAAGTCCATGGCTTGCTCCATGACCACAATACATTTTTCGGTACCAGATATGAAGCCTATACCAGCTGTATTTTCATCGGTAGTTGTAGAAATATTTTTTAGATTCCCCAGTTTGATACAAATATCTGACCAACCTGATTGAGTCACTAAAGCATCTGATCTGTCACTTTTTACTAGGAAGACATCGAGTTCATCTTTCATTTTGATGCCATTTTTGTTTCTGATATCACGGATGTTAGTGATGATATCTTTGGCTTGCTCTACCCTGTCTATGATGGTCTGATCAAAACTTCCCGGCTTAGGATAATTACTCAAAATGCAATCGTCACCTTCTTTCCTTTCTTTGAGCGCATGCCAGATTTCTTCTGTAATGAATGGCATAAAAGGGTGCATCAACGAACAAATCTGACTGAAGAGTTCGATGGTATTGTCTTTGGTTTGGGAAGGTATTTTTTCTCCAAATCCAGGCTTAACCATTTCGAGATACCATGAGCAAAAATCTGTCCAAACAAAACTATAAATACTGATCAAAGCTTCTGAAAGTCTGTATTCTTTAAAGTTTTTATCAATATCAACTGCCAATGAAGTTAATTTGTGTTGAATCCAATGATAAGCAAGAGCATTACCTTCACTCATTTTAAGATCGCCATCTACTTCCCAACCATCGACTAGACGAAGTGCATTCCATATTTTATTGCTAAAATTACGACCTTGCTCTACCAGTTTTTCATCAAACAATAAATCACCTCCTGCTGGCGAACACGACATCATACCAAACCGAACCCCATCTGCTCCGAAGTCTTCTATCAACTTTAATGCATCAGGACTATTGCCCAATGACTTTGACATTTTACGTCGTTGTTTATCCCGCACCATTCCTGTGAAATATACATGATCAAATGGTCGTTTGCCTTCCCATTCATAACCAGCCATCACCATCCGCGCTACCCAAAGAAAGATAATATCCCAGCCTGTGACAAGCACAGATGTAGGATAATAATAATCCAACTCTCTTCGATCTCTAAACCCGTCAAATACCGATATAGGCCATAACCAAGATGAAAACCAGGTATCCAGTACATCTTCATCTTGCCTCAAATCAGCCAAAGTGATGGAAGGATATTTTTCCTGAGCAAATGCCAATGCTTGATCAGTTGTCTCTGCTACAAAAACATCATCACCATAATAATACGCCGGAATCCTGTGTCCCCACCAAAGCTGACGAGAGATACACCAATCCTTAATGTTGTCCATCCAGTGTCGGTAGATATTCTTCTGATTCTTAGGGAAAAACTCCACTTCATCTTTGGCAACTGCCTCCGCAGCAGGTCCAGCCAGTGCTTTCATATCGACGTACCACTGAAGAGACAAGCGCGGTTCAACTATTGAATTGGTCCGTTCAGAACGTCCTACATTGTTTTGATAATCTTCTATTTTTTCGATATACCCGCCTACTTCCAGGTCTTTGGCAAATTTTTTACGAACAATAAATCTGTCTTCCCTTATATACACACTAGCCTCAGGACTCATCGTCCCATCTTCATTAAAGACATCTACTACTTCAAGATGGTGACGTTTGCCTATTTCATAGTCATTGACATCATGGGCAGGCGTAACTTTGAGTGCACCGGTACCAAACTCCATTTCTACATATGTATCACAAATGACCGGAACGACACGACCTATTATAGGAACTACCACTCTTTTCCCATGCAAATGTGTATAGCGAGCATCTTCCGGATGAATAGCTAAAGCAGTATCACCGGGTATAGTTTCAGGTCTTGTGGTTGCTATGGTAATAAAATCACTGCTATCTTCTACCTGATATTTAACAAAAAATAATCTGGATTGCTCCAAACCGTATATTACTTCTTCATTGGAGAGTACAGTTTTAGCTTCCGGGTCCCAATTGACCATTCTTTTACCCCTGTACAACTTATTTTTTCTATATAAATCTACAAAAACCTTTATAACGGCATCTGATCTGACTTCATCCATGGTAAAAGCAGTACGGTCCCAATCACAGGATGCGCCAAGTTTCTGTAGCTGTTTCAGGATGATACCGCCATATTCTTCCTTCCACGCCCAAGCGTATTCTAAAAACTGATCCCTGGTGAGGTCGCCCTTTTTAATGCCTTTCTCTCGGAGCATTTTTACCACTTTAGCTTCTGTAGCTATGGACGCATGATCTGTACCGGGTACCCAACACGCATTTTTGCCATCCATCCTTGCTTTACGGATTAGAATATCCTGAATGGTGTTATTGAGCATATGCCCCATGTGCAAAACACCTGTGACATTCGGTGGCGGGATGACGATACTGAAAGCTTCTCTTTCGTCAGGTTCGGAATGAAAGTATTTTTTATCCATCCAATGGCTGTACCACTTATTCTCTATTTCGGAAGGATCATATCTTGGTGAAATCATTGACTTAATATTAAGTTTTTGAATTTTTTGAACTGGTAGGTATGATGAGTTTACGCAAATCAATGCTCCGAATTAATACCTTAAGGTATACACATCCGTAGCTCCTGATTTTTTCTCAACGACGATCACAAAATTTGCGTAATCAGATTCATCAAATGTTTTCGTAAAAATGTCCCTTCCTGCAAGCGTATTTGTGATGGAAGGAATTGTATTTGAATGCCCTACAATAAAAATACGATTATAATCGGTAGATGTTTTTACTGTTTCAAGCAAATCTTTGAGGGTTTTATTTTCGTAAGGCAAAATATTCATGGCTTTAATATCTGCCAAAGAATCTACCGTGAACATGGTTCTCAGTGTCATGGTAGAATATATGGCGTCTACTCTGGTTCCACGCATAATATCCGCAATTTTTGTAGCCCTCGACAGCCCTTCTGTAGTTAGTGGTGGTTCATCCTTAATGGTGGTGTCTTTTTCAGCATGACGCACCAGGTAATAAATTTTGGATATGCTGTCTTCATTTAATACAAGCTTCTGACTGTCTTCAGTGATAATAACGTTGGATTCAATCGCTTTTAACATCTTGCCATTGATATTCAGCGTTTTCACTTCTGGTTTACAGGACATTATCATAGAGGCAATCAAAGCAGCAACAATAGCTATCTTAATTACAAATCCCGTAAAAATTGACTTTTGCATATCTACTATTTTACTTTTGTATATAAATATTTACTCAAATGTATGTTTAAAAATATCTTATTTTCCTAAGTACAATCCTACCTGAATATCTAAACACACTCTTGCCGGATAAGAATTATAACTTTAAGAATCAGACTGTAACTTGCTTATTTTCAAAGATATCTACATCTACTTGCGTTTGTATCAAATCATCCAGCGTTTCTCTTCTCCTGATCAGATAATCATCCCCTTCATGAACAAGGACTTCTGCCGGTCTATATCTCGAATTATAATTGGAAGCCATGGTATAACAATAAGCTCCTGCATTATAAAAAGCCAGAATATCTCCTTCATTGATCTCTGTCATTTTTCGATTTACTCCAAAGGTATCTGTTTCGCATATATACCCCACCACGGTATAAATCCTGGATCTGCCTTCCGTTTTTGATATATTTACTATCTTATGATATGAATCGTAGAGCATAGGTCTGATGAGATGATTCAGGCCTGAATCAACTCCGGCAAACACTGTCGATGTAGTTTGTTTTACCACATTAACTTTTACTAAAAAAATACCGGACTGGCTGACCAAAAACTTACCTGGTTCGAACATCAAAGTAAGTTCCCTGCCATAGGCTTTGCAGAATTGTTTAAATCTTTTGGTGATTTTTTCACCCAATTCTTCAATGTCTGTTTCAATGTCTTCTTCTTTGTATGGCACTTTAAAACCACTTCCAAAGTCAATGTAACTCAGATCATGAAATTCCTTGGATACTTCAAACAATATCTCAGCGCCTTGCAAAAATACTTCAATGTCCAAAATATCACTTCCAGTATGCATATGGATGCCCTCAACGATCATGCCATGCGCCTTCACTATCCTATGAACATGAGGTGTCTGATGAAATGAAATACCAAATTTTGAATCTATATGACCAACGCTTATTTTACTGTTGCCACCGCCCATAATATGAGGATTGATGCGTATACACACTGGATATTCTGGATATAAACTGCCGAATTGCTCCAAAATAGACAGATTATCTATATTTATTTTAACTCCAAGTTCTACTGCCAGAGAAATCTCTTCAATGGAAACACAATTTGGTGTGTAAATGATATCTTCAGGACTAAAACCTGCCAATAAACCTAATTTTACTTCCTGAATAGACACTGTATCCAATCCAGAGCCGAGAGATTTAAAATATTTAAGTACCGCAATATTATTCAATGCTTTGCATGCATAATTGATTTTCAATCGTTTCAGTTCAAAAGCTTTCGTAAGTCTTTCATATTGCTTCTTCATCACTGCTGTCTCGTAAATGTACACGGGGCAGCCATATTTGTCGGCGAGCACTAAGGGATCCACACCACCTTCGAGTAAATATCTGTTGTCTTCTATATGCATTTCTGGTTCTTATTTAAGAGTGCAAAGATAAGACAATTTGTCAAAATGAACATCAGGTGGATAATAATTGGCAAGTTTTAGCAGATAAATAATAGTTATTTGACTAAAATACAAAATAAATACCTGAAAATCTCATCAGTTTATTTAGTTAAAAAAATTTAATTGCCTGGGCCACCACAAACGTACCTTTACCTTATAATCCATATATTCCTTTCCAAATCTAGTTTGCAAATCTGCTTCTTCAGCAGGCCTGACAAGAAAATGCCATAAAAATGCTCCTGAAATCGCATACAATATTACCATCCAGGAACCCAAAATCAATCCTACTGATATGCCCTGACCAATACCGGCGACCGCCATAGGATTTCGGAGATATTTATAAGGACCGTTGGTCACCAAAACATTAGGACAATCTATAGGAAGTGGTGTGCCTCTTCCCACCCAACTCATGATCCATCCGCTATACAATCCCATGAGACTAAAATAAAAAAACATCATCCACCCGAATATTTCAAAACCGGAAAATGTTTTGATTCCTATATGTGAATGCATCCCTACCATTCCTGTTGGAATTAAATAAAGAAAAATCAACCAAAAAACAATGATTTGAAAAATGGTTTTAAGTAAATTTACCACATTACTTGTGGCTGTGGAAGGACTAAAAATATTGTAAAACTTCATTGCCTTACTTTACCATTTCAGCTTCTTCCAGCACATAGATCAGATAATCAAAATTATCCCGATTCAACTTTAAGCGGCCTCTGAATTTTATTTTCGTATCCACTTTTAGTACTGGCAATTTTTTTGGTGATAAAATATCAATAATTGATTCAACGCCCGCTTTGCCACAAAAAAAACACTGTGCAAAAGGATAAGCCGATAGGATTACTATCTTTTCATTTCCCGTCTCATCCACAGGGATGTAAAAACCTTCCACCTGAACTTTTTTACCATCCAGCATTTTAAGCGTATCACTAAATATTGGTAATGAGACTTCCATGCCCATCTTTTCATTATATTGCTCTTCAAATTTTACACTCATGAGATACTTCCAGGGAACAATGAAGGCATCTCCTTCTTTTTGAAATACAGATGTGGTCAAAATTTCCTGCTGAGAAAGCGTGTCAATATGCTTTGAATTATCCGAAGTATTTTCTACTCTTTGATCAGATTTACATCCCAAAGCCATTAGTAATCCAATGTAAATGACAATATTAAATTTAATAGTGAAATGCATTGATACAATATTAATGATTGTGAGTAATCAAATTAAATAATTTATTATCTATTTTCATCTTCTTCATACATTATTCTGGATGGAACTCTGATCAACTTTCCAAAAAATATTGCATTGGTAAACATTCTGTCTGTGCCGTACCACGATCCTCTGAATAGTGGATTATCTGCAAAAAGAACTGCCCTGCCCTGCCCTTCCTGACTCACCACACATGAAGCAGCGTATTTTAAATAATCATTCATTGTGTTGCTTGAAATGTACCCATCCACATGTGGAGTCGATGTATATTTGGAAATTGTAGAATACTCATTTTCACTGGGACTGAGCCATACCGTATTATTTTTATATACCGGAATATCCTTTGATGTGTACCCAAACCCTATGGGATGTGTGATATCAATGATTGATTTTAAAATAACTCCTCCAAGACTTTCTTTACCCATAATTTCATCTGCTTGATCAAAAGGTAATCTTGTCAACATGGATCTATCCTTTTTGGGTCCTTCGACGAGTTTTTCTTTGACCAACTTATTTTTGATAGCCCATGACACAGCAGTACCGATAGCTATAAGCGTGTTACCTTGTGCAACCCAGCTCCCTATCCTTTTGATGTCCGTAGAATCCAAACCAGTATAGTTTCCAGATACCAACACCAAACTATTATATTTGGACAGATCCAGTCCCTTAAACCTATGCAACATTACTTTTGTAACTGGCATTTTCAGGCGCTGATCGATATGGTGCCAAACTTCTCCTGCCTCATAGGCGCTGGTGCCTTCACCGATAAGCAACGCTACAGCTGGCTTTTCAAGAGCCTGAACATGACGACTTCCGACATCTATACCCTGTAGACTGTATCCAGATGGTAACTCATACACTGGAATCTGGAACTTTTTTTGCATTTCAGTCATGTGTTTAAATACCTGTTCTGCTGTCATTTTTTGTTTTGCCACAGGAAGCATCAGTGCTCCGTAATTGGCACTAAAAGTTTTACCGTCTGCAGTTGTTACCGTGTAAGGTCGAAATGAAGTAGCCAAGACAAGACCTTGATTCTGCAAATAATGTAATGCTCCAGCAGCATTGCTGTCGTTCCAATCAATCATATAACCATAATCTGATGAAGAGACAGGTGTCCATTTAAACACTTCAGATGGAGACTTTATTTCATCACCAAATATTGGGAGCACTTTGTCCCCTTGGTATTTAATGTTGTAAAAATTTGCCACAGACCAAGCCGAAGCGTCATAAAAAACGCTATCGTGATACACCTGGTATGTTTCAAAAAAAGTTTGCACCATACGATACTGAGCCTGTTTGGCAGGGACGATATATCCGGATTTTTCATTATTAAAATATACCTTAACCTTGTGAATCAATAACTTATCAATAAATGCTTTCATAAGATTTGGATCCGTTCCTTTGCCAAAACTGTAGGACTTTATTTTGTCTGTCTCAGCATTGGTAAGGGCTGACTTAAAAAAGTCGATCTGATATTTTCTCAACATTGATTTGTTGTCTATGGCTGCCTGAATCGTAGCCATTCCTGCTACATATTGATTTCTGATAGTAAAAGAGAAGGTCATATCTCCATAAGGTGTTTGTTGGACATGTCCCCTGGAACTTGCCTGTTCAAATAATAAAGCTAATCCACCTTGTAAGTCTCCATATGAGGAGCCATACCCGGGATAAGTGCCATCAAACACTTCTTTGGTAAAATACAAAGACCCGATGCTATCCATCGCTTTGATATAATAATCACCAAATATATTATTCAGATCTATATAATTTTCTTTTGGCATAATAGGATTTTTTGAACCATTGGTCTTCATAGGTTCAAAAAAAAATGAACTGTTGGTGCCCATTTCATGAAAATCACCGATGACATTTGGATACCATTGATGATACCATTCCAGCTTACTCCTGCTTTCAGGTTGAATAGCCAATAGCCAATCTCTGTTTAGGTCAAACCAATAATGATTTACTCGACCTCTTGGCCAGTTTTCATTGTGCTCCACATCAGCATTATCTGACACAAGATACTCCGATCGATACATATTTGCCCATTGAGTATGACGTTCACGACCATCCGGATTAATTGCGGGATCAATAAAAATCACAGCATGTTTAAGATAATCATTGATGGACTTTTGGCTGGATGCCAGCAATGTGTATGCAGTAAGTAATGCAGCTTCCGAAGTAGATGGTTCGTTACCGTGGACACTATAACCCATATTTATTATAAGGGGTATATTTGTTGAAGCCTTTTCATCATATTTATCTATCGATGCCAGATGTTGTTTCCTGATATTCTCCAGATTTTTTAAGTTTTCTGATGAAGAAATGATAAGCATAGCTAAAGGCCTGCCCTCATAAGTTTTGCCATATTCCATATACGTAGCATTTTCTGAAGATTCATCCAGCGCTTTGAAATAGGAAATGATTTGATCATGTCTGGTATGATAATCCCCGATATCATACCCCAAAAATTGTGACGGAGAAGGTATCTTCTCACTAAATGGAGCATACTGTTTATAAAAATAATTTTGCCCGACACATAGTTGAAAAGATATTAAGAAGATGATCAAAAATTGGATTCGCATTGGATAAATATTTTAGATAAATGAAATATGTTCTTGCTGCAAAGAAAGTGAAATTTAACATAAAAACTCTAAAACGAATGGTATTTTGAACTAATAAAAGTCATTTATGTTTCCTTTTGTGATGCAAATTATACCTTTGCAGATTTTTATAACAAAAATAGTAAGGAAACAATACCAATGGCAAATATAAAATTCAGATTTGAAGATACAAATATTCCGGATGTAATCGCTGAAGGTGTAGCAGAAGGATATTCAATACTGGAGGCAACTGAAGATTTTGATGTACATCTCAATCACAACTGTGGTGGCGTCTGTGCTTGTTCTACCTGCCACATATATATAGTAAAAGGTGGCGACGATCTGGAAGAAATTTCTGATAAAGAAGAAGACTTTATTGATAGAGCCATCAATCCAAAGATCGAATCAAGGCTCGCTTGTCAATGCATTATACTCGATGAAAATGCTGATATTGAAGTGATCATACCAGACCAGAAAAATATCATTGGCCACGAACATTAACTATCGTCTTTTATCACGTGCTATACTATCAATAACTATAAGTTATGTTAATAATTAATGTATATTTATCTGATTTTCAGCAATAAAATAATCTTATAATAACCCATGCAATATGGTAAAGCTTTGATATGTTTTGGGTTGGCAACACTTTAAAAAAGGCTCTGAATACCAAAGTTTTCAGAGCCTTTATGGATTTATAAAATAGTTATACCTTACACTTCAGGATCAGCAGGAGTTTTGCTGTTGGTGTCTCGTTCTGAATTAGGATATGGATAAAAGTTTCTTGTCCTTTCAGATCCAGCATCTTTTGGTCCCGGTCGACCAAACCTGCGGCTGTCTTCGAGTTTAAGTCCTGAATTAAAAAGCTCTATACATCTGTTTCTGTATATTTCAGTCAGGATAGCCTGTTGAGTTTGTTCACCGGAATATGCTGGCAGATTAGCATTTACTGCGTACACATCATTGGTTTTAGTAAGTACCTTGTTTAATTCAGTAACCGCATTGGCCAGATCATTTTTTCTTGCATAACACTCTGCCTTAATTAAAGTAACTTCTCCAGGTAAATAAACAGGAATTTTAGCTGCGTTGGATGTAAAAAATCCTTTTCCTTCATTGGCCGTTGTAGTAAATGTTTTTGACTTCAGATAAAACAATACTCTTCCATCATTATCAGCTGGAACAAGGCTTCCTGCAAGTCCAAGATTGAAGTCAATCGGTTCGCAAACGTTTACATTGCTGTATGATACGTCAAAAATCGGATTTCTGGTTACATCGTCATAGGTCCACTCACTCTTTTTGGTCAAATCTACTTTATTGGCAGCTTCCAGAGCTTTATCAGAATTACCAAGTATATTATAAGTCCTTGCAGTCAATGCAGCAAAAGTATTTACAAAATCAACTCCACCTTGAAAAGCAGAAGTAAAAACAGGCGAACCTGCCGCCGCCGCAGTGCCTGCTTCAAAAGATTTTACAGCTTCGTTCAGCACTTCCGTCCTCGTTGAAAAAGATGCAGCAGCACCTACAGCAATCGGGGCTTGTTCCCAATAAGTACCTAGCTGTAGCAATGACAATCCTCTGTAAAGGTTTGCATAACACAGAATTGCATTTTTGGTACCTACATCTCCTACCACGCTTATATTGCTGAGTACTAAATCTGCATTGGCTTTGATGATATGAGATTGTTCCCATAGTCTGGACACCACCGCATTATTACCTTGTACATTGCCTCTACCAGCCTGAAGTGTGGCTTCGTCTGTATTTCCCTGATTTAGCACAAGCAATTCATTGGCACTTAGCCCTGAAGCTGTTATGAAAGAGTACACCGGAGATTGGCGTCCGACACTGTATCGAAATTGTAAACCATTACAAAGAGCGATCAATCCATTGGCATTTTTAACTACCGATTCATTGGATGCCTGGCTTGGATTCAGATATTCGTCTCTGTAACACGATGAAAGGAATAGCCCGGTTACCAAAGCTATCATTCCTAAATATGAAATTCTACTTTTCATTTGTTTATATTTTATATACATTTTTGATCATTAAAATTATTACTAAAAGCTAGCTTTCAAAGCAAACTGAATGGTACGCGGGATAGGAACATTTCCAAAGTCGATACCTCTAAGTCTGTCTGACACTCCGCCAGCATTGGTCTCAGGGTCATATCCATCGTAATTGTCAAACGAGTACAAATTCCTTCCAATGATGGTGAAATTAATATCTGACATTCCTTTTATAAGGTCATTAGGCAATTGGTATCCCAAAGAAAGTTCTCGAATTTTTGTGAATGATCCGTCGTCAATTCTCCATTCTTCATTTAGATAAATGGAGTGAATATACCCTCTCGGAAGTTCTCCTTTAATTTCTCTTTCAGAATAATCACCTATACCAACACCTTGTCTGGTACGTCTGTCTGCATTAAATACATCCACCCCATAGACACCATCCAAAAGGAAGCCAAAACTGAATTTTTTGTACTTAAAATTGGAACCCAATGACAAAGTGAAATCAGGATTAGGATCACCAATAATCTTCCTTAATGCTACTCCCGTAGGCTGGCCATTTGCGTCTCGCTTAGGAGTGTATAAAAATCCTCCCTCAACATAAGCACCATCAGGAATTGCCTCTCCTTTGTACAAGCTAACGGACCCTTTTTCTGTTTGCTCCAATCCTTGAACAGTTTTAAGTGTATTGCCGGCATTGTCACGTGCATAATATGTTCCGTAAAAAACGCTGGCAGGTTTGCCTTCCAATAAAAATGCAGGAGCACCAGTTACTGTGACCAAAGCAACAGTTGGCGAACCCAATTTCACAATTTTATTCCTATTTTGGCTGTAGATACCATACACATCCCATGAGATATCTTTGGTTTTTAATGCATTGTAGTTAAGAGATAATTCAAATCCTTTGTTTTCCATTTCTCCTACATTATCCAATCTGCTTGTGCCACCTTCAGAAGCTGCCAATTGTTTATTGACCAATAGATCAAATACTTTTTGAGAATAATAAGTTAGTCCTAGACCCAATTTATTTTTGAAAAAACTAAGATCAGCTCCAAACTCCAATTCCCGAGTTCTTTCAGGTGCCACATTTTCAAATGCAAGTTGTGCGGTTGGCGTTAGTGTATTTTTACCAAGGTAATTATTAGAGCTGATCAGATTAAATCTATCATAAGGTCCAATTGCAGCAACACCACCAGCTTCACCAAATGAAGCTCTTAATTTAGCGCCATTCATTATTTTAGATATGGAGCTATTTTTCCAAAATTCGTATTCTGACAAAACAAGCGATAAACTTGCTTTTGTGTATAGCTGATTTCTTTGGGTTTCACTAAATATAGAAGAGTTGTCAACACGCGCTGCCCCTGTTAGAAATAATTTGTTATTTAAACCAAATGTCTGCTGCGCATAAAAACCATCTATCCAGTATTGACCCAATGAATAAGAAGTTAGTCTGGTGGGTGATCCGTTAACAGAAGTAAATCCCGGAGCTATAAATTCGCCATTAGATTGGGTATAATCTACCCTTGAGTTTTGATAATTATAGCCTACTGCTGTATTGGAAGATACATTTCCAAAGTTTTTATTGTAGGTTAAATTGATGTCCGTATTATACAAAAATGAAACATTATTGGCTGTAGAAGCATATCCTGCAGCATAAAATGCAGGATTTACTCCTGCATAAGGATATAGTGGTATATACTGGGTACCTACTTGTGAAAATGCATCCAATCCACCAATTACGTCTAATTGTAAACCTTCAAGTGGAAATAGACTTAATTTTACATTACTAATCGCTCTGTTTACATTTTGACTCATCTGAAATGTCTCAATAGACAAAGGATTGATTCTGCTTGGTTCTGCAGCCTTTAAATTGCCATTGGCATCTCTTGATGTGATATCCCAAATATTGTTTGTAATATTTATACTGTTGATTGGGCTCCAGAATACATTTCCGGTTGGTAAATCCGTGGAAGTACTTCTGATGGCATTTACACCTAAAGCCAGTGAAGCCCAAGATGTCAGTATCTGGTCTAGATTTACTCTTAAACCAACCCTTGAAAAATCTGTATTTAATATAATACCCTGATTTTTCATGTAAGATACACCAGCAAAATATTTTGTTTTATCATTTCCACCAGTAATGTTGATAAAGTTATCTGTGCCTGTTCCTGTCTGAAATATCTGATCCTGATAGTCATATCTGGTGACATCTACCAGGTTGCTTGAGAGATTCACAGTTGCTCCATCTCTAACTACAGGAATTGTCGTTGTTCCAGGATTGGCAGTTATTTGAGCTGCACTTACATTGGATATATTACCCAATCTAAGAGCGGCAAATCCAAATTGCTTGCCGTGGGTAGAAATGTATACTCTTTTTCTAAGTTGATTTATATTCAAGCTGGTACCTACAGTTATTTTTGGCTTGCCTGTAGCAGTGCCTCTTTTGGTTGAAATCAAAACTACACCATTTGATGCTCTCGATCCATAAATAGCAGCAGCAGCAGCGCCATTGATGACATTAATGGTTTCTATATCGTTAGGATTAATATCAGCGAGTCTAGGAGTACCCACTTGACCTTCACCAGCATTATTACCAGTCTGAGTAACAGCAGTAGAACTGTTACTTACAATTACACCATCAATGACGTATAGTGGATCAGAACCACCGGAAATAGAATTTACACCTCTAAGGCTTATATTGATTGCTCCTGCAGGATCACCGGATACCTGAGTAATTTTTGCACCAGGTACTCTTCCTTGTAAGGATGTGAGTGCATTGCCAGTACCCGACTTTTCAAGATCTGCAGCTTTTAAAGAAGTAATGGCATTACCCAGCTGTCTTTTTGGTGCATTTAAAGATGAACCCGTAACAATTACTTCGTCCAATGCCAATGCATCTCCACCGAGGGTTACATTTAACATCAAATCATTATTACCGGAATTCAAGTTTACAGTTTCTTTATTGGCCCCATAGCCAACATAAGAGAAAGTAATCGTGTAGTTTCCAGACGGAAGATTCCCTTTCAGTTCGTACATGCCATCAATGTCAGTGATAGTACCAATCGTACCACCCTGCATAATAACATTTACACCGATCAAGGCTTCTTCGTTGTCATCTTTTACACTTCCCTTTATAACAAATGAAGCCTGTGCAAAAGTTGCTGAAGTTAAAAAAAAGAGAAAAATACCCAATAAGCTCTTTTTCCCAAAGATTAAATAATGTGGCATAAAATGAAATTTTAGGTTAATTAAATATTAAGTTTCGAAGCGTAAAGCTATATAAATATTTAATTACTAAAATATTTTCTCTCCAACAATTTTATAACCTTTATTTAAAAATTTTTTGCTACTTTTGGAACAAGCTGATTTAGTAGATATTAGGTATGATACATAGTTAAAACCTAATTTTTTATGCATAGAACCATTCGTAAAATAGAAACTAAAACTATATGTTTAATATCACTTTAGGAAATAAACTAAAGGTTAGTATAGAAATTTTTGATTTTCTTAAACCCTGAATAAACAGTTTTTACATTTCATTTTTCAATCAATCAGATTTTATAACAAACGGCATTTATGTTCATGCCTGCCCCGACAGAGGCAAAAAGAACAATATCCCCCGGCTGTAACTGATGATCAGGCATCTGGTTTTTTATTACCATATCATAAAGTGTCGGTATGGTTGCTACTGAGCTGTTACCAAATTTATGAATACTCATAGGCATAACATGTGCCGGAATATCCTTTAATCCATATAACCTGAAAAGGGATTTGATAATACCTTCATCCATCTTTTCATTGGCCTGATGTATAAATATTTTTTTTACATCTGCAATATCTACACCCGCTTTATCCAAACAATCTTTCATGGCGGCCGGTACCTTTTTGATGGCGTATTCATATACTTTCCTTCCTTTCATCTTTATGTACCTTATTCTAGGATCAGAATCAGGAAAATATGATTTACCAAAATTGATATACCCAGCTTCGTCTACACAGTGTGACTGGGCACTTGACGATAACATGCCGGAATCAGCGTTATTTTCCTTGAATTCCAATACCGTAGCGCCTGCTCCATCACTAAAAATCATACTGTCCCTGTCGTATGGATCTAATACCCTGGAAAGTGTCTCACTGCCTACTACAAGGATTCGCCTGGCTATCCCAGCTCTAAAAAAAGCGTCTGAATGAATAAAACCCTGAAGCCACCCCGGGCAACCAAATAATAAATCATAAGCTACGCAGGAAGGATTAAAAATGGCAAGTTTTTGTTTTAATCTAGAAGCCAACGCGGGCACAGCATCGGTCTGTATGTGGTGTTTTGTAACATCCCCATAATTATGTGCAAAAATAATCTGATCCAAAGTCTCCTTATCGATGCCAGCATCTTCTATGGCCTTTTGGGATGCAAGAAAAGCAAGATCTGATGAAGTCTGGTCATGAGTAGCATATCTTCTTTCCTGAATACCTGTGATTTCCTGAAATTTTTGTGTAATCACATCAGGAGGAGATTCAATCAGTTTATGATCTTCCCCATAAAAGTCATGTACTGTAAAATCTCTGTTGGTCTTAACTTCATCAGGTACATAAGACCCTGAACCTATGATTACTGTCCGAAACATGGTTTGCGATTATTTATATGTAAAATTTTACAACAAAAGTAAGTTTAAATATGATACTTTTGTCATTGTTTTAAAAAATATACATCTGAAATGACAATTATCACCGAAAACATTATCGATGGTTTGATGGACAAATATGAAAACGAAGCAGCATATCTGGATGACCTTAAAACAATGGCTGAAGAGCAACAGGATTTGGTGGGGTTTATTGACCAAGAAAATTATTCATTGCTAACAATTGATGAAGTGGCATTGATGGAATATCTTACAGTCATCATTTATACAGCTTCACAATCTAGTTCTGATAAAAAATTGTTTATCAGCGGCAAACAACTTGAAAAATGTGAAGAAGAAAACTGGGATATATTTAATGCTACCAATACCAAAAACTTCGCAACGATACTGGACAGATTTTTTGAAAACTATACCCAGGAAGATTTATTGGCTTTGGTAGAAGACAGTCTGCAGCCTGAAGATGATAGTGTCGTCACACCCGTAGGCCGAGAAATTATATTTGTAGCATGTAAAAGCATCATTGATTCTATCCATATTCAAAATAATTAGACCTTACTCAAAAATATAGCCCTAAGACTAAATTATGAATCATTAATTTATTATTCATATATGAAGTAATTAACTATACACGAATCTGAATGATAAGTACATTACAATTTAATTAAAACTTTAATATGTATTTTATGCATAGTATTTTAATCAAATTACATTTCTGGCATGGTATTGGACTTAAGTAATTTGTTCAGATTTATTTAAGGAATACTTAAGCAAATTGTTACTCGAGACCGGTCCAAGGGGAATTAGACCGGTCTCATTTTTTTACCTACCCTCTTCCCATAATCATAAGAATTATTATCATATATATATTACATTGGTATAATTACATTGACCATCGGTGATCCATATTTCACGATACCCAAAAGCGTCCCCCATTTTCTTGAATTCATAGCAATCAGGATCTATCTGTACAAAAGTAGATGGTGTGATAAATACCGTAAGATTATTTTTTATAATGGTCCTTTCCATGTGATAATGTCCACAAAATATCTGAAATTTCTTATTTGAGTATTTACTGCACATAGTTTCGAACTTTTGCATCTGTGTAAACATATAAGTAGGCTCCAGATGTTTGGAGTGAGATAACAGTGGCGGATGATGCATACAAATGGTCACTGTTTCTGGCGATCTTTGAATTTTTTCTTCCAGCCAGCTATATTGAGCCTCGGACATCATTCCTTTGGATGTATCCAAAATAATAACATTACCATCCATAAACTCCCTACAGTAATATAGTTCTTCATCATACAAATTATCATCTAAGCCAAAGGCAGCGGCCAATAGAGGTGATGTATCATGATTGCCCGGTATCACAATATACGGTATTGAAGTCGCATCCAATTGAGATTTGATCCATGAATATATTTCTTTTACACCTGTTTTATGACATAAATCCCCGGCAACAAGCATCAAATCATATTTAGCATGATTTATTTTTTGAAGGGTTTGGACAAATTGTAATCTGGTGTCTAGACCAATGGGCAACTCTCCCAGCATATCTATATGGAGGTCAGTGATCAAACATATCTTCATGGTGTGTATCCTATTTTTACAGTTGATTAAACTATTGTATATTCTAAGGTCATTCTCCTCCGCATCTAAGGGGTAATAATCTTGAATTAATCAACATGGTTTCTTAAATTTCAATCAGAAATAGTTCACTAATTTAATTTGTAATCTATCCTGAGACCTGCATTCCTTGGGGCTTCAAGTAAAGCCGGGCGATTTGTGTACTCTACATTCAGAATATTATTGACCAATGCTGTTATTGTTATTTTTCCCGATGTAATACTTAATCTGCTATCGAGAAGAGTATAACCTTTGTTATTAAAATCACGGTACTGGCCGATGCCAAACAAATCAATATTTACAGGCGGAACTGCTTCAAATGCTTTATCAATATTGATGACGTGGCTCACTCTTTGGACTGATATTCCCCATTTGAGTTTCCAGATTTTTGCTTCAACATCCATTTTAAACTGATGTTTTGATCTATATTTTAATACATTGACGGGTTCTGACACACTGTTCCTAATTTGAGGAGAATTATCATAATTTTTATATATCGGATCAATAAAAGTATATCCCCCAAAAATATTTATCGGCACTCCTAAAATAAAAGCCTGACCAGCAATGCTTAGTTCATAGCCACTTATTCTGGTGTTTCCAACGTTTTGGGGTTGAAAACCAATCCTTCCCGGTTCGAAAACGAAAGTAAACTCTATCATATCTTCATACTCTGACATAAAAACGGCCGCATCCAGAAATCCTTTAAATCCACCAACCGCAAAACCCTGTTTTATGGCGAGTTCAGATGACCACCCATATTCAGGATTCAATGTGGGATTGGCAAATATGGAAAAACTACCAAAAGTCGTAGTAACAAAACGCTCAGTCAATGTCGGATATCTATAACCCTGACCAAATGATGCACGCAAAAAAGAGTATTTGCCCAGCTCGTAATTGGCCGCAAGACGTGAAATCAGCTGTCCGTCGGATGCTTTACCACCAGGAATCGTGTCCCCTAAAAAGTATTCCGGACTGGTCTGATCAACGTATTCATATCTAATACCACCGGCAAGTGACAACTTATCTCCTATAGTTTTGTCCAATTGCAAATATGCTGCATAATTTCCCGAATAAAAAGTCGTATCACCCAGAATCTCAGAATCTACTTTACTCCAGGCACCAACTATACCCGCTGTCAGGATGAGTTTTTGTTTTTCAAAGTTGCGTTGAAACTGATATTCGTTGTATTGATTCAGAGACTTATTGGATTGATTGGTATTATTTTCATTGTCGACAGATATGGTTCTGGAGAGCAATTTGTGTTTGTTGGTATGTTTATCTATATATGTAACAGAGGGGTCAATGTAATATCTTCTAGCCATTCTATCTGACACAGTACCTTTAAGTGCAGTCATCGCGCCTGACCCAGGATTGGCCCATAGAAAAAAACTATTGCTTTTACTGAAATTGGCCATTCCTGCGAGTTGAAATGTAAGTTTGTCATTCAAACGGTACCTAAGATTGATATTGCCCCTACCTCGTTTTTCATTGGTAAATTGATTAAAGCCCTCCAGTTGATTATACAAACCACTGACGATCAGGTCAAGCTTATCAAATTTTTGTTTATGTACAAATGATGCATTATTTTCATACCGAAGGGAATCCTTCCACCATTTTTTTGCTTCATCTTTTGGGGACATAAATATCGTGGATGATGCAGAAAATCGAGTCTCAGGATCAGAAGTGGCATATGAAGACCTAAAATTAATGATACCATTTAAGGCGGCAGATCCGTACAAAGTAGAAGCTGCTCCTTTTAATACTTCTATTTGGGAAAGGTTTTCAATCGGTATGTCATTCCAGTTTGGAAAACCCGCATCCGGTTGCAAAGCAGGTACATCGTCTATAAGCAGCATAACTCTACTGCCCGCGCCATAGGAATATCCTGATCCACCTCGAATATTTGCCTGACCATCCAGAATCTGCACCCCGGGTACTTTATTAAGTATCTCATCAGCCCCGACAGCATTGACACTCCGGAGCAAATCCGGCTTAAGAATATCTATGGAAACCGTAGATTTAGAGATATTCTGCTCGTATTTCGAGCCCGTCACAGTTATCAGATCTAGGGTAGTTTCTGTTTCAGTCAGATAGACTACTTTAGGTATGTTACTCTTTGACTCCAAAATTAAACTTTTGGTTTGATAGCCTATGTAGGAAAAAACGAACTTTGCGGGTAAAATACTTGTATTCAAAAAAAATAATCCATCATTGTCTGTAACCAACACCATTTCTCCTACTTGAACGTTTACTCCAATCAGAGGAACTTCACTTTTGCGATCTGCCACTACAATGGATATTTCTTCAATCTGGCCCAAAACTTGGAAAGACGAAACGAATATAAACCCAAATAGAATTATTGAACGAACCATTTTTATTGATTTTCAGTGATAAATGTAATTACAATTTTACGGTAATTCATATAAATAAGTAAAATTTTATACAAAATATGGTAATTTCGTAGGTTTCGATTTTAATATTAAATAATATGTTTATATTTGCATCGTCGTAACAGACATCCTGCCTAGAATTTGAGTAAAGAATCTAAATTCAAATTTTATTTAAATTCCAAATAAACCAGTTTTCATGTTACTTAATTACCGCTTTTCGGCAGTTTATGTCATTTTCTTATTTTTCATTGTAAATATACAAGCTCAGGATATTGAATATCCCACTCTAGATGAGCACTTCAATGATTATAATGTAATACCACTCAATACATTAGAAATAATGAAAGATCTGAGTAGTATTCGTTATGGTTTTAAAACAAAACTTTTGGGTTGGGATATCACTTTGGATGACTCAGGTGTCATAGACGAAAGATACCAATGTGTAACTTATGATGGGCAAAAAACTACTTTACAGCCCAAAACTACAGCAAGAGCAATGAATGGATATACTTCACAAGGAGGAAGAGTCAGCCTTACTTTTAATGATAATTTTATTCAAGGATTTATACAGGCAGGAATGTTTACATTTTATATAGAGCCAGTCACCAATTTTGATAAAAATGCCGAAGAAGGCCTTTTTGTCATTTATAATGTTAAAGACATAAAACCAGGTCAAGAAAAAGTCTGTGGGGTAACCGATGTCCACAAAGCAAAAGATAATACTGTTTCCCAAACCAATAATGGCGCACGTGCAGGTAGTTGTTTTACCATTGACTATGCTATTGCCACGGATTACGCTATGTTTACAGGGTATTCAAGCAGTGTTACGGCTGTTCAAAATCACAATATCGCTGTTACCAATGATATGCAGACCAATTATGATGACGAGTTTGCAGATGTGGTACAATTTGAAATTGTACAGCAATTTATCGTGATATCACCTACAGGAGATCCTTGGGACCCGGCACTAAGTTCATCAACATTGCTGAATAGTTTTACCGCCTGGGGTCCATCAGGTTTTAGTATTACTCACGATGTGGCTAGTCTCTGGTCAAAAAGAGATTTTGATGGCCCATCGAATAACACAGTTGGTTTGGCGTGGGTAGGTGCGGTGAATACGCCAAACCGATACAATGTTTTGCAGGATTTTACTTCTGCTGCAAACTCAAAAAGAGTTTTATTAGCGCATGAATTGGGTCACAATTTTAGTGCAGGTCATGATTCTTCAGGCAGTAATATTATGGCGCCTTCCGTCCAAAACACGGTAACATGGTCTTCGACAAGTATTTCTTCCATTCAAAATCACTATACATCAAGATGTTGTCTGGCTGTATGCAATACAGGCCCACCACAAATCAGTTTTAAATTGTCCAGCACAACGGTGACAGATTATAGCGGCGCGGGCACCACCGGCACATGTAGCCAACCGTTTAAAACGCTGTTTATTCCTGTCGAAGTAAACAAAGCTACTTCCAATGCTGTAACTGTTTCAGTGAGTCTAGTTTCCGGAAATACGGCAACTGCCAACAGAGACTTTATCCTCATGAATAATCTGCTTACATTCCCTTCAGGGATAAAATCTACTCAAAACATTGAAGTGAGGATCATTGATGATGCAGTGGAAGAATCGACTGAAAGCTTTTCTTTACAAATAACTATAACTGCCGGAAATGCCATCTTAGGAGCGAATACACTTCATATGGTCAATATTTTAGATTTGGATGGTGCTTCTGCCACATGTTGCTCCTCAGGTGATTATATTACCTATGGATCAAATGTGGGAGCGACCAGTTTAATCTTCTGGGGAGAATGGGAAGATGCCAGAAATAGGACACTTTATCTTCCTTCGCAACTTTTATCAGCTGGTTTGAGCGCAGGCTATATCACTTCTATCCAATATTTCGTTGCACAGAAAGGTTCCACACAGCCATACCAAAATTTTAGAGTTGGAATTGAAAATGTTCCTCAATCGACATTATTAAATATGAATTGGGTACCGACTGAAGAAGTTTTTTCAGGGACAATCACCACTGTATCCAGTCAATGGAATGAAATTTTGTTCGATAAACCCTTTTACTGGAATGGTACTTCTTCACTGTATTTTGAATTTTGTTTTGACAATCAGTCATACACAATGAATGATTTAATAAGTTACACCAACCCGGTAGGAGGTGTTGCCGGCAGATATATTGAAGCACTAATAAATGATGATTTATCCTCATGCAATATTACAACATCTAATGCAAATACAGTAAACTATAATAATGGAAATCATAATTTCCAACCTCATTTTAAATTTAAACAATTAAATACGCTAAAAGTAGAAACTGTAATAAACAGTTTATCAAAGACAGAGTTAAGAGTAAATGAAAAAGCCAATTTCTACTCCCAAAATGGTAAAATAATCGCAAGCGTAAAAAATCTGGGAACCACGGATATCGGATGTATCGAAGCCACCATCGAGACAGCAGGAAGCGGTAAACTGGCTTTACCATCGGGCGGTGGAGATTATTCCGCGAAAACCTTTAAAATTACCGCAAGTCCAAATGCATTGTATGAAGTCACTTTATATTATACTCAAGCAGAACTGAATACCTTTGGTGCGAATGCCAATAAACTCAACATCATAAAAACACAAACTACACTGGCAACTTCAAATGTGGGCAATAGTACGCTCACCGCACCTGATCTGGTCATCACCGGTCTCGGTCAGGATATCGCTTATGCATACAGTGGTGTATTTACTGGTTTTTCCAGATTTGCACTGACAGATCGCAAAGTGGATATTGGAAGCTCTATCACCAATGGAGATTTAGTAGTTGCAGAACAAGGAAAAGGTATAATAATATCAAATAAAGGTGGCACCAACTATCAGATATCAGTAATCAATGACGGATCAATCATCACCCAAGTTGTGGCCAACCCTTCACCAAAAGCTAGGATGAATGTTTCAAACCTTTTGATGAACACTCTAGGTAAAAAGCTGATTTTGAGATCTCCCGACGACAACTACAGGGTGATAAACATCAGCAATACAGGATCGCTGACCACTTCAACAACGACTTTACCTTCAGTACGAGTGCAACTTACTACCGGAGACCTTGAGCTTGAAAACGATGGAAGTGCTTTAATCATAAAAAGCCCCAATGGACAATGCTGGAGAATATTTGTAACGGAAAACGGATTATTGCAAACAGTTAATATATTATGCCCTTAATCAAAATAGGAGGCTCAATTAAGTATTTCAAAAGAGTAATTTAGCAAATAAATTATTCTTCCTCTTCTGTGTGGTCGAAGGTAATCGGATGAATCATTGGAAGTCCAATTAAGGATGCCTCCGCTTTATTTACTGAGAAAAAACCCATTACGCCTCCTGATGCTTTAGCCACATGATCTGCAAAGCTCAGAAAGCTCTTATAAAGTTTAGCACCTACTTCAGGAGCAAGTTTAGCCATAATTGGGTTTACTTCAGTCAGTTTTTCACTTATAGCCTTTGTTCTTTCTGCTACTCCCGCAGGTAATACTTCAATAAAATGCTGCAGTTTGCCAATATAATTTTTATCAACTTCTGCATAAAATGATTTTATATCAGCCTTCATTTTGTAACTTCTGATATGAGCCACTTTTTTAGACCATTGCAATTCTTCATCATCTATTTCTCCGTCAGCACCTGCTATAAGTATAGCTATAAGAGGTACAGCATCTGTTAGAATCTGTAAATCTTCTTCTTTTAATTTATTAAATTGGTCTGTCATCGTAAATTTAATTTAGATATAAGGCACAAATTTAGTGTTCTTATCCCGATAAAAAAAACTTTCATGTATCACTTTTTGTACTTTCTGAAATCATAAAGAGACTTATCTGATTTTATGTATAACTCCCTGAGATATTGAGTACCGTCCAGCGAATAAAATAAATCTACAATGTCCGTTTTTCTATCAGAAACATAATTTCCCGGATTTTTGACACTATATTTAAGTGGGCTTGGTAATACAGAAATGATGGCAGCCGATTCATTAAGGGATAGTTTTATAGCTGTTTTGCGGTAATACGTACTCGCAGCAGCTTCTGCGCCAAAAATAAGATGACCCATCTCAGCCACATTAAGATACATCTCCAGAATTTTCTCTTTGGGCCATAAGGTTTCTATCAAAATCGTAAAATATAACTCTAATCCCTTCCGAATATAAGAACGCTGAGGAAAAAGAAATACATTTTTTGCCACCTGCTGAGAAATGGTACTTGCCCCAAATACTTTACGACCTTTTTTATTGACATCAATGGCTTTACCAATGGCTTCAATATCCAATCCGCTATGAAAAGGAAGATTCTGGTCCTCGGAAGCCATAGCGCACACCTTAATGTAAGGTGATATTTGGTTATAAGATACATAATTGTATTTAAAGTCGCCTTCAGAAGTTAGTATTCGAGTCAACATCAGTAATGTAAATGGCGGAGAGACTATTCTGTACAATAATACCCATGAAACTGTAAGAATGATAAATAAAACAGCAAAATCTTTATAATATTCTTTTATCAATGTTTTAATCTGAACCCATTTGTTCTTCATTCGCCGATTCCACTTTTATTTATTTGATCTTAATTTGTACCTTACTAATAATTTCAGCTGTATCCTGCGTATGGAGTACTTCCAGAATATTGGGATATACTTGTCGTTTCTTACTAAAAAAACGTTCCATTGTCATCCATTCGGCCCGCTCAATGTCTTCATTAGCCTGAGGTATAGGAGTTTGTTTTTTAGCGTCCAATAGATACCAATGTGATTTTTTTATTATTCGTTTTCCAACATTACTTCTGTAGGTGTGTCGGGTTACCATTAGTTTACTAATAATGGTCATTTTTTTTATCCCTGTTTCCTCAGTAATTTCCCTTGTTGTGGCCTCTCGTTTTGTTTCGTTGGCTTCAATTTTACCTTTCGGCAAATCCCATGATCCTCTTCTAAAAATAAAAAGATATTCGTTCTTTTCATTTTTGACTAATCCACCTCCTGCTTCTATTTCTGTAAAGTGAGATTTAAAATCTATTTTCAATTTTTGAAAATCTTCAAAATGAATGATCAACTTTTCTGACTTGATGGATTTTTCCAAAATACTGATATAATCCAGTAGATGTTTCTTATTCCCAGTATATTTTACTACCAGACTACCTGATGCAACCGTGTCTTCCAATGTCACTTCAGAAGAAGGTTTTAATATTACTTCTACTTCGTTAATATAAATTTTATAAATTTGCACCTTTTCCATCATCTACTTTAAATGAGCACTGAAACAATAATCGCACGAAAACTTTTGCAAATAAACGCAATTAAATTAAACCCACAAAATCCTTTTACATGGGCATCAGGAATGAGGTCTCCGATATATTGTGATAACCGTATTTCTCTCTCCTATCCTGAAGTCAGGACAGAAATAAAAAAAGCCATGGCTGAAGCTTCCAAAATGTTCGGATCGACGGATATGGTAGCTGGAGTTGCTACAGCTGGAATCGCACATGGGGCTTTGGTTGCGGACCACCTAGACTTGCCCTTTTGTTATGTCAGGTCAGCACCAAAGGGGCATGGCAGACAAAATCAGGTAGAAGGTGAAATCCAAAAAGGATCTAAAATACTGGTCATTGAAGATCTCATTTCAACAGGCGGCAGCTCCATAGAAGTAGTGGAAATCCTTCGAAATGAAGGTCATGTTGTATCAGGGGTATTAGCTATTTTTGACTATGGTTTTAAAAAAGCAAAAGAAAATTTTAGGAATTGCGGATGTAAATTTATTTCTTTGTCGAATTATAGTGCTTTGATTAATGAAGCCAGAGAGACCAATTATATTTCAGCTGAAGAAGAAAAAGTACTTTCGCTTTGGAATAATGATCCGCAAAACTGGTACAGTAATTATTTTGAATCTTAAAACCGAATATATTTTTTAATGAATATCATCAATAAAAAGTCAGAAGAATTTCTATATAAGTATCTAAATAATGCTTCGCCTACGGGATTTGAGACCCCTGGTCAGAAAATATGGGTAGAATATATCAAACCATATGTCGATGAATGGCATCTGGATAATTATGGTACGGCCTATGGAGTCATTAATCCAGGACAGGATTATCGGGTAGTTATTGAAGCGCACGCTGACGAAATAGCTTGGTATGTCAATTATATCTCTGATAATGGTTACATCCAAGTAATCAGAAACGGTGGTTCTGATCATATCATCGCTCCATCGATGCGCGTCAATATTCATACTAAAAAAGGAATTGTAAAAGGTGTATTCGGATGGCCTGCCATTCACACCAGAAAAGGTAAAGATGAAAACATGTCCCCAACTATGGACAATATTTTTGTGGATGTTGGTGCTAAAGACAAAGCTGAAGTATTGGAAATGGGTATACATGTAGGCTGTGTTATTACTTTTCAGGATGAGTTATTTAAGCTCAATGATGTTTTCTATTGCGGTAGAGCACTGGACAATCGTATGGGTGGATTTTGTATAGCTGAGGTAGCCAGAATGCTAAAAGAAAAGAAAAAGAAACTGCCATACTCACTTTACATTGTAAACGCAGTACAGGAAGAAATAGGTCTCAGAGGTGCAGAAATGATTGCAAATACGATCAAACCACATGTAGCCATCGTAACAGACGTAACCCATGATACCAGTACACCATTGGTAAATAATAAAATTCAGGGGGATACCAAATGCGGACTTGGACCTAGTCTGACATATGCGCCGGCAGTGCATAACAAATTACTTGAACAAATCATTGAAGTTGCAGAAAACAAAAAGATAGATTTTCAGCGAGCGGCTGCAAGCAGAAGTACAGGTACAGATACAGACGCTTTTGCCTACAGCAATGGTGGTGTGCCTTCTGTATTGATTTCATTACCACTCAGATATATGCATACTACGGTTGAAATGGCACACAGTAAGGATGTTGAAAGTGTTATCAAGCTTATATATGAATCCCTGCTTACCATCAAAGCAGGACAAAGTTTTAAATATTTTTAGTCCATCTTTAATAAAGATAATTTTCAGCAATATTTCTTTTATTTTCATTGCAATATCAATAGTCCGATAAGATTTTGAAAATATATTACAATAAAACATATACATAAAAAGTAAATGCGTAAATTGGCCCTTGAGCCAACCTGTAATCACAATCTCCTACAAAAATGATTACACAAGACGCATTTACTTCAGGCA
>JBBRVQ010000026.1:0-50219 GCA_038246735.1 Chitinophagales bacterium
AAATTTACTTCTATTTGGCGTTATGTTTTGCGGACTGGACGGGACTCGAACCCGCGACCCCATGCGTGACAGGCATGTATTCTAACCAGCTGAACTACCAATCCATTGTTTGCTTTCCTTCAAAAGCGACGCAAAGATATAGGAAGTTTTTAATTGTCAAAATACTTTGCACATAAAATAATAATTTTTTTAATTTTTACTATTTATGTTAATTTTCTATCTACTATGGTTAAATTTGTCCCCACAGTTCAATTTTATCAAAACGCAAAAGTTTAGATTATGGTATTCCTCGATTTTGAAAAGCCCCTTGAAAATCTGTACGAGCAACTCGAAAAGCTGCGACAGGTAGGAGAAGAAGGAGTAATTGATGTAACAGAAAACATCAAGGAGCTCGAGAAAAAAATTCAAACTTCAAAAAAAGATATTTATGCTAATCTCACAGGGTGGCAGCGTGTACAGTTATCCCGTCATCCGGAACGCCCATACACATTGTTTTATATTGATCAGATGTGTAAAAAATTTACTGAGCTACATGGTGACAGATATTGTAAGGATGACAAGGCTATAGTAGGAGGCATTGCAAAAATAGATGGTCAAAGTGTGGTGATTTTAGGTCATCAGAAAGGGATTAATACCAAAATGAGGCAATACAGAAATTTTGGAATGGCCAATCCTGATGGATATCGAAAGGCACTCAGATTGATGAAGTTGGCTGAAAGATTTAACATGCCTGTGATTTCACTCATTGATACGCCGGGTGCATTTCCAGGACTGGAAGCAGAAGAACGGGGACAAGCTGAAGCAATAGCCAGAAATCTTTTTGAAATGGCACAGCTCAAAGTTCCGGTACTTTGTTACATCATCGGAGAAGGTGCGTCTGGTGGTGCACTTGGAATTGGACTTGGTGATAAAGTTTTTATGCTCGAAAATACTTGGTATACCGTGATCTCCCCCGAATCCTGTTCTTCGATACTATGGAGGAGTTGGGATTTTAAAGAAACTGCCGCTGAAGCGCTTAAACTTACCCCGGACCATATGCTTGAGTTTGGTCTCATCGATGATATCGTCAAAGAACCTCTTGGGGGAGCACATACTGATCCTGAAAAGATGGCCAAAACCCTGAAGGCGCATATTAAGGCTGAGCTGGCCGGATTAATCAATATGGATGCGGAAGAAAGAATCACTCAAAGAATCCAAAAATATAGCGATATGGGTCGATATGCCATTGCTGAAGGCGAATAAATGGCTAGATACTAAAAAACAAAAATGGTAGATATAATAAAGAATTGGTTATTTTATAGAGAATTTGATACAAGTAAGCGTGTAAAACACATGTCCAACACCATCAATCCTGTATCTTCAATTTGTATATTGTTTGACGGTACCAATGAAGATGATCGTAAAAAAGTACATCAATTAAATAAGACACTAAATCCTTCCGGCAATAAAATCATCAAATCTCTTGCATTTATAGACAATAACTTACCTCTGGATAATATCGATTATTCTGGCTATAATCGAAAAAATGTAAAATGGTATGGAATTCCTTTTGGTGAAAAAGTAGAGGAATTTATTCATTTTAATTTTGATATACTGATTGTGTTATGCAAAAAAATGTTACCCCATTATGAATATATCATAGGGCACTCAGAAGCAAGATTTATAATAGGTGCTGCAATACATAAAGCTGAAAAATATTTTAACCTCATAGTCGATACGGGCGAGCAACAAGATATAGATGATATGATCAGATCAATCATAGAAGGGGTGGAAAAAATAGCCATTAAATAGAAAATAATAAGTAAATCAGACCATGAAAGACCAAAGATTTATAGGTACAGGGGTTGCCATTATTACACCGTTCAAAGACAATAAAATTGACTTTATAGCACTTTCTTCTTTGATTGAATACGTTATAAATGGAGGTGTAAATTATATTGTAGCCCTTGGGTCAACAGGTGAGACAGCTACTCTTAATGAAGATGAAGCCAGATCAGTGCTTGATTTTTGTATTCAGCAAATAAAAAATAGAGTACCTTTGGTAGCGGGTAATTTCGGATGGAACGACACCAAGGAATTAGTAAAAAAGATAAGTGGATATAATTTTTCCGGTATTGATGCTATACTTTCATCAAGCCCTGCGTATGTAAAACCATCTCAGGAAGGTATTTTCAGACATTATGCAGCCATATCAGATATATGCCCAGTGCCAGTAATTCTATATAATGTCCCGGGCAGAACTAGATCCAATATGGAATGGGAAACTACTGTCCGACTGGCAGAATACAGCAAAAATATCATCGGTATCAAGGAAGCTTCCGGCGATTTGATACAAACAACAAGGATTATTAAAAATAAACCGTCCCATTTTATAGTCACATCTGGAGATGATGAAGTAGCCTTGCCTATGACCGCAGTGGGTGGTGATGGTGTCATCTCTGTCATGGCCAATGCACTTCCCAAAGCTTTCAGCCAAATGATCAATTTTGCGCTGGATCAGGATTATTATGCAGCTAGAGAGCTAAATTTTAAAACACATGACTTGCACAAATGGCTGTACATAGAGGGTAATCCGGTAGGAATAAAGTCAGCTATGGAAATCCTTGGTTTTTGTACCAATGAGGTAAGACTTCCTTTGGCGCCACTGTCTGAAGCTAATTATGCAAAGCTCAAAGATGAGTTATTAAAAATCACTTCTGAATTGGATGTTGCATAAGGATTATTTAAAATTCTTTCATAAGTTTGCTTGTTACAAAATGTAGGAATAAAAAGAGCACTAAACATAAGTAAAATGAAGGTCGGCAAAATTTTATCAAAAATTATTTTTTCATTTGGCTTCATGTTACTCTTTTCTTTTACACCAAAAGATGCTGAAGATTCATGGATAAGGGTTAATCTTTTGGGTTATAAGCCGGGAAGTAATAAGGTGGCGGTATGGGCAGGAAAAAGTAAAACAGTGATTTCATCATTTATTTTAATAGATGCTTTATCTGAAAAAAAAGTATTTGAGTCTGTATGCAGTCTATCTTTTGGCAACTACGGACCTTTTAAGGAAACCTATCGGCTCGATTTTTCTGATTTTAATCGATCAGGAAGATATTATTTGAAAGCTGGTAATACTATTTCTCCGGTATTTACGATTGATGAAAATGTTTACTCCGGTTCAGCAGATTTTTGTCTCCGATATATGCGACAGCAAAGATGTGGGTATAATCCCTTTTTGCAAGATTCCTGTCATGTACATGACGGTTACACCATGTATGGACCCATGCCGGACAGCACCCACATTGATGTGGTAGGTGGTTGGCATGATGCCAGTGATTATTTACAATATGTGACTACATCAGCAAATGCTACGTATCACCTCATGGCTGCTTGGAGAGATTTTCCTGATGTTTTTGCTGATTTATTTTTATCAAATGGACAAACTGGTAAAAATAATTGGCCGGATGTGCTGGATGAAGCCAAATGGGGATTGGACTGGCTTTTGAAAATGCACCCAAAGGATGATTGGATGTTTAATCAGATAGCCGATGACCGGGATCACATCAGTATGCGAATGCCAAAAAACGACAGTCAGTATGGTAAAGGATTTGAAAGACCGGTGTATTTTTGTTCAGGAAGGCCACAAGGATTGCTGAAATATACAAATAATTCTAATGGACTTGCTTCCACGGCTGGTAAATTTTCATCCGCTTTTGCTTTGGGAAATAAAATATTCAAATCAAATGATCCTGAATATGCCCTAAAGTTAAAATTCAAATCTTTTTCTGCATTTAAACTTGGTATAAAATACCCCGGTGTATGCCAAACAGCACCTTGTCGCTCGCCGTACTATTATGAAGAAGAAAATTGGTCTGATGATATGCAACTGGCTGCCACTGCAATAAACGACTCAGGGCAGGACGAAGAAATGCAAAAACTGCTTTCACAAAATCTATTGGCATATGCCTATGAGCAGGCATTAAAAGAACCCATTACTCCGTGGATCATTAGTGATACCGCAAGACACTATCAGTGGTATCCATTTGTAAATGTAGGGCATTATGAACTCGCAAAACAAATCAATGGAAACAAACGGGAAAAAATAATTGATTTTTACAGACAGGGCATTAAAATTGTTCAAAAAAGAGCCAATCAAAATGCTTTTAACAGAGGAATCCCTTTCATATGGTGTAGTAATAATTTAACTACATCCTTTGCCATCCAATGTTTATGGTACAAACAGCTCACCGGTGATCAAAGCCATTCCAAACTTGAACAAGCAAATTTTGACTGGCTGTTTGGTTGTAATCCATGGGGTACCAGTTTTGTATTTGGTCTGCCTTCTTCTGCTGATACACCTACAGACCCGCATTCTGCATTTACACACATAGGGAAATTTCCTGTGGATGGTGGACTCGTAGATGGCCCTGTGTACGCAGGGATTTATAATAACCTGATCGGCATCACCCTGTATCAGCCGGATGAATATAAGGATTTTCAAAGTCAACTGGCGGTTTACCATGATGATTACGGAGATTATAGTACCAATGAGCCTACAATGGATGGTGTGGCTTCCCTGATTTATTTAATGGCTGCCAAAGAATCAGAAACTTCTGCCTCTTCTCAAAAAAAAAAGTAGTCACCGATAGAGGCGCTATAGTAAGAGGGGATGATACTCAAAAAAATCTTGCCATAGTCTTTACAGGAGATGAGTACGGTGATGGCGGAGATACCATATCTAAAATTCTAGAAAAATATCGAATAAATGCTTCTTTTTTCCTTACCGGAAGATATTTTAGAAATTCAGAGCATAGGGATCATATATTACAACTTGTTAAAATGGGGTACTATTTGGGATGTCACAGCGACCAGCATGTTTTATATTGTGACTGGAAAAAAAGAGATAGTCTGCTTATCTCTAAACAGGAGTTTTTTGAAGATTTAGCCAAAAACTATGATGCGATTGAAGCATTTGGAATTAAAAAACAAGATGCCCGCTATTTTTTACCACCTTATGAATGGTATAATGATTCTATTGCTGCGTGGACAAACGAGTTTGGGCTGCAACTCATTAATTTCACTCCGGGTACAAAAAGTACATCAGATTATACTTATCCTGAAATGAAATCCTACCGTACAAGTGAGGAAATTTATGAGTCAGTCTTAACCTATGAAAAAACAAATCCAACCGGCTTGAACGGTTTTATATTGTTGGTCCACATAGGCACAGATCCGAGAAGGAAAGACAAATTTTACTTATTTTTGCCATCTTTGATTGATATATTATTGGAAAAAGGATATCAGTTTGTTAAGATAACAGAACTGCTGAAAGAAAAATCTAACTGATATACAGGCTTTTATATAGTAAGATATTAAATAGGATAAAGCTGTATCTTAGAAATGTTTCCGGCTTCATCATTACATCATTTGTACGTTCCTTAGGTTGAGTAAGGTTGCTGCAGCAAGCTATTGAACATGATTTATCTGATAACCTAAGTAAAATATATAACTAAGCAGAAAAAATATACCTTCCCATTTAGTTACTTTGTGCCTTCCAAACAGATATCCAGTTGCCAGCAGTGCAAGGCTAGCAAAAATACATACTAAAAAATCAATATCTGTAATATTTCCTTTAGACAATGGAGAAATAAGCGAACTTAAACCAAGTACAAAAAATACATTAAATATGTTACTCCCAACAATATTTCCAACGGCGATATCTGAATTCTTTTTCAAAGCAGCCACAACACTCGTTGCTAACTCAGGCAATGACGTACCTATCGCCACTATAGTCAATCCTATGACCGCCTGACTCATACCAAAGCTTACCGCAAGTTCTACCGCACTGTCCACAAAAAGCTTTCCTCCACCCACTAGAAATATTAGACCACCTAAGATATATAATAATGATTTGGCTTTTGACATATTTATAATATTCAAATCTTCGTCCTCTCCACTGGTCTGAGCTAAATGAACCAAGTAATACATAAAAATAGCCATAAAAGACAATAATATAATACCGTCAGAAAGTGATATTATGTTTTTCGATTCGCCAGCAAGCAGTATATCATTTGCCATGACATACAGGATAATGGCGGCTAGTAGACTGAGTGGTATTTCTTTAAGAACGGTATTTCTTAAGATAGTCAATGGATAAATAATGGATGTTATCCCAATTATTAGCAATATATTGGCGATGTTACTTCCTACAATGTTCCCAATAGCAATTTCTGAATTTCCAGTATAAGCAGAGTAAGAACTTATGGCAAGTTCAGGTGATGAAGTACCAAATGCCACAACAGTTAGTCCGATTACTATATTAGGAATATTATATTTTTTTGCAAGTGCTGCTGCACCATCTACCATTATATTGGCTCCAAATACTACCATCCCCAATCCTGCGACTAAAATTAAAAAACTCAGCATGTATTAAATTTCTTTATGATAAAAATCTTTTTCCAAAATATTATTGAACTGCAAATATATGTATTAAACATAAATTAAACTTTATCTCTGTTGTTTTCTTAGTATCTTTGGTCCATACCATAACCAGAATCCTGTGATACAAAAAGTCAATAGACCCATTCCTGAAATAGTGGTGTAAAAAAGTTTGAATGCACCAGATTTTAACCCAAATTGACGATCCACCCACGAACCATCATGAATTTGTTCGATAAGGTCAGCATACCGGTTTTCTCTTTTAAGTACCACACCTGTTGCTCCATCTACTTGCACACCGATATAATGATTTTTAAATGAGATTTTTACAATGCCTTTATCAGGTCTTACATCAATTCTGTCAATCTTTGTATCCAATTCGCTGGGAATAGAATCCTGAATATATTTAATGGCATTTTCTGCCAGTGTATGGATGGGTAGCCACGTAGTCATGTCTATAGACGTTCCTGTCGATGTGTCTTCCAATATCAATCCTGCAGAGTTTTTTTTCCAACCAAGCAATAGCCCAGTCCCACCAATGAGAAATAGGAACATAAACAAAGAAATTCCTGTAATTCTATGTATTTTTCTGAAATTACGAAGGACTTTAGCTTGTTTTTGTCTGGATTGTAAGTTTTCCAACAGGAATAATTTTAAAATAATACAAAATCTCAAAGATAGGATTTATTTAAAAAGGTCTCTTAGTATGATCTCTTTTTTCAAAATTTCACTTCCTCTTTGAATTTTTATTTTTATTTTTTTGCCGGTTTTCCCAATGAATAGCTTATTTAATTGTGTAAGCGTAAACCATTTATAGGAAAAAATACCAATTTTAAGTATAATGTCTCCTGGTCTTATATCTGCATCAGCGGCAGGAGATTTCTCTGACACATATTTTACAAAGTACTTATTCAAGTTTTCTCCATATGCAAACAAAGTCAAGCCACTTTTATCAAATTCAAATGTTTTATTATAATTTTTCTGTGGTTTAAGATACAATTTTGCACGTGCAAGATCAATAATGACATCAAAACGTTCCAGCAAAAGATTACCTAATAGGCCGTTTCTGTTTATTTTGTCTTTCGTAATGAGGGTTTCATCCAAATCCTGAAAACTACTCAATAAATTATTAAAATATAGATCCCCAATATTTAGTCTGTGAATCCTACCTGAGTATCCTTCTATGTCACCACCAAGCCCTTTGCCCAAACTTCCTTTTACGATATGGTCTGACAGCGTAAGTAGAGTGTCTGTATTATGATGAAAAAGGGCAGTCAAACCAGCTCCGCTGTCTATAAGTAATCGGGTCTTTATAGAAGTAACGGAACTTATTTCTGTGATGCAATTAATGTAGGGTTTGTTGTTTATAATTTCCAAATCAAAGGTTTTGTAGTTTTTGAGTTTTGAAGTATTAAATTTTGATGGATCATATATAGTCAACTGACTTGCTTTATAGTCAATCCTGATTATCAGACCTTTAAAAAATTCTGCACCCAAAATTCCGTCGACCCTGCTACCGATATATTCTTCCAAAAACAGGTGATTTTTTTCAAGAACTATGATGTTGTGTCTGACACTTCTAGTATTGACCAATTGCAAAAAAGACCCATTACATATATATGCATGTACTTCTTCACTCATATCAGATCCCAGCAATTTTATTTTTTTATGGTAAGTAATATTCAACATTTCAGCGTGTTCCCGCTTAAGTAATATAGTATTTTCAGCTCCGGTATCTAAAATAAATTTTAAGGGTAGTTTCTTCTGAAATATCACATCTACTATGATGAACCCATTTGTATATAAAAATGGTATGGTGACCTGATCAGATTCACCGATAAGGTAAGATTTTTGTAGTTGTCCTTTTAGCAATGGATAATTACAAAATATCATAATCATAACCAGCATGAGTTTGAAATACAATCCGGCCACTTAGGTATTAATTTACAATTTATAAATGTATTAAATTAATCATTGTTCTGGTTAAATAGAAATCATTTTATCTTTTTTAAAATACACCCACATTGTTGAGCGTACAAAGTTTTATTTTCTTAAAAATTATAAAATTACGCTAAAATTAGCCAATAATAAGTGTCAAGATTAAATCTTTGTATAATTTTATGAAATATTAAGACGAAACGAGGATTAAGTATGACTAAACTTAAAAGAGCATTAACCACCAGAGGACTGACGATGATCGCCATTGGTGCTTGTATCGGGTCAGGTATTTTCGTAACGCCTGCCAACACCATGCAATATATTCCTCATCACGGATATGCTTTGCTCGCATGGATTATTGGAGGATTTGTAGCATTTCTGGGTGCCATGACATTTTCTGAGCTTGGTTCAAGATTTCCAGAAGAAGGTGGTGTGTATGTTTATCTCAGAAATGCATATGGAAAACTTGCAGGTTTTTTATATGGTTGGATCATACTGTTTATAGTAAATACAGGAGCACTAGCTGCTTTAGGGCTGGCACTTGCTGACTATTTGAAGTTTTTTCTACCCGTCTCTGACAATGAGAAGGCCATTATAGCCATTATCGTGATTTGGGGACTCACTATTGTTAATATTTTTGGTGTAGATATAAGTCAGGGGTTTGCATCATTATTTACTGGATTAAAATTGCTTGCGATGGCATTAATTATTCTGGTAGGTATTTGGTTTCTCCCAGACGCAACTCATGAAATCCATCTTGACCTTAGTTCAGAAATACCACCAAATCTTCTCAGTGGAATGCTGTTTGCCTTCATAGGAGTATTCTGGTCCATGGGCGGTTGGCATCATGCTACTTATCTCTCCGGAGAGGCAATTGATGCACAGAAAACTGTACCTCGTGCCATGCTGATAGGCACTATTGTAGTTACAGTGGTCTATGTTTTGATCATAGGCGCATATATGGTTTTGTTACCTGCGGATGTGATGTCTCAAAGTTCAAGGGTAGCAGGAGATGCGGTCGCATCAGTTTTTACTGGAGGTGGCAAGCTGGTGTCTATTGCTATATCTATATCGATTTTTGGCACCATAGGTATTTACACCATGACAGCGCCAAGAATTTATTACGCTATGGCTAAGGATGGTGTGTTTTTTAGTTTTCTGGCAGATGTGTCTGAAAAATATAAAACACCATACAAAGCCATGCTTTTTCAGGCAGTTTGGGCTACTGTGTTGATATTAATATGGGGCTCTTTTATTCGCATCATAACTTTTGTTACATTTATGGATATTGTATTTATGGCATTGGCTACAGCCACTATTTTTGTTTTTCGCAAAAAAAATGACGCTCATACAGGTTTCACACTCAGGTGGTTCCCTATCATACCTATCATTTATCTGATTGTCACCATAGCTTTTGTTGTCAATACGCTTATCGATTTGAATACTGAATCATGGGTAGGTGTAGCAATTCTCATTTCAGGTGTGCCGGCATATTATTACTTTATACATAAAAATCCAATTTAGAAAATACGTCAGTCTTTTGTAGTAAAGTTTTTTTTAAAATCATTACTATTTCTGAGCTGATTTTTTAGGATGTATCCGATTTTTGAAAAAAAACTTTTTAGCAAGGATGCCTTTATATGGATCTTTATGTCGTTTTATGCTTCCCTGATTAAAACTGTTCCAACAAATGCCAAAATGGGACACATCCAATGTTTACATTTTGGTTTATTTTGGAGTTGAGATCAAAGTTTAACCTGTTGATATTGGAAATTTAGAGTGCTAAAACAAAAATACCATTGACATGTATGTAGCGCTTTATTTTAAACTTGTTCAAAATGTATAATATTTTTGATCAAAATATTAAATACCAATCATTAATAATTATTATCATTGCAGGATTATTAAACTGTAAATTTAAAAGCATGAAATTTTTTATATTATTTTTAATGTTCATAATTTCTATTCCTGAAGTATCAGGTCAAAAAGTTGATATTGACAATTATTGGTTACAGATCAGTTGTGTGGATTTGCCATTAAATTATGTACCTGCAAATGAAAGAACTTTTTCATTAAGTGTTGGTGGTGATGCAAATTTTACCGGTCGGGATGAAGCTGATTTGATTAACATATATGGATGGACTAAAGTGGATGACGATGCTGCTTTGGATATAAATGTTCAGATCAAAGGATTCAGATCCGGACAGGCGTCTTCTTCAAACCGTACAGTAGAAACAAAAGATAAAAATGGCAAGGTTACAGCAAGAAATACATACTATAAAGTAAGTGTTACCAATTCAGGCAGCGGAAATGTAAGAATTTATGGACCAAAAAATGAATACGGTAAATCAGAAACAAGGAAGGAAATAGGAAAAAGTGTCAAAAGGAAAGAAAAAAGGAACGTTGAAGTAGAATCAAATCCGTTTTTGAAAAATGTCGATACCAAAAATATCGGGGATGAGCTGGATGATTTAGCTTCAAAAAAAGCAATGGCATATAGATTTTCCTTGGATCATTCTTACACTTATGAAACTTCTGAAACAACTTCAGCATCTTTGGCCTTCAGAGAATATAATGCAAATTCAGGAAATCAGATTTATGATCAAGAAAATAGTTATCGAAACGACTATCCTAAATGGGTGTCAACGTATCTGAACAATCAATATGGATACAAACCTTATAAATATTACGTTAAATTTAAAAGACTGGATTCTGATAAGCATCCTGAATTTTCCATGTTTGATAATGCAACCAAGGCTTTTAAAGCCATTTTCTCCAAAATGAGATATAATAAATCAGAAAAGGAAGTAGAAAGAGATTTGGGACCTATCATTGATTATTTTGAAGGATTAACAGTAAATTATACAGGAGATGACAAAAATGAAAAAAGACTACGCGCCGCAGCATACTATAATCTGGCTCGTATTTATCAGTATCTGGACAAACATGACAAAGTAATAGAAATAGGTAATGCCATTATAGATTCAGGATATGATGAAGATGACGGGGAAGATTTTATTAAGGAGTCAGAAGAACTTAAAAGAAAACTGACATTTCATATTATGCGATCGAGACATATAGTTCCTTTAAATGCTTTTCAGGAAATGGATGAAGAAGGAGAGGAAGAAGATATCACGGGTAAGTAATTTTAAGCTTTCATCAATATTAAAAAAAAAGAAGTAATGGTAAAATTACTTCTTTTTTTTATTCTTCAAGTTCCTTATTTTTAAGATTTCCCCTCATAGATTTTACAACTCCGACTTGTTTTTTTTCTGTGATTCTCTTCTCTTTAGACGCTTTGGTAGGCTTGGTTGGTTTTCTCGGAACTTCAGGCATCAGCATTTGTTCTATCAGCTCATGAAGTTTATTTACCGTCTTTACTTTGTTTTGAAGCTGACTTCTGGACTCCTGCGAAGTGATGAGTATGGTTGTATCGTTGTCCACAAGCTTTCCTGATAGTTTAGCAATAAGTATGGACTTCTGATCTGAAGAGAGCAATTGTGAGTCATAAATATTGAATCTTAATTCAACTTTTGTTTCGGTTTTGTTGACATGCTGGCCGCCGGGGCCACTACTTCTTGATGTAGCAAATATACATTCTGACGTTAAATCTGTCATTTTCTCATCCATATTATCTCAATCTGTCCATCGATCGGACGGTATTTTCGTCTTTACCGATGTATCTGCCTGCCAGGATTGAAAAAACAAGACTGACCAATGGTAAATAGATACCCAGTTTATCTTCGATTTTATCTGCATTTGCCCCACCGGTTCCTTCATTATAGATCAAAAGAATGGCTACCAAAGGTAAAAGAATAGAAAAAACCGTAGCAACATAGGTCATTTTTAATTGCAGGACACGATTGTTAAATAGAAAGATGGACCCAATACTGACCAACCCACCCAAGATACATAAACCCAATAGTATGGGGCTGTCTTGTATATTGTACACTAAATCATTAAAAAGTTGGGGAATTGCTACCTCACTTGTGGCAAATGGCACCATAAAAAGACTGAAAAAAGCTATTCCACTTAGCAACAGGAAAATAGATTGAATTCTTTGAATCATTATATTTTTATTTTAATATTTTAAAAAATCAATTGCCACCAGGTATGTGGTAGCAATTTTTATTTTACATTTGCAATATCAGCTAACCATTTTTAAAAATCGGCTGCAAGATAATGAATTATAGTTTTTGGGAAAAATATTTTATTGAATCACCTCTCGATGTCACGATCATTGGTTCAGGAATTGTGGGCTTAAGTACGGCTATTTCTATCAAGGAAGCAAGACCGGATTTGTCTGTAAGAATTTTGGAACGCGGGAACATGCCATATGGAGCGAGCACTAAAAATGCAGGATTTTCCTGTTTTGGCTCAGTATCTGAATTGCTGGATGATATAGAAAAAATGGGAGAAGAAGCATGTATGGATGTGGTACGTATGCGGTGGAATGGATTGCAAAAATTAAAAGCCAGGGTAGGGGAATCCAATCTTGAGTATAATCACGGCGGAGGTACTGAATTATTCAGAAGCAAGGATGTATTACTAAAAGAATCGTGTCTGGATGGCTTGCAAAAATGTAATGCATTAATTAAGGCACATCTTGGATTGGATGAGTGTTATTCAGTAAAAAATAATGAGCATCTGAATGGATTTGAAGATGTCTGTATTTTTAATCAATATGAAGGAACGATCAATCCGCTTAGCATGATAAATGATCTGATTAGGAAAGCGATAAATGCAGGAGTCCATATCATTAATGGCATCAATATAGCAAAAATAGATCAGGTAAATAAAATTTTGTATGCTGATAATAATCTTAAAATAGGATATGATCACCTGATTATTTGTACCAATGGATTTGCCGCCCGTTTAATACCGCATCTCCCTGTGGTTCCTGCACGAAATCAGGTATTGATCACTGCCCCTTTGAAGCATCTGCATCTTACTGCCGGTTATCACGTGGACAAAGGATATATCTATTTCAGACAGTATAAGGACAGGATATTACTTGGTGGTGGCCGCAATATGGATGAAATTGCAGAAACGACTGATGAATTTGGAAATACCGAACTGATTCAAGATTATTTAAAGGACATTTTAGAAACCATTTATCCGGGTGCGTCTGGTCAGATAGAACATTGGTGGAGCGGAATACTGGGTGTTGGTGTATCAAAATATCCGATCATTGAGTGGGTAGATCCACATATTTTGGTTGGAGTAAGATTGGGTGGTATGGGAGTGGCTATAGGTACTTTTTTAGGAGAAAAACTGGCAGAAGAAGTATGGGCAATTAAGCAATAGAACAACTTCTCTTGACGGTCATATTTGATACATTTTTTATATCATTAATGCTAAACTGACATGGAAAAATTTAATGTTCACAATGATATTTCGCTGGCGAAGACCATTCATAAGGATTTTTATACAGATCAGCAGGTCTTTGAACTTTCCAAAGAAAAAATATTTGCTGAGGGCTTACATTATGCCGGAGATATAGAAATGCTGCCTGAAAAGGGATCAGCTTTCCCGTTGACACTACTCGAAGGTTATCTGGACGAACCATTGCTTGTCCTTCGTAATAAAGAAGATCAGTTCGTTTGTATGAGTAATGTATGTACACATAGAGGTAATCTGCTACTCACAGAACCGGGCAAAATTAGTCAATTGCGGTGTAAATATCATGGGAGGACATTTGACCTTGCCGGAGAAATGGTATTTATGCCTGAATTTAAAGAGGTCCAAAATTTTCCTTGTCAGGAGGATCATTTACCTTCTTTACAAGTATTTCAATGGGGAATTTTGCTTTTTATTTCACTTTTGAATGATATAAAACCGCAAGCTTACTTTGGTGATATGATGAAAAGAATGTCATTTTTTCCTATGGACAAATTAGTTAGACGCGATGATTTAAGCAAAGAATACGTGGTAAATACCAACTGGGCATTATATTGCGAAAATTACCTCGAAGGTTTTCATATACCTTTTGTGCATGCGGGGCTAAGCGAAGTGCTGGACTTTGGTGATTATGAGACGGAGTTGTATTATCCATATTCCAGTTTACAGTTGGGAGTAGCTAAAGGGAAAGAAAACACTTTTGATTTGTCAACTTTATCACCGGATTATGGTCGGAATATTGCTGCATATTATTTTTGGGTATTTCCCAATATGATGTTTAATTTTTACCCATGGGGATTGTCTCTAAATATCATTCATCCATTGGCATCGGATAAGACCAAGGTCTCTTTCATCACGTACATGTACGACGAATCGCTATATGACAAAGGTGCAGGAAGTGATCTTGACAAAGTCGAAATGGAAGATGAAGAGATCGTACAAAATGTACAAAAAGGGATCAGAAGCAGGTTTTATACGCATGGCCGATATTCTGTAAAACGGGAAAAAGGCACCCATCATTTTCATACTTTGTTGGCATCATTTATCAATAGTTAAAGTACTGAATTTCCATTTTATTTAATCATTCAGATACTGGTAATCCTATATTGATGTAGATTGTCATAGTTCTAGTTTTAACAAGGGTTATACCATTGAAAATCTATTACTAAATGTCGTATTTTGCATTAAAGTCATTTTATCATTACGAAATCTAAACGAGTCATCCGGGTCTAAATAATATTTGACTATAATACTTACCCATTTTTAGGTACAAAACACATCATAAACGACTTATATATGTAGATGTTTCTTATGTTAATGGCAGATAAAAATATCAACATTTCGAAAAAAAAGAAATATATTTGTTTTTAAAGTTTCAAATGACAAAATAAACACTATTTTTTTTAATGCAAGAGGAAAGAACTTATATGGTAAACTCTTATACAGTCACTATTAATATTACTCCTAAATCTATTTTATTTTGAATATAGCCAAAGTCTACACCATCAAATGCACCATAGTATAGGGCAAAATTTTTTTGTAAAGAAATTTGTAAAAGAATAGTCATGATACATTCCTAAGCATTTTTTCTGACCATGCTATTTTGTAATCTTACTCCTTTGATCAACATGATAAAACCTATTATGATCACTAAAGGATGAAAAAACTGCGGTAAAAACCCACAACCTGGAATGGCATTCACGATACTGATCACGATACAAGCAGCAATGAAATAAGCCATCCAAGTCGAATTTGCATTTCCTTTTTTGTGCATCCACCACCACAATGGCATCAATGGATTTGCCCATAATATGTTCCAGTTGTATTTTGTAGGTATATGATCTGTACCAAACCACATAAACAGCATTAGCACACTGCTAAAGGTAAGAATGACCAACCACAAAGTATCATATTTTTGAATCCATTTATTTACACTTCCCTTTAGATATCTGAAATAAATATTGATCTCTATCAGTAAAAGAATAATAAACACCAGCCAGGGAGACAGCAGAAAATTATTTGTAGTAGTTTTTGCTTGAAATGTAAGTGTATCTATTTTTCGAAATTGCAGTGCTGTCTGACGTGGATCTTTGTATCGGGCGTATTTTATAGCTGATGAAAGATAATCCGGGATGAAAGCTTCTTCGCTCAACGTTGTTTTTCTATCCGCTGGTGCACCTATGATCAGGTCAATGCCAAAATTTGTCCAGGGCAAACCTTTTTGATACTCTTTGATGATTTGCCTGAATGTTTTTCCGCTGGCTTTGGTTTCATCCCACTTAAAATTGCTCACATTTTTATCTATTATATCACGAATCCGGGTAGCACAATTGTCCATAAAAAAATCATATTTATAAGCGCGGTTTTCAGGGAGCATATTGACTGACAGATAATGCATGATTTTTTGTTGCTGTACCGGATCAAAATACAGTACTTGTTCGGTGACTGCTCGTTTATAATAATTGTACTCATCAATAAAATCATAATAATCAGCGATGCTTAACACATAAGGTAATTTGCCTCGCATAAATTTGACAGCAAATCCAGGCGTATTAAAATCAAAGGTTCCATAATTATAGACCAAATCTGTTCCCTTTTTACTGTCTATAATTCTGATGGCATTGTGGCCATATATAGAGTACAACTGATCACCGGGTGCACAGGTTAGAATGGAAATTCTTATGCTTTCATCCGTTGTGATTTGGGCATTGCCGGGCAGCCATCCTAAAACTATGAGAAAAAGTAGGGATATCAATGGTTTCATGGTCCAAAGATACTTTGTCATTTTGAAAAATGAAGAAACCTTACTATTAAATATACCTTTTGCCCTTTTTTCCTACCTTTGAGATTTATTAAAACATACTGTCCATTGGAACTCATACGCAAATATTTTCCTGATCTGAATGAACAACAATTAGAGCAGTTTGCTGCACTTGAAGATCTTTACCGCGAATGGAATGAAAAGATCAATGTTATCTCCCGCAAGGATATTGATAATCTATATTTACATCATGTACTTCATTCTCTGGCCATTGCGAGATTTATTCAGTTTAAACCGGGAACAAAAATTATAGATTTGGGGACAGGTGGTGGTTTTCCGGGTATTCCATTGGCTATTATCTTTCCTGAATGTCATTTTACGCTGGTAGATAGTATTAAAAAGAAAATAGCGGTCGTGGATGCCATTGTTGAAGGGCTTGGACTTAGCAATGTTGAGACTAAAAATGCCCGTGTAGAAGAACTAAAAGATAAATGTGATTTTGTGGTCACCAGAGCTGTGGCAAAAATCGATAAACTCTTGCCATGGAGTCGGAGGGTATTGGCAAAACAACAAACAAATATGTACCCTAATGGTCTTATTGCATTGAAAGGCGACATGAAGGAAGAAATTAAACTACTTCCAAAATTTGAATATAAGGAAGTGATTCATATTAACCGATATTTTAATGAGTTTTACTTTGAAGAAAAGTATCTAGTTTATGTACAGGGCTGATACCAAACGCTTAGCCAAACATTATATAAAATGAACTAATCCAAAGAGCAACTCAAAGATTCATGCAGATTTTATATTTCTTCATTATCAGACATAGTTTTTGCGATTTTGTCAATGTTCAGGCTATTTGCCATTGCGTTAAAAATTTCGAAGTAGGTACTTTTGTTTTCATATAAGACTTCATGCTGCCCTTGCTCAGCCACTCGTCCTTTGTCGAGAACGATAATGTTTTCTGCATCAATAATTTGTGAAATACTATGAGATATGATGATGACTGTTCTATCTTTTTTGATAGCATCGAGACTGAGTTTGATTTGTTCTGTAGCGATAGCATCAAGACTGGCAGTAGGTTCGTCCAGAAAGATGATGGCCGGATCTTTCAGAAATAATCTTGCAATGGCGATTCGCTGTTGTTGACCTCCTGACAGCAAATTGGCTTGTGAATTATAGCCATTGGGTAATGCTATAACCTGCTCATGAATATATGCTTTTTTTGCAGCTTCAATGACTTCTTCCATGGTTGCTTCAGGATTTCCGTATTTTATATTTTCAGTAATAGATCCCTTAAATATGTGATTTTTCTGAAGTACAAGACCTATGTTTTTTCTAAGCATGGTAGTATTGTATTCCTGTAGGTCAATGCCATCCAATGTTATACATCCGGCTGTAGGTTGATAAAACTTATCCAGAAGATTGATCAGAGTGCTCTTGCCTGCTCCACTCAGTCCGACCAAAGCCGTGATTTTATTGGGTGGTACGATCAATGATACATCGTGAAGCGCTTTTGTACCGTTGGGATATTGAAAATCAACGTTTTTAACCTCTAGGTAACCTACGATTTTAGTCGGAATATAGGTGCCGGTAGATTCGGTTTCTTCATTGGCATCCAAAATGTCAAAAAATCCTTCTGAGTAGATCAGGGCATCGTTGACCTCATCATATATGCGGTGCAATTGACGAATCGGGGCGGAAACATTATTGAATAGCAGGATATGAAACATGATAGCGCCTATACTCATGGTGCCATTTAATACAAAATATGAAGTAAGAATTATAATTATGACTACCCCGATCTGTTCCAAAAATCCTTTTACACTGTCAAAAATAAAACTTATCTTACGTGTAGCCATTTGATTTTCAGTCATTTCATACTGTATGAATTGATGTTTTTCTGCTTCAAGAGACTCTCTGACAAATGATTTGATGACCGTGATGGAATCGATCAAACCAATGATACCATTATTTTTTATTTCTCTGTAAGATCTCATTTTCCTTCTAAAGCCGCTCAATTTTGTAGCCTGTAGTTGTCCGATATAAAAATATAAAGGAACAATACACAAGCTTACTAAACCTACATACACATTGGCGGTAAACATAAAAAACATAGCGACGATAGCATTTGCAAACAGAGGGAGTATATCGATAAAAAAGTTTTGGACAAGTCTGGTCAAACTCGAAATACCCATATCAATCCTTGTCTGCAGTTTTCCGCTTTCATTTTCAGGAGAAGTATAGAAAGCCATTCTGTAGGTAAGTATTTTATCTACTATTGATTGCGAAAAATCCCGGGAAATAAGAATCCTGAGTTTTTCACCATAAAATTTTTGTCCAAATTGAATAATGGCATATATGATTTCTTTGGAAAGCAATACCGCACTGATGAATACTAAAAGAGAAAACCCTTCCTTCAGTGACTTATGGTCTACTATGAGGTAGTTTATCTCGTCAACAGTGTACCTGAGGATATGGGCATTTACTTGTGCTATAAATGATCCTACTACTGTAAGCAGCAGTGTGAATATAACCAACTGTCGATAAGGTCTTACGAAAGAGCCTGTTTTTTTATAGAGTTGTATCAGTGTCATATCACGATGGCTTTAGATAAAAGGAAGATGAAGTTTTTTTTATTATGTTGCACAAATATAGGATAAACCATGCATAAATTATTCTTCCAATATCACCAATACAAGATCCATTACATTGGTTTGCGTAGGTCCTGTTTTAATGAGCCAGTTGTATTTTTCAAAAAAGGGATAGCTATCAAATGACTTCTGATGATAAGTCATTTCATCGAGGCTTATTTTGGTAAGTTCATCATGAGAGACCATAGCTCCGGTTGCATCTGTAGGGCCATCACTGCCATCCGTACCTGCACAAATGATGGTAAACTTTTTCTTTATTTCTGCTTGTTTGAGCTTTATTATCAATGAAAGCAAAACATGCTGATTGCGACCACCTTTGCCGTTGCCGCTTACTTTTAGTACCGACTCGCCTCCCCAAAGCAGACAGGCAGGTAGTGATCCTGAAAATTGTTTGATTTCAGTAAAGATCATCGTAGCCAATTTTTCTGTGGTGACAGACATATTTTTTCCTACCAAATGAGGAATTATACCATGCTTTACTGCACTCTGTTGTGCTCCCGAAAGCGCTGTTTCATTATTTGCCAAGATATAATAATCTCTGATCTGTTCCGGATAAGTTTGATTTTCTTTTGTCTTTCTGACAAGACACTTCAAGTATTTCATTGTAGTTGGCGGCAAGTGTTTGGTCAGTTGGTATCTGCTGATTACTTTTTGAAGAGCAATAGTATCATTTTTTTGAATTACGGTCGGTCCTGATCCTATGACTTCAGGATCATCTCCATACACATCACTGATGGCCAGCGTCAACACTGTAGCGGGATAAATCATTTTTGACACTCCACCTCCTTTAAGGTGGCTCAGTGCCTTTCTGATTAGATTCATTTCAGCAATATTTGCTCCGGATTTTAATAGGTACTCATAAACCTGAAGTATGTCAGTTTTACTAAGACCTGCAGGACAGTCCATCATCAGGGACGAGGCACCACCACTAAGCAAAACAAGGACAAAATCGTTTTTTTTAACATCTGAAAGTATTTTTTCTACTTCAGTTCCTGCTTCAAAACTTTGATCATCAGGTATCGGGTGGCCTGATGTTATGGTTTTAAAATGATTCAAGGGTAAGAGGTGCCCTTTTTTAGTAATACACAATCCTTTTTGAATCCTGTGACCCAGAATTTTTTCAATGGCCTGAGACATTCCACACGAAGCTTTTCCAACAGAGATCACAAATAAGTTTGAGTCAGGAGATAAAAGGTATGTATTATTTACGACCCTCAAATGCTCATTTTCCCTTGTTACCAGAGAATCGAATACTATTTCAGGTTGGACGGTTTTGATTGCATCCAAAAAAATATCCAATGCAACGGTTTTTGTATCCACTGAATCAGAACTTATTAAATGATCTGAAATTTTTGATATTTACTTCAAGATAAAATTTGGTTTTCATCAAAGCTTCTATCTGACCGGGTTTAAGTTCGAAACTTTCGACATCCGCGCTTCCTATGCCAAGTTTCATTTCAAGATCATACTTTTTGTTAAACTCCTTTAGTTGGTCATCAATATTTTTTTGTACTTCAGCTATGGTTTCATTAATACTGAATTTCATTTTGCTTTCCAATTCGCTTCTTATCTTTCCCTCAGCGATCCAGGCCGCTGCTTTATGAATTACATTTTTTGTTTTGAACTGTATATCTATGTTGTCCATATAAAAACCATTGTTTACTGCATCATACTTTGGTTTTCCCTTGATGATCAATGTGCCGTTGGCTGATCCGGCAATATCTGTCACTACCCTCAAATACTCATAGTCACAATTGGTTACAATATTCGATAAGGTAATTGATTTGTCACCTGCTTTAAATGTTTTACCATCCAGATTAGATTTTATGATTGGATTGATATCTATCATTTTGATATCTGCAATGAGCCTGAAAACCGAGCTATCCGGAATGGCTTCACTCCAGCTTACTCTAGGCAGATTGGTACTTACATTATTTGATGCAGGTTTGTAAGTCGTGAAAGTCGATAGTCCGCGTATGCCGATCTTACCCGTAGATGTAAATCTGCTGTTGGTTACTTTGTTAAGCTGGATTTTTTCAGGTTTTATATTGATCCAAGCATTCATAGTAGGATCCATTTGGATGGGTTGATCAAACATCGTCATGGTTTCCTTCATTTTCTGCTTTAGTGTAAAACTTTCTTTTACAGAATCATCTATACTTTGTTCGATCAGTTGTTTACTCTTTTTGATGACAGCATCTGAGATGGTTTCTATGGGTAAATTAAGTCCGGCGACAGATAATTTTGGTTTTTCTATCCACCTGTGGAAGGATAGATTCGTTTTTGTTTTCATATTCCACATACTATCTATGTCCATATCAGTTATAAAACTCATTTCCAGTGTACCTTTTGCTTTAAGGTCAGTTAAAAAAGTTTTCTTTTCAACATTTACCGTCACAGGCACTACGACCAGGATACTTTTACCTTCTATCTCTACAGCGGCATCTTTAGTTTTGCTCAGCGTCATTTTGATATCATAATCCGGTATATCAAAATTTGCTTTGAATGCATCCGATATGGCATTATTAAAAGTGTCTTTGATGCCGGTTTTATCCAGTTTGTAGTTAATTACCAGATCTGTATAAAAATTCTTAGTTACATCCGGGACTTTCACCGGTACATACACAATTTCTTTTTTTGAACCACAAGCAGATAAAAAAAGCGAGATGGTCACTATGATACACCACTTGCAAGATTGTAAAAGAGTCATTATATGTATTTTGGGTCAAAGATAGTCTGTGTAAGACAAATAGTTGAAAGATGGCGTACGATAAATCTATTTCTTTTGTAGTTTGATGTAGCACTGGTGTAAAAATAAGCGTAAAAAAAGTTGCAGGTGTAGTGATTCGCTGTATCTTTGTTGCTTTTAAAAGCATTGAACCAAAACCAACACAGAATGAGAATTTTTATTATTTTTCTTTTATCCTTCAGCATTTCAGGCATTTGTATATCGCAGAAAGCTAAAAGTAATACCTGTACAGCTACACTTACACAAGATCAGGTAATGGAGACCATTGAAAAAACGCACTATATATTTACAGGTTCAGATACTACAGGCTTAAATGTAAAATTGACTACGATTACTGTGTTGGAAGGTCAGAAAACACTGGTAAAGAAAAAAATTAAAGATTGTGTTTCTCCCAAGCCGGAAGATTGTATAGAAGAAATTTTGGAAGATTTTCCGCCTATCACTATGAACTTATTTGCATTGGCAGGACCTGATGTGACTAAAGAATATGAAACTCGTAAAGAAAAAGTCAAAGTAATCAAAAAACAAGGCGGCACAGTTAAAGAAGATGTGGTTTGCGCAAAAAACAGATCTTCAAAACTGATAAAAAGAATTCAGGCTGCTTTGATTTCCTTAGGATATCCACTTACTGAAAATGGAATTCTGGATCAGGCAACCAATCTTTCTGTGACTGATTTTCAAAAATCAAAAGGACTGCCATACGGAGATTTATCGCTTTCTACTTTGGCTGCTTTGGGTGTAAAGTAAAAATAGGCATACTGACTATTAGAAATCATTTCTTTTTATTTTCCATTTCCTGATGACTCTATCGTCTCCAGCGGATATCAATATTTGATGTTCGGTATTCCATAGTAGCGTATTCACAGAATTAAAGTGGCCACCTTTTTGTACATCTAATGTGTGTATCAGTGTATTGCTTTCAGCGTCCCAAAGCCTTATCGTTTTGTCCCTGGATGCAGTCACCACTATATTGAATTCTGCAATATATAGTATTTTATTTATTGTGTACCAATGTGCTGGGAGATCACTTACGACTTTATATTCAGACAAGTCCCAAATTTTCAAGTGAGCATCCCTTCCGCCTGAGATAAGACCAATACTAGGTACAAAGTTCAAAGCAAAAACACTGTTTTGATGGGCTTGAGTAATGACATGTTTTTGGTCAAAACCCATTACATCGAGCACATAAATATTATTGTCACTCGCTCCGACAAATAGTTTTCCGGTTGTAGGATCATATATAACGCATCGCAGGCCTTGCGAGCTGAGTCTTTTTGAAAGGAGAGGAAGTCTTTGCTCAGTGTCCCAAAGGCATATATACCCATCTCCACTCACTGTGACTACTTGCGATACATTTATCACACAAATATCAAAAATACTCCCTTTGTGAAATGCTGACCTGCCCAATATTTCTTTGGTATTGATATCGATCCAAAACAAGTCACCGTGGATATCTCCGGCTATCAGTATATGATTTTTACTTGCTATAGCCATGGCAAATAACTTACCACCGGTATCACCTATCAGCACACCATCCAATATCGGACCTGTCAGCGGCCATTTTACAATCCAGCCATCTCCACCCACAGAATAAAAAAAATTGTCACCGCTTGCCTTCGCAAGACTATAAATGGCAGCATTGTGTCCAGAGTGATCAGAAATTTTATCTATTAATATGGTATCCGACAAACTAGTATTAATTTTATGGTTTTTAAACATCATTCATACCCATAAGTTTTAAATTCTAATGCCTTTAATCGTTCATTCTAATATTTTACCGCAGGGTCAATATGCTATTTGGCAAACCAGAGAGACAGATGATTTTTTCCTGTCTGTACTTGATTTATATCCGCAAGAAAGCTATGAACTTCAGATGCTGAAAAGTAAAAAAAAATCGGAATGGCTTTCATCTCGGTATTTGCTGCACCAGCTTTCAGGCAGAACATTGCGCGGGGCCTGTTTGAAAGACCCATACGGGAAACCTTATCTGCAAGGGTCAGATCATTTCATTTCAGTCAGTCATACGCTTGACTTCACCGCAGTGATTGCTGGCCTTATTCCGGTAGGCATAGATATTCAATGTGTTGTAGAAAAAATCCAAAGGATATCTCCTAAATTTGTACGTGAAGACGAGTTACTGTTCATACCTGAAATGAACAGGATTTTGTTTTTTCACGCCATTTGGGGTGCAAAGGAATCTATGTATAAAGCATACGGGAAAAAAGAACTTGATTTTAAAAATCATATGAAAATCAGTCCTTTCGTTTTTGATCCCCAAGGATTTTATTTTGACGGAGAAATTAAAAAGAATGACTTTTTCAGGAAATATCGTTTATTTTGCACTCTAACATCAAATATCATTCTCGTTTATGCTACAGAACAATAGTTATACAAGGTATTTTAACACTGTAAGTATGATTTTATTGACGCTTTTTGCTTGCAAAAACAAGGATACAGGCATTAATGAGTCATCAGATTTGCCTGCCTATCAAACCAATGAGTTTACAACATTTTATGATAAATTTAGTGTCGATAGCACGTTTCAAATGGATCATACTGTATTTCCACTGGAAGGTCTGAAAGCGCAGACAGATAGTCTGGATGTTCCTGACCCTGATTTCAGGTGGCAAATGGAAAGCTGGATATTGCATAAGCCATACAATGACATGGACGGCACTTTTTCCAGAGAAATGCTGGATCTCAATGGTCTGGTCATAGAACGTATATCTGATCAGTCAGGAAAATATAGTATGGAGCGTAGATTTGGTAAACTATCATCTGGATGGCACCTCATTTATTACAGAGAAATGGGAATGTATTGAAACTTATTTTGAAATAATTGGGTTAAATTCTCAGTTTCATGGTCGTTTGGGATACATAACTACACAAAATACAATTGGATTATATATTTATTTTTAATTTTAGGCTTTTAAAATTTACCTTAATATAATGATAAAGAATCTTTTTAATCTCACCTTATTATTATTAACTGTTTTGCATCTGGATGCGCAGTCATTCTGGAGGAAAAGTGATGAGTCCAGATTTCAGTTAAGATCTGCTGAAAGTCGTAACATCATTCCGGATAAGTATCAAACCTTTACACTTGATTTTCATGGACTGAAAACTTATCTGGCAAACGCCCCGATGGAAATATCGAATGAAAAAAATTCGAATGAATTATTGCTGGAAATACCTATGCCGGATGGGAAAACAGAAATGTTCAGAGTATATGAGTCTCCTGTGATGGAAAGTGAGATTTCAGCTAGATACCCGAATATAAAATCATATAAAGCGTATGCATTGTTGGATAGAAGTAAAAATATGCGATTTGCTTTATCGATCAATGGATTTCATGGTTCCATAAAGTCATTGAGCGGAGAAAATTACATAGATCCGTATTCTTCTGAAAATATCGAAGATTATATAGTATATGATGTTAAAGACCATAACCCGGATGCTTATAAAGGTATCCAGCTTTGTGGCGTAGAAGATGAAGCGCGGCCAGCTATAAATCACTTCAACCCTACTTTAAGAAACGCTGAAGAAGTAGAATTAAGGACGTATCGTTTAGCTTTGGCATGTACAGGTGAGTGGGGTAGGGTAGCCAGAAGAGGAACTAAAGAAAAATGTCTGGCAGATATGAATACTATGATTAATAGGTTAAATGTCATTTATGAAAGAGAAATGGCCATCAGATATATTATTATCAATGATAATGACAAGTTAATATTTTTAGATCCCGCTACAGATCCATATGAAAATTCCAGTGAAGGTAAAAAATTAGTGGGGATAAACACAAGTAAACTAAATGCCCTCATACCATCTTCTTCTTATGATATAGGACATTTGCTATCTATATGTTTTGATATTGGTGGAGTAGTAAGCGGAAGACTTTGCAACGCTTCAAATAAGGGAAATGGAGTTACTTGCAATAACGACAGTGACCTTTCCAGAATTGTTACCAGAGTTTTGGCACATGAAATTGGTCACCAACTGACCGCAGGGCATGTTTGGAACAATTGTGATTTTGATGGGGAAAATGATCAGTTCCATCAGGGGTCTGCGGTGGAGCCTGGTAGTGGCAGTACTATCATGGGGTATGCAGGTACTTGTGGTGTGGATAATGTTGTTTCTGCTGAAGATGATTATTTTAATGTACGAAGTCTGGAACAGATGTACGAGGCAACAACCAATAATGCTCAAGCATATTTTTGCGCAATTAAAGTACTATCCGGAAATCACTTTCCTGTCATAACCATGCCTTCCAAATCATATGTCATACCGATCTCAACACCATTTGAGCTAAGTGCAAAAGCAACAGATGAAGATGGTGATAATATGACCTACTGCTGGGAGCAGTCTGATACGGGGGCATCTGTTCCATTAGGTAGTCAATCGGCAGCAGCACCGCTTTTCAGATCTTTTAAACCAAGTGCTACAGGTGATATCAGATTTTTCCCGCGTTCAGCTAATATTCTAGCGGGTTCATTAAATGACAAAACTGAAGTTCTGCCCAATAATTCCAGAGATTTGAACTTCAGATTTACAGTAAGAGATAATAATTCAGTCGCTGGAGGTGTCATTTGGGGGGATTATAAAATAAGTTCAACTACACAAGCAGGTCCATTTAAAATTACTTATCCTGAGATAGATGTAAAATTTAAAGTAGGTGATCAAGTCAATGTTACTTGGGATGTTGCGAATACGGACAAAGCTCCTGTGAATTGTAAGTTGGTGAATATTTATGGCTCATTTAGTGCGGCGATCAGAAATGATGATCCTAATCTTGTTCCATTAGCTTTAAATGTACCCAATGACGGAAATCAGGTAGTGTATATACCCAACAGAACTTCCAATTTTTTCAGAATAATCATAAAAGCAGTCGACCATATCTTTTTGACGTCTTCAAAAATACCTTCAAAAATTGAAAGCCCGACAACCCCGGGTATTTTCTTTGAAACACAACAAAATTTTGTTAAAATTTGTCAACCAATAGATGGAAAAATTGATTTTACTACCTCTGGTTTGGCTGGTTTTAGTGATGATATAATTTTTGAATTGGCTTCAGATTTGCCTTCAGGAACTACAGCAACTTTCAGTAGTACAACTGTAAAAGCCGGTCAGCCGGTTTCCCTTATCATCAACACGGTCAATGTAAAGGGTAGTCAGACGGGACAAATTCTGATCAGAGCATTTGCTCCGGGTCTGGATACTATGGAGAGACTGGTTAATATAGAAATAGTAGGTGGAAATCTTTCGTCGTTACAGACGCTTTTGCCTGAAAACGGCTCAAGCGGAGTTGTGGCATTGCCAAAGTTCAACTGGAACAGAAAAGTAGATGCAGAAGCTTATGAAATTCAATTGGCCAAGAATCCTGATTTTGCAGGAAATAACCTGACCGCTTCTAAGGAAACAGTTGACAGCACTTTTACTACTCCTGTTATTTTGGATAAATCCACGATATATTATTGGAGAGTAAGGGCCAAAAATAATTGTGGAGCCGGAGATTGGTCACGGATTAATGCATTTGTTACGGAGGCATTAGCATGTAATGTTTATAGTTCGGGGGTTCAATCTATCAATATTTCAGCATCAGGTTCGCCATCTGTTGAGTTGCCTCTTCAGGTATTCAGTGATGGAACTGCCAGCGATGTAAATATTAAATTGATAAAAGCGGAACATGCAAGACTGGTGGATTTGGTAGCATACTTAGTAGCTCCATCAGGTAAGGAAGCTTTACTCTGGAGCAGAAAATGCGGTACACAACAAAATCTTAATCTTGGACTGGATGATCAGTCGCCTGATTTTTTCCAATGCCCAATCAATACAGGTAAAATTTATAGACCCGAATCTTTACTTTCAGCATTTAATGGTGAATCAATCAAAGGCAACTGGAAATTGCGTATTGAAGATAAACAGTCTGGTTCAGGTGGCAGACTACAGGAGTTCAATCTTGAGATATGTTCCAATGTTGTGTTGGATCAACCCTATATGGTGAAGAATGATACCCTAAAAATTTATCCTGGAAACAAACGTACGATAACAAACGAACTTCTATTGGCTGCTGACAATAATAATTCTGCCAGTGAGTTGATATATACTTTGGTATATGCTCCGTCTTCGGGTATACTTACTTTTAATGGCAATCAAATTACAGCAGGTGCCAGATTCACGCAAGAAGAACTCAATAGTGCAAAGATCAGCTTTGAAGACACATCAGAAGCGGAAGGATCAGATTATTTTAGTTTTACGGTGGCGGACGGACAAGGAGGATGGATTGGTATCACCAGTTTTAACATACTTAGAGATGCTGATTTTGTAAATGCTGCTGTCGATTACCACATCAGTCAGGACATATATGTAAACCCAAATCCGACCAGCGGAGATATTCAGGTAATATTGACTGGGAAGGCGATAACATTAACCAATTATGCGATTGCTGATATCGCGGGTAGGAGGTTACTTTCCGGTATGCTCAATAGCGGTAAAACGGATATAAGCCTTTCTGATCTCTCTAATGGTATATATTTACTCAGAATGTTTGATGGTAAAACTGTGATCAGCAAAAAAATTGTAAAAATTTAAAGATTAATTTAAAATTTTAAGAAAAACGAAAGGAGCTTTCTAATATGAGAGCTCCTTTTTTTTTGAGGGTGGTACGGACAAAAGTCTTTAACCCAAATTCCGCATTAGACTTTATTCGAATGAATATATAACATAATAGTTGGCATTGCTCGGAGATTTTATCCCGCAGGTGTAGCCTAAGCTACAGTGAGGACATAAAATTGAGAACGATTTACCAAGTTGGTCATCTGACCTACGTAGAGATAATATGAAGTCAGATTTTCATGTAGTTCATTTCTAATGCGTATTTTGGGTTTATCATATAGTAAATTTTATAATGGGTATAGATATCGTTATAATGTTTATCTTTGCACCATGATTCGTAAGGTAAAATAATATGAGCAAAACCAATCAGAAAGAAGGAATTTTGGATTATCTGAAAAGCAGTATTTTCTTTAAACAATTATTGTTTCTAATCGGTGCATTTCTTCTGCTGATATTTATCATTTTAATGTGGCTTCGTTTTTATACCAATCACGGCCAAAAACTTGAATTACCAAAATTTATTGGTATGGATATAAATGACGCAAAAGAACAATCGGAAGATCTTTCTTTCGAAATTATCGTAAACGACTCCATATTTATCGTAGACAAACCGGGAGGGCTCATTACTGATCAAAATCCAAAGCCGCTTTCGTTGGTTAAGGAAGGAAGAAAAGTGTATGTAACGATCACTAAGTTCGGTACTGAAACGGTAAAAGTGGCAGAGCTTCCCACATTGTACGGCAATGCGTTTGATCAGAAAAAAACTGAACTAAAATACAGGGATATAGAATGTGTCATCAAAGGTTATATCTATGATCCGGGAGAGCCTAATCATATTCTTGAAGTCTGGTATAACAACGAAATCATCATTTCTAAAGACGGGAGAAAAAATGAAGTCGAAATTACAAAAGGTGGAACACTTGAGTTTGTGGTATCACAAAGAGACGGGGGAGATGTGACGATACCAAATATAAAATGTCTCGAGCTGGATGAAGCCAGATTTTTGCTGGAAAGCAGTAAACTTCAGTTGGGTGATATTACGAAGAAAGGCAATGCTGAACCTGATGCTGTTTTATACGTTGTATCTCAATCACCCATGTACGATGGTATAAGTAATATCAAGATGGGAGAAAAAATAAATGTTACTGTATCGGCTTCCAAGCCTGTAGAGTGTAATTAATCAATTAATTTACTTTCAAAATAAATATTTTGTCATGATGGATGATATAACTGTAGAAGAATTAAAGCAAAAAATAGATGCAGGTGAAAAATTTGTATTTATAGATGTCAGAGAACCTCATGAGTTTGAAGAATTTAATCTAAATGCCAACCTGATACCTTTGGGTACGCTACCATCCGCGATCAATGATCTTTTGCCCCATAAAGACGAAGAAATAATCATTCATTGCCGATCGGGAGCAAGAAGCGGGTCGGCAAAAATAACATTGACTCAATTGGGATTTACCAAAGTCAGAAACGTATTGGGTGGCGTCTTGGAATGGCAAAGATTGTATGGCATTTAATCATCTGTCTAACATATATTAAACCGTGGCCATTGCTGCCCCGATGACGCCAGCATCATTTTGTAAGGCTGCCATTTCGACTTTCACAGTTACATTCAGATATTGTCTGTAGAGATCAAAGTTTTTACTTACTCCACCTCCAATAAGGATGAGGTCGGGACTAAGCAGCAAGTCCAGGTGATTTAAATAAACATCGAGATCTTTGGCCCATTTTTTCCAGCTTAAGTGATGAAACTCCCTAGCACTGTTGGATGCATACTTTTCAAAGACAGATTTTTTATATTTTAGGTGGCCCAGTTCTGTATTTGGAAGCAAAGTACCGTTATGGAATAAGGCAGAACCGATTCCAGTACCTAATGTCAGAAAAAGGACTAGGCCATTTACTCCTTTACCTTTGCCATAGGTCATTTCTGCTATGCCAGCTGCATCGGCGTCATTTACAACTTTCACTTCACAGTCCAATGCTTTACTAAACTCTTCATCGATATTATAATTGATGAATTTAGGATCTATATTGCTGGCTGTGAGTGATATGCCATTTTTTATGACAGCAGGAAAGCCGATACCTATTTTTTTACCCTTCCAGTTGAAATTTTCTACTGCCATTTGAAGACATTCAATTATTGCTTCAGGAGTAGAGGGGGTAGGCGTTTTAATTTTAAGTTTTTCCCCGATTGGTTGACCGGTCTCAATATCAACAATATTAACTTTAATGCCTGTACCACCTATATCAATGCCCAAAACTTCCATATCAGTCTATAATTTAAGGTTTAATTAATGATTTTTACGCTTAGTATTTTTACATCGGTCAAAGGTCTGTCGGCACCATCTGTTTTGCTGTCAGCGATCGCATCTATGATTTCCAAGCCTTTGATGACCCTACCAAAAACAGTATAGTCCTTATCTAAAAATGGAATGCCACCTAAGCTGGAAAATATATCTCTGGCAGTACTTGTGTACTTCATGCCTTTCTGGACTTCCATGGCGTCAATCTGACTTGAAGGCAGGGGTTTACCATGGGCAATATAAAATTGCGAACCTGAAGATTCTTTTTTTGGATTTGCTGCGTCTCCCTGACGCGCTGCTGCCAATGCACCTTTTACATGGACAAGCGTATCAACAAATTCAGCTGGAATGGTATAACCCGGACCGCCTGAACCAAGTCTTTTGCCGGAAGTTGCTTCTTTGGAATCAGGATCTCCGCCTTGTATCATAAAACCTTTTATCACTCTATGGAAAAGGACATTTTCGTAAAAACCGCTTTCAATTAGTTTGATAAAATTATCCCTGTGTAATGGGGTTTCGTCATATAGCTGTATGATCATTGTTCCCAGTGTAGTATTCATTTCTACCAGACACTGATGTGGTGGATCCAATAGTATTTCTTGAGCATACATATTTTGTTTTTTACCTTTAATTGCATTCAGCGTAACTTTGTAGTTGCCTGATAGGGTATATCGATGCTCCGGATTCATCTCATCTGATGTTTTTCCATCTCCGAATTCCCATAAATATTTATCTGCCTTTGTAGACTGATTTTTGAAATTAACTGTTGCAGGAGCGTGGGTGCTCTGTTTTTCTGCCGTAAATAAGGCTTTTGGAGAAGCACAGGATGCAAAAAATGTTACAAATAAAAGGTATTGAAATATTTTCATTTTTTTAGAATATTAATTTTTTAAAAATACTTTAAAAATTGATTATTTAATTTTCATTTTTATGTCTTTAAGTGGTCTGTCTCGGCTATCTGTAGGAGTTTCTGCTATTTTATCGATCACCTCCAGCCCATTTATTACTTCTCCGAAAACAGTATAATCACCGTCGAGCATGGGTGTTCCGCCGAGTTGTTTATATTTTTCTCTCTGCGCTGGAGAATATTTAAAATTCTTTGCCCGTTCAATGGCGTCTAGTTGGGCATCATCCACTGATCCGCCATGGACTATAAAGAACTGGCATCCTGAAGATTCCTTTTGGGGATTTACTTGATCACCCAATCGTGCAGCAGATAACATTCCTTTGAAATGAGGTATAGCAATTTCAGCTGGAATAGTATACCCAGTACCCCCGCTACCAAGAGGTTTTTCTAGGCTAGCTCCTTTGGATTCAGGATCCCCGCCTTGTATCATAAATCCTTTCATTACTCTGTGAAACAACAAATCGTTATAAAAGCCTTCACTTACCAGTTTCTGAAAATTTGTAGTGTGTTTTGGCGTACTGCTGAAAAGTTGAACTTCCATGTTGCCAAACTCAGTGGATATTGTTGCGGCATCTTTGTTCCCACAAGAAATTAAACCAATAAAAAGTAAAAAAACGAATATGGTCCTCATGACTATAATAGATTAATTTAGTGAAAATGAAGTTATCTCATTATATTTTTTAAAATAGTTGATCACCCTCGTGACAATGAATGCTTCCTGTTCCTGAACACCTTTGACCGAAAAAGATTTTACCTCCCGCCAGTGTGGCCAGCCATCCTGATCTCTGCCTTCAAATTCAAAATAGCCTTCGTCCTCCAAAAGAGTACAAACCGCTACATGCATCAGGTCTCTTTTTTCTTCTTTTGTAAATTTTGTTTTTGGAATACGACCTAGTTCCTGTACACCAATCAGAAAAAGCACCGTCTGAAGATCAGGCAAAACGTCTTTTTTCATAGCATCTTTTACGATGTGTCTGACTTTTAACCATTCAAAATCTCTTTCCCAATATTCCATTTGTGTCAAGTATGTGTTTTAAGCCTGCAAAAATAACAAAGTTATCGGCAAATTAAATCTATAAGATCAACATTTATCAATTAATGAATTCTGTCTCCTCTCAATTCTCTTCTTTTCATAATTTCCGCTTCGAAATCCAGCATCTGTTCCCACCTTGTTTTAACTTTTTCTTCAGGGGCATAGGTTTTTGCCAGATCAAGAAATGTGCGGTAATGTCCTGCTTCTGACACCATAAATTCATGATAGAAATCTTTTAGCTTTTCATCAGAAATATGTAGCGAAAGTAATCTGAAACGTTCGCAGCTTCGGGCTTCTATCATGGCCGAAATCAATAATTTATCTGTCAGTCTATCTTCTTCATTTCCGCCTTTTCGCTGAAATTTCATCAACTCAGTAACGTAATTATCAATCCTATTTTTACCAAAACTATATCCTCGAGATTTTAATTCCTTTATAACTTTACGGAAGTGGCCCCACTCTTCAGCAACGATGGGTGTAATTTCATCTACCAACTTATGTCTGTCAGGAAACTGAATGATCAATGAAATGCAGGTGGATGCTGCTTTCTGCTCGCAATAAGCATGATCAGTCAGGATTTCGTCAATCGATTTTTCAGCTATATTTACCCAAAAAGGATCAGTAGCCAGTTTTAGACCCAGCATATTTTTTTATTTATATAATTTTGAGACAGGCCAAATGATTCATAATCAAATCGACATTATAGATATCATAAGTTTCAAATCCGGAAGTCCACATGATACCGACTTTATCTATCGGCGATTTGAGCAACATTTTTATATTTTCATTATTTATGCTGTATTCCGCTTTAAAAACGATATTGCCGGTATACGTTTCTGTACCGCCATAAACATCATCAGAGCAATACAGATTTATACTATTCCCTGTAATAAATTGAATTCTCATCAAGTTCTCTTTGGATAAATGGCCGTAATTTTTGGCTGCATCCTTTGAAGATATTTTTATAATTAAATGAATAAAATATTCTTTCCCTTTTTTAATGAGAGACATATTTACGTCCATAAGTTCCCTTTCTTTAAAGTAATTTTTTAACTTTTCGGGCGTAAAAGTGTAGAATGGCTCTGCGTTTGTTTCTATTATTCGTACATTATTCACTTTTTCGTCTCTTAAGAACAAGCACACATCTTTTTTCCCTTTTGACTTACTAGATACCGAGCTGATTTCTTCATTTTTTGGTGAGGAAGACTTAATGACGGTTAAATACGGAGCTATATTAATATTTAAAGATTGGCCCAAATCTATCATCGATTTGTTCAGCTCAGCTTCCTTTAGCTTTATTAAATGATGCGATTTTTTGACGTTCTCAGCATCATTTTTGTAAATTTTTTCTGCGGTTTTCTGTTTAGTTTTAAGATCAGCTATTTCATTTTTTAAAGTACTTTCGAACTCTTTGTTTTTTAATTGTCGGGCTTGTGATAGCTGCACTTCTTTCATAGCTACTTCTTTGTCCAGGATATCTACCAGTATAAAAGTTTCAATTTCTTTTTTTTCAGCCAGAGCTATAATATATTTTATGCCTTCTATGGTAATATTATTTGATGTGGAATTTGTGACTGATTGTTTTTTTTCTGGACTTTCAGATGCATTGATCATTCCGGAAGAGTCGATGTTTGTTGCTGAAATATCTGATTTTTGCCATGTTCCGTTCTGAAGTATTTGCACTTTCTGACCCGATAAAGTAGTAATATGACGTTGGGCTTGCAATTGCAGCATAGCCATTAGGTATAAAATAATACTAACGAATACTTTTGGTTTCATTTTTAATGATATAAAATAAAGTACAAAGATAGTCATTGATTGCGAAATGACAAGTAATCGCCTTGAGTCATTATGTACATTTCCACATCATATAATAGCTTTTCGTCTGTAATTCATGTTAGTAGATCGAATAATAGAAGTATTATGAAACTTTAAAGATGAAAAAGTATGTTTTAACATTGTTTTCTAAATTAAAAAAAATTAAAATGTCAGAATATCAGAAAAGCAATCGTGGAGATAGTGCCAATTCTATCATCAAAAATCATATGATATGGTCTATGGGCGCTGGATTTATTCCCGTACCTATTGCTGATTTATTTGCGGTGAGTGCCATACAACTGGATATGATCAGACAAATGTGTAAGCTGTATGAGGTGGATTTTAAACAAACTGAAGGGAAAGCCGTCATTACTGCGCTTACTGGTTCGGGACTGGCTAGGCTAGGTGCCAGGGCTGTTAAGTTTATTCCGGGTGTGGGATCTATTCTGGGCGGTATTACCATGTCAGTATTATCTGGAGCTTCTACTTTTGCATTGGGAGAAGTATTCAAAAAGCACTTCGAAACTGGTGGTACATTTTTGGACTTTGATCCTGAAAGGCTTAAAAAGTATTACCACGAGAAATTTGAAAAAGGGAAAGATATGGCAGAAGAATTCAGGAAAAAACAGGAAACACCCACTCAGGCAGTTGATGTCACCTCAGCTATGGATAAACTCAAAGAATTGTCTGAAATGAAGCAAGCCGGACTTTTGACGGATGAAGAGTTTGAAGCCATGAAGAAAAAGATCATCGGCTGACGAAGTCATTTTGAAGGAAGACAGTTATAACATAATACGGTGAATTCACAGAAAGGTTTTTAATCCATAATACCGTTTCCAGCTGACGATGGTTCAGGATTATTCTTTCTGCATGGACTGGTTTAGTATGGCGGTGTTTATTTTTTTTACAAGTGAAGGCCCTTCGTAGACCAATCCTGAATATATTTGAACGAGACATGCGCCTGCGTTCAGTTTTTCTAAGGCATCCGCTCCACTTTCTATACCGCCCACACCAATGATTTTAATGGTTCCACCAGATTTCTGATGGATGTAGCGGATTATTTCAGTTGATCTGAACTGAAGTGGTCTGCCGCTAAGTCCGCCCGCACCCATTTGAGTGGTGTCTGTGGTTAATGTACTCCTATCCAGGGTTGTATTGGTTGAGATGATGCCGTGAATACCCGTATTATTTACGATGTCAATGATGTCATCCAGCTGTGAATCAGTCAGATCCGGAGCTATTTTTAATAAGATGGGTTTTGGTGCAATTTTATCTTTGTTGTGTTTCATCAAGGTAGAAAGCAATTTTGTCAGTGGTTCTTTTTCCTGAAGTTCTCTCAATCCGGGAGTGTTGGGCGAACTCACATTTACCACAAAATAGTCAACGAACGTATAAAGTGCCTCAAAACATTTGATATAATCTTCCGCTGCATTTTCATTTGGAGTGATTTTGTTTTTACCTATATTTCCGCCAATGATAATGCTCTTATCTTTTCTTTTTTTAAGACGTTTGATCAATGTATCGACACCATCATTGTTGAAGCCCATACGATTGATAAGCGCACGGTCTGACGGAAGTCTGAATAACCTCGGTTTCTCATTCCCTTGCTGGGCAAGGGGAGTGACCGTTCCAATCTCAATAAATCCAAATCCCAGTGCTGACATTTGCTCAAAACACTTACCGTCTTTATCAAATCCTGCAGCAAGGCCTACCGGATTAGGAAAATGAATGCCCCAGATTTTTTTTTGAAGTGCAGGTGCATCAACGCTATATAACTTTTTAAAGAGCCATTTTATACCAGGGATTTTAAGTAAGATCGCAAGCATTTTTACAGTAATGTGATGCGCTTTCTCAGGATCCAAAAGAAACATGATTGGTTTGATCATATATTTGTACATAGCGGATATTTAATTTTGCAAAGGTAGTACACAAGGTATTATTTAGATCGGTTAATTACAAAAAAATCTGTTATGGTCATTGATTTATCCTAATTGAACTGCATTTGAAAGAAATATGACTAATAATGTTCTACTCAATTTGGGGTCAGATACGTTTTACCTTAAGTATTGACCCGCACCGCGAAAAAAAGGCTGCATCTATTGGTTCCTATAACTGATTAATGTTGTTAAATAATTCAATGCAGAATTTGTGATAATATTATTTAGATATGCTGTAAGTCTTATCGAACTTCGAAAATTCATTTTTGTACACTTTCTTAATTGTATAACAGTTGATATTCGTATAGAAATTAAATAATTTTGTACTTTTGAAAAAATTTTATTTAAAGCAGAAATCATCATGGGTAGATTAGTAAGGATTTCAATTTATGCACTGGTCATATTTATTTTATATTTTTGGGTGACAGTTTTGGTAAAATCATACCAAAAATCCAAAATCAGTACACAGATAACGGGACTCGAGACAGACTCGACATTCATGGATAGTATATATCAGGACTCTGTTATGAAACAAACCACTGAAATGAATGACATAGAAGACGGAAATATTATATCCAATGAAGATATCGTAGATGGCGCTGTCGATTACAATGATCTGGATGCCAAAGTAGAGAAACTGGAAGAAAAGAAAAAAAATCAACCTGCTACTCCGCCATCAACAAGAACCAAGGAAACTGCTACAACGAAAAATGAATCAGGTAAAACAAATCAAATATTAAAGCCAGCCATTAAACCCAAAGAAAAAATCTCTGAGCCGATTCGTGATCTAAAAAATGGTTTACCAAAAATTAATCCAGGCGACGGAGGATCTTATATGGTGATGGCTGGTAGTTATTTGTTGAAAGAAAATGCAGAAAAAATGAGAACCAAACTAAAAAGTTTAGGCTTTAGTCAGGCAGAAATTGTGGTGTTTCCTTCATCAGAATATCATTCTGTTGTGGCCGTACGCTATAGTTCGGAAAGTAAAGCACAAAGCGCGGCTTCTGAGCTAAAAAGAAAAGGTATTGACAGTTTTGTGAAAAGCAGATAAACAATACAAACCAATATCCTATGTGCGGTCGTTCTTCTCTTACAAAAGTAGAAAAGGAAATAGAAGCTCGTTTTCATGCAACTTTCTATACTGAAGAGCTCGAAAGATACAATCCATTGCCCAACTTTAATGTGGCACCTACTCATATGGTGCCTGTAATTACAAGCGCCGAACCCGAGCATTTGCATATATATAGATGGGGCTTGATTCCATTTTGGGCAAAAAATAAAGGAATAGGCGCAAAGCTGATCAATGCGAGGGTAGAAACTCTGATGGATAAGTCGGTATTTAAAAATCTCTTGGCTTCACGGAGATGTATCGTTCCGATGGATGGATTTTATGAATGGAAGATCAAAGGAAAGTTAAAAATACCTTTTCGGATCACTACCACAGATCAGGATATATTTTCTGTGGCTGGTCTCTGGGATATCTGGCATGTGCCGGAAACAGGGGAGGCCATTTGCAGCTTTACGATCATTACTACTCCACCAAATCGTTTGATGGAAAAAATCCATGACCGAATGCCAGCCATTTTACTACCCGAAAATGAAAAGTCTTGGCTTGACATTGAAATAAAACCTACGGAAGCGTTACAAATGATCATACCTTATCCTACAGAAAACATGAATGCATACGAAGTTTCAACAAAAGTTAATAATGTGAGGGTGAATGAGCCGTCCCTAATATTGCCTGTAGAATCATCCCCTGAAGTAATACAAACTGCACTTTTTTAAAACACTCATAAACCTGTCTTAAGAAAACATTATTTAGTCGATAAAAATCTTGCATTTATTATATTTAAAACTATATTTGGAACCTATTTAAACCTTTGGTGGTTTAAAATCTGTCATTTATTTAATCAAAATCAATTAAAATCAATTAAAAATGAATTTTAGAAAAAATCTTTTATTTGGCTGTTTTATTCTTGTGGCACAATTGCTTTCTGCCCAAACTGCGGATGAAATCATTAATAAATATTTTGAAAATACAGGTGGTAGAGAAGCATGGTCAAAATTGACATCGATGAGATCAACTGCCAAGGTAAAAACTCAAGGTATGGAATTTCCGGCGATTATGCTTTCGAAGCCCATGAGACAGAAAATCTCTTTTACATTTCAGGGTATGACTATGGTTCAACCAGCGTTCGATGGTACTACCGGATGGCAAACCAATTTTATGACGATGAAGGCGGAAAAAATGGAAGCTGAAGACAATGAAATTACAAAAGCAGAAGTGGCTGACTTTCCTGATGCCTTCCTGAGATATAAAGAAAAGGGTTATACCATTGCTTTGGAAGGTAGCGAAACTGTAGAAGGTACAGATTGCTTCAAAATAAAACTTACCAAAAAGCCAGTGATGATAGAAGGAAAGGAAGAAGAAAATTCGACGGTTTACTTCTTTGATAAAGAAAATTTTATTCCTATCATGACCAAATCAATCATAAAAAAAGGACCTGCAAAAGGTAAATCTTCAGAAGCTGTATTTTCTGATTATCAGGAAGTAAATGGTTTAATGTTGCCTTTTACAGTGGATCAGAAGTTTGAAGGTCAGACCCAAGCATCTATTGCCATTGAAAAAATAGAACTTAATGTTGAGATCGACGATAAAGAATTTGCGTTTCCAGAAGGTAACTAATTAAATAATCAACATTAAAATAAAGGAGTATCTGATAGCAATATAGCGGATACTCCCTTTTTATCTCTTTATCCACTTTAAATCAAAATAAATGAAGCAATATATTTTACTTGTTCTTACGCTGGCTAATTTTAAAATTCTTACAGCTCAAAAACCAATTCCGCTTAAAAGTGATGAAATATTCGGTGCAGTGAGAGCACGTCAGATAGGACCTGCGGTTATGTCAGGAAGAGTATCTGATCTGGAAGCCCATCCTACTGATTCCAAAATATTTTATGTCGCTGCGGCTGGTGGAGGAGTATGGAAAACAAACAATGCCGGAGTCACATTCAACCCAATATTTGACAAACACACCCAATGCACCGGCGCCATAGAGATAGATCCCAATGATCCTGACAAAACCCTATGGGTAGGCACAGGAGAAACCTGGACTAGAAACAGTGTCAGTATCGGAGATGGTATATACAAATCTGAAGATGGTGGACAGAATTGGAAAAACATGGGGTTGACCCGTTCAGAGCGTATCAGTAATATTATTGTAAATCCTAAAAATTCTAAAGAAGTTTACGTAGGTGTTATGGGTGCTCTCTGGGGAGATAGCGAAGAAAGAGGGGTATACAAAACTACTGACGGCGGACTTACTTGGAATAAAATATTTTACATTAATGCTTCCACAGGTTGTTCGGAGCTTACTATGGATCCGGTCAATCCAGCCATCATGTACGCTGCTTTCTGGGAATTCAGAAGAACAGCCTACTCCTTCAATTCAGGCGGCGTCAATAGTGCGCTGTACAAAACCACGGATGGCGGAAAAAATTGGAACAAAATTCACAATGGTTTTCCTTCAGGCAAACTGGGTAGGATAACGGTTGCTGTTGCGCCATCCAATGCTTCGATCGTCTATGCTGTACTCGAAACTGAAAAGAACGAAGACAAAGGACTTTACAGATCTGAAGATGCAGGTGCAAACTGGAAAAAACTGAATGGTGACTTCGAACTGGTGATCAGACCTTTCTATTTTTCACGCATCGTCATTGACCCAAAAAACCCTGATATTATACTTAAAGCAGGTCTCCAAGGATATATGAGTAAAGACGGTGGAAAGACATTCAGGAGTATAGGCGGAGGCATTCACTCAGACTTTCACGATTATATTTTTGATCCAAATGACTCTAATAAAATTGTAGTGGGTACAGATGGTGGTGTTTATCGGTCATGGGATGGTGGTACGGTTTGGGAAATGGTAAAAGGTCTGCCTTTGTCTCAGTTTTATCACGTTTCTTTTGATAACCAAAAACCATATCGTGTATATGGTGGACTTCAGGACAATGGCTCATGGACAGGTCCAAGCAAACAGGTAGGTGGCATCAAAAACAGCGATTGGGTATCTGTGGGTTATGGCGATGGATTCAGAGTGTATCCGCACCCTAAAGATCCGAATACCGTCTACTCAGAAATGCAAGGCGCAGAAAATATATGGAGAGTTGATGTGGCCAAAAGTCAGGCAAAAATCATAAAACCATATGCGGAAGATGGCGATCCAAAATTACGTTTCAATTGGAATGCACCACTTTCTACCAGTCTTCACAATCCAGACAGGGTATATGTTGGAAGTCAGTTTGTGCATGTATCGGATGATAAAGGGGAGACATGGAGAAAGCTTTCTCCCGATCTTACGACCAATGATCCAAAAAAACAACTTCAGGAAGAATCAGGTGGACTGAGTGCTGATAACTCCGGAGCTGAAAACCACTGTACAGTATTTACCATCAACGAATCTCCTCTGGATAAAGATGTCATTTGGGTGGGTACGGATGATGGCAATGTACAACTGACCATGGATGGCGGTAAAACCTGGATCAATGTGACAGGTAATATTACCGGTGTACCTAAAAATACATGGACCTATTATATCGAGCCAAGTAATTTTGATAAAAATGCCGCATTTGTGGTGTTTGATGGACATACCCAAAATGATATGAAGCCATATGTATTAAAGACTACGGATGCAGGCAAAACGTGGAAATCTGTAGTCAATGATCAGATTCCTGTATTTGCCAGAAGTATAAAGGAGGATTTCAAGAATCCGAATTTATGGTATTTGGGTACAGAATCAGGGTTGTATGTAACGGTAGATGCTGGTCAAAACTGGGCAAAATTTGAAAACAATATGCCAGCTGCAGCCATTCATTATATGGCTTTGCATCCGGAAGAGAATGCACTGATCATGGCTACACATGGACGAGGTGTGATTATCATCGACGATGTGACTCCATTGAGAAAGATTACCGAAGAAGCCATGGAAAAAGAACTTGATTTTATTGCTGTAAAACCTACAGTGATCAATGAAAGTACATCCTTTCAGAGTTTTCCTGCTGTTGGCGAATATGTTGGCGATAATCCAACTACTGCTGCCAGGATAGTGTATTTTATGAACAAACGACACACGTTTGGAAAAATGACCATGGAAATTTATGATGAAGATGGTAAAAAAGTAGCTGATCTGGTACCTGGCAAAAGCAAAGGCATCAATGAAGTGCAGTGGAACTATACCTTAAATCCTCCTAAGACGGCAAAAGGCAAAACGTTTACCTTTGGTGGATTTGCTGCACCTACAGTACCTGCCGGAAAGTACACAGTAAAGATCAACAAAGGAAACAAGGAGTTTACGGAGGAAATCGAATTGAAATATGATGAGACATCCATTCATTCTCTGGAAGACAGAAAGCTGAAAGATGAAAAAGGTATGGAATTGTACAATATGATGGAATCTTTGGCATATGAGGTGGACAAGCTGGATATGCTGCAAAAGACAGCGGAAGAAATACTTCCATTGCTGAAAGACAAAAAGTTGGCCAAACAACTCAATCTGCAGGCATACATCAAAGAAATAGAAACCCTGAGAAGTAAGCTGGTAATCACCACAGGCGATAATTATGTTGGTGCGGCTGAGCCACAGTTGAGAGAAAAAATAGCATCACTTTATGGCGAAGTGGTAGGATATGCAGGGAAGCCATCGGGTGCACAACTTGCCAATCTTATTTTGCTGAAAACCCGATTGACAGAAGCAGGTACCAAAGTTAAAACAGTGGTTCAAAAGTCTGAAGCACTGAACAAACAGCTCTTAAAAGCTAAAATAGATAAAACTATCGTGGCTACACTCAATGAAAGAGCCTGATAGGAATTTATTTCAAGGATAATTTACGTTGGAAAAGGCCGGTGATGTTGTATTGCCGGCTTTTTTATTTTGGGTGCTTTGGAAGCTTTGTAAAATTTTCAGTTTGCCTTATTGCATTCCGAAGTATATTATTTCCATGCTGAAGGTAAATATTGTTTTATATTTGTCTATAGAAGTAATGAAGGGAAAGAAATGTTTTATTAGAACAAAACTTCTATGGTGTAAATGCAAAAGTTACATATTTTTAGAATCCAGTGGTCAAATAAGAGAATTAGAAGATATAGAAAACAATACATGTCAAATTACAGAAATATTTGGTATTAAGGGTAGGTTTTTACTTTTTAAAATTTTAATATGAATAAGTGGATCAAACAAAAGATTTACAGAACAGTTTGGTTCCGCTGCGTTTTTATTCTCTGTTTGGAATCAGACGACATTTCAATCCCGCAATCTGCCTGAAGATACATTTTTAAATTCAACATATATTACTTTAACAGAAACGGATGACCATATTACTTTTAAATCGGATACTGCCAAAAATAAGCTTGAAATCATCTTTTTTCAGGGTGGATTGAATGATGCAAAAGCCTGTGCACCGCTGTGCAGAAAACTTGCAAAAAACGGGTTTATCTGTCATTTAATGAAAATGGATTGGAGACTTCCACAGCATGATTATCAAAAAGTATCAGAATTATTTGACCTGACAAAAGGAAGCTTTGTTATTGGCGGGCACTCATAAGGTAGGGAAATGGTGGCACAATTTGTAAATGAAAATCCGAATATATTTAAAGGTCTGTTCTTGATGGGCACTTCACCGAATAGTAGCTACTGTTATTTGTGATCGTATGTTCCCTTGTATCTACCTGTACCTCTTAAAAAATCCGAAAGCTCGCTGATAAATCCAGTTCATTTGGTAACTTATGGAAAGTCATTTCTTATGATCTCATTCTTCTTCTCCTTATGGCGCCACCTTCTGCGCTTGATCCTTAAATATCCTGCCTTTCCCCTTATAAGAAAGTCCTGCAGTACTATATCTGTAAATCCTTTTTATTCTTATTGACTTACATTATAGTCTACCAATATCTCATTGTTCTCCTATAAATGAATCTCATACACCATCTGTTTTGAAGACACTTCTTCCAATTCAATAACTTCTTTGATTTTGAAATATTCTAAAAGGCCTACAGGTAAAAACATCACTTCAGTTTCCATTCCCACCTTTTTGCAACAAAGTTAATGTTCTCCCCACCCTATTAAATTGACCCATTTAAACCCGTTATGAACAAAACGGGTTGATAAATTTTTTTATCTTCCATTTAGTACTAAAGTACTATTTTAATTATCAGATTCTCACTTTAAATTTGTGGTTATTACCAATCATATTAAAAACTAAACATATTAATTTATCTAATAAAAAACAAACCGTTTGTTGTCTTCCCAATAATTCTGATACACTGTAACAAATAAATCTTTTTAATATGAAAAACATTCTAATTCTTTTTATGCTGTTCATTACCACAAACCTATGTCAGGCGCAAATCTGGGAACCCCATACTGTAAATTTTCCAAGACCTACTCAAGGCTGGCGAATTACTCCAGCCAATGATTCTGTGGCTTGGACCTTTGGATTTGTTTTAGATTCACTCGGCGATTTTATACAAGAAGATTATTCCTATAGCCGAACTACAAATGGTGGAAATACTTGGATTTCAGGAACTTTTCCAGGTATTCAGAAAAGTGGATACCTTTCAAATATTTTCGCAGAAGGCCCTAATAACGCATGGATTGCATTCACTGACTACACTGAAGGTGGCAAAATATTTCATACCGATAATGGTGGTCAATCCTGGGTTCTATTGGATGCACCCATAGCGGATCTCTTTGTCGGAATTATATATTTTTGGAATCGTGATCATGGTATTATTACGGGAGATCCAATAGATAATGTGTACCCTATCTATACTACTGATGACGGAGGTTTTACTTGGCAAAAGGTTGGTGAAAACAATATGCCCCCTCCAATAGATAATGATGAGTATACTGTTTCCGGAAATTTTGCTGTAAATGGTGATAATATTTGGTTTGAAACTTATTATAATCGTGTATTTTATTCTCCGGATAGGGGGCATAACTGGACTGTTTGGGAAAATCCTACAACGGGTGAATATGGTCTAGATCTCAAAGCAGATGAGGATAATTTCCTGTACTTCATTCAAATAATAAAAACGGATGAAGAAGATCACTTCGAACTCTTTCGTCGACATCCTGATGATACTGACTGGACAAACATCACACCAATAGACAATAGTAAATACATCAGTGGGTTCAGCCATGTGCCTGGTACCAAAACGCTTATCATCAATCTAGTCGACGAAACACGGATTAGTTATAATCACGGAAAATCCTGGATCAGTGTGGACAGTGACACCACTATCGTGCGAGGCTTTACTTCATTTGTCAATGCTCAAATAGGGTATTGCTGCCAGTTGCCTCTTAGTCTCGGAAGATATGAGCATCCGTCCAAAAACGTCTATAAATACATTGGGACACCTTTGTCTGGTCTTTTATATCCCAAACCCATTGATATCAATATGGCTGTGTCTCCAAGTCCTGCAAGTGACCACATCATATTAAATATCGAGGGAATACATCCGGCCGATTATTGGATACTGATTAATGACATCACCGGTAAACTTATGTTTAAGGCGGAAATAACGAAGGAAACTGTCTTTTCTAAAACCATGGACGTCAGTGCCCTTGCCAAAGGATTGTACACGATTACAGTGAGCAATAGTCAAGGTTTGCGAACACAAAAATTTATGAAAATGTAAGACAGGTAAGGAATTTGATTTAATATTGAAAGAGGTACGTCTTCCATTAATTGATAAATTGACGGTAACCACAGATGGCAAACCACTGGATATTTGTGAAAGGATGCCAAATAAACTGATCGCTTACTTCAGATTAGATAAAAATTCTTTTGCAAAAAAAAATTAAGATCAGATTCCTCCTGCTTGAATGCCATTATTAAGTCTATAAAAAAGGTGGTTGGAAAATCCTTACAGGCAAATGGAAACATTCGGCTCACTATTATTTATTTTGGTGTTATGGCCTATAATACGCTATTCTGTAAGAAAAACGACAAAAATAAAGGCTTGAAAAACAGTATGATACGAAATGATTTATCAATTTTGTGATTCAGTTGCACCCTGAGTATATGTTTAAGAAATTATTAACCATAATTTTTGTAGGGATAAGCCTTTTTGCCCCGACCGATGATGACAAAAGCCATCTATAAGTGGATGAAAAACAGGTTTTGTCTTTTGATTCTTCTACACCACCTTCTCTTTCCTATATTGAGCCAAAGTTAAATCAATAGATTTAAAAATACGCTTCAGTCGAATTTCGTGATAAAATAAGTTACCTTCACCGATGTACTGGCAAAATGCCGCATTTTGTGCTTGAAATTGTTAATGCAAAAAATATTTGAAACCCTGATTGATAGCTATGTGGACCATAAGGTAGGCATAGCTGAAAACTTTTTAAATGAAAGTCTTGCCGCACATCTGAAGGAAAACCTTTCCCTCCTTTACCGTGAAGAAGCCATGAAAAATGCCGGAACTGGCAATGAAGAACACATACTTCAGAATAAATTAATCAGAAGTGACAAAATATATTGGTTGGACAGAAACCACAATGATCTGTATGAAAATGAATTTCTGGATCTGATCGAGCAATTTGTTATATATCTGAATGCTACTTGTTATACAGGTATCACAGGTTATGAATTTCATTATGCGATGTATGAAACAGGAAGTTTTTATGCCAAGCATTTTGACCGATTTCGCAATGATGGCAGCCGGCAGTTTTCGCTGATCACTTATCTGAACTGTGATTGGATCGATGGACATGGCGGCGAATTGTGTATTTATCATGAAGCTGGCCATAAGCAACTGGTTGCACCAAACAATGGCAAAAGTGTTTTTTTTAAAAGTAACGAACTGGAACACGAAGTCTTACTCACCCATGCGCCAAGGATGAGCATCACTGGATGGCTTAAGCGATAGTATTATCATGGGTCGTAGTTGTGCAACAGAGAAAGTAAATTAAAATAAACTATACATCTTAACTTTTTTTTTATCTATTTTAATGTTTGATGCAGCCAAATAAATCAGGTAAAATATGCCCGGCTACATACATTTTTTATGAAATATTTTATAAAATTTGGAACTAATATAGAAAAATAAAGTGGATACCCATAGTATAAATACGGGTTGAACGTAAAAAAGTATATTTATTTTCACAAAACCCCTTTATACATGACGTATTTTTATAAATATGTATCAATATTGAGTCACATTTACCTTTTTATGTTTTCTCAAAGTTAAGTCTGTTTTGAATAGCCTTACATTTTGAATAATAAATAATTGATATGAAAACATCCATCATCCATGAAGGATACAAGATTGAGGAATTCCTTTGGGATGAAATGTATTCTGACGAAGGAATAAGAAGTCATTATGCTTCATTTATGGCAGATATTGAAAGTCTGAATCATGATGATATGGCCAAAAAAAATGATCTTGCCAGGAAATTATTTATGACCTAGGGGGTTATTTTTACAGTATATGACAGTGGTGAAGGCATCGAAAAATTTTTTCCGTTTGATGTTATACCCAGGATTATCAATGCCCAAGAATGGGAAAAGATCGAATCCGGTATTAAACAAAGATTAAGATATGTCAGCGGATATATCTGCCCGCAAAACCATGAGTTCAGGGGAGAAGGTGCTACGCATGTACGGGTAGAGATTTATATACCGGATTATGGTTGGATAGGCATAGATCCCACCAATAATTGTATTACTTCGGATAAACATGTCCGAATAGCAGTGGGCAGATTTTTTAAAGACAGCACGCCAGTCAAAGGTATATTTAAAGGTAATTTGAACCACAAACTGGAAGTATCCGTCATCGTGGAAAATGCAGAGCCGGAGCGAAAAAATAAATATAGTTCCAACATATTCGAGGAGCCTGATCAGCACCTTACACCATCATTTGTAAGTCATTCTATTGCAGATACGATGGTGGATAATTTGTATCAGGCACACATACTTATGCAAATACAAATGCAGCAACAACAGTAAAATAGCTGATTCAGAAAAGCATAAATTCTTGGTTTCAGAAATAACCAGCATATAGTATGGGATTGAAAGCGCCTTTTTTGAAGTAGTGCATAACTGAATCGTCGAGATATAGGTCCACGACCTTAGGACGTTTAATATTGCCAATTGACTCTGATATGCTGGGATAGACCTTCATCATATCTGTTACTAAACGTTGCACCACCTTCATACCAAGAGAGAATTTCATATACTTCGAGAATAATTTCCTCATAAACGGAAAAAGCATATTTTGCTTTTTTAGCTTTTGATGAACTAACTTTCCATCTACCTCGGGTGATATTATAAAGTTCAATAGGAGACATATCGTTTCGGTATTTTTGGCTGGCACAGATTAGGATGGCTAAAGGAGAGATTTGTATCATCTGTAATAATTAATTAGAGTTAAGTTAAAATGAATCTATTATCTTTGCATTATGTATCTCTAACAATCATAAACATAATAGCTTATGGACGCTCGCACCCATAGATTAAGAAATAATTTCATTTTATTGAAAAATGGAGGTAAAGACTTTGATACCATAGTTAAAGAAATGGATGGCGTTAGCTTAAAGACCTTAAAGGAATGGGATAAAAGTTATGATGAAGAGATACAGAAGTTATTCAAACATTATAATCCTGCGGATATAAATAATCTTAAATTAGGCGAAGATAGAGACCAATTAATAATCACTCCGAAAAAACAAAAAAGCAATAATTTAATTACTTCAATCCAAAGCATAAATAAAAATGGTGAGTACATAAAAAATAATAAAGTAAAATTCAATTTATCGTTTAAAGATGGAATGCTTTTCAAACTTTGGCAAGCTTCAACTTCGGATTTGAATAAATTGGAAGATAAATCTGAATTAGAATATTTAATGGATCTTGTTGAAAAAAGTAAACGGGCCCATGATATCCTTAAAGATCAATTGATTGATATTGAAATTCAAAAAAATCCCAATAAAAATGAATTTAATTATGAATTCACTAGCGAGATAAAGGATGAAATTTTTTTACCTGAAGTTAAAAAAGCTATCCAATTTTATTTAGATCACTTCTATCATCCAGAAAATATGGCACTAAAAGATAAACTGGAAATAGAAAATACTAATTATTATTACAATTTGGGATCAGACATTTTACCAGTTGCAATTAAAAAGATTATTATTCAGAAATACAATGGCATTCTAAATCTTGAATTATCTGAACTATATGTCGATTCTCAATGGATTTTCATTACCGGAGAGAATGGATTTGGCAAAACCAGTTTTTTACAAGCCCTTGCCATAGGATTATTTGGGACCAAAGATCAATTTAAGGATTTATTAAAAGATTCATCTAAAGTTTACATTATTGAATTACTAAATGAACATTCCAAAGCAAATATAATAGTAGAATATAAGCATGATAACCAATCCATTATAAACCAAACTATAAGCCAAGAAATTACGTCACTTAAAAATCTAGTTTGTTATGGTCCATCCAGATTAAGTATGCAGTCATCTTTTACAAAGGAAGATGATATCAAATCACTCTCAGTTACTGATAGTCTTTTCTCGCCACAATCAACACTGTTAAATATAGAAAGTAGACTAATCATTTGGAAACTATCTAATAATAAAAAATTTGATCATATAGTTAAGATTTTTAAAAAATTAATTCCAAATGTTGCAGATATTAAACTTAGTCCCGACAATACAAAGATTATTTATATTGAACGTGAGTTAGGAACTAACAAAAAATATAATGAGGTGGAAATATTGCAATTAGCCTCAGGATTCAGAAGTCTAATCGGAATGATTGGTGACATGATCTTACGTTTTTATCGGAATCAACCTGAAATTGAAAACCCTTCAGAATTTACTGGAATAGTGATTATTGATGAATTTGATTTACATTGGCATCCGAAACTACAAATGGAACTACCTAGTAAATTTTCTGAGATATTCCCTTTTGTACAATTTATCGTTTCTACGCACAGTGCTATACCTTTACTTGGTGCCCCAAAGAATTCTACAATCATTAAGATAAACCGTACAAAGGCATTAGGTATTACAGCTGAAAAGCTCGATATTGATATTTCAAAATTAACACCAAATATCATTTTGACATCTCCGATATTCGATATGGATTCTATCACTAGTAAAGCGAAAGAAAGCATGAATGATGTAAGAACAGAAGATGATTTTAAAAAAATGGAATCTTCCGATAAGAATGATAAATTTCTAGAAGAACGTGCTAAGGCGGAAATAAAATATCCTGATACTTTATTTGCTTGAAATTAAACTAAACCATGATTTCAGTTAAAAAAGATTTTAATTCCATTCCAGCTAAATTATTAACAGCAGTTTGTTCTGATCTGAAAACGGACGCTATTCTTAAAAAAGGAAAACATAAATACAAAAGTGCTTATTATGGTGCGGGCTGCAAAAAAGAATTGGAATCATTGTACCATAATAAATGTTGTTTTTGTGAATCTGATCCAAGTCCTGCTGCATTTTGGCATGTAGAACACTTCAGACCTAAAAATAAATCACCTAAGAAATCTCCGTATGGAACCCATGAAGGTTATTATTGGTTAGGTTACGAATGGTCAAACTTATTATTAGTTTGCCAGAGATGTAACAATAAAAAAAGCAGCCATTTTCCAATA
>JBBRVQ010000027.1:0-50131 GCA_038246735.1 Chitinophagales bacterium
AGTGCATTGACATCTTCTTTAGGGAATGAGGGTTCGAGTGGTCTGAGTGCATTGCCATCCCTTTAGAGAATGAGGGTTCGAGTGGTCTGAGTGCATTGCCATCCCTTTATGGAATGAGGGTTCGAGTGGTCTGAGTGCATTGACATCTTCTTTAGAGAATGAGGGTTCGAGCGGTCTGAGTGCATTGACATCCCTTTAGGGAATGAGGGTTCGAGCGGTCTGAGTGCATTGACATCCCTTTAGGGAATGAGGGTTCGAGTGGCCAATCTGAATATCAACTTTACTTCATATTCTGGAAAGGAGAAAACCACTTCAGTCACTGACTGAAGACTAACCAATAATTTTTTTTTTAAAACCTTATACGTTGAAATCCATATACAAATTTAATATTACGTATTTAAATTATCCCAATAAATCCATTCATGTTTCTAAATAATGCCATATACAAGTACATCAATAATGAGGTTGACGCATCATTGAATAAAAAGGGAGCTGAGCTGAAGAAATCTGGCTTCGTAAGAGATATCAAACATACAACAAAAGAAAAGTCTTACTCTGCCATAGTCAATGATATGTATAAAGTCATCGTATATTATGAAAACGCATTTCAGATAAAAGAAGTAATATGCACTTGTGTAAACAAAAAACCATGTGAACATAGCGTAGCCACTATGTACCAGTTGCTCAGCATGAAAAATGATGAATTTCAAATTGCAAATAAAGAGCCATTAAATGAAAATTATAAAGTAACAGCTAAAATTAACAAACCGGAACCACAAATACAGGTACAAGCACAAAAGCGAAAAGAAGGTTTGCTCGAAAATCAAAGTGTAGCTAAATTCAGAAAAATTCCTGCGGATAATCTTAAGTCCTTTCTAGCAATAATGCCAATGCTGAGACCGGCACAACCAAAAATATTTGGCTATGGCACAGAATATTCAAATATACTGCATGAATCCGGCGAACTGGACCTTATTATTCTCAAAAGATCATTACACAATTATTGGAACGATGAAAAAGAATATGCTGAACAGGCGAGAGTCACCTTCAAAGTCAGCGAAACCCAAATAATGATCAAATGCAATGTTTGTAGTCAAAAAATAGATGTGCTGTGTGATCATCAATATGCTGTGCTGACTCAGGTAGAATTTCAAAAATTAATATTCAACAGCCTATGGGTAGATTACAATATTCTGGCAAAAACACTTGCCGAAAATAAAAAAATCTCCCTCGATAAGTTCAAAGCGCTGTTTAGTATCACCTTTGACAATGGCCATCCAAAAGCTATTTTGTCAAAGAAAAATTTCTTGGATTATGATAAACTCACCAGCCTGACCCGCGAAATAAGAGAGCTTAAATTTGGCGAAAATGATGAGATAGCAGAAATGCTTACTGCCATGTCAGGCAAATCTTCTGAAGTCAAAAAAAATGCCTTTCTCTGGGTAATCGAAGAAAACGAAAAACTCATGCCTATACTTATAGAAGGTGTAGTGCCCAAAACGAAAGACAAGCTATCATCAAAAATAGAAAAGACAGCAGAACCATTATACTTCAATGAGGAAGAAGTGAAATTTTTTGACCATCTGCGGGAGCTTGAGAAAAAATATGGCGACAAATACCAGCATCATTATCAAAATATATTTATTCGCTCTCTAAAAGATAATATTGAAACACTTAAAAATATTATTCATTACTATACTATAGAATATGATGATTATGAAAAAATAAAAAAGAAAGATCTGGAACAATTTACCTTTAGCGATGAGCTGGTAAGCTTGGTGGCTGATACAAAAGAAGATCAGCTTTTCTTCCACCTCCAGCTATATATCAAAATAGGGGATCGGATCATCGATACAGAAAAAGAAGAAATCTTTTATGATCATTCTTTTTTGATTTTGGACAACAAAGCATATCTGTATGAAGACATTTCCATCCTTCATTTTTATAATTCTATAGGAAACAAACCTTTGACTTCTGACAAAGATAATCCCGGCCCACTTTTAGAATTACTGCACGAACTTCATCAAAAATTTGAAGTTAAATATCCAGGAACATATCAACCGGTTTCAGGTGAACTGGGTACACCGGTAAAAGAACTTTATCTAAAGGAAGCCGGTGAGTATGTGCTGATACAACCCAAACTGGCCTATGATGAAACCTTGCACTTTGGTATCCCAAATGAAGATAGATATATCAATGAAACATCTGAAGATGGTACCGTTATAATCTATGAACCCGATCCTGAAGACGTGACAGAATTTTGTCATTTTCTTGCTGAGAGTCATCCTTCATTAAAAACTTCCTTTGAGACCTACGACAGTTTTTTCATTCATACGCATGAAATGATAAAAAATGCGTGGTTTCTTAGCTTCTTTGAGTCGTGTCGCACGGAAGGCATCACCGTTTTTGGCCAAGAAACACTAAAAAATTTCAGATTCAACACCAATCCTGCCAAAATATCTTTGGGGATATCCTCAGGTATAGATTGGTTTGATGTAAATGTAGAAGTCATGTTTGGTACACAAAAAGCCAGCCTTCGGGACTGGGTAGAAAGTGTAAAAAACAATGAAAAATTTATCCGCCTGGATGATGGAAGTCTTGGATTTATACCGGATGAATGGTTTGAAAAACTGAAACAGGTAGTCCTGCTGGCAGAAGAAGAAAAAGGAAAACTCAAAATGAATAAATTCAGGATGGGCGCTGTAGATCTGCTTTTTGAAGAAATCGCAGATGAAGACCTCAAAACTGACATCAGTCAAAAGCTGAGACAACTCAATGACTATGAATTTAAAAAAGAATACCAACTTCCTTCTAATTTGCAGGCAACACCAAGAGAATACCAAGTGATGGGATATCAATGGCTGAAAGCATTGAGTGAACTTGGTTTTGGTGGCTGTCTGGCGGATGATATGGGTCTTGGAAAAACACTCCAGATTTTATCCTTACTGGCTGATCAGAAACTGGCTGATAAAGGCACAAGTCTGGCGGTTGTGCCAAGAAGTCTGCTTTTCAATTGGGCGGCAGAAATTGAAAAATTCTGTCCTGTGCTCACTTTTATCAATTATCATGGTATAGACAGAGTGACAAAAAGGGATGAATTATTTAAATATGACCTGGTCATCACCACTTACGATACTGCCACCAATGATGTAGAGTTTTTTAGGGAGCATACATTCAATTATGTTATTCTGGATGAATCGCAAGCCATAAAAAATCCTAATTCGAAAAGGTATAAAGCGATGAGATTACTCAAAGCCCATAACAGGTTAGTCATGACCGGCACACCCATAGAAAACAATACTTTTGACTTGTACGCCCAGTTCAGCTTTCTAAATCCCGGAATATTCGGCAGCCAGCAAAATTTCCGAAATAATTTTGCTTTGCCTATCGATAAAAACAATGATCAGGATGCTGCCATGATGCTGCGCAAAATCATTAATCCTTTTTTACTTCGGCGGACAAAAGAACAGGTAGCAAAAGATCTGCCTGAGCGTACTGAAAATGTCATTTATTGTGAAATGGGAAATGCACAAAGAGACTATTATGATGCTTTGAAAATCAGGATCAGACAGGATCTGGAAAATAATATTAAAAAAGAAGGCTTTAACAAAGCGAAATTTAAAATAATAGAAGGCCTGCTGAGATTAAGACAGGTCTGCAATTCACCTCAACTGGTTGACCCTACCCTACATCGCCAGACTTCGGTAAAAATTGAGACACTTATGGATATCATCGTCAATGATCTTGGTTCACATAACGCACTTATTTTTTCACAATTTACTTCTATGCTTGACTTGATAAGAAAGGAGCTGGACAAAAATCATATTCCTTACGCCTATTTGGATGGGTCTACAAAAGACCGAAAAGCAGCTGTAGAACATTTTGAAAAAAATGACCATATACGTCTCTTTTTAATCAGTCTGAAAGCCGGAAATACCGGACTCAATCTGATCAAAGCTGACTATGTATATCTGGTGGATCCCTGGTGGAATCCCGCCGTTGAAGCTCAGGCCATTGACAGGACACATCGTATAGGGCAGGTTAAAAATATTTTTGCATACCGGATGATATGCAAAAATACCATAGAAGAAAAAATTCTAGAGCTGCAGAGCAAAAAGAAAAAACTGGCAAGTGATCTGGTAGTGACAGATGAAAACGTATTCAAATCACTGCAGAAAGATGAACTCATGGGTTTGTTTTCTTAATCTTAAAAATTCCCACATCCGCGGATTAATTATATTTGAAGGAAATTTAATTTACGATATATACTCATTCAAAATTAATACGATTTAGTAAAAATTAAACTATGGATTCCAATAAATATATAGCCATCATGGCAGGTGGTATAGGAAGTCGTTTCTGGCCATCAAGCACAGCGGAAAGACCAAAACAATTCCTAGATATCCTAGGCATTGGCAAATCCCTGATCAGAATGACTTTTGAACGAAGCCTCAAACTGGTGCCAGCCGATCATGTTTTTGTGGTGACCAATAAGAAGTACAAACAACTTGTCAAACAACATTTACCTGAACTACCTGAAAGAAATATTCTTTGTGAACCAAGCATGAATAATACTGCGCCATCTGTAGCATATACCACCCTTCGCATAGATGCCATCGATCCAAATGCTGTATTTGCAGTTTTGCCTTCAGATCATATCATTTTGAAAGAAGATGAATATGTGAAAATTTTGGAACAGGCTTTCTATTTTGCTTCAAAAAATGATGGGCTTGTCACGCTGGGCATTCAACCAAATAGACCGGATACCGGGTACGGTTATATAGAGTTTTCGAAGGATGCAGTGCCTCTTAAAAGCCACATTAATCAAAAAATATACAAAGTTAAATCCTTCAAAGAAAAGCCGAATACAGATACTGCACAACAATATCTAGAATCTGGCGAATATCTATGGAATGCAGGTATGTTTATCTGGAGTGTCAAATCTATTAAGAATTCTTTTGGTAAAAATGCTCCTGAGATTTTAAATATATTATCCCGTGATGTTACTTGTTTCAATACTGAAAAGGAACAGGAATATATTGATCATGTATATCCACAAACAGAAAATATATCCATTGATTATGCCATACTGGAGCGGGCTGACAATGTTTACACTATCCCTGCTGAAATAGGCTGGAGTGATTTGGGTACGTGGAATAGTCTTCATGCTTATATGGCTGTAGACAGTGATCAGGTAAAAATCGGAAAAGATATTCATCTGATGGCTAGTAATAATATCATTGTCATGTCCAACAATGAAAAAACAATTGTAATCAAAGGGCTGAAGGATTATATCATAGTTGATGAAGACAATGCATTGCTTATCTATCCCAAGGCGGATGAACAAGAGATCAAAGAAGTGGTGAAGAAATTAAAAACTATTTGACAATATGCTTTTGGCTAATATAAGGATGGTGATTTTTTGCAGTTTTGTTAATGAAATATTGCATTTAAAAGTATGTATTTTTGCAGTTACTCTATGAAATTTTGGAATTTAAAGTATGATTATTTGCAGTTTGATGTATGATAATCTGCAGTTTGAAGTATGAATATTTGCAATTTAAAGTATGATTATTTGCAGTTTGATGTATGATAATCTGCAGTTTAAAGTATGAATATCTGCAGTCTAGAGTATGATTATTTGCAGTTTAGAGTATGATTATTTGCAGTTTGATGTATGAATATCTGCAGTTTAAAGTATGATTATTTGCAGTTTAACCGAAATTGTCATTATATTTGCCCTTTATATGGTAATAGCAATTTGAGTTAAGAATATATGGACAAGGTATTGATTAAAAGGCAGTTGGCTACGCACATAAAGAATGCGGCAACGTACTATCCTATCATTAGTGTAGCAGGACCGAGACAAGCGGGCAAATCTACTATGCTGAAGGAAGTATTTCCAGATTATGAATATGTAAGTTTGGAAGATCCGGATATGTATGCTATGGCTTCATCAGACGCTAGAGGGTTTTTTGACAGATACAAAGAAGGTGTCATCATAGATGAAGCCCAAAAGGTACCAGAACTTTTTTCATTTATGCAAGGTATCGTAGATAAAAAAAGAACGCCTGGGAGATTTGTATTGTCAGGATCTCAAAATTATCTCATGCATCGCAATATTACTCAGTCATTAGCTGGGAGGATAGATTTATCTACACTATACCCGCTTGATTTTGAAGAAATGTCGTATATTCCTCATTGGGATGAAGATATTGAACAAGTAATATTGAATGGCTTTTATCCTGGGAAATTGACAGATAACATTCCTTTAAAAATGTTTTATAGTAATTATGTCAAGACTTACATCGAACGGGATGTCTCTGATCTTGTAAATGTGGGTAATCTCACCACATTCAGAGTATTTTTGAAACTTATCGCATACAAATGTGGCTCACAACTCAAACTAACAGACTTAAGTAATGATCTCAATGTTTCTGTCAATACAGTCAAAACATGGATTACCATCTTGGAGTCAAGTTATATCATCTTCATGTTGCCAAGTTATCACAAGAATCTCGGCAAGCGACTTTTAAAAACCCCGAAACTTTATTTTTTTGATACTGGACTTCTGTGTTATTTATTGGGTTTGAGTGATGTGACAAAACTTCGGGCGTATGATAAATATGGTGTTATATTTGAAAATTTCATCATTGCAGAGAAGACCAAATACAAGGCTCATCGCCAAAAAAACCCTGATATGTTTTTCTTTCGGGATAGCAATGGACTAGAAGTAGATTTGCTAGAAGTAGAAGGAATGGAAGGAACAGAAATGACAGAGTTAAAATCAGGAAAAACATTCAAATCTGAATTTTTGACAAATATGAAAAAGTTAAAGGCAATTGACCCTTCATTAAAGATGAATTTGATATATGATGGAGCAGAAAATGTAACTTTGACGGATTATAAGGTTAAGAATTGGAGACAATTGCATGTATGAATATTTGCAGTTTAGTTTATGATAATCCGCAGTTTAGTTTATGATAATCCCCAGTTTAAAGTATGATTATTTGCAATTTAAAGTATGAATATCTGCAGTTTAAAGTATGATTATTTGCAGTAGACCTTATCGGTGATAATTTTTTTAATAAAACAATAAAACATATCTCAACAAAAAAAACCATAGCGCTTGTAGCAAATTCTACGTGGAATATATACAACTTCAGACTTAACCTGATCGATAAGTTTATTGCGGAAGGCATGGATGTGGCCGTGATTGCACCAGTGGACGAGTATCTTACCTACAAGGAGAAGTATCCTAGTGTGAGACATTATGGATTGAGATTATTGGATAGAGATAGTACTAATCCTATCAAAGATATATTGCTATTATTAGAACTGATTAGAAGATATAAAAAAATAAAGCCCGACCTAATCCTTCATTTTACAAATAAACCAAATATATATGGAGGCATAGCTGCGAGAATTGCTGGGATCAAATCCATAGCAGTGGTGACAGGGCTTGGTTACGCTTTTATACATAAGGGTTTTGTAAGGAAAATTATGTCTTGGCTGTATGGCATGTCAGCCGGATGCCATCAGAAATTTATATTTGAAAATATAGAAGACAGAGAGTTGTTTGAGCAGTTGGGTATTGTTTCTGGACATAAAGCTATCTCCGTTAAGGGTTGTGGTGTAGACACGACCTGGTACCACCCATATCCTAATGGCCAAATCAAAGAGAAAACTGTATTTACTTTTATAGGCAGGTTGCTGTACGATAAAGGAATCAGAGAGTTTGTAGAAGCCGCACGACGGATAAAGTCAGTCAGAAAAGACGCAGAATTTTGGATAGTCGGCGAGTTGGATGCAGAAAATCCCGCTACAGTAGATAAAGATGAGCTAGTACGTTGGGTAGATGAAGATGTGGTGTATTATCATGGTTTTATAAAGGATGTACGTGATATCATAGCAAAGTCAGACTGCATAGTGTTACCTTCGTATAGGGAAGGTTTGCCCAGAACAATAGTAGAAGCAATGTCTATGGCAAAGTCTGTTATTACAACCCGATCCGCAGGTTGTGAAGAAACTGTAGATGATGGAGAGAATGGATTTTTGGTTCCAATTAAAAATACAGATGAGCTTGTAATTGGAATTAAAAAATTTCTAGGTCTAACTATGACACAACGTCACCAAATGGGTCTTGCCGGAAGAGAAAAAGCCTGTAGGGAATTTGATGACAAGCGCATCGCCAATGAAATATTTCAAGTAGTAAACAAAACACTTTGACTTCCTTTGTCTGTTTAATATAAAAATTAACTGTAGGCACAGTACTTTTCTAACTACCAAATTGATGAAGATACCATTTTTTTAGCATGTCAACATTTACTACCACCGGATCAAAAAAACTATTGTGAAAATTAAAAGTAATATTAGTATAGTGGCTGTTTTCACTTAAGAATTCAGAAATTAACTTAATCCAAAGACTACTATCCCACCCGCATTCGCGCATACCTGCCACATCCATTACAATCAATGGAACTTCCACACAACCAAAAGCTTTTTCGTTTTCAAAATCATATAAATGATAAGGAAACCCTGTACCACATCTAAAGCCAATTAAATCACGATAACCCAAACTGGAGTCAGATTTAATGCCAGCCGACTCCAGCACCTTTGAAGTTACTGAAGGGTCAAATCTTAAGTAGTGCTGCCTCGAAAGGTCAATATCTTCTTTAGCTATTCCCACTAATGCTTGATACTCCTTCTGTATGATGTTTACATTATTCATGGAATTATAGCTGGGATGTAAACCAATCCTATATCCCTTTTCCTTTGCCTGCGCCATAATTTTTTTCACTTCCGGCTCATTTATATTAAAAAAACCTTCGTATTTTGTCTCACCTCCTGCCAAAAAATATATCACTTTCTGTGAAATATTATCATTACCCACAAGCAACCAATGAAAGGTATCATAGGTATCCTTTCTTTTCCCGGCTTTGACCTCAAGGAAATGACGTGTATGATGTATAATATTTCGGATCTTATTTTTCTGATAAAGCATAATATTCCCGTACCCCAACAAAAATTTATAACAAGTAGAAAACTTTCTTATGACATCAATATCATGGGTGAGCGAATATGTAGTTGGGCGTTTTTTGGGTTTTAATCCTATTGACGAGTAAAAATAGTGCACCAGATGATCGACAATAGGTATATGATGTAGCTTATTTTTAACAAGATATTGAGCTGTTGATCTCATGGTACCATGTATATCTTTTTCATGATCCGCACAAAACCATTCTTCATATCTGCTGATATGAAAAAAAATGGTCTCAAATATATCAAATGGCATTGATTCAGGAGATCCTTCTGCACAAAATCCAGTTAGTTCCAGATCATAAAAGGTGGTTTTCCTTTGGACCGCTTGTTTGGCTTGTTTATGATTTTTTTTGAAAAAAATATTAATGGGCTTAATCCAGTTTTTTTCACCACAATCCACTTCTGTATAGTAAATGTTCATATTTTCTTTATCATTTTCTTCATTTACAGAAAACTTTACCCCTTCAGGATGTGCTGGGTGATTTGCTATAAAATCCAGAACATATTTTAATCTGGAAATATTAAAATCATTGAGATAACCAGAAGTGTCGACATTAATCATTATCATGGTTGAACTACATTTATTTCAATCAACATCAGCAGGATTTATTGAAAACCCATAAATCATTCTGTAAAGTAAATATAACATAGGATAAAAAGATAAATTAAAGGTCCCATTTTGAAGCATAAAATTACAACAAATTGTTAGTACACAGAATCAATAATACATAAACATACCTGAAAAGAAAATACAAGATCACTTTCCATACCCAATTCAATGTAAATCATTGCCCACTATATTTAAAATATAATTCATCCTTTTTTCCCAGGATAAGTTTTGTATGGCATATCTTCGAACCTTTGAATTAATGTGTAAGGTTTTATTATAAAAATCCAACAAGAGTTCACAAGATATTGGCGAATCATCTGATGGAAAGTACTGAACAAAATCCAAATCATGGTGAAAATCTTTATCATAAGTACTCAATATGAAAGGCAAACCATAGCAACAATATTCTCTGTGTTTTAAAGGGGAATGCTCCGTGAGACCTATACGGTGATTTCCCAAGGTGCCTATTCCAATATCAGCTGAGTGAAAAAACCTATCCAACTGGCTATGATGTACTTCGCCATGAAAAATTACATATTTTTCCAAATTTAATTTTTGAACTTGTTGTTTAAGACGTTGTATCAAACTTCCACCTCCAATTACGTCCAGCGTTATCAAAACAGACTGTTGCTTCAAATAATATTGCCCCAACCCGCATAATATTCTGTCCAATCCATGCCAATTTTGCCAATTGCCAACCGCAAGTAATTTTACCACTCCTTCTTTTCTTTCAGATTCAAATACTTCTATTTTCTTTACTTCGATGCCATTAGTTATTTTAATGGTTTCAATTCCCCATAATTCATCTTGATGCCCTATTAAAACGATGCGATATACATATTTTTTTAAAAAGCGGCGATAACACCAGTCCAATAGCAAGCCTATATTTCTAAAGCCTTTAAACTCTTTATGATAAGGAAAAGTCGGAATTTCTAAAACTATTTTACATATAGGATCGACCTCACTAATATGAGACAACCAATGTATAAAATATGGGCTTGAAAAGGGGTATCTTATGTAAACGATATCAAATCTATGTATTTGGGTATATTCAGATAAAATTTGAAAAAAAAGAATATTTTTGATATATTGTTTATTGCGTATTGCATCTGCCTTAAAAACAGAAACTCCTGTTACAATTTTGCTACCCCGTATGAATGCTAACTGAACGTCATGACCTAATCCCTGCATAGCAGTACTCTGATCATACATTTTTTGTACTACTCCTGAAGAGCCTAAATCTTCAATATCAACTTTATACACAAGAAGTATTTTCAATGAAATTCAAATTTTTGATACAAAGCTTTTAATTCAATTCCTCTCATTTCAGCAAAATCAAAGATGCTATTATGAAAATTGTAGGATATCATAGTCAAATACTCATTTGCAACTAAAAATCTATCAAGAATGAATTCTATATCCAGATGTTCAGAGGCAGCAGCATTAATCAGGCATTGATCCATGATGATCAGCGGATATGTTTTCACACCTGTGATCTTATCCCTTTCAACATTATACAATCTATAAGGAAACCCTGTGCCGCAACGAAACCCAATCCTACTCCGATATCCCAAACTATGATCTGCTGTGATACCTGCGTTTTGCAAATTTTCTAATGTAACGGGAAATAAAAAACGCAAAAAATGATTCCTGCTGATATGTATCTCCTCCCCTATTGCCTTTTCTAATCTTTGTTTTTCTTCACAAATCTGGTCAACTGAGTTTGTACTTTCAAAACCCGGATGAAGGCCAATCTGATATCCGCATTTTTTTGCCAATGATATACTTTTTAAAAAAACTTCATCCTTGAGATCTGCCACCACATCGTATCTTGATAATCCCCCCATAAGATAAAAAATGTATTTAGGAATATCATCCATAATCAATAACTCCTGAAAACTATCGTAAGGGTTCTTATTTGCAAAGTATTGCTGAGCTTGTACATAAACTTTTGACCAGTTCATTCGCTTCACTACACCACCTTGCAGTCTTAAGAACTTTGAAAATGAACCAAACTTCTTAACATGGTCTATGTCATGGCTCATGGTCTTTTGAGATTTTATTTTTCTAGGACTTAGGCCAAGGCTATGCGCAAAACAATAGACAATATGATCAACCACAGGTATTTGTGCCAAATTCTCTCGCACCAAAAAATGTTTTTTTTCTTCAAGCATTCCCCTAAAATCACAATCATTTCTGTCTAATTCATATTCCTCATACCTGGAAATATGAAAAAAAATCGTTTCCAACAAGTCAAATCCATAAATATTTTCAAATACAAACGCTTCTTCCCTTCGACTTCTTTCAAAGCTGAATAACGTAAAATCATTATAATGATACTTACCTGATTGAAATGACGTAGTGGATAAATGTTTTCTGCCTGCAAATAATATGTCCGATATTGGTATAAAATAATTCTCATCTTGAGTTCTTTTATTAAAATATTCAATACATAAAAGATCGTCAGATATAAAATAGTCAGTGGTAATCAGATATTCTTCTGGCCAAACCGGATGCTGATTAATAAACTCAATGACGTATTGCAGTCTTGGGTTATGGATCAGTTCATGTTTGGTTTTCAGATAAATAAATTTCATTATCTAAATTTTACCTCTAAGTGAAAACCACATCCTCATCAATGGATGTTGGATACGATAAATCTGATAATATGGCATGGGGGTCCCTCCAAAACTCTCAAAAAAAGATTGAACACCTGGCAACATGGAGCCTTCAAAATCATATACATCTACAAAATCTGATGCGTGCTGTATTGAATGCCACAACACCAAAGGGCCGACACCCATATTTTTATGTTTTTCGTCAATGGCCAATAATAGATTATATGCTGTAATCCTATCCCAAACCAGATATTGACCAGCGACAATATTTTGATATCGATCTTTCACTATAAAAATTTTTCGATGATCAGAAATCGCTTTATCGATAGTTGCCAAATATGTAATATCAAAGGGCACTTTGATTCGTTGTTTAATAAAATTTGCCCGCTGAAGCTCATATAAGGACTCAATATTGTCTGTGCACGAAACTACATATTCTTTTTCAGCTTTCTTAATTTTATTTTTCAAGCTACTTTTAAAACCATCCCAAATACTTTCTTTTGACTTAATGCCATTAAGTTGATAGGTATATTGATTGGTTTGCTTAAATTTCTTATTGTAAAAGGGTAGCCACATGTCAAAACTATAATGAAAATTTATTCTAAAATAGTCTGATGCCGGGATTTGATCTACCAAATTTTGTATAATCTGTCGTTTATTGGACTGTATCGTTGCTTTTTTTTCACCTGTCAAATTTTGAGCGAACCAAATACCGGAAAAAGGCGTCAATAAAGGCGTATAAATTGCTGAAAAGCCCCACTTTTTTTTAAAAAAAACAGGCATAAAAGCTATAATCTGATCTTCATTATCCACAGAAATTAATACATCCCATCGTCCTGAAGACACAGCATCAAGCCAATACGGTTGGAAAAATAATGGTATATCTTCCTGTGTTTTACAATAAAGTATAAATTTATCTTTTGCTGTCAATTGATTAATAATTGTGACCAAAAGTAATCATTGCATCCGATGTGCGCAAATCATTTTTATGCCGAATGGATTATCTTTAGGAACTATTTCAAATCCATATGGTGAAATATCATTTTTTAATTCGCTGACAGTATAATCCCCATGCAATTCAATAAGAATAACACGTACCATTTTCAACCATTCAGGTTTGTTTTTAAACAAAATATTTTCAGTACCTTCTATATCGATTTTCAACACATCTATGGTATTGATATTATACTCCTTCATTAATGAATCCATACTTACAGCTTCAACTTCAGTTCCTGTCACCTCAACCAAATGATGATTTTGTCCCCTTTGACTGCTACTATCTAGTTTTACTTTCCCGTTATTAATATATATTGCTTTATTCACTGTCTCTATTGAGAATGAAGTAGCATTTTGTTGCAAAACTGAAAAATTTTCAGGTGAAGGTTCCACCGCTAGATAAGTTTCTATATGGTAATTTTGTAGAAAATAAACAGATGTACACCCTATATGCGCTCCCAAATCTACTACCGTTGCGCCTTTTGGAACCCAATCATAGGGTAAATAATATACCCCGTACATCATCACTTCATAAAATATCGGAATATCCTGTACCCTGAACTTAATTTCACAAATTTTATGATTGATTTTAATCTTGTAATTTGATACGGAATCTATATTAATCAGACGTTTTAATAGTTTTGATTTAGTGTGAAGATATAATAGAACAGTATTGAAAAACAATAAGAATTTTGTGGGTAGGTCAACACCGACAGTATTTATAAAATCAATTTTGCAATAAAAAGTGGAGAATGTCATCTGATTATAAGTAGTTATCTATTTTTTAATACCTTTACAAAGGTAATCAACATTATTCATAAAAGAGTGTCTGCAAAAAAAATAGGAATTGTATTTAATACAGGATTGGGCGATGGATTAATGCTGATTCCATTGGCAAAATGTTTGAAAATGGAAGCATATCATGTAAGTGCTATTGTTTGCTCAAAATATATTTCCAAAGAAGTATTGGATGCATTTAATTTGTTTGATGAAATTATTGAAATCAAACCAGATAAGTGGAGTATTGCCCGATTTACATGTACCCATTTGCTTACATACGATACATATCTTATGTCCTATTCATCCTCATCGTGGTTATGGGCATTGGTTGGCATATTCATTTCCAGAAAGGTAACTACAAATCGACAAAAGTGGTACCTGCGTTTAATCCCGGGTATTTGTTATGAAAAAATCAAGGCCAATGAACATGTTATTATCCAAAACATTCAACTGGCCAACAATTTATTTACCGATAAAACCAAAGTACATTTCACTTACAGAAATATCTTTCCTCATTCTTCATCCCCCATTACAACCTCATTGTCATTAAAATCAGGACGTATTTTGTCCATCACAAAACCATACTTGGTAGTTCAAGTTAGTGCTTCTAATAATGTTGTCCAATATAAAAACTGGAAAATAGAATATTGGATTCAATTTTTACAACATATTTCTGACAACTATGGTGAGCAAAAAATATTTTTACTCGGTGATGGCAATGAAGTGACCTATGCTAATAAAATTACTGAGGCCAAAATTCCAAATATTACTTCTTTAATTGGTGAAACCAGTATGTTGAATGCCTTTGACCTTATAAGAAATGCGGCTTGCTATGTAGGATTGGATAGTGGTTTGATGCACGCTGCTGCTTTGATGGGAAAGGCAACTTTTACTTTGTGGGGACCTACCTCACCAAAAGATTATGGCTATGAAATCTTCAATAAAAGTATTCATCGGGATGTATGTTATTACCTTCCTTGCCATCCTTGCAAATCATGGATAAATCATAACACAGTCAGGGTGAAGAAACCCGAAGATTGTCCCGATCTGGCGTGCCTTGCAGATATGCATCCACAATATATCACAGATGAGTTTATAAAATTTTATGATGGATTAAAAAATGTTTCATAATCAGAAGATCTGGATATAACGTCTATACAGTGATACGGTAAGTTTTCTATCCGCTCTATCATTTCGATACCTGAAATATAATTTTCCAACATTATCTGGTATCCGTACGAATAATTAAACGTTGTGTGCTTATCCAATTTTACCAATCTTTTTATTATATCAATAGTTTCCCCAGCAAACTCCGGCAAATTAACTTCGAAAACAATGAGTGGTATGGATGAATTCAGTCCTTCAAAAACACTGCTCTCATGGCCTTCTACATCGACTTTCAAAAATACCGGATTACCATACTTTTTTATCTCAATATCCAATGTAGAAGTTTCCACTTTATACTTATCAGTTGTAAAGTACTTTTTTTCTCTATATTCTCCAATGGTAAGCGCATTTACCCATTTTAAACTAAGTGTATTGAGCGCAGAACTATTTTGATTCTGAAAAAAAACAGCTCCATCAGTATTATTGCTGATTGCTTTATCTTCTATGGTCAGTCGAATTATTGAATTAAACCTTTGCCTGAGTACTTTTAAATGATTGATATCTGGTTCATATGCTACAACTTTGCATCCGAAATTCAAAAAAGTTAAAGTTGTCCATCCATAATTAGCACCAATATCAAAAATTATTGCGTCTCTATTTTTCATTGATGATAAAAGTTCGATAAAAAATAAATCTTCCATTCTGATTTCTTCCCACTGACTATTATTTTTCCATTTCATAAGGGATAGATGTATATCTGAAAATAGCCAATAATGATAAAAAGAGATAAGTCCTGTTTTATGTAAAAAATACCATTTTGTATTGGTCATATTCCCAATCCTTTTTTGCTTTTATAAAAAATAGATTTGCTCCAATATCTGCACTTCATTAGATTTTTAAATCCAAGTAAGTATAGTAATATTGTATGATACCACGCTATTACTTCGCTGCTCAGTTTCGGCTTGTAATCTCCTCGTAAATGTTTTATATATAAACTGAAAGCAAAATCTACATCATAAATTCCAATCCTATAAATAAAATAATAAATGTAGTCAGTAAAATACGCTGCATTTTCGTAATAATACTCCGGCTTTTCTGATTTTAAGGTATTCACTATTGAAAGTCGCACTTCCAATCCTTCTTTATTAATGATGATTGGGTCTGATTTCGTCAATTGCTCTATATTTATTTGTCGATATATAGCTGATGGAGTGTAGTCATAAAGAAGAGATGAAGTACCAATAAAACTCAAAGCCCTGAATATAAAATCAGTATCCTCACCAACTTTTAGTGATTCATCAAATCCTTTGATCCCAATTAATATCTCTCGATTGAACATATTAGAATCTAAATGGCCCAACAAAGATGCGGCTATTGATTTGTATGGATCAAGTCCTTTAATTAGGAGCGGTACCTCCCGCACTTTTCTGTCCTCATGTAAGTGGTGGTATACCCCAACCACCATTGAGGGAATGGATGATGAGGTATAAATTAATTTGAGCTGACGTTCCAGTTTATCAGAATACAGCAAGTCATCTGCATCCAAAAACTGAATCCATTGACCTTGTGCATGATATAAACCTTTATTTCTTGCAAACGAAACACCTTGTTTTTCTTCCCGTAAGACAGATATTTTTTGAGGATTTTTTTTTTGAATCTGCAATACCTTTTCTACAGTTTGATCTGTTGAATTATTGTCTACAACAATGATTTCAGTATGGAGATACGTTTGGTTTAGTGCGGAATAAATACTTTCTTCTATGAAATTCTGCACGTTGTATGCAGGAATTATAATACTTACTAGTGGAGTTGTCATAATATTTTTGATTTTATTTGCCCCCATCTATAAAAAATTGGCGAAAAACTATCTAAAACAGCGTTTTGCCAGTAATAATTATTTTGTGCTAATCCTTTCATTAAGTAAAAAGGAAGCTTAATGATTAGTGCCGCAGAAGATTTTATTAGCATTAAAATTGTGTCCAATAAATTGTATTCATTTCGGGTCTTCTCGCCATCCCTACCATGCGCAAAAGCACTTTTTAGGTGCCACATAAGTTTTAGTTTATGTCTCAATACAGGATGAAAAATTTTAAATTCTGGATCAAAACCCAACTTATAGCCCAATTTTAATACTCTTTGCTGAATTTCATCTTCTTCAGCATAACCTATGTTATTGCCTTTCATACCCAGATTTTCATTGAAAAGCCCAACATCAAACAACACTGACTTTTTGATAGCAAAAAGCCCTCCAGTAAGAAGTGGTTTCGTCAAATAACCAATTTGATCCAATGGATTTTTCATATTTCCGTATTCAGCATTGAGCCATTTTGGTTTTGGGTCTATAAAATATCCCATGTGCGTACCTCCGAAACAATCAAAATCGTAATTATTGCATATAAATTTAAACCGTTCCAACAGATTGGGCATCGATATTGCATCATCATCTATAAATAGAAGCCATTCTCCTTTAGATTCTTTTGCCCCTCGATTTCGTGCATGACTTAGACCAGTTTTAGGTTCATAAAAATATTTTAAAAATGCATTCCTTTCCTGATATCTCTTTACTAATACTTGGGTATCATCTATAGATTTGTTGTCTATCACGATGACTTCATATTGCTGATATATTTGAATAATAAGTGAGTCAAGGCATTTTCCCAACAACGAGCTTCTGTTATATGTACAAATAATGATGGATAACATGCTTAAATGAGACTTCTTTTATTAGATGGAGTAACAAATAGTAACTTGAGCATAGTTTTTATTAAAAATTTGAAGTACACCAAAAAATAAACAAATCTATCTTTTTTAATCGCCTTAATTTTAATAAAGAACATAGTTAGAGATTTTAAAATTTTCCCATGGTTTAAATTTTCAAATTCATTGTGCCAACTGGCTTCCCATAAATGCAAAGTATAAGTATTCTGATTTGTGGGAACAAAAGATGAAACAGTATTTCTTTCACTAAATTTAATAGGATAGAAATATTCTGAAGGATAAATAGTTATATTTTTTATTTTTTCCAAATTATTACCATTGGTACTTAAAGAAGCATTCAAAACTTGAGTAATTATCAACGGAATAGTTATTTTTTTACTTAAAAATAAACTAAAACTTTCAGAATTATTATAGGAAGAATACAATGAAAGGCACTCTTTTAAAATATAATGATTTTTAATAGCTCCAATTATTCCTGCGCTAATGGTTAAATCTGATTCTTTACCAATAAAAAAATGGGTATGTAGTAATGGATCAAAACTTTTATAAACTACCATATCTGTATCTAAATATATACCACCATAGTTGTAGAGTATATAAACTCTTAAATAATCACTTGCAAAAGCCCATTGCTGAAGTTCAATCATTTTTTCAACAAAAAATATATCTCGTGGAATGTTACTCAAACTCCATTCCTGAAATTTATATCCTTTTAGGTTTGCCTTCCAACTACTAAAGCATTCCTTAATCTGTTTTGGTTTTTCATGCTCGCCAAGCCATATATAATGAACTGTTTTATCGATCATCTTATCCAATATTTAAATAGACTATAGTTTTTGATGGCTATAGTATCACTTTTATCTTTCAAAACAGTATATCCAGCCTTAATCAATTTACTTTTTACTAATTTAATTTCAAAATCTGACAAACAAACATGTTCAAACTTAAGACATTTTATTCGACATAAATTAAAATCAATATCTAAGATAATTTTACCATCATAGCCTTCAGTATCGACCTGAAAGTAGTCTAAATAGTCTATATTATTTGAAATTAATAGTTCATTGATAGTTAAAGAAGGTACAACTAATTTTTCAATATAATCAATAGGTATGCTAAGTTTGGTAAAATGTTCAATATCCAAAGAAGCACATCCTGGGGCCCATTCTGGAAGATTTATTTCATTTTCCTTTTTTACTTTATAAATTACAATTGTTTTATCAGAGTGATGAATGGCCAGATTTAAAAGTATTACATTTGGAAAAGCATGAAAGTTACTTTGTAATGCTTGAAAGTATTCAGAAACCGGCTCTACACAAATTCCATTTGGATTCACAAACTTAAGAAAGTCAAATAAAAAATCATATTTTACTCCATCATGTGCTCCGATTTGTACAAACTTAAAATCCTGATTTGGTCTAAAATAGGAAAAAAGAAATCCTTCAAAATCAATATTTTTGTAAATTAATACATTATATATTTGCTTCATTTTCAAACTACTAAACATGTTGTATTGTCATCTTTATTTCTTTGTCTACAAACATATTCCATTTTGGATCCAGTTTTCTTCCAGATCCAAAGTAATCTGATATTTCACCCAATATTGTTGCCACATTAAATAAGGATTCATAGCCAATATCTTCATCTCCAAAATAAAGATTAATTGAAAATGGTCCAACTCCATAAAGCTTCATCGATTGAAACTCTATGATTACTGTCCCTGAAACTAAATTATCTTTCAGAGAAATGCCTAAATGGTTATTATTTAACCCTATAATACTATTATCGCTTAAATTTTTGATTACAATGCCAAACTCAGGGTTTATTAAAAATTTAGTTTTACAAAAATCAATTTCAAACTTAATATTTGCTCCAGGATAAAAATGTGAAGAAAGCAAATCGTCACATTTAATTCTCAGTGTCTGAAGCCCAAATTTTGATCTTTTATCTTTGTGATTTAATAAATTTATAATTGCACTTTCTTGCACATCTACATTATTGATATAGGCCAGATAGTTGTTAACTATAATATTTGAATTACCTATTTGCAGTAATTTTCCCTTGGAAAATAAAGCCGAATTATTACAAAGCTTTTTTATTGAGACTAAATCATGTGAAACAAATATTAAAGCTTTGCCTACCCTACTAGAAATTTCATCCATTTTGCCGATACACTTCTTTTGAAATTCTGCATCACCCACAGCCAACACTTCATCGATCAGCAATATTTCGTTATCCAGATGTGCAGCAACAGAAAAAGCCAATCGCATCTGCATTCCACTGGAGTAATGTTTGAGTGGTGTATCTATGAAACTCTCAACCCCTGAAAAGTCAACAATCTCATCAAACTTACGTTTGATTTCCTGGCTTTTCATCCCGAGTATGGATCCATTAAAAAAGATATTTTCTCTTCCAGTCAACTCCGGATGAAATCCCGTACCAACTTCCAGTAAACTGGCCACTCTTCCTCTCAGTATAATTTCTCCTTTGGTTGGCGGCGTGATGCGGGACAATATCTTCAATAAAGTAGATTTTCCCGCTCCATTTCGCCCAATAATACCAATCGACTCTCCTGCTTCTACCTTAAAATCTATATCTTCTAGCGCCCAAAATTTTTCTTTTTGCTCTCCAAAAAATCTTCCTGGCATACCTACCAATGTATCACGAAGACTTTTATACCTTCGCTCTATACCCTTTTGGTATTCTTTCCAGACGTGACTGACTTCGATGATAGGCTTCATTTATTTAATTATGAATGATGAACTATGAATTACGATCTATGAATTTTGAGTTATGAATGATGAATAAGAAGTTCATTTTAAAAGACATTTGAATATTATTATGATTGCACACACTTTTTTTGCAAGACAAAGTTAAAGAATTCTGTCTAAAGCATAAAGTTTAAATTTTGGCGCCTTGCGGTTTTGTGACTTCTCACGACTACATTTATATTAGTCTACACTGTGAATCTAGATGATGATTGAACCGATAAGATGTCATTGAGCCATTAAGTCCCAAATCATTCTGTATCTGAAAATAGAATATTGTCCGTTTGATTTGTCTCAGAAATGCTTTGTATTACCGATAGGATGTCTTGAGCCATCCGATCAGAAATTAAACAATATCTGCAAAGTATGCTTCTGTTTTTCTAAATGTATATATTGCAACGATATATAGCGCAACCATCACTCCCGGCACCCAAACCGATATCTCCGGCCAAATAAAAGTTGACATATTGGAGATATTATTTCTGATTAGTTCAATGGCAAAATTGAGTGGATTAAGTTCAAGGATTACTTTTATCCATGGTTGTTGGATGATAGTGGTATCATACATGACTGGCGTAATAAAAAATAGAGTCTGTATCAAAAAAGGTAAAACATAACGCACATCTCGGTATTTAACATTTATGGCAGCCAGCAATGTACCAAAACTGAATGCAGTAAAAACGGCTAATAAATAAGCCACCAAAATGCTAAAGACAAGATATATCCATGCGATGTCTTGTCCTGACGCTATATAATAATACAAAATTAGTCCAAAGAAAACGACCAGACTTATCAAAAAATCAAATGATGACGTCAATACTGCTGATAAAGGAATGACCAATCTTGGGAAGTAAATCTTTTTTATAATATTGGCATTGCTTACCATGGATTGAGATGCATTGGTCACTGCATGGTTGAACAAATTCCATATCAACAAGCCACTTAAATAAAAGACTGGAGCAGGAATATTTCCCGTACCTATGCCTAATCCTTCAGAAAGCAGCAGCACAAAAATCGTCATCATAGCTATTGGTTGGAGCAGTGTCCACAAAATGCCAAGGGCTGCTTGTTTGTATCTGACCTTGATCTCCTTCCAGGTAAAGAAATACAATAACTCCCTGTAATGCCACATCTCATCCCATCCAAAGGAAAAGGCGGATTTTGGTTTTATGATGATTTCTGTAGCCAAAATTTTCTGTAAAGTTGTGTTCGCAAAGGTAGCTTTTTATATTATATTTTTTTTTGCTGTTTATCAAAGTCTTACTTGACTATAATAGAGTATTCGTTCCAATCTCTGACCCGGTTTCTGCACATACATACATCGGTTTGAAGACCGTTAGAAAATTGACCTAAAGTCAAATTTATCTGACCCATAAGCGGTCAGAGACTTCGGACAACATGGCATCACAGCGTAGTTTTATCTTAAGATCACCAATTTCCCGAATCCATCTTTAAAGAAAACATCCGTTTTAGGGTTGGCATACTTATCATAAATATCCCCACTCTTCTTACGGGTATTCACTTTATATAGATACACTCCATTGGCCAGTTTGCTTCCATACTCGTCCGTGCCATCCCATTTATATTCTGTACGATTGGTACCAATATGCAAAGGTCCCAACTCTTCTTTGGTAATTTCTTTGACCACTTTTCCGGAAATAGTCATGATGGATATGGACATAATATCCGGAATTTCATCACCAGTAAGCGTAAATATAAATTGGGTGGATGTTGAAAATGGATTTGGGTAATTTAAAAGGCTGCTTATTCCTTCCTCTTCTATTACTCTGAAATTGATAATTTTTTCATTCTTTCCCGACTTATTACCTGAAACATCTTTAGCCTGAACCAAGAGCTTATATTCTCCAGTTTTTAAATTAGGGTAATAATGGACAATTGCATCATTGTTGGCCGTAGTAGCTGGTGTAAATTTAATTTGTGGGCTATTCATAGGGATATTTACAATATTGTTTCGACCAGTGTCCAGCTTAATTTCAAAAAGATTTGGATCTGTAACGGGTAAAAATAAATTGTCTTCTTTTAGTAAAATTTTTATTTCCGGTTTTGGCGATACAATATCTCCGTCCATGATATGAATACCATCAAAATAAATATCCATCAATGGATTAGTGAGATCAGGATTTACATTAAATTGTTTCAGCAAATAATTATTTGGATGAAATTGTTCAGGCTGATCATTATTTGGGTTGACCTCAATAATAAATTGATTGACTCCTTTTTGCAAATATTTTGAATTAAAAGAAAAACTAGGCTTTATTGTTCCACTCGGTTTTAATGGTTCGAGTCTTTTAAAAAATGTTTGCTCGATATTCTGATCTCCAATAATAGTATATTTCACCAAAACACTATCCATTGCTCTATTATTAATATTTACTATCTCATACTTAATTCTTAAACTATCGCCTTGAAGCAAATTATCGGAATTGAAACTAAAATCAATGCCTTGATTGACTGCTGCTTCAGGAAGTGGTTCAAAATTAACTCTCCAAAAGTCAATCTTGGGGACTGTTCTTTGTGTTGAATCAGACAGAAAAGCATCGATAATAAGATAAGGGTATTGCTGCGCATCTATGTCTAGATCTATTTTCGACGTAATATTTGATTTTAATTTGATTTCATTTCCCAACAAATCAATCCCATATACGGTGAGATTAAATGCATCTTTTGGGCTGGTCATTTCACTAAACTTAAAATCAAGGGATTGCCACTTTTGAGCAGGTCCTATTTTTTTGGATCTTATTGAGCCTGCCTGACCCAATTGTTTATAAATTGATGTGACATCGATAATTCCATCTTTTGTGGGTGAAATCTCTTCATTATACACTCCTTCTTCATCATTAATAGCCTGGAATACATAGGGTACCGACCCATAATCCTTTAAACGTCTCACCTCCTTTGCCCCCAGTTTTTCCAAAACAGAAAAAATATTTTTTCCTAATGTCAATGAATCAGCTTCCCAATCCTTAACCTTTAAATCAGAATTTTCATTATTGACAATGGTAAACAAAGTTATGTAATGTCCAATTTTTACTTGTTCTTCAAGAAAATTTATCAAAAGTTTTCTGTTTTCAAAGTTATCGGTTCTAAATGGGAATACATCGGTGTTCTTTCCCGGATTAACACTACCTAAAGCGTTATTTGGGCTGTTGAGCAAATGCCACATCGTCCATTTATTATTCACTACAACCCCGATACCGGCATCTACATAAGGCCAGGGTTCTACAGAACTAAACCTATTGAAATTAAAATAAAAACCAGGTCTGTCATCATTTTTCCACAATTTATTTCTCATTCTTACTTCAACATTTAGAGGGGAAAATTCCAATTTTCGGCTATCTTCTTTTAATTCCAATTTAATGAAACTATCCTTTTTATATTGAAAAAAATGGCTCTGATTCCAACCTTCAGTACTTTCCGGTAAATATATAAAAGATGATGTTTGCCACACAGGACCTATTTCTGGGTTAATTTTATCTGGCCTGACCCTCCAGTAATATACTGTTTTGGATGATAAAATGATATTTGGTTTCCAAACTATAATGCCACCTACGGACTCTATACGCACATTAATTAGTTTCGGACTATTAAATAATTCTGTAGTATCTAATTCAAACAGATAAAACTGTTTTTCGGCCAAGGCATTGCTTGTCGAAGCTTTAAGACCAAAGTCTTGATTTTGATCAATAATCCCGAATTCAGGCGGAAAAATGGGATAAGCGAGATCATCTAAAATAAAAAAAGGAAACCCCAGCTCCAAGCCAGATGTAACCTCATTATTTTCTTTTGCCAAAGGAATTGGCCCTTCATCGACTTTCTTTTCTACATCTATTGACCCAAATAAAACATTTTTGCCTAATCCGTCCAGACCTCTATTGTTTAAAACAACTTCATTTTCTGAAAAATTTATGGGCGCAGCGTCTCTAAGTTGAATGGTGTCTACAACATTCCCATTAGGTAATTGATGTTTAAAACTGATATCTATTGAGTCTTTATTTACACTACCTAAATTCACCAAATTAAATTTAACTGAAATTTTTTCCGTAGCTGTAGAAATATATGTGGGTTCAGTTTTAAAACTACTGTAATCAAAAACATAATCCGGCTTATCAAAAGCATATAACTTTATAGCCGGATCACCATGTAAAGTCGCCTGCTGATAGAAAGCCAGTTCAGCATACTGTTGATTTCTGTATCTATTGGACATTATTCTATTTATTTCTCCTATGGACTCTCCGTATTGAGAAGAACCAATTCTTTCGTAATATTCTCTACCAAACGCACTCAATGAACTAATAAAAGCTGTTCCAGATGATGCGAGAAAACCTATGGCTCCTTTATCTTTTTCTAATATAAATGACTCACTTACCCCAGACTGAGAGGTATGGATATTTCCCGAGTAACAACCTAATGAGTTTATAAAATGATATTTGCCGGTATTGGTATACTCTTTAGGATTTTCAAGAGAAAAATCAAAACTTCCAACGGCCGAATGACCAAAAAAGGTAATGATATTGACTCCATTATTAATCTGCTCCTTAATTTCTGCTGAAGTAGCGGGCTGTAAAACATCTGTGCTCGTTTTATAAAAAGTAGTAACATCAGCACCCATTTTTGCATTCTCTATGACATTTTCCATTCCTAATAATCCGTTCTTAATGGCTTCAACTTCAAATGTTTTGCTCCCTCCACTCAGATGCAATACCCGTTTCATCCAGTACTTATCTTCTATCGTCTGCGGAGCCAGCCTTGCATCATCATATTGTTTTACTTTTTCCAGATAGTTTTTAATGTCAACTGCTGATCTTGCAGCTACCCTTCCGATGGCAAATTGCTGGTCCGGAAAATTTCTTTCAGAAAAAAGCATATTGTCTGATCCCACATACCCAAATGTCGGAACAAAGAATACCAGATTTTCATTATTGATCACATCATTATTGGTCCGCATATATGGATACTCTATGCCTTTGCCCAATATCAGCACAAATTTAGCATCTTTCCAGTTTTGCTTCATATATCCGGCAAGCTGTTTAATACCCAAAAAATGGCGGTCTATTCCGAATCCAAAATGATCATAGATATCCTGAATTTCAATTACTTCTGTTTTATATCCGCCACCAATTGTGCTGCTTCTGTAGTCTGAATAATCCTTCACGTAATCCGGACCTGTAGCATAAAGCGATTTATTGGATATGATGATATACTCCTGACCTGAATTAATATAGGATTTTGGGCGAAAAACATGGATACTATTGACCTTTCGCGTCCCCGAAGTCTCATTAGCAATGATATATTTTGCATCCGTAGTTGATGGATTAACAATAGCCAACACTTTGCTACCGCTAATTTTTGTAGTGTATCTGATTTTTTTATTTATGTCATATACAAACACCTGATCATTGTCTGTTTTGAAAGCACTGATCTCCAAGTATCTTCTTCCGCTTGCAGAAGGTAAAGAAAATGCAAATTCTGATTTATTACTGAAATCAAAAGACCTTGGATATACCAATGAGGCATATGCTAGTCTATGACGATCATTGGCACTGTTGGTATTTTTAAGACCTAAGGTATTACCAGATTTTATGTCAGTTTTATCCAGTGTGTAAGAAAACTGACTAGTAAGCTTTGGGCTTGTAATGATAGTTTCTTTTGATTGATTATTCCAACTGATTTCAAGTTTTGAAAGATGGTTATTCTGACCGAGTCTGAAACTTAGGACAGGGTTTGGTCCTGAATCAACAAATAGCGAAGTGTTTAAAACGGTAGAAGAGGTTTGCTGCAACGCGTCGCCAAATCCTTCGCTCGGCTCAAAGTGTGAATAACGGACATCCCCATCCACATTCTTAAAATACGTACTTGAAAATACTATTTTTTCACTGTGCAGGTAATAGGGAAATGGTGCAAGTGTATTGCTGTTGTAATCAGGATTGACAAGCGTATATCTCAGATTGCTTGTTTCTGGCGACAAGGTAAGGAAGTAAGCGTTTGTATCCGTTACGAGTGAATATTCAGGGTTGAATAGATCTTTCGACCAGTTGTTGTACAAAAGTGAATCAAGACCAATGGTATTTTTTTCTCCGTAAAATTCAAAATAATCGCCGGGCCCGAAATCATTGTCACTTACGAAGATAGCCTGTTCCTGACCGAAATTAATCAGCTTGAATGAAGATCCGGAAATATTACCGGAAGGAAACCCAGCTAATGCAAGTTCTTCGTAGGTAACTTTGTATATTCCGGTTTGGGCAACTTTAAGCTTGTAATACGTCTTATTCGCATCTATCCATTCATGGCCGAATTTTGACTGCGATTTTACTATAAAATTTGTAATCACAAGTACAAAAACGACTAAGATAATTCTTGAAACCATCTTCATATTAAAATATATTGTAATGTGTTTATATTTCTAAATGTTTCTTTAACGACAAAAATAAAACATTTAATATTAAACATGAATAAAAAAATATCAAATTGTCATATATACACTATTATTCAATAAAAAGTCGATGATATCCCCTTGCGATTATTCATTAATTAAAGATTTATTTCACCATGTCGGCATTGTAATCGGTATAATTTAATGATATCTTTCAAGAAGCATCTATCATAAGTTTAAAGCCTACCCCATGTATATTATCCAGTTTTATTTTCGGGTCACCAGACAAATATTTCCTAAGTCTGCTGATAAATACATCCATACTTCTACCCAGAAAATAGTCATCTTCGCCCCATAATTTTTCAAGTATCAGGCTTCGTTTGACCACATTATTTTTGTGATCCAACAGCATTTTTAATAAATCAGCTTCTTTTTGAGTCAGACTTCGGTCGTCTCCATCCATTGACAAGATCAGATTTCTATAATCAAAATTGTAATTTCCCACTTTGTATTGATCATTTACAGACACAGACACATACTTTCTGCGAAGAAAAACTTCGATTTTAAGGATCAGCTCTTCGATACTAAATGGTTTTGTGATATAATCATCCGCTCCTATTTTTAGTCCGTGAATCCTGTCATCTTTCATTGATTTTGCGGTAAGAAATAAAATCGGTATGTTCGGATCCGTCGCTCTTATTTTTTCTGCTACAGCAAATCCATCCATCTTAGGAAGCATCACGTCCAAAATACAAAGGTCATAACTTTCATTAAAAAAAGATTCGATGGCGCTTTCACCATCCAAACAATGATCAACCTTATAACCATGCAACTCCAGATTATCCTTTGTAACAAAACTTAATGTTTCGTCATCTTCGACATATAAAATTTTTGATTTTTCGCTCATGCTTCTTTAAATTTTGGAATTGTAATAATAAATTCAGACCCTTCACCCAGCTGAGACTGCACCTGAATAGGCCAGCCGTGCGCCAAACAAATATTTTTAACATAAAATAAACCAAGTCCGAATCCTTTCACATTATGAACATCTCCGGTAGATACCCTGTAGAACTTATCAAACAACTTTCTCTGGTTTTCTTTATCTATTCCTATACCCTGATCGCTGAAATGTAAAGACACTTCATTGCCTACATTGTTCAGTTTTATCTCCACTACAGGCACGTCATTACTATATTTTATTGCATTGTCAATCATGTTAGCAACAACATTTACAAAATGAAGTTTATCAGCATTGATATAAACCATCGATTCTAAAGGTGTAAAAGTAATATTTCCTAGTTTTAATTTCAATGATTCGTTATTGATTATATCACTTAACGTTTGATTTATCTCAAAAATTTCCTTTTTAAGCTCAATACTGTCCTTTTCTAATCTGGCAACATTCAATACCTTCTCTACCTGATCATTGAGCCGTTGGTTTTGATCCCTGATTATCTGAGTATACTTAGTCAATCTGGCATTACTTTTTACATATTGATCATTTGCCAGAAAATCTGAAGCTATCTTGATGGACGATATAGGGGTTTTGAATTCATGGGTCATATTATTGATAAAGTCCTTCTGCAGTTCCGACAATCTTTTCTGCTCCAAAATAACCCACATGCTATATAAAAAAAATGCAATTGCCAATACTGAAAGTAAGGTCAGTGTCAAGGTCATATTTCTGTTTGCCAGCAAAAAACTTTCTCTTTTGGGAAATCTTACGACAAAATAATAAATGAGATCATTAAATTTTGGTAGTTTTTTACTTTTTTTAATGTCTTTTTCATCTTTATTTTCAGCACTACAATAATTACCATAAACCAATTCATCCGTGACACAATCGTACACTGCATATTCAAAGTCTATATTGAGCGACTGTTTAGTCATTTCCTGTAGCAGATATTGTTCCAATAACCCGGCATCAATGGCGCTATTTATGTTTACAGCATAATAATTGGATGAGCGTCGTTGTACGAGATCCGTTTTTGGCAACAAAGTTTTATTATATTTGGCCATTCGCTCACCTACATTTCGAAGTACAATATTGACAGACTGATCAAATTCCTTGTCTTTAATGTCCCAGGTTTTCAGCAGCCAGTAAGATTGTACAAAAAGGATTCCTATGATAGACAACCCTCCCAATATTATAATTCTTCTGATTAAATTATTTGGCATAATTATTTTTTATCCCGCTCAAAGATAAGAAGTTATAGTCAAAATTGTTTATAACCAAGATATTTCCTAATTTTGAGCCCCCGATGAAAGTATTTAACATATACCAACGCAGATTTATTTATACAGGATATATTTTTCTTGTTATAATTTCATTTCTTTCTGCTCAATCCAAAAGTAATCCTTTTGAAATCAAACCCAGACTTAAGAAACTGCCCTTAACTGATACAATAATATCTCAGACAAAGTCAACTGCTGACCAAAATGACACATTAGTTTCAGTCACACCAACAAAAGATCAAAAAAGTATAAAATCCAGGGAAACGCCATCGCCTGATGAAAATCCATTTGAGATCGATCATGTGCCCTTAAGAAAATCTGCTATTTCTATTAATGATGAAAATCCAAATAACCAAATCGAAACGACCCGTACTTCCAATGGTTTTCTTTTTTGGTTTTTACTTTTGGCATGTGGTATTTTAGCCATAGTATTGAATCTTAAAAGGAAAGCGCCGGTTTTGATTTATCGTTCGATACTGAATGAAAACATATTAAAACTTTTCTATCGTGAAGAGAGTACTAAATTTTCTTCCTATTTATTTCTGCTTTATTGTGTTTTTAGTATAAATCTTGCCGTATTTTTATATTTGGCAGCATCATCTTTAGGCGCACCAAATGGGATTTATGTATTTCTTGCCATTTTGTCCGGTGTTATTTTTTTGTATATCATTAGACATCTAAGTCTAAGTTTACTTGGTAAAATTTTTGATGTAAATAAATACACAGATTTATATAGCTTTGCTATCATGATTTTTAATCAATTTGCTGGTTTGATATTAATCCCCCTAAATTTTTTAATCGCTTTCGGGCCGAATGGGATTCAGGAAATAATACTAAACATTTCATTTATTGTTTTGGCGATTTTAGTATTGCTCAGGACAATAAGAGGAATATTTATTGTTTCAGAACATTTGATGGGTAGAATATTTCAAATTTTTATATACCTTTGTGCTTTTGAAATTGCTCCTGTATTAATTCTGATCAAAACAGTGATGAATTTGGGACAATAATAACTAAATATTTAGTAAACTTATTGGAGTAAATGGCAAGTAAAAGCATAGCGTCACAGGTAGAAGCTCAATATATTGAAAAATATAATACTGTAAAATCACTCTTGGTTTCGCAGCCTAAACCAGAAGATAAGTCCCCATACTTTGATATGGAACAAAAATGGAATCTTAAAATAGACTGGAGACCATTTATACAAGTAGCGCCTGTATCTGAAAAAGAATTTCGTAAAAACAGAATCAGCCTTGCTGAATTTCCGTGTGTTATTTTTAATAGTAAAGGAGCTGTTGATAATTTTTTTAGGCTTGCCGAAGAAACAAGAGCAAGAATTTCACAGGATACAAGGTATTTTTGCCTTACAGAAGCTATAGCCAACTACCTACAGAAGTTTATTCTTTATAGAAAAAGGAAAGTTTTTGTAGGCAAAAGGGTGTCTGAGGACTTGGCACACTATTTCAATAAATACAAAAATGAAAAATTTCTTCTCCCATGTTCCAATCTTGGTTCTACGGAAATAGTAAGTTTCCTTGAAAAATTGAATATCAATCATACAGAAGTAGTTATGTACAATACAGTCTCAGCAGATTTGACTGATCTTAGTGATGTATATTATGATATCTTGGCATTTTTTAGCCCGCAAGGAATAGAATCATTGTTTGAAAATTTTCCTGACTTCAAGCAAAACAATACCAGAATAGCCGTATTCGGAAATGCTACCTGTAGAGCGGCAGAAGATAAAGGACTTTTTGTAAATATAAAGGCACCAACTCCTGAAGCACCGTCGATGACCAAAGCTTTAGAAAATTACATTGTTAAATCAAATGGGCCTAAATAACATTATTTTTGTTGTTTTATTGCTTAATATTAATATAATCTGATGGATGTAAAATTCATTCAGAATCTTGAAAAGAGACTTTATCAGGACCTGCCTGGTGAAAAATATCAAAACCTTATGGCCCCCAAAGGTAGCGAGAAATACAGAATCATTACTCCTGACCATAAAGTAGCCTGCGTCTTGGCATTATTATTTCCCAAAGACAACGAATGGCACATCAGCCTCATAGAACGAGCAAGTCACCATCCAGAAGACAAACATGCTGGTCAAATAAGTTTTCCGGGTGGCAAATTAGATACCAGCGATTATTCTTATGAAGATTGTGCACTTAGGGAAACGTATGAGGAAATAGGCGTCCCACCGGATAATATTGGTATATTGGGAAGTCTTACGCCTGTGTTTGTATATGTCAGTAACTTTTTAGTTCATCCTTATATTGGATTTACTACAGAATATCCAAGGTTCAGCAAACAGGATACAGAAGTTAAAAATATAATAGAAGTACCTGTAACTCATTTTGCAAAAGCCAAAAATAAAGGGACTGCTGATATTCAGGTCAGAGATATAGTTTTGCCAGATACACCTTACTATGATATAAATGGCTACAAATTATGGGGCGCTACAGCCATGATAATTAGCGAACTGGAACAAATTCTGAAGCAAGAATAGAACTCACTTGTCTTTAAGAATATTTTGTTAATAGTTTTTATATTCATTGTGTTTGATTTCTAGTTATAGTGAAGCTACTTTATTCTGATGTATAAAACTTATCCCTATCTGTTATCGCAACTTCATACAGAAACTCACCTATTTTATTGGATAGAAAATTTAAAAATACTTCCCCTTTTTCTGCTGTAGCTGCTGCCGGATTACCTATGCCGGTATCCTGAGTTACGCTGTTCCAATGCCTTTCTGACCATGCCCAACCTTCCTGCATGCCCTTAAATTTGAATTTTTTTACTGCTCCTTCTCCAGCATCATGAAGAGGCAAAACCCATTCGGGTTTCAGATGCAGCATAATACTGGTTTCGGCTTCTCCCGCATGATCTCCTGGTTCTTCAAAATACTGTTTGATTTCTTTAAATTTGTACCAATCTACTTCTGCAAGAAACATTTTAGGAAATCTCAGGCCCAATTCACGCAAAATTTGTCTAAAATCATTGCCGCCATGACTGTTTATGATTACAAGTTTGTGGATATTTTGCCGATTAAGGGTCTCGATGATATCATTCAGAATGGCCAACTGTGTAGATGGGTTAAGATTGATATCCAGTTTTACATCATGCTGACCAGTATTTACTCCAAATGGAATAGCGGGTAGTACGATTACCTTGGCTCCTTTTTCGTATGCAACTTTTGCCGCTCCAGCCGCCATAGCGTCTGCTTCAATCACATCTGTAGAATAAGGTAAATGATAATTGTGCGCTTCAGTGGCTCCCCAAGGTAATACTGCCAGATCATAATTTTCATTCTTTACGGCTTTCCAGTTGGTTTCGGCCAAAATATAAGGTCGTACAGTCATTTTTTATATTTTTAACAAAAGTATTAAAAATCAATTGTATAGATTCAAATGATAGCAAATATGTCGGTAGTCGATAAAAAGATAAGAATAGTCCTGTAATGTATCAATGACACATCACTGGATTTTTCAGTGCTTCAAAGAAGTCAAGCTCTAAAGGTAATTTTGACATCAAACCTCTGTATATCAAATAAGCACCCATGACCAGAGTAATGATTGGGTAAAGTCGCTTCAGGGATATCCGTAGCTTTTGACTGACTGCCTGATGTCCCAATGTGACTCCAATCATAGCAGGAAAAGTACCCAATCCAAAAAAAAGCATAAAGCCAACGCTTCCCCAAATGTTGCTTAATGATATAGCTCCAGCTATGGCTATATAGACCAAACCGCATGGAAGAAATCCATTGATTGTGCCGAGATATAAGGATGGTACTTTTTCACTCTTGCGCAGTAATCCGAATAATTTCTGGCTGATAGATGTGTAAAATCTATTGATGGCTGGCATTTTCGATATCAAATGATCCGGATTGATAGAAAATAAAAAAAACATGACCATCACTAAACCTAAAACAATAGAAACAGCACGCTGTACTCCGCCAAAGGATGCAGCACTTCCCAATAATCCAAATAAAAGTCCAAGACTAACATATCCTATAGTACGACCGATATTATATTGTAATGATGAGAAAAAAGCGGCTGGACCAGTTACTTTTTTACTGGTTTGCACAGCCAGAGCCAGTGGTCCACACATTCCTATACAGTGCAAGCTTCCAAAAAATCCAAGTGTAAATGCTATCCAGTACAAAACATTCTTTTATGGTACAAAGAAATTATGTTGCGAAAAATGCAGATTTTAATACATCCGGCGCCGCGGATACTTCATTGAAAATCCTAAAATTTTGCATACCAATTTACTTTGGGATTATATAATGATTTCTTCTTCCTGATAGTAGGTTTTGTCGCCTCGTTTCCAGTCAATCTTCAGCTTCCATCGTCCTGCTTTTATTTTATCTACTGGCAGTCTGTAAAGAGCTTCCTTGCCTAGATTAAAGTCGTATTTGACATCGGACTTTTCAGAATAAGGATTGTAAAGAAGAATCTGGCCTGATGTGACAGATACCGAATCTATAGGGAATGTGATCACCACTTCTCTGGCATCTCTGTTATATTCAGTTTTGACTTTGATGGCAAGATCAGCTGTATTTTGTTTTTTATCGTAGTGACTTTGATAGTTAATGTCTTCGTCATAATAATTTTCTACCACCAAGCTATCGTGCACCTGCGTAGATTGATACACCACAAAAATTAGTGTACCTACGAAAATGAGAAAAAATATAGTGAGACCAGTTGCCCAATTGAATTTCATGGTAAATAATAAATTTAAAAAAAGTAAAAAAAGCCCGTGATTGTGACTTATAAAATGTTAACAATCGACAGGCTTATCAAGTTCAAAATTACTTCATGGGTCCAAAGAAGGTAGTTTTCACTTTTGTGATCAACTTGCCTTCAGCATATACGCCGATGACTATCTTATTTTTGCCTCCTTCGAGTTTATTCTTAGGAATTTTAATGAATACCGCGCCTTCGGATTTACTATTTTTATCTACTGCAGGCTTCTTACCACCAATAATTTCAAAAGTTCCAGCTTCAGGTTCCAGCATTTTAAACTCTATGGATAGTGAATCTGCCGTTTTATTGATCATCTGATAATTATACAAGTTGCTGATGCTACCATCGGCTTGTTCCTGAGAAAGCAATCCACCAGTTCGCAGAAAAAGAACTTCTACATCAGACCTTAGAGAAAATAATACAACTTCTACGCCTATTAGTATAAACAAGACTGCTGAATACGCTATAGTTCTGGCATTTAAAAATTTATGTTCACCTTTTTCTATACCTTCTATGCTATCTAACCTTATGAGTCCTTTAGGTCGGTCCACTTTTTCCATGACTTCGTCACAAGCATCCATACAAGCGGTACAGTTGACACACTCCAGCTGAGTACCATTTCTGATGTCTATACCTGTAGGACAGACATGTATGCACAATTTACAGTCAATGCAGTCACCAAGTTTATTTTGTACTGATGCAAAATAGTCTTCTCCTACATCCGCTGTTACTGCAGCAGGTTGGGAAATTATTTTATTTTTATGAATTTTCCCTCTTGGTTCGCCACGAACAAAATCATACGCTACTACAAGCGATTTATTGTCCAGCATCACACCTTGCAGCCTTCCGTACGGACATATCGTGGTACATACCTGCTCACGCAATCTAGCGAAAACTATATAAAAAACAAATGAAAAAATAATCATGGCTATAAATCCACCAGTATGCATAGATATAGGTTCCTGTATAATTTTTATCACTTCATCCAAACCTACGATATATGCCAGAAATGTATTGGAGATCAATACTGCAATACCAAAAAATATAGCTTGTTTGCTGACTCTTTTGATGATTTTGTCAATTGTCCATGGAGATGCGTCAAGCCTCCTTTGAGCATTGTAATCCCCGTCAATGGCATACTCTATACGTCTGTACACCAACTCCATAAAAATGGTTTGGGGACATATCCAACCACAAAAAAGCCTTCCAAATACTACCGTGAAGAGGATGATAAATACTAAAAAAATAAGCATTGCGATAGCAAATAGATAAAAGTCTTGCGGGCCAAAATGCAAACCAAATAGGATAAAATTTCTTTCCAGAATATTGATTAAAATGAATGGCTCACCATTTACTTTAATGAATGGCAGACCAAACAGAATCACAAAATATACATAAGATAACCATGTACGGTAGTTTGTAAATTTTCCGGATGGTTTTTTGGGATATATCCAGACCCGTTTTCCGCTTTTGTCTACCGTTGATATTTGATCTCTGAACTGTTCACTATTCTTAGTATTTTGATCTGAAGACATTGTTGAAATATTTTAATACAAAATTAAATCATTTGACATAAAGGTAGTGTAACTAATGTATCCATGACTATATGTACAGATATAAAAAACCATGGCAGAAAGTTATTTTAAAATTTCTCCCTGCCATATTACAAATTAATTTTATACCCAAATATTTAAAATGAGTTTCATTACAAATTTTTAGGTTACAAAAACACTATTACTTTTTCGTATCTGCTGCAGGTGCTACCGCTGTACTATCTGTTGCCGCCGGTGCTGCACCTACGGCAGTACTGTCTTTAGCAACCGGTGCACTTCCCGCTTCATACAAAATTCCTTGTGGAGCTTTTTGATTGGGTGGGTTGGTACCTTGTAGAGACAATATATAACTGGCCACTTTTTGCATCGCTCCCGGTCTTAGTTGTGACTTCCATGAAATCATTCCCTTTTCAGGCACACCATATTTAATGGTAGTGAACAAATTATTGATACTGCCGCCATGAATCCAGTAATTATCTGTAAAGTTAGGTCCAACTGTTCCTTCACCATTCGCACCATGACAAACCAAACAGTTGGCTGTATAAATTTCTTTACCTTCAGCCAAATCACCTTCGGCAGTGAGTAATGATACTGTTTTTTCATCTATGGCATCTGCCTGAGTAGCTAGAAATTTTGCTTTTTCAGCTTCACCCATTTCCATGGCAGCAATATACTCTTGCTCCTGATTTGGTCCTTTGTCAGATACGTGATAATACCAAAGATATACAGCTGCCCAGATGATCGTACCATAAAATAACCACAACCACCATGGTGGCAACGAGTTGTCAAGCTCACGGATTCCATCGTATTCGTGCCCAAGGTCAATATCTGCTTCTTTATCTTTTGGCACTAAGTTCCAAGCCTTTTCAGAAATAGTGCTCCAAAAGGATCCGGAAGATGTTAAGTTGGCTTTTTCCAAGCCTTCCGTTCCGAATTTTTCCAGAAGTTTCATCTTCTGCACTTCAATAAGTGCCCAAATAAGACTCAAACCAGCGAGGATGACACCAATAAGTACCAATACTGCCAATACTAATAAAATATTATTGTATGCAAGATTGAATATATTCGGTGCTGGCTGTCCGAGTGCATCTGTGGCTGGCACAGCAGCAGTCTGGGCAAATGTACCGACGGCACTGATTAATGTAGTGATATATATTATGATGGTTAATAAAAGCTTCTTCATCATTTTATTTTTGATTAATTATTTAATTTTAATTATTATTATTTAGGCATCGTCATCGAGTGGAAGATTTTCCATTCTTTTGATTACTGGATTGTCTTTTCTGAAAGCCAAGATCGCACTCATAATAAATATGATTAAAAATGTAATGAGTGCAAAAATTGCCATCCAGTTGATATTGCCAGCGCCTTCTAAAATATACTTTGCCATGATTTAAATTTTTATAGGTGATTGATTATTTAGTAGGTACTTTGACTTTAATATCCGTTCCCAATCTTTGCAGATAAGCTATCAATGCTACAATCTCTTTATTTTCCAGATTCTCTTGAGTAATCTTATCTTTTGCAAGACTTTCTGTGATTTTTTTAGCCTGCGCTTTCAGATCATCTACTGCTTTATCAGCAAACCCATCTGGATATGGCGTACCTAAAGATTGTAATATCTTGATTTTTGATGCTGTGTACTGCGTATTTAAATTATTTTTATGCAACCAAGGATATGGAGGCATGATAGAGCCCGGAGCCATGGATGTAGGATCCATCATGTGGTTGTAGTGCCAGCTGTCTGGATATTTAGCACCTACTCTGTGGAGATCCGGTCCTGTACGCTTACTTCCCCATAGGAAAGGTCGGTCATAAATGAACTCACCCGATTTGGAATATTCTCCATATCTCTCTGTCTCTGACCTGAAAGGCCTTACCATCTGAGAGTGACATCCTACACAGCCTTCCCTGATATAAATATCTCTACCTTCCCACTCGAGAGGAGTATATGGTTTTACGGAAGCTATTTTTGGTACATTGTTATCGATCATCATCATAGGAATGATCTCTACAAGGCCTCCGATCAATACTAATACAGCACTGACGATCAACATTTGAATCGGACGTCTTTCTATCCATTTGTGCCAATATTCGTTATTATGAGCTTCATATTTAATTCTGGCAGGTGCGCTAGCCTCTTGATTGGCTATCAATTTACCGCTCTTTACGGTTTTATACAGGTTGTAAATCATCACAATTACACCTGTAAAGTATATAGTACCGCCAATCGCTCTGATAAGATACATAGGTAAGATCTGAGTGACTGTTTCGAGGAAGTTACCATACTGAAGGTAGCCATCAGCAGTAAATTGTTTCCACATCAGTGACTGTGTCCATCCTGCCCAATATAAAGGTATAGCATAAAATAAAATACCTAATGTTCCTATCCAAAAGTGTGTATTGGCCAACTTTACAGAATAAAGCTTAGTACCAAAAATTCTTGGTATCAACCAATATAACATTCCAAAAGTAAGCATCCCGTTCCATCCTAAAGCTCCGATATGTACGTGTCCTACTGTCCAGTCAGTGTAGTGAGTTATAGCATTCAAAGACTTGACCGAAAGTAATGGACCTTCCAAAGTCGCCATACCATAAGCTGTGACAGCTACTACAAAAAACTTAAGAATAGGATCTGTCCTTACTTTGTCCCATACACCTCTTAATGTCAAAAGTCCATTTAACATACCACCCCAAGATGGCGCAATCAGCATGATAGAAAATACTGTACCCAATGACTGCGCCCAATCTGGCAACGATGTATATAATAAGTGGTGAGGACCGGCCCATATGTAGATAAATATCAGAGCCCAGAAGTGGATGATAGATAATTTATATGAGTAAACTGGTCTATTGGCAGCTTTAGGCATAAAATAGTACATCAAACCTAAATAAGGAGTCGTTAGAAAAAAAGCTACCGCATTATGCCCATACCACCATTGAATCAAAGCATCCTGTACACCCGCAAATGCATAAATACCATGAGAAGCACTTACAGGAATTTGGATATTATTAAATATATGTAAAACTGTTACTGTAATCCAAGTAGCTATATAAAACCATATGGCAACGTACAAATGATGCTCTCTTCTCTTTAAGATTGTACCAAACATATTGATACCAAATACCACCCAAATAAGGGCGATGGCAATATCAATAGGCCAGATTAATTCCGCATACTCATGACTACTTGTCATCCCTAAAGGTAACGTAATTGCTGCCGCAAGAATAATAAGCTGCCATCCCCAGAAGTGAATGCTAGAAAGCAAATCGCTATACATCCTTGTTTTTAAAAGCCTTTGAAGCGAATAATATACACCTGTAAATATACCGTTACCCACAAAAGCGAAAATAACAGCATTGGTGTGCAACGGTCTTATTCTTCCGTAAGTCACTTCTGCTAGACCAAAATTTAAAGAAGGATACACCAGTTGTAGTGCAGCTGTAATACCGACTAACATGCCTATAACACCAAAAAGTACGGATGCATAAGCGAAATTTCGTACGATTTTGTTGTCATAACTAAATGTTTCTAAGTTTGCCATAAATCAGATTTTATAAATTATTAATTGGTTTTATCACTATTATCTATCATGTCATCATCCAACAAAATACGTACTCCAGGCGTATATTCATCATCATACTGACCATCTTTGACAGCCCAAAAGAAGGCAGCCAGAAAACCACCGGCAACGACCAGGCTGATGATAATTAAATACAGTATTATATTCACGTTTTACGAATTTGAGTGCAAAATAGAAAGAGGCTGAAAGTTAAAAGATGATATAAATCACCACTAATCATGATTTTTATTTGATGCATTGTAAATAACTATCATTTCACTGATATCACATGTATTTTGATCAAAAAAACATTTATTATACATTTCAATTTTAAGTAATGAAAAGCTTTTTTGATATTTCAACCAAAAAAAATATTAGATAAAAATTCCATTTCATTTAAAAAAATTTCTTCTTGATAACTATAATTGGCAGTAATGGCTTCCTCATTTGTATATTTGCAATCCTTAAAAAAATTTTATCCAATTGATGAGACCGAAGTTAAACTTTAAAATCATTGGTCAGGGAAAACCAATAATAATATTACATGGCTTGTTTGGCATGCTCGACAACTGGCTGAATATGGCTAAAAAGCTTGAAGAAGCCGGTCATATGGTTGTTTTGGTTGATCAAAGAGATCACGGAAGATCAGAACATACCAATGACTTCAGTTACTCCTTACTTTCAGAAGATTTACTTCACTTTATGGAAGAAAACTGGATACATGAGGCTGTACTCATAGGTCATAGTATGGGAGGAAAAACCGGATTGCAGTTTATTTCTGAACATGAGCATATGATTTTAAAATTTATAGCCATCGATATTGGAACTAAAAAATATATGGGAGGACATCAAGATGTATTTGATGCTTTGTTTTCGGTAGATATTGAATCTATTAAAAGTAGAAGTGATGCAGAGTCAATTATCCTGGCTAAACTGCACGACTATGGTACGGTCCAGTTTTTAATGAAAAATCTAACCCGTAAAAAAGAAGGTGGATTTGAATGGAAAATGAATCTTCCTTTGTTATTTGCAAAATATGAAAACATACTTGACGGCATTGTATTCAACCAACCTTGCTATACAGAAACGTGTTTTATAAGAGGAGCAAAATCAAATTATATATTGAATGATGATATGGGTGACATCCTTAATTCATTACCAAATGCAAGACTAATTACAATAGCTGATGCCGGGCATTGGATACATGTAGACAACCCAAATGAACTTTTTAAGCAAATTATCGATTTTATAAGACATTAATTCCTAAGTTTTACGTTTTATAATTTAAATATTAAATAATGTCCAAAAAATTCAAAGTTATACTTATCTGTATCGTCCTGATGTCTGGAATCAGTGCTGTGATAGTAAACAATGATAAACTTTTTGAAATCAGCAAAAACGTTGAAATTTTTATAAGTGTTTACAGAGAACTAAACACAAATTTTGTGGACGAACTTGATCCGTCTACGATGATGCGAACTGCGATAGATGCTATGACAAACTCTCTGGATCCTTATACCAATTTTGTGTCAGAATCTCAGGTAGAAAGTTATTGGATCAATGAAGATGAGAAATATCAGGGAATAGGTGCTAGAGTGGGAATCATAAATAATAAATTCAAAGTGCTTGAACCATACGAAGGTGGTCCGGCATTGGCTGCAGGCATTAAGGCCGGCGATGAAATAATAGCAGTGGATGGTATAAATATAGAAGGTAAAAAATTGGATGAAATCAATGCTGTTCTAAGAGGGATACCAGGTACAGAATTAAATCTTACCATCCTTCCCAATGGCAAAACGATCAGTGAAGTAAAAAAATTAACTAGAGGAGAAGTCAATATTCCAAATGTACCATACTCGGGTTTTGTATCTGATGACGTCGGTTATATTTCTCTAACTGTTTTTACCCAGAATGCCGGATCAAATATCTCCAAAGCCTTGAAGGATCTAAAGTCAAAAAATCCAAACATGTCAGGTGTAATTCTTGACCTCAGGCACAATGGTGGAGGACTCTTGCATGAAGCAGTAAACATTTGTAATATTTTTATACCAAACGGAGAGATCGTTGTAACAACAAAAGGTAAAATTAAGGAAAGGGATCAAACTTTTAAAACCTTGATGCCGCCTGTAGATCTTGACATACCGCTGGCCATACTTATAGATAAAAGGTCTGCCTCTGCATCAGAGATCGTTTCCGGGGTGATTCAGGATCTTGACAGAGGTGTCCTCATAGGACAAAGGTCTTTTGGAAAAGGTTTGGTACAAAATACTAAAGATTTGCCTTATAATGCGAGATTAAAGCTGACAACATCCAAGTATTATATCCCAAGTGGCCGATGTATACAGGGTGTAGAGTATGAAAACGGAGAACCCAAAGACATCCCAGATAATCAACGCTCTGGCTTTAAAACTAAAAACGGACGTATAGTATTGGACGGTGGTGGTGTCTCCCCGGATATTAAACTTACTGGCAAAACGATTTATCCTGTGACTCAGGCCTTGCTTGACCAGTACATGATCTTCGAATATGCCAACAAATATTGTAAAGGAAAAGATACTATTACTAAGGTAGGTTTATTTAAATTCAATGAATTTCAGGATTTTATTGATTTTATCAAAAAACAAGGCTTTCAATATGAACTTGAAGCAGAAAAATATCTTAAAAAAGTAAAAGAAAATCCGGGGATTAGCGATCCAAAAGATATTTTGGCTGATATTCAGAAATTGCAGAATAAGATAACTTCATCAAAAAGCGATGAATTAATGAATGCAAAAGAACAGATCATTGACGAAATTGAAAAAGAAATCATCACAAGATATTATTTTCAAAATGGGAAAGTCCAACAGACACTCGATGATGATCCTGAAGTTAAAGAAGCCATATCTGTCTTAAAAGATGCCAACCGATACAAAGCACTTCTGGGAAAAAATAAATAATGGCGCTTATTCTCCAACTGGAAACATCCACTGAAGTCTGTTCAGTGGCGCTAAGCAAAAATGGACAACTGATAAATTGTTATGAAACTTCCGAAAGCAACAGTCATACAGCAAAGCTAACATTGCTGATATCGCAGTGTATGAATGATGCAGGCTATAAAATTTCACAGCTTGATGCTATTGCAGTAAGTGACGGCCCAGGTTCATATACATCATTAAGAATAGGTGTAGCCACATCAAAAGGTATATGCTATGCAACGGGATGCCCATTGATTGTAGTAAATAGTTTAAGTACACTGGCCTATGGTATTCCAAAAGATAAGGTACAGGCAAGCGATATTATTGTACCTATGATAGATGCAAGGCGAATGGAAGTATATATGGCCGTATTTGATGATAGCCTTAATATAATAGATCCCACAAAAGCAGTTGTATTGGATAATGACTCATTTTCCTTATTTACTAGTGCCAAAAGCAATATCCATTTATGTGGCAACGGTGCTCAAAAGTGGTGGGATTTATACGCCACAAATCAGTTTTCTATCCACCACAGAAATACATCAGCAAAATATATGACTACTGAGGCATTCAACGCATATATCGAAAAAAAATTTACAGACATGAATTACTACACCCCCAATTATTTCAAATCTCCTAATATTACAAAATCATTAAAGAAATTATTGTAATTTTTTGAACCATTTTCATTAAAATATAGTTAATTACATATATCTTTAAATATCATATAATAAAATAAAACAAAAAATTATTTATCACTTGAATGTTTGGTATGGTTATTGAATTATCCTATCTGAATTCCGTGAACTAACAAATCATTTCGCATGAGAAATAAGAAGAACGAAACAGTTACGTTAAAGAAGGGGGGTAAGGAAGTACAGTTAGATTATGCTGACCTAAGAAAAGCAGTATTGGTACTGAGAGCCGTAAACCACAAACTTCGCCAAAGAATCATCGATCTTTTAGAAGATGGTGAAACCATGACAGTTACAGATATTTATATCAAACTGAGATTGGAACAGTCTGTAGCCTCTCAGCATCTTGCTATCCTTAGGAGGGCTGGTGTTGTAGCCACTGACAGACAGGGTAAGTTCATATACTACTCTCTTGATAAAGAGAGATTAGGTCAAATATCATCCCTTGTGGAAGATTTAACCAGTTAATATCTTACTTTCAGTCAACAACTATTATTTAATGATCATCAACAATTTATGTAGCTAAATTTACCTTTATCATCGTTTTGAGTTCTTAAAAAGGCCGAATTGAGACTTTTTTTTAATAAATTAGAATTTTTTTTAATATTTTCTTTGTCATTAAAAAATAACTCTCCATATTTGTGCCAAGGTCTTAAAAATAAAATAAGGAACACAATGAGAGGTACAAAGGTTACTTTCGACAGTGATAAGTTACATTATTCGTCGGAGTTGATGAGAGCTTTAGCTCACCCGTTAAGATTAAAAATTTTGGAGTTTATTGATGACAACAAATCTATCAATGTTAACAAAATTTACAGCAATCTTGATTTAGAACAAAGTATTACATCCCAGCATCTGAAAATACTCAGAATGTCAGGAGTAGTATCGGTAGAAATTACCGGAAAATATCACATATATCATATTAATTATGATGTGGTAAATAAAGCAAGTTTTGCTGTCAACAGATTTGTTGGAAAAAATTAAGCAAAACAATTTCCAATTTAAAAGATAAAATAGCAGCCATATTCAATTATGGCTGCTTTTTTAGTATGTACTATTGAAAAAAAAGCGCTATCTTGTATAAAATTACTATTCCATACACTTTCATGGTTACAAAAAAAAATTAAACCAAAAATTTTCAGTCGGTGTTGGTCCTAACATAACCAATTTTAACCCAAATTCCGCATTAGACTTTATTCGAATGAATATATGACAAAATAGTTGGCATTGCTCGGAGATTTTATCCCGCAGGTGTAGCCTAAGCTATAGCGAGGACATAAAATTGAGAACGATTTACCACGTTGGTCATCTGACCAAAGTGGAGATAATATGAAGTCAGATTTTCAGGTAGTTCATTTCTAATGCGGATTTGGGGCTAAACCAAACTTTTCTCTCCTTTAGTGTACCTTATACTTTATAGCAAATTATTTGCTAATAATTGGATACAATACTCTCCCTTTAGAATTCAACGTCTATGATCATTCACATAAGGACTTGAAAACCCAAAACCCATTGAGAAATAAAGTAAACAAAAAGAGCGGTATTCTCCATTTGAAAAAACCGCTCTTATTTCACAATTCTATAACAATATTACTATTTAATCAATATCAACTTTTCTGTAAATACCTTGGTACCATTCTTAATTTCTAAGAAATAAATACCATCGGTAATATTTTCCGGAATTATTATTGAAACATTATTTAATGAATTAATAACCAATTGTGGATTTTCTGATATTATCGTTTTACCATCTACACTCAAAATTCGGATTGCCAAATTCGGATCTATCACACTTTCTGATGCCAGATTGATTCTATCACTTGCTGGGTTCGGATAAATTATAAACGGACGAGCCATCATGATATGTATAGAAATACTTTCCGTGTCTTCACATTCATTACAATCAGTTACGGTAACTCTATAAAATGTCGAACTTGAAGGTGTGACTGTAATAATTGATGTTGTCGCACCATTTGACCACAGATATCTAAGAGTATTCGCCGTTGGGTTCTGATCATTACATATTGACTTGCCTGAAATAATTGGACTTAATTCTACAGTCTCCCCTAGATTGATCATTCTATCAGGGCCTAAATCTGCTACCAGACAAGCCACTGTAATATCATATTCTTCTATACTAATGCAACCGGAACAATCTGTAACAGTCACAGTGTATGTTGTCGTTTCGATCGGATTTACTGTAATTGATGTCCCTGTATCCCCATTTGACCACATATAAGTAGAAATTTCTTTTGTGGTACCCTGACAACAACCACCAAGCACTTTGATTTCATCAATATCCCAAATAGTCTCCACCGCACCATTATTTATGGTGCAATAAGGTACCAATTCGAATAAGTAAGTAGCTGGAGTCAATGTTTTGAAATTATCATTTTCAGAAAAATCAAAACTTTCGAGACCCCACGTTTTGTTTGTCATAATATTATCTTCATAATATATGTACTCGCCATTTTTACTTACCCTGATTAAATATTTAGTGGCATAATTATTTGGACCGGTCGAACCTCCTACCCATCTAAAATTCTCAGGAGACTGCTCATAAAATTGGAGTCCTGTAATTTGACCAGATTGCAAAGGATTTAATGTTATTTGGAATCTAAGCGCCTGGCTAAAGTCAATTTTTGATGGATTACAAGTTTTTTGGGTCCCTATACACATACCGATGCTTCCATCTGGCCCCGGAGTACAGGAATGTTTGTTGTTATTTAATCTATGAACATTACCTGCGGTTACATTTGTACATGATCCATTTGTAGTGATTGGTGTAAATTCTGAATAATCCATGTGGGTTCCCAAATTCATAACTGAATGACAAGCATCCAAATTCCAATAGGATAAAACTACAGGTCCACTCACCTTACATTCCCCAGGACAATTGTTCAATGAACTACCCGTAGCTACCAAAACTGTAGAGTCTCCTTTGCAAATATTATTCGGGCCGACAATACTAATTGTAGGAGCTTGATTAATAGAGACAATTATCGAGGTATTTGCGGTACAACCTTGTTGATTAGAAACAGTAACGCTATAGGTAGTTGCCGATATTGGTGAAACCGTTATAGATGAAGTAGTTGAACCATTGCTCCAAACATAAGATGTACCACCAGATGCAGTCAATATCGTGGACTCTCCGCTACAAATGTTACTAATTCCAGAAATTAAAGCGATTGGCAATGTATTTACAATAACTTCAACATTTTTAGTATTTTTGCATCCTTTGACATCTGTAACTGTAACTCCGTAATTAGTTGTTAATATTGGATTTACAGTTATACTACTTGTCGTCATACCGTTGCTCCATTCAAAATTTATTCCACCTACTGCTGTCAATGTTGTGCTTTCGCCAATGCAAATCTCAATATCTCCACCAATTGTGATTGCAGGTAATGAATTCACTATTACGGTTGCGTTACTGTTTGACTGACAACCTTTACCGTCAGTTACCGTAACACTATAAGTTGTTGTTAAATTTGGATTTACTGTGATGCCGCTCATTGTCACTCCATTGCTCCAAATAAATGCTATACCTCCTGTTGCCGTTAATGTTGTGCTTTCTCCAATACATATCTCAGTATCTCCGCTGATAGTGACTATAGGCAATGCATTCACTTGTACGGTCACCATAGCATTTGCATTGCATCCGTTTCCGTTAGTTACAGTTACACTAAATGTCGTTGTTGTTGCCAGACTGACCGTAATGCTACTCGTCGTAGCTCCGTTACTCCAGACATAACTACTACCACCACTTGCTGTTAGTGTCGTACTCTCTCCATTGCAGATCTCATCGTCGCCGATAATTATGACCACTGGCAAGGCATTTACTTTCACCGTCACGCTTGCATTTGCAATGCATCCTTTGCCATCGGTCACAGTTACACTATATGTCGTTGTTGTTGTCGGACTAACCGTAATGCTACTCGTCGTAGCTCCGTTGCTCCAGACATAACTACTACCACCACTTGCGGTCAGTGATGTACTCTCACCATTGCAGATCTCATCGTCGCCGATAATTAATACCACTGGTAAGGAATTTACTTTCACCGTCACGCTTGCATTTACAATGCATCCTTTGCCATCGGTCACAGTTACACCATATGTCGTTGTAGCTGTAGGGCTTACTGTAGTGCTACTAGTCGTGGCTCCGTTGCTCCAGATATAACTACTACCACCACTTGCTGTCAGTGTCGTACTCTTTCCATTGCAGATCTCATCGTCGCCGTCGATTGTAACCAACGGTAAGGCATTTACCGTGACAGCCACACTTGCATTTACGATGCATCCATTACCATCGGATACTGTTACGCTAAAGGTTGTTGTTGATGTTGGACTGACCGTAATGCTACTCGTCGTAGCTCCGTTGCTCCAGACATAACTACTACCACCAATAGCGGTCAATGTCGTACTCTCTCCACTACAAATCTCATTGTCTCCGCTTATTGTGACCAATGGCAAGGCATTTACATTCACCGTTACACTCGCATTTGCACTGCATCCTTTACCATCGGTCACAGTTACACCATATGTCGTTGTTGTTGTCGGACTGACCGTAATGCTACTCGTCGTAGCTCCGTTGCTCCAGATATAACTATTACCACCACTTGCGGTCAGTGTCGTACTCTCATTTTCACATATCTCTTTGTCTCCACTGATGGTCACCACCGGTAAGGAATTTACTTTCACCGTCACACTTGCATTTGCACTGCATCCATTGCCATCGGTCACAGTAACACCATAAGTCGTGGTTGCTGTGGGATTAACTGTAATGCTACTCGTCGTAGCTCCGTTGCTCCAGATATAACTATTACCACCACTGGCGGTCAGTGTGGTGCTCTCTCCATTACATATCTCATTGTCTCCGCTAATTGTGACCACAGGTAAACCATTCACTTGTACTGTCTCACTTGCATTTGCACTACATCCATCACCATCGGTCACAGTTACACTATAAGTCGTGGTAGCTGTTGGACTTACTGTAATGCTACTCGTCGTAGCTCCGTTGCTCCAGACATAACTACTCCCACCAATAGCTGTCAGTGTCGTACTCTCTCCACTACAAATCTCAGTATCTCCGCTTATTGTGACCAATGGCAAGGCATTTACTTTCACCGTTACACTCGCATTTGAACTACATCCTTTGCCATCGGTCACAGTTACACCATATGTCGTTGTAGATGTAGGGCTTACTGTAATGCTACTCGTCGTAGCTCCGTTGCTCCAGATATAACTACTCCCACCACTTGCGGTCAGTGTCGTACTCTGTCCATCGCAGATATCATTGTCGCCGCTGATGGTCACCACCGGTAAAGGATTCACTTGTACTGTCACACTTGTCGAACTACTGCATCCTTTGATGTCTGTCACTGTAACACTGTACGTCGTCGTAACTACCGGATTTACATTGATCAGTCCTGTCGTTGCTCCATTGCTCCACACGTAACTACTTCCTCCTACCGCAAATAATCCTGTACTCTCACCTCTGCATATCTCTGTGTCACCAATAATCGCAGGCGCCGGCAGTGGATTCACCACCACGGTCACACTCGCTGTTCCTGAACAGCTTTTCCCATCCGTCACTGTGACTCCATACGTCGTGGTAGCTATAGGACTTACTGTAATGCTACTCGTCGTTGCTCCGATGCTCCAGACATAACTACTCCCACCACTAGCGGTCAATGTCGTACTCTCTCCATTGCAGATCTCTGTGTCACCAATGATGACTGCTGTCGGCAAGGGATGCACAGTAACCGTCACATCTGCCGTCGTCACACAGCCATTCGTATATGTTACTTTTACGCTATACGTCGTCGTCTCTGTTGGACATACCGTTACCTCTTCTGAATCTATCGGACTCGTTCCCGGGTTCCCGCAATCTCCGCACGTCGCATTGTCCCCCCGGTAATCCGTAGGCAAACCTTCTGTAATCAGCGTCAGTAATCCACTCTCTTTGTCTATCCTGAACAATCGTCCACGGTCTACCTGCAATCCATATAGTTCGCCGCCCCTTACATATATCCCTCCAAATTCATCTGTCTTTACTCCCGTCACTCCTGTGTATAATCCATTGCTCCCGGGCCCTGCAACACAATTCGTACTCGCTGTCATCATGTCCATTCTAAACAAGGCATTCTCTATACCAAAATACGAATACATCGTTTTGCCGTCTTCACTCAGTGCCCAGTCCTGGATTCCTCCCGATGGCTCCCGACCCGATGGGTCCAGAGCATACCGCTGGAATGCTTCTATACACGCATCCATATATGGCTTACAGCCCGGCAATACCGATATCACTCGGTAATTCACATTACTGCCATTACCGTGATTGTTCAGGTCTATACTTCCCAAATATAGGGTATAGTCTACTATGCCAAACGTCTGCGGATTGATTAACGCCGATACTGCCGGAAAATAAAAGATCCCTTCCTTCGATACTTCTCCAATATAGGCCATGATCCCCGTAGTGCCTATTAACCCGTAAGGATTCGGCGGTTGTGGTATTTCATTCAGTATACTCAGACCAGCCGTCTCCACATTGATTCGCACAAAATTTGCACGCAAGGCATCTGTGATCGTATTGCCACGCATTTTCATCCCATAGATGTAAGGCGTATTCCCTCCTTCACAATAGTAACCTATACCATTGATATTATTCGTCCCAAGGCTACCTATCGTCGTCAGGTTGTTCCCCGAATTAATCACATACAAACTCTGGTCGCCACCGCCCTGCGGTCCTCCTACATAAAAGGCGCCGCTGCAACTATACCCGTTTGACATCAGATTGCTCCACTCATACGATAATCCACCACTCGCAGTAAGCGTCGTACACTCATTTTCACATATCTCTTTGTCGCCACTGATGGTCACCACCGGTAAGGAATTTACTTTCACCGTCACACTTACATTTGCACTGCATCCATTGCCATCGGTCACAGTAACACCATAAGTCGTGGTAACTGTGGGATTAACTGTAATGCTACTCGTCGTAGCTCCGTTGCTCCAGATATAGTTACTGCCGCCACTGGCTGTCAGTGTCGTATTCTCTCCATTGCATATCTCATTGTCGCCACTGATCGATGGTGTCGGCAAAGGATGCACAGTAACTGTTTCACTTGTGCTTGCTTGACATCCGTTGTCATCGGTAACTGTTACGATATAGGTTGTTGTAGCTGTGGGATTAATTGTAATGCTACTTGTCGTAGCTCCGTTGCTCCAGATATAGTTACTGCCACCATTAGCTGTCAGTGTCGTATTCTCTCCATTGCATATCTCATTGTCGCCACTGATCGATGGTGTCGGCAAAGGATGCACAGTAACTGTTTCACTTGTGCTTGC
>JBBRVQ010000028.1:0-49820 GCA_038246735.1 Chitinophagales bacterium
AAAATCACAAAAAACTGAAATATCTAACCATATTTTACTACCCAGTACCATGAAAGTCAAAAGATGGTACGATGGATCTTAAAATTAGCCAACCAAAATATACGATTTTTTTTCAAATTAGCCGTTTTCTTGCTGACACTAAATATAAAGGATCTTCGTGAGTTTAGAGAAAATGAAAATCAAAATAACCTAAATCGTAGAAGGTCCAAAAAGAGATCAGGAAAAGAAGTAGCGAAATTTGAAGAAACTTTAAAAGGAAGGATCAAAATATCCAATGAGTAACAAAACGTTACTAGTCATAAAGTGAAAAAAATTTATCAAAATTGAACCACATTGTGCACTAATTGGTTAACTTTGTGTCATGGAACGTAAAATTGGAATATACGGTAAGTATTTTGAAGATTTTTATGCGGAACAGACACAAAAGGTTAAGGACAAAATTGATTATGTGCTTGACATTATAAAACATGTTGAGCAAGTACCAATTAACTTCTTAAAACATATAGAAGGTACAGATGGGTTATTTGAAATCAAAGTTAAGACAACCTTTAAAAACATAAGGATATTTTGTTTTTTTGATCACGGAAATATCATCATTTTAACAAACTGTATTGAAAAGAAAAGCCAAAAGACACCAAAAGATTCATTAGATTTAGCCGTAAAACTCAAAAAAGAATACTTTAAAAATAAAAAATAGTCATGAACAATTTAACAACTTTCGAAGATCATTTAGACAAGCATAGGGGCAAAATAGGTAGCGAAGAACGAGTAAAATTTGATTCAGATTCCTTAGCTTTTAGAATTGGCGTGATGCTTCAAGAAGCCCGAAAAGAAGCAAAAATGACTCAGGAAGAACTTGCAGATAAAACAGGAACAAAAAAAAGTTATATCTCAAGAATTGAGAGAGGAAAAAGTGATATCCAATTGTCAACTTTTTTTAGAATTATAGAAATGGGATTAGGTAAAACTTTAAACATAGCAATCGGTTAACTATAATACGCCCTGTAACAAGTACTTTGACGACAGTTTTGGCCATCGCCAAAACCGTCACAAAGCCAAACCGTTATGATCGACCAAAGGAAAAAAGTTTAATAAAATAATGTATCTTTAACAGGAAACCCTTATCTTTGAATAAAATTGTATCAGATCCAAGATTTACAGTTAAATTCCTTGAAGTAGCAAAAGAATTTTTAGATAAATTAGATGACAAAGCAAGAGAGAAGATCTTTTATAACATCTGGAAATCCAGGAGTGTCAACGACAAAGAACTATTCAAAAAGCTTAATGGAGAAATTTGGGAATTCAGAACTTCATATAATAGAATTGCTTATCGCCTGTTTGCTTTTTGGGATGAATCCGAGAATTCTGTTGTGGTTGCAACTCATGGAGTCATTAAGAAATCGGATAAAATACCAAAAAAGGAGATTGGAAGAGCTAATAAATTAAAGATTGAATATTTAAAATTAAAAAAATCATGAAGACTTACAGTTTAGACGAATTAACTGATAAATACATTGGTAAAAAGGGAAGTACTAAAAGAGATCAATTTGAACAAGAGCTTAGAATTGATTTGCTTGGACAAGCAGTTAAACAAGCAAGACTTGAAAGAAATCTAACCCAAGAACAACTTGGAGAACTTGTTGGTGTACAAAAAGCTCAAATTTCTAAAATTGAGAATTCAACGACTGATGCAAGATTTGATACTATTCTAAAAGTGTTCAAAGCGTTGAAGGCAAAAGTGAATTTCACTGTTGAAATTGACAAGCAAAAATTAATGTTAAGTGAATAAATAGAAAGGCCAGATCATAATCGAGTAGACGGCCCCACCAGCCGAAACTGATGGGGAGCGCCTACGCCGCGGCGCACACAGTCTCAAACCACCACCGTACTTATGGATTACACGATCCCTAACCGCAACTGATGTTGCGGTTCTCTCGTTTCCATCAGACGTTTAGTCTGATGAATAGCTTTTTGCAAAAGCTACCACTCGGTCACCCTTCGTAAATCATCATCCAAATAGCTCTTTTCACCAATTTGGGCTATCCATTACTTTAAAAATAAGCTAAGAGTATTCTTTCCTATTCGAATTTCTTGGAGACTTACGTTCAGTCCTTCCCCATTTGTGAGACCTATCAGGTTGTGGTGTTTTGGCATCAAATATTATTACACCACGCTGCGAGCCGTAGTTCGCAGTTCCTTCCTTATAAAGTGAAATCGTTCACTTTATTTCTGATCAAAGATCAGAACCACTCAATCTCATCTGCTGACTTCTCTGTTTTATCAATAAATGATTACAGCCTTCCCGCCCGTTCCGATCTCTTTTCCTGTTTTCAAAGCATCTGCTTTGGTATCCGTTTTTGCAGTCAATTTACTGTTTCCTTGACCTTTTACGTCTCTACCGTCTTTGGTTGGTACAATTTATTGATTTTTACCTTTTGCCTTTGTTTACTTATTTAAAATTATCCGTTATTCTTTTCTTGTCTTCATTCTCCTTGTCATTCTTATGATACAATTCTATGAATGTAATTTTTGACTCGTCAGGAAAATGGGCATAAATCAATCTCAATCCTGAATTAACTCCTTTTCTTTTTAAAGCCTTACAAGCAATTTTCTTAATCTTTATGATACACGTTTCTAGGCCCAAATTATCAATACGAAAACTAAATGGTGGTCTTTCATCGGGTCGTTTATCAAGTATTGTTTTCACTACTTCCAAATCATCATTTAAAGTTCTGAATCTCTTTGAAAGTGATTTTAAATCTTTGTCAAATTCGGGTAAATGATAAAACTTCATTACTTGTATAGTTATACTATAAATTTAAGGGTAAGTTTACAGCTTTTTCATTTTTGCAAACCAGAAACGGCTCACCCATTTCCATCTCAGCTTTAATAATTGCTTACTTACTCATTTTCATCATTATAAACTCTTACCGAATAGGGCAATTCTCTGTAAAAAGCCAACTCATAGCTAATGTCCTTTCCTTCATCTGTTACTTCCCAAGGCAAGTCTTTATGCGAATAATCACTAATCATATTTGCAGACCAATCACTCATTTGCTCAATTACTCTATCAATTACATCTTTTTCGCTTGCCCTAAATTCGGTTAAGTCAGCTTTTTCTAATGGCAAATAGCGCGTTTGAGGATAACCGTGATAATCTGTTTTTACTCTTTGTAATTGTCCCTTATCAATCATTTGATTAATGATTGTATCTAACATTTGTGGCACTGGGCCAAAAGGTAATTTGCGATAATTAGCACCTGTTAAATGTTCTTCATATAATTCATAATAATTGAAGTCAGAAAAATAAAGCAATTTATAAAGAACTGTTTCGCCAACATTGGGCTTACCTGCACAACGTTCAAGAATATACAACAATACATTTTTAAACTTATTGACTTGAAGCGTTGGCACAGAAATACGTTCTTCTTCTTTTTTTACCTTTTTTTCTTCTTTTCCATCGACATCTTTACTTGTGGAGAAATCCTTAGACATAAAATCATCCAACGAAAATTCTAAAACCAATGACAGTTTTTGCAATTCAAGAATATCAACACTTCTGTTTCCTAACTCAATTTGAGCCAATGACGGTCGGGAAATTTTGACACTTTTAGCCAAATCTTCCTGAGACAACCCCTTCATTTTACGAAGTGCAGTTATCCTCTGACCTATTTGCTTTTGTGATAATTTTATATTCATATCAATTTATGTTATGCTGTTTAACAGGACAAAAATAAGTATTGTTTTAATGCAAAACAAATATTTGTTTCAATTTAAAACATTTACTACATTTGCCAAATGAAAAACAAACGCTATTTGCAAGCTCAATTAAAGTTTTGAGCCATCATCTGAGTTGATGTAAAACGTCCTAATACCTGTCTCAGATATATCTATGAGTCCTTCTATGACGAGCCCAAAATGATCTTCTCTATGTGGTATGGTAGTAAGATTGAGCGTTTGCATTACACCCGTTTTCTCTGCCTGAAGCTTTGAGAAATCTGGGATATTTTTCCAATCGCCTTCATAATATTTATAGTTCAATCCCTTGACCACATCCTTTTTTGCTATTGGATTCTGTGGGCTCATCTTCTTTACTGACTGCTGAGTGATCCTGCTTTGGTTTCCATCTTTGGTAAATGCTTTGGCTCTGATTGCATAGGTTTTATCCACTATAAATGGAAGGATGTAGCGACTGCTTTTGTCGGTAGGTTCGGTGCCATCGGTAGTATAAAAAATCAGCAAATCATCCATCGCCGCCGTCAAAGTCACAGAAGTGGTTTTCTCAAAAACAGGACCGGATGTTTCTATCTTAACACCAGGAGGTGACTTTACTATTTTCTGCTTTTCCTTATTTTTTTCCATTTGAAAAGCATCTATCAATCTTCCTTCATGGTCGATGGCTTTGAATATCAATTGATCCTGATAAATATTGAATGTACAGTAATGATGTACTGCCTGTAACTCTGTAGTAAACCAACTTCGCGTAGGTGCAAAATCTTCTATATATCCACCTGCACCACCAGAATTGATGTAAATGACACCACCTTTTGTATTGATCCTGTCATTGGACATTGGCCAACTTCGTTCATATAGATGAGTGTGTCCGTACAAACAAAAATCCAAGCCGTATTTATCATATAACGGAACAAGATTTCTGGTCTTAGCGCCAAGTATAGACAATTCTTTGGAGGTATCGCCATAATCATTGTTGTCTGATGTATAGGGTGGATGATGATGCAAGGCTATTTTCCAGGTAGCAATAGATTTAGAAAGTTCCCACTCCAACCAATTATATTGTTCAGAACCTTCTTCAATATCCCTATTGGAATCAAGCATAAAAAACTGCACATTTCCGTAAGTAAAAGTGTAGTAGTACTCCGGTTGTGTCGCTACGATATAGTCATAATACAAAGGTGAATCCTGCTCATGATTGCCCAATACGGGGAATACAGACACGCGATTCATCAATACATGGCCATAGGGAAAAAAGTGTTCCGTCCAGTCTGTTTTTTTAAGTCCTTTGTCCACGAGATCACCTACATGCACGACAAAATTAGGTCTATCCTGCCATACTTTTTCAGCTATTTTGCCCCAAGCCCAAGGCGTATCATTATTGCGTTGTGTGTCGCCTATCAGCGCAAACATGAGCGCACTACTATCTCTAACGGCTGTCTTAAATGTAGATGTGGTCGAGATCCATTCTTTACCCTCATCCGTTACAGAAATGACCCGATAAAAGTAATTGGTTTCTGGTTTTAGATTATCGAGATACACTTCATGTAAGCTTCGTTTTCCTTTTACCATTTTGGTCAGATTCAGATTGGGTTGCGAAGCGTTTAGTGTCGCTTCTCCATATTCCACTTTGGAATTAGCAGCCTTGTGGGTTTCCCAAAGTATGTACATACCTGTCTGCGTAGAAAACTGCAGATAAGGCTTTACTAAAAAACCTGTATCATCCTGCCCAATACATAAGCATGGGAGCAGGATGATAGTTGTAAGAAAAAAGAGAAATCTAGCGCTCATCGTTTTGTTTTAATTTTATACGGATGGGAATTTTAAATTATTTTGAAGATGCGATTTTATCAATTGTCTAACATACTCTAGATTTTCATCTGCGGGTATTTCTGATTTTGCCATTTCGTCCCATTTGCGTAGTTGGATGTAGCTTTCAAAGTATTTGTCTTCCTGAAAGTGACTTGCTTCTTCATAGGTCATCACACCACCTTGAAATTCCAACGTATGTTTGCTCGCCTCCGATAGTTGGTCGTAATATTCAGGATATTTATAGGTGAGATACCTTTTGGCATTGACATGAGATGCGATAAGCCTGCAAACTTTATAAGAAAAACCCATTTTGAGTAAGAAATTAGCACCGAGTGTTTCATGATCCACTACACCATAATTTGACATCACTTCGTGTTCATCGCCTTCATCGATACAAAGATGACCGATGTCATGCAGAAATGCTGCCAAGATGGTCTCATCATCGCTTTTGTTTTCTTTGGCAAGATTCGCTGCTTGAAGTGCGTGTTGCAATTGGGTGACGCCTTCTCCGAAATATAGTTCATCACCATATTTTCTGTATAGTGACATGATAGAGTCGGTGATTTGAAATATTCTGTCAGGCATGATGTCATACTTTTGAAGGGCAAAATTATAAGATCACTTTTACCCAAAAGTATCTGGAATATTAAGGTATAGTTAAGTTGACTTGTGGTTAATATAGGAACGTCGTCATTCTTACAACCAATCTCATTTATACTGCATCACAAGAATTTATAAATGCTAATTCCTTCATAAATTCATCTTGTAGATATCTTAGTCAGTAAGTTTACAAAGTAGCATTAGATGAAAAGTTAGTTCAAAGTATTATATCTCCTCCCACACCTTCCCTTAATATAAACATAACAAATACATAACTTCACATACCGACCTTTACTCCGTGCAAATTTAGAATTTTGCCCCACGAAACCAAAGGCAATTTTTTATGATACGAATGGTAGTTTTTGATATGGCTGGGACCACAATTGATGAAAATAATGTAGTCTATAAATGTGTACAAAAAGCATTAAATATCCATTATATACCAGCTACATTGGAGCAGGTTTTAGAATTTGGTGCTGGTAAAGAAAAATTACAAGCCATCATGGATGTTTTTTCTGAAGTAATGCAAGATGTTTTGGATCAAGATAATGCCAAAACCATTTATGCTACATTTTCAGAACTATTGGAAGATGCTTATGAAATCATTGAAATGAAGTTGTATGACGGATTCAGATCGACACTTTTTTTCCTATACAAACGTGATGTTAAAGTTGTATTCAATACTGGATATACCAAAGCGGTGGCCACAAAAATACTCAAAAAAGTGGATTGTATTGTAGGTCGAGACATACATCTGTTGGTAACTGCTGACATGGTAGAAAATAGTCGCCCCGCACCTGATATGATCACTTACGCGCTCAACCATTTTAATATTAAACCTTGGGAATGTATCAAAGTAGGTGACTCAACCATTGATATCTTGGAAGGTAAAAACGCAAAGGTAAAGTATAGTATCGGTATTACTACTGGTGCACAAACCCATGATCAGCTCAAAACAGAAAATCCTGATTACATCATCCATAATTTGAGAGAATTGATAGCCATTATAGAAGATAATAATAATACCTTTTGAGCCTTAAGTTTGCTATAAGAGGTTGGTTAGATCGACATCCATTGATGTTGACGATTTGGGCCAGCACCGCTGCCTTTGTTTCTTATTTCTGTATGTATATGTACCGTAAGCCATTTACCGCAGCAACTTATCAAGATTGGACACTTTGGGAAATGGATTATAAAATTTTATTGGTCATTGCTCAGGTCATCGGATATGCAGTTTCAAAATTTATAGGCATCAAGTTTATTTCCGGATTGGATAGTAGTAAAAGAAATTTATACTTCATAGGGTTGATTAGTTTCTCATTTGTTGCATTACTTGGTTTTATGTGGGCACCCTTTCCTTATGGTTTGATTTGGCTTATGCTCAATGGACTCCCACTTGGGCTGATTTGGGGTATCGTATTTCAGTATCTCGAAGGACGGCGGATAACAGAAATATTGACAGTCATCCTCAGTGCCAATTTTATATTATCCTCAGGCGTGGCCAAATCTATGGGCCAGTATATGATCCAATCAGGTATTACAGAATCTGCTATGCCAGCCATAATAGGGTTGATATTTTTTCCTGTCACCTTGATCTCAGTATGGATGCTATCATGTATTCCTGGCCCCAATAGTGAAGACATAAGACTTCGTTCGCCACGACAAGCCATGGATGCGGAACAAAGAAAAACACTCATCAAAAATTATAGACCCATTCTGATACTTTTTGTAGTCATTTATATCACGCTAACCATGATACGAGATATCAGGGACAATTTTGGTGTAGAGATATGGCGTGAGTTGGGTTTTTCAAAGAATACTGCCATTTACACGACAACAGAAATACCTGCGACGATACTTATTCTGGTAATTTTGGGATTGATGTTTTTGATCAAAGACAACAAAAAAGCACTCAACTTTAATATGCTATTGACACTTTTAGGTGCGTTGATATTGCTTGTTACAACGATCCTATTTTCTATGAGTGTCATTTCGCCGATATGGTGGATGGTATTATCTGGTTCAGGACTATTTATTCCATATATCATTTACAATGGTCTGATGTTTGACAGGCTGATAGCAGCATTCAGGATTACTGGTAATGTTGGTTTCCTGATGTACATAGCGGATGCTTTCGGATATTTGGGAAGTGTCGGTATTATGTTGTATAAAAATTTTAGTAAGGAAGATATTTCTTGGTTGTCGTTTTATGTGACATTAAGTATAGTAGCAGGTTCGTTTTGTGTCGTATTGATCATCCTGACTTACTATATTGTCAACAATAAGTTCAAAACTTCTTCAGCACATTCTTCATCAAAAGTTATACCCATTTATGAGCAATATGCAAAAATATGACCTCATCATCGTAGGCGGAGGAATCCTTGGTCTTTCTCATGCGTATCCTGCATTGTTAAAAAAGAAAAAAGTATTACTACTCGAGAAAAATAGTCAGGCTTTGGGAGCGAGTATACGCAATTTTGGGCAAATCGTACCTTCGGGATTTTCTGCTCAATGGCAAAGTTATGGTCGATCATCCGTACAACATTATTTGGATATAGCCAAGCAGGCCGACATTTCTATCCGACAAGAAGGAAGCATTTATATCGCTTCTGACGATGACGAAATACAACTCATTGAAGAACTTCACCAAATCAACAGGAGCAATGACTACCATTCACAATTGCTCACTGCTGATGAGTGTATCGGTCGATATCCCAATTTATCCAAAGATTACTGCAAGGCTGCTTTGTTTTTTCCAGCTGAAATCAATGCAGATCCACAAAATACCATTCCTGCCATTACTTTATTTCTTGTTAAAAATTTAGGTCTTGATGTCGCTTACAATAGGAACATAATAGATGTGTACACCAATAGTCACGAAGTAATTGCCTTTGATCATCAAGGTGATAAATGGCTCGCTGATCAATTGATTTTGTGCAATGGAGATGAGTTTTCTACATTATTTCCAGAGCTATTTGCAGATAGTGACATTACCTTGGTCAAACTGCAAATGATGGAGACCATTCCACAAAAAGCTGCAATACAAATTCCAGGTTCTATACTCACAGGTTGGACGATCAGAAGGTATGAAAGTTTTCAGGAATGTCCATCATACCATGCTACCAAAGCAAAAGAAGATGAACAAGATTTTCAACGAAGATTTGGCGTTCATATATTATTCAAACAAACTGCCGACGGTTCGGTCATACTCGGTGACAGTCATGAATATGCTCACGTGACCAGTAGAGATGAACTTCGTCTATTCGAGACCAACGAAGTGATCAATCGTTTTATGGTCAGTACCGCTTCCGAAATCATGCATATGGACTACAAGATCGCACGAACATGGATTGGTTGTTACAGTCAGTGCAAATCAGGAGAAGTTTACCATCGTACTGTTGACGACAGAATCCATATCGTGACAGCCATTGGTGGCAAAGGCATGACAGCTAGTTTGGGATGGGCCGAAGAACATATTAATAAATTATTCCAATGAACTTTGTACATAGAATTTTTTTATTTTTCATCTTCATTGTATGCTATTCAGCAACAACTTTTTGTCAGATTAGATCAAAAAATGATGTTTCAAATATAACATCGACATGGTCTTACGTACACGGAGATATGGATGAAACGTTGCATCACTTTGTCATACCTGATTTTAACGAAGCTGTAAAAGTGAATCTTCCACACAGACTTACGCTTCCCAATAGTGTATTTTGGTATCAAAATAAAATCAAAATTAAAGTAGAATCGGTGCTTAAATTAAATGCAGATGATGGTGCTCAAGTTTGGGCAAACAGAGAAAGATTATCTCATGACTATGAAGGTAAATTCTACTTAAAAGCAAGTAATGACAGTACAGAAATCATCATCAGAGTCTTGAATAATGCCGTAGCAGGTGGACTCAGATCAGCAGAAATTATACCCAAAAATGAATATCAAAATAAAGAAGGAGAACAAAATACGAATTCAGATTCTAATATTATTTCGTCACCCTTGATGTCACTAGAAAAAATAATCCATCCCGAAAAAGAAGAAATCTCGTTTTCATTTTGGGGAGATAGCCAAGGTGGTTGGAAGACTTTCAGTCAATTTGCTCAAAATATGGCTAGGTACGATGATGATTTTAATATAGGTTTAGGAGATCTTGTGGCAGATGGTAGTCGTGCTTCAGAGTGGAATTCATTAAGGCAAGCAATCGCTCCTTTATACAAAAAAATGCCATTATTTTTTATCCTTGGCAATCATGATTACGACGGATATTATGATGATTTAGTCCCTAAATATTACCTTCAACATATACTAGGCGAAAAATCAGCAAAAACATATTATGACTTTTACGTTGGCAAGGCTGCCTTTATAGCCTTGGATCCGAATAGTAATTTCCCATTGTCCATTGACGTTGCACAACAGGAATGGATGACAAAAACGATGCAGACCAATAAATGGACAGATGCCGATTGGCGATTTCTACTCATTCATCAAGTACCGTACGGACAAGGGTGGCAAGGATATGAAGGTGATCTTTTCATCCGATCAATGATAGATTCGACTGCCGAGACATATAAAATAGATTTTGTATTGAGCGGCCATATACACGACTATGAGCGTCTTACCAAAAAATACAATGATCATAAGACCACATTTATTATATCTGGTGGCGCAGGTGGCGGTATCGAACCCAAAGAATCCAATCCATTCCCCGTAATGGATCGTGTCATCAAGCAACATCATTCTGGTAGGATGACGCTACAAAAAAACAAAGCAATGATGTACATTTACGACATCAACGGAGATATCATAGATCAGTTAACCATTCAAAAATCAACCAAATGAGTCGAAAGTATTTTACCATAGTTTTATTGATTATTTTGCATTTCCACCTATCTGTCAAGGCACAAACTTCAAATTTGCAAACAGAAAATGTTTTTCTAATCACACTAGACGGACTCAGATGGCAAGAACTTTTTGGTGGTGCTGATGACAGTCTAATCCATAATACCATTTTTACCAAAGATACCTCAGTCATAAAAAAAGACTTTTGGGCAGCAACACCTGAAGCAAGAAGGAAGATTCTGATGCCTTGGTTTTGGAATACTTTGGCAAAAGATGGACAAATCATAGGTAATAGAAAATATGGAAACGACGCTCAGGTCACAAATATACATTGGTTCTCCTATCCAGGATACAACGAAATCCTGACAGGATATACCGATCCACACATCAAGTCCAATGATAAAATCAACAATCCAAACACCACCGTACTAGAATGGCTGAACCAAAAAGATGCGCTCAAAGGACGAGTAGCTGCATTCGGTTCATGGGACGTTTTTCCTTTTATCATCAATCGAGATCGGTCAGGCATTCCAGTCAATGCAGGCTTTGAACATGCCACAGGTGATGACCTCACATGGAAAGAAAAGTATCTCAATGAATTGCAAGACCAAACGCCAAGCCCATGGAATTCGGTACGACTGGATGTATTTACGCACAATTTCGCCTTAGCGTATTTACAAAAAAAGCATCCACAGGTTTTGTATATTTCTTACGGTGAGACGGATGATTTTGCACACGATGGCAGATACGATCATTACCTACATGCTGCACACAGGACGGATAAATTTATAGCAGATCTATGGACTTTTTGCCAAGCGGATCCTGTCTATAAAAACAAAACCACTTTTGTCATCACCACAGATCATGGCCGTGGCGACCTAGTCAAAAGAGAGTGGACATCACACGGTAAAATATATAAAGGTTCCAACGAAATATGGATGGCCGTGCTCGGTCCCGACACACCTGCATTGGGTGAAAGAAAAGATAAATCCCGCTTCTTCCAAAATCAGATAGCCAAAACAATAGCTGCATTTTTGGGATACGATTATAGCAATAAAGAAGAAGTGGGTGATGTATTGGGCGGTGTGATCAGGCACTAGAAACTTTTTGTTTGCATTATTTCTGTTTTTTTAAAATTCATTAGATAAAATAAAAATATGGAATGGTATAACTTTAAGAGACAGCGGCTTCAATTGCCGATAGATTTAGTGGTAGAAAATGCCATCATAAATGAACTGAATGATGGTCACCGCTTAAAAATATGTATTGGTTGTGATTCTCAGGTTAAGGGAAAAATAACGGAATTTGCCACTGTCATTGTCATTGTCAGGGAGAAAAAGGGTGGTTTTATGTATTATACTTTACAACGCAAGGTTTCTAATATGTCCATAAAAGAGCGAATGATCACTGAGGTAAATATGGCTGTAAAATTGGCTTTTGAACTTTGCCCAACGCTAGATAAGTATCCTGTAGGTCTGGAAGTACATGTAGATATCAATACTGATCCCGGCTTCAAATCCAATATTGCTTTAAAAGAAGCTATGGGCTACATACTTGGTATGGGATATATTTTCAGAGCTAAACCTGATGCTTTTGCTTCATCTTATTGTGCCGACAGATTGGTACATTAAATGTTGTAGTCACTAATGCCCGGAATTTCTTATAAAACTGTAGCCCATAAGCTTACATTTATATAATCATTAGAAACTATAAGAATCAAAAAAAGATTCCAAATATTCATATTAAATTGAATATCAATAAAATACCACAACCGAAATATTTATTTAAAAGATGATCGAATGTAAATGACATTGCTTAATAGAAAAGATAATTTATCAGTTTACATATCAAAGAATTAGACTTTACTATCCCAGGTATTACCATTCTTTATAGTCAAAAGTTTAGCATAAATATAAAAAAAAATATGGTAAAACTTATCCGTTGCAGGATATATATGGAACTTCCAAGCATCTCTAGGTTATAAATATATTAACAAATTATACTATTTTAACAATTACATCATTTGTTAATAATATAAAGCCAACATTCACTTAATACTTAAAAGACACCTTTGCGGATTATTTATTAAATCTAAATCAATTGGTATGTTAAAACGAAAACAATCTTTACCCGTATTATTAGGTCTACTTTTGGTTCTCTTGTCATTGAGCTTTAATTATGCTCAGGTTAGAATTTCCGGCTCAGTTCAAAGCTCGACCGGTGAAACATTGATTGGAGCCTCCATTTCAGAAAAAAATTCAACAAACGGCACTATTACTGACTTGGAAGGCAATTTCGAATTATTGGCTAATAGTTCAACATCATCATTAGTAATAACATATGTGGGTTACAAAACCCAAAATGTAATGCTAAATAACCAATCATCTATAATGATAACCTTGGAAGATGATGCTGTGGGCCTTAGCGAAGTCACTGTGACAGCGCTAGGTATCAAAAGAGAAAAAAAAGCGCTCGGTTATGCTGTACAAGAAGTCAAAGGAGACGACTTGGTTAGGGCTAGAGAAACAAATTTACTAAATTCCCTTGCCGGCAAGGTGGCTGGTGTCACGATCGTGGGTAATCCAAGTGGTATAGGTGCTTCTTCTAGAGTGAGTATCAGAGGCGAAAGATCCTTAAACATCAACAACAATCAGCCATTATTTATAGTAGATGGTGTGCCGATTACCAATCAGTTTAATGGCTCATCAGGTAGAAGTTTCCAAGAAGCAGATTATGGCAATGGTGCGGGATTTGTCAATCCTGACGATATAGAAACGATGACAGTACTCAAAGGTGCGAGTGCTACTGCATTGTATGGTTCTAGGGCAGCCAATGGTGCTATAGTGATCAAAACCAAAACTGGTGCACGTAATAAAGGTATGGGTATCTCTATCAACTCTACAATATCATTCGAAAATGCCCTTGTACTTCCAGACTACCAGAATGTTTATGGACAGGGATTGAATGGTGAGTTCAATTTTGTAGATGGCAATGGTGGCGGGCTAAGAGATGGCGTAGACGAAAGTTGGGGGCCAAAGATGGAAGGACAATTACTGGCACAATATGACTCCCCTACCTCTAATGGTTTTAGAGCTGGAGACGTAGGAAATCTTTACACAGTGATAGGTCCTGTTTCGCTCGCAGCTCAGCTGCAACAACGTGGTACCATCAATGCTACACCATTCAGCGCACAACCTGATAACATAAAAGACTTCTTTCAGACTGGACATGCCTATACCAATAATATTGCATTCTCTGGTAGCAATGACAAGTCAGATTTTAGAGTGTCTTTTACATCTCTCAATCAAACAGGCATCGTGCCTAATACTGACTTGAATAGATATACCACAGCGCTCAATGGTGGATACAATCTTACTGACAAATTTAAAGTCAGAATGAACGTCAACATCATGAATAACAAAAGTGGCAATAGACCCAACCTAAGCTATGGTACAGAAAACATCATGTACCTTTTCAATTGTTGGTTCCCACGTAATACAAATATTGAATCTTCAAAAAATTACTGGCAAGCTGGTAGAGAAGGTATCAATCAGTATGGTTTTAATTACAACTACCACGATAATCCATATTTTAATGTATATGAAAATACCAATAGTCAAGACTTGAACAGAGTATTTGGTAATCTATCCTTAAATTATCAATTCACACCAGCGTTGAGCCTTATGCTGAGAAGTGGTACTGATATCAATAATGAATTCAGAGCTAGAAAAAGAGCTTACAGTACACAGAGATTCAAATTGGGTAGCTACCGTGAAGAAAAGATATTCTCAGAAGAAAAAAATACAGACTTCTTATTGGCTTATGCGCCACAAAGGAATAGCGATTTCTCTTATTCAGTATCTTTGGGTGGTAATAGGTTGGACCAAAGATTTAACCTATCTGATGTTAGCGCTCCTGAGCTTGCTGTACCAGGGATTTACTCCCTCAATAATAGTAAAGTAGCCATTCAATCCTTTGCTTTCAATTCTCAAAAAAGAATCAATAGTTTATATGCTTTCAGTAATCTTGGGTATAAAGACTTTTTATTCCTTGATTTATCATTACGTAATGACTGGTCGAGTACCTTACCTTCAGACAATAACAGCTACCTTTATTATAGTGCAAGTAGTAGTTTGGTATTCTCTGAATTGCTAAACTTAGACAACAGTTCGCTTTCGTTTGGTAAACTTAGAGTCGGATATGCTCAAGTAGGAAACGATACAGATCCCTATCAATTATTGGCTACTTACAATGCGCAAACCGCTGCAAACGGCCTACCTGCATTTGAAGAGTCATCTGCATTACCTAACGCAAATCTAAAGCCAGAAATCAGTTCTTCTTTTGAAATAGGTACAGAACTTAAGTTTTTCTTAAATAGAGTAGGACTAGATTTGACTTATTACAATTCTAACAGCCGTAACCAAATCCTACCTATCCAATTGAGCAACACTACAGGATATTCATCACGAGTAATCAATGCAGGCCTGATCCAAAACAGTGGTGTAGAAGCAGTTCTTCACCTTACACCATTCAAAAATCCTACAGGATTCACTTGGGATATTGATGTAAATTGGTCTGCAAATAGAAGTACAGTTAAGGAATTGTACACAGACCCTGAGTCAGGACAAGAGATAAAAAACTACGTAATGGCTTCCAGATACATCACAGTAGAAGCGAGAGTTGGAGAAAGAATGGGTGATATGTACGGTATTGGTTACGAGAGAGTATCGTCTGACCCTAATGATAAGTATTATGACAAAACAGGACAATTTGTAGGACAGGTAGTTTACTCATCCAATGGTAAGCCAGTTGCTACCACAGAAAGAATAAAATTGGGTAATTACAATCCAGATTGGATGGCAGGCATAAGAAATACCTTCAGTTACAAAGGTATCGGATTGAGTGTATTATTTGATACAAGACAAGGTGGTCAGATCTATTCACATACACAAACAGTAGGTAGAGAAGGTGGAATCATCGCAGAGACGCTAGAAGGTAGAGAAAACGGTTATGACCTTAGTGTAGCTGGCAATGGTGTGATAGGTGACGGCGCGGTACAAGGCGCTGACGGTTCATTCGCACCCAATACGACCAAACTATCAGCGAGAGAATGGCATACAAGTTATACACTCGGCAGAAGATTGGTAGAAGGTGTGATATATGATGCCAGCTTTACCAAATTAAGAGAAGTACAGCTTTCCTACACTATCCCCAACAAGATATTAGGTAGATCGGGTATACGTGATATTACCTTATCTGTGGTCGGTAGAAACTTGATGCTTTGGTCTAAAGTACCACACGTTGATCCAGAAACTGCTTCGACTTCTGGCGGTACCATCATACCAGGTGTGGAGTCTGTCGCTATACCATCTACAAGAAGTTTTGGTGTAAATGTAGGATTGAAATTTTAATAACCAAATTTAAAAATATAAAAGAGATGAACAAAATAAATATATTTCTGGTAGCGTTGATCATGAGCATGGTTACCATATCCTGTACGAAGGATTTTGAAGAAATCAATACCAACAACAATGCTCCTGAAAAGGTGACGCCACAACTACTCCTTCCTGATATCCAAAGAGATATGATCAATCAAGTCTTAGGTGAAAGTTGGGGAATAGGCAATATCGTCATTCAGCATACTGCAAAAAATCAGTTTGTAAATGAAGATAGATACCTTTGGGGAGAGATTAATGGTATCTGGAATACCACCTACAATAAACTTAGAGACATTCAGAATATAATCATTGCAGCTGAGCAGACCAATGATATGGGTACTAAAGCAGTAGCACTTGTGATGAGAGCGTGGATGTATTCATTGATCACAGATGCTTACGGAGATATTCCTTACAGTGAAGCCATCAAAGCCAAAGATGGTATCTTTTATGCCAAATATGACAGTCAAGAAGCAGTCTATACAGGCATCCTTGCAGACCTGAAAGAAGCCAATCAATTGCTTGGAGCCACTTCAGGAGTTGTAGGTGGTGACTTGATTTATGGTGGTAATCTGAGCAAATGGAGAAAACTAGCTAATGCTCTCAGGGTGAGATATCTGATACGTATATCCAATAAAAAATCTCCAGCTGCTGAGTTGACAGAGATTTTGGCCAATGCATCTGCCAATCCTCTATTTGCCAATAATGATGACAATGCTGTGTATATATATAAAGCTGCATCGCCTGATCAGTTTCCACAATTTTCAGCAAGAAGTGGATCTTTTAATGAATTCAGAGCGAGCAAGTTTTTGTTAGATACCTTAGTGTCATTATCAGATCCAAGATTGACGATATTCTACAGAGCTACCCCCAAAACAGAAGGTACCGCTACTCCGGAATTTATAGGATTGCCTAATGGACTGAATGATGTAGATGCTTTGACTTTTGCAGGTGGACCGGAAAACCACTCCAGAATCAGCGCATTATTTTATGAGAATGCTGTAACTACACAAGGATTGAGCATAGCAAAAGGCGTGATTATGACTTATTCAGAATTACAGTTTTTATTAGCGGAAGCTGCCGCCAAAGGTTGGATAGCAGGTGAAGCAAATACATATTACCAAGAAGGTATTAATGCATCATTTGGGTTTTATGGTCTCACCACTCCAAGCAATTATTTGGATAAAGTACAAGTAAAATTGACAGGCAATACTGAGGAAAACCTTAAGAAAATAGGCTTTCAGAAGTGGATATCTTCTTTCTATCAAGGTATGGAAGCCTGGTTTGATTGGAGAAGAACAAAAATTCCTACGTTGAAACCAGCTATTTCTAATCAGAATGGTGGTAAAATTCCCGTAAGATTTTTCTATCCTATTATCGAACAAGGCTTGAATGGACCGAATAGACTGGAAGCAGTGACCAGACAAGGTGGTGATGATATCAATACTTTAATGTGGTATTTGAAATAAGAAATTTAGTTCTGGAGTATATTGTTCTATTTTAAAATTGTTTGGCTTTGATGATTTGCTCCCACTCTAGTGGGAGCATTTTTTTTAATATTGATAACATTGTCATTACAATCACTTAACCGACACTTAATCTGTGTATTAAAGATATTGAAACTCCAAGAACTATCTTTGGCTTATCAAAATTGTTGAATATTAATGAAACTGGCATATCTATATACCGAATCTGAACTTACTCCGTGGAAGGAAAATGTTAATGCTGAAACGCTTGCATTTCTATTGTCTCAAACGCCTCTGGATATCAATGCAGATATCATACATTTTGATGGATTTAATGAAGATATGCTTGAAAAACTTAAGAAATATGATCTGATTTTTAATTTATGTTACGGATACAAAGATGCAGGACAAACAGAAGTTGCCGGTTGGTTACAGCATTACGGTATAAAACATACTGCTTCATCGTATGATGCATTAAAATTGGCTCAGGATAAATCTACACTTCCGGACCTTTGTGGTCAACTTGGGATATTAACACCTGATATATATTTTGAAACAACTTGTCTTGATGATGATACGTTATATCTATCAAAACCCCGAAAAGGAAGTTGTCACAGAAATATACAGATTGAAAAAGGTGCGTGGATGAAAAAGTATATGAATACTTTCGATGAAGATTTAATATTGCAACCTTACATTTTTGGAAGAGAATTTTCAGTAGCTGTTATCCCTGTTTCAGGCGGCAAATATTATCATGCGCTGCATCCTGTTGAAATAGTACCGGTAGAACAAAATGACATATTCATTGCCGGGCAGTCTCTGGTTAAAACAAAACGTGATTTTTGTCCGAATCTTTTAGATTACATTTCAGATGATCTTATATTATGCGCCGAAAAACTTCACAAAATAATGGGTCTGTCAGGCATAAGCAGAACAGATTTCAGGGTTAATAAAAATGGTCAAATATATGTTCTTGATGTAAATGCCATGCCTAATATGGACCCTGAACGGTCTCTTCTACCCGCAATTTGTCAATACCACAGCGTATCCATAGTGGATTTAATTAAAAGAATTATTGATAATAGCAATTATGTAACTTCTTCAAAAACTCAAAATTCAGGTAGGTATTCATTCAAAGTAAGTATTTAGTTTACAAAACAACACAAACACTTTCTTTTTAATCTTCTAGATTATAAAACGATCTGTTACCCATTATATAGGTCAGATTCGTCAAAATTATCCAATCCGTTTATTCCGGATTAAATGGTTTCTCTGAACCGGATTTTACCTTACCATTACCCACTAGTGCTATGTCCAGATAAATAATTAAATAATTTGTGGCTCTTTCAGTATATCTCTGCGTTAAAAAGCCTCGCTGAGCTGCCCAGTTCTGCTACGTTTTTTGCCTTGATCTATTCAAAAATATCTCACAACTTAATTTAAAGACCTAATTTAAGATACCTTATTCATCTCAATATTGGAAATCTTGATATACATAAGACAATCGAGTGCATCATTGAATGACGTGTCAATGTTAAAACCAAGAATTTTTGCGTTTTGGATCAGATACTTTTTTATTAGAACAGGAATTTTAAGTCCTAGCGGTTCTATTTCTTCGATCATTTTATCCAATGCTTTGAGATGATTTGACCCAAGATTATTTATTAATAGTACGTCTTTAGGTTTCAGAACAGATCGGTAAGGTTGAAAAGGGGCAACATTTTTGGCATTAATGTTGTCAAAATGATATTTTTTAAGATATTCGATGATTAAAGACTTGCAAAATTTGCTATATTGATTACTTATGCTGGCTGCACCAATCAGATACTTATATTCAGGATGACGGTTTGTTACTTCTAATATTCCTTTCCAGAGAAGAAAAAGTGGTAAATGCTTTTGCTGGTGAGCTTCCGTTATAAAAGCCCTTCCCATTTCAATACTGCTTTTAAAAACATCATGTATGCTGCCGGAAAGCTGAAATAAAGCTGACAAGTAAAAACCATTGATGCCTGTTTTACTATAAATTTCTTTACCTAGTCCCAATCTGTATGCACCTGCGACCGTTTCTGAAGTTTTATCCCAAAGCATGAGATGATGGTAGTACTCATCATATTTATCAAGATCAAGTGCTTTGTTTGTACCTTCTCCGATAGTTCTGAACGTAATTTCGCGCAATCTACCTATTTCGGTAAGAAGACTTGGATATTTGTTCAATTTTGTAAAAAAAATCTGATAATTTCCTGATTCGAAAAGAAATCCTTCACTATTTTGGAGCTCGGTGATAGATTTTTTGATCCCATTTTCACCCACCGAAGGTAAAATAGTCATCGCTTTGGGCTGATTCCAATTTTTTTTCAGATTCAAGATATGTCTATTTTCAAAAGACATTCCAAGCAAATAAGTTTTTTGACGCAATAGTGCCCCGAAATGAGTGATGTCACTACAGTCATTTTGAAGAGCTTCGCTTACAGGAAGTCCAATTCTCAAAGTCACCTTTTTATGCCTGCTTTTTACAATTTCCGAAGCCAGACTTGCTGTTCTGAGACTGGCGTGTATACCAGACAAAACGTAAAATATTTCGCTGTTGCGGGCGTGAAAATAAATTGGTATCACTGGTACTTTCGCTTTTTTTATTAGTTTTAAGACACTGACTTCCCATTCTTTGTCATCCACTATACCATACCATCCATTTTTTCTAACAGATACTTGTCCTGCTGGAAATATGCCCAAAGGAGCTCCTTCTTTTAGACTTTGTACAGCGCTTCTCATACCTGCAAAACTGTCAAATATTTCTTTACGTTCTTCAAATGGATTTACCTGACACATATAGGAAGCTATAGGTTTGATTTTAGCCAAAAGAAAGTTGGCCATTATTTTTGCATTTGGAGAAGACACCAAAAGAAGTTTTAGCATAATAAGACCATCGACTCCCCCGAGCGGATGATTAGAAACCATAATAAACGGACCTGATTTGGGAATGCGTTTAAGGTCATTTTGAGAGATTTCTACCTGTATATCCAGGTCATTCAGCACTGCGTCAATAAAAGCAATACCTTCCAGATGTTTGTGTCGGTCATAAATGATGTTTAAGTCTTTTATTTTGAGGATTTCCATCATCCTTCGGGTAAGGTTAATGCCTAAAGCTCCATATTTTTCCAGCTTTAGCGTTCGTGCTACTTCAAGTTCTGTTACCAGTGACATATATTCTATTTAATCTGTAAACTTCGGACTATCATGTTAATCATCAGTAACCGCATTGATAATTTAATGTGAAGTTTACTTCTTGACAGACAAAATATTTTCTATTTGACCAAATAAAGGTAATGGTAGAGTCCGCTCCGAAAGTGCCACTTTTATGAGAATAATCTGTTTTTATACATTACTCCATGTAGTAATCATTTAATTATCTATCTATTATATATATTTATATTCAATATTTAAATAACAAATTACTTTACCGAGGTGACTCAATGAATTAATATTTACATTATAATCTCTTAATATACAGTTAATAACGCAATAGTATTTTTGCGCATACTTATATAGATTATGACTAAGCGGAAGTTGGAAGTAGTAGTCATCAGTGATATACATTTGGGCACTTACGGTTGTCATGCAGACGAGCTACTCGACTACCTGAAGTCGATAGAGCCGGATCAATTGATTCTGAATGGGGATATTATTGATATCTGGAATTTCAGCAAACATTATTTTCCAAAAAGCCACATTCAGGTGCTCAGACAAATACTGAAAATGACCGAAAAAGGCACAAAAACCTGGTATATCACGGGCAATCATGACGAAGCACTTCGAAAATATTCTGGAACAACCATAGGAAATTTTACCATTGATGATAAGTTGATTTTACATTTAGATGATAAATACACATGGATTTTCCATGGGGATGTATTTGATGCCACAACCAAAGGATCGGCAAAATGGATAGCTAAATTGGGTGGAAAAGGCTACGACATATTAATTTGGGTGAACAGACTAATCAATGATATTCTTTTTTTTATGGGAAAAGAGAAAATAAGCTTTTCAAAAAGGGTCAAGTCGAGTGTAAAAAAAGCGGTCAAATGGATTTCCAATTTTGAAAGTATTGCATCTGATCTTGCGATTGAACAAAAATTTGATACGGTTATCTGTGGGCATATTCATCAACCACAATCAAAATGGGTTACCAATGAAAATGGTACCGTCCAATATCTAAATAGCGGCGATTGGGTAGAAAATTGCTCAGCTTTAGAATATCAGGGCGGTGCTTGGAACTTATATTTTCACCCCGAAAAATCCTTAAGGGACCAACCCGTGCATAATGAAGTAGAAGATGAAGTTTTTGATTTACACCTTGCCATAAAACAAATAAAAAAATACAATGAAAATACTTTATTCCGTCCAAGCTACTGGTAACGGACACATCAGCAGGGCGCATCAATTGTACCCTTACCTACGCGAAATGGGAGAGGTGGACATCATGCTTAGTGGTTCCAACGCAACTTTGTCCATGGATATCCCGGTTACATATAGGAGTAAAGGTATGAGTCTTTTTTATTCCAAATGTGGCGGTCTCGATTATTTAAAAACTTGGAATGCTTTCAGTTATAAACAAATACGCAGGAATGCCCGTGATCTGCCGGTTGAAAAGTATGATTTAGTAATCAATGATTTTGATCATGTAACTGCGAGTGCATGTCGAATAAAAAATATTCCGTCAGTTCAGTTTGGACATCAGGCTAGTTTTATGTCGCCGTCTACGCCTCGTCCATCAAACAAAAGTTTAATAGGAGAACTAATCCTTAAAAAATATGCTCCGGCAACCAGATATGTCGGACTTCATTTTGACCGATATGATGATTTTATTTTCCCTGCCGTGATAAAAGAATCGTTCATCATAAGCAAGCCAGAAGACCACGGTCATATTACTGTCTATACACCGGCATATCAAACAGATTGTATAGAAAATATTTTCCGGCAAATAGCTCCAATGGATGTGCATTGGTTTTTACCACATATCACCACTCCCTATCAAGATGGTAATATTCACTACTTTCCAGTAGATCAGCAATATTTTAATGAAAGTCTGATCCATTGTCATGGATTAGTGACAGGAGGAGGATTTGAAACTCCGGCTGAGGCACTTTATTTGAAAAAAAAGCTACTTATGATACCCATTGATGGTCAGTATGAGCAGCAATGCAATGCCGCTGCGCTTGAAAAAAAAGGGTTCACCAAATTGCGATTTCTCGATGATACTACGTCGCATGTATTTTTTGATTGGATAAAAAAAGAAAAAATTTCTTTTACATTGGAAGCGAACAATATCCGGGAAACACTGGACTTTCTCGTGTCAAATTAATCGGGTTTATCCCATTTTTGCAAAAAAGACCTTTAAGCAAGGATGCATCAAAGGAACTATTATGTTGTTTTAATGCTTCCCGGCATAAAACTTTACCAACAAAAATGCAAAAATGGGATGCACCCCTAAAACAGGATTTATAATAAGGATAGACTTTCAGTTGTATAGCTTTTAAATGAAATAAATTAATTATTCATTAATATCTAATATACAATGAGTTAACATGACTTATAGACATTTGTATTTTATTCAGTAAATATAAATAAATGCCTAATCAAAAACTATTTTTGCCCGCCATATTGTGTTTAATCTTTACACTTGTCCAGTCTGAAAATTTGCCGGAAATAGAAAACACTATTTTTTTACAATGGTACGAAAATTACAAAACAGACGAAAAAATCAGAATCGGCGAGTTAAATGTGCTCAGTTATAATACATGGGGTTTACCTATTGAATTGAGCGGCCATGACCATCAAATTCGATTCAGTACAATGGCAGATAGTATTATGAAATTACAGCCCGATATTATTGGTTTGCAAGAGACATTTCACCCTGATCTCAGATCATATTTATTGGCAAAACTTCCCAGGACTTTTTTTACATACAGTGACTATTATTGCAACAAAGAAATCATACCTTTTGTAAAAAAAGATTGTTTTGGCGGACTTATGACACTATCTGTTTATCCCATCATTTGGGAACAATTTTATCCATTTCCTATCGCTGACGAAACTACTATAATTGAAAAAATCGGCAGCAAAGGTTTTCTACTATCTAGGATTAAATATGGAGACAGAGTCTTACAGGTGATCAATACACATCTATATGCCGGAGATAATGCCAAAGCAGAAAAAATGCGTCTGAATCAAATCAGGTTTATGCAGGAAACTGTCCGATCTATCTCTGATTGTAGTAAATATGAAACGATCTTACTGGGCGATTTTAATGTGCATCATCCTGATGTGGATTGTTCGGAAGTATATGACTACATCATCCGAAACATGGAGTTTACTGATTCAAAACCCAATATTTCACAAACCGATTTTACATCTGATCATACAGCCAACAGATATGTTTCTGCCAAAGGTAAAAGGACAAAACTTGATTATATATTTTATAAACCTATCTACGATAAAAAAAATATAAAAATAATCAGTCAATGCCGAGCATTGGCATCATCTCAACCTTTATCTGATCACTTTGGATGGAAAGTGAGATTTCAGATTTGATATAAAATATATTTAGTCAGGTTCGTTCGGAAAAAGTATTTCATCCATTAAAGAAACCCTCCGTATCAAAAAAAAATTAAGTTTCTTATATATGCTTTTGTGGCGTTCTAAATATTTTTCTGGATTAAAATCCAAATTGGAAAATATCTGTTATCAAACGAAAATATTCAGTTTAATTTAATAAATTTCCTACTAAAAATGTAATTTCTATCCTTTGGACAGGTAAATTTAATTATATATGCTCCCGCCACAAAAGATTGAGTATCAATTGAAATATATGCAGATTCACTTACTACAACATCGTACAACCTTTGTCCGGCTACGTTAAAGACTTCAACAATACCTGTATATGATTTGTCAAATCTAATACCTAAGTTATCTGAAGCCGGATTTGGAGAAATCTCTACCTTTGTATCCTGTTCATCTTCTGTCACGACACCGGAAATACCAAGTGATGCAATGTCCAAAAGCATCATACTTGTTGCTTTCGCTTCATGGTCAGCGACATAACTAGCTCCACTTTTATGATATGAGCCTTCCCGCATTTTGAGCAATAATTTACCATCACCCAAGTTGTAACTTTTCATATCAATAGCAAATCTCAAAGAGTCGGTAGGGAAATAACTCTTTTTTACCTTCACATTACTCCACGCGTCTGATTGAAGTAAGTCCAATGTAATATAGAGATTATTATTTGTATCTCTGTAATTTCGAGTACCAAACATTTTTATAGTATTTAAATCTATCCAATCTATTACTTCAATGTTTCTACCGTATTTTTCATTCACTGGTATTTTTTTTAAAAAATTTGCTTTATCGTCAAATATCAGTATTTCATATGGATACCTATATGTCACAGTGTCTCGTGGAAGGCGATTGTAAAATAAAAAATAGTTATTATCATCCGATTTTTCTCCAAATGTCAACCAATAAATATTATCTGAGCTAATGCTATCAGATTTATACTCATGCTGTAATTCTAAGTCCCCGTTTACATATCTGAATATGACCTGTTTTGTTTGGTTGCTAAGTTCAACAAGAAGATATCTGTCATCCTTAATTTTTACGGCATTGATGAATGAACCATCTTTAATGACTTTCAATTTTTTGAATTGAATATCCTTTTTACTCGTTTCGTTTATATTTGCATTTACATGATATATATTTCCATCTTCGAGTCTTTTTAATTCAAAATACTTTATTTGCCCTATGTCAAAATAAAATGCAGTGCTGGGCTGAAAATAATTAAAGTCAGTGGTTAGCGCCGTAGTATCATTATAATCAGGATGATTCATATACATTAAATCCCCTGTATCAAAATCATAGATCCTTTTTGATATCATCATATTTGGATGTCCAAATAAAATATAATTTACACCGTAAGGGTCAGGCTTGAGTTGTGAAATAACTACAATATTTTTATCCTCATTGAGGTATATTAGCCTGCCCAACTCTTGTCTTTCATCCTCAGGGGCACCGAAATGTCTACGCCAAAGTAATTCACCCGTTTGTAGGTCCCTTTTTATCAAATAGGTACCTGTGAATAACTCCATCTTGCCATAGGTATGATATATTGAAAAAATAAAATTTTCTTCGATAAGATCATTGACATCTGTCGGTGTAAAAAAATAATTATACCCATCACAGGAATCACTGATATAACTTGGGTCATAATTTACTTTGTACCACAAAGGATTTAAATCCACAAAATTCAGTGGATGATAAGGTTTTTGAGGTAGTTCGCTCTGTGCCATTCCCACATTTAAACATAGTATCACAATACATGGTAAGTAAACATATTTCATATTTATCAATTTTCTTGTTTAATATAAAATGAAAGCACAATAATACGAATGTACTTCCAACGATATTTTTCAATAATTACAATCTATAACATGGTGGTCTGCACAATATACCTGGTGTGCTTCCTCCTGGGCAATTAATATTGACTGGTTCACAGGTTCCTATTGAAGTTTTTGTGGAAACTCCAGTGATTATGTTCCTGTTTTCATCAATACAAAAAGGAGTATTTCTTACACAGCATCCACTTCCACACAATTCTTCACTAAGGTTCCAAATTCCTTCCCTTTCATCCCCACCATTAGGATCCCAAGTAGCACAAAGATTTCGACATTCTGATTCTTGAAATTTCATAACATATCCTCCACTCTGATTACAAGGAAAGGGATTTATTGGCCGATCTTTAATTCCATTTAGAGCATCACTCTCAGCATAAAGAGTGAGCTTTCGCACGATATCGTTTAACAAATCCATCGCTGCAACTTCACCTCCTGTGATAAAAGCCTTAAAGATTTTCTTTTTAAGTTTTAAACACTCTGTGGCACTATCATAAATATAATAATTTAGCTTGACAGTTATACCTTGTCCGGGACAAATTACCACTCTAAATCCTACTAGAATCTTAAAATCTTCGTAATAAAAATTTCTTACAATGTTTGCATAATCTTCGCATCCTTCAGGGTCCAATTTCAGGACACTCAGTTCGGAGTTCAGTTGTATAGTCTACAGTTAACCTTACTTCATCTTGTAATTGATTTGAACAGGACATAAAAATAAATAAAAATAAATAAAAAGAATATCTTATCCAAAAGCATTCTTTCCAAGGTAGCTTAAGATCTTGTACTGTTTTTGTACTGTTTTTGTACTGTTTTCATTTTAAATAATTTTTAAGTTATAATAATCAGACAAATATACTCAAAATATTAATACTTGTCAAGTGATATCTATCTTCAAAAATTGATTAATTTTGTAAGCAATATGTACATCATTGTATAAAATCTTCAGATTTTGTTTCATCACACCATATAAAAACATAAATTTGATATTTAAAAACATCAAAATAAAGAATAAAAATGATTTCACCTTTTCCAAATAAATGTAATATAAATTATAATCTATATGCCATAAAATCTATTGTATATTATTTTACTATTTTACACTGGATCATTCTCGTAGGTTGTAACAAGCCTGTGGCGCAAACTGATACACCGGCGGTCATTCAGGATACTTTCAGATATGAAGTGTCAAAACTGGTCATGGGTATTGATCTGTCCTATGTCAATGCTATAGAAGAAAACGGTGGACTATTTTATGATAGTCTCGGAAAAAAAGTTGATCCTTTTGTATTTCTTCATGATAAGGGTGCCAATCTGGTGAGAGTAAGACTTTGGCATAACCCGACTTGGCAAAACAACTTGTATGGAAGTGTAAAATATAGTCACCTAGGGGAAGTTACAAAAACCATAAAAAGGGCAAAAGATGCAGGAATGAGTGTAAATCTTGATCTTCATTACAGTGACAATTGGGCAGATCCTGCCAAACAGGAAACGCCAAAAGCATGGCAAAACCTGAATATCCAAATTCTAAAGGATAGTATTTATAATTATACCACAAATGTTTTAAATCACCTAAAAAGCCAAAACCTCACTCCGGAATACATTCAGATTGGCAATGAAAACAATGGAGGCATGTGTCATCCTGTAGGTAAAATAAATAATAATAACTATACCAATTTTGGACAATTGTTGTCGTCCGGTATTTCAGCAGTCAGAAATTTTTCTGCAAATTCATCTATCAAGCCCAAAATAATACTGCACGTAGCACAACTTCAAAATGGCAACTGGTGGGCAAACGGAGTTACATCGCTGGCTGGTGTTACTGATTTTGACATATTGGGTTTGTCTCATTACTTCTTATGGTCCACCGTAAATAAAAATACGGATGTGACCACCATCATATCGGACTTAATCGCAAAATATAAAAAAAAGGTAATGATTGTTGAAACCGCTTACCCGTGGACTGCACAATCTGCAGATAGTTATAATAATATTATTTCAGGACAAAATGCAGTCGATGGTTACCCGGTCACTAAAGATGGGCAACTCAAATATATGACAGACCTCACTCAAGCATTGATTAAAGGTGGTGGCGTCGGAATGATCTACTGGGAACCATGCTGGATTACCAGCAACCTGAAAGATCAATGGAATACAGGTTCAAGCTGGGAAAACAATACTTTTTTTGACTTTACAGGAAAACCACTTCCCGTGATAAGATATATGCAACACAGATATACTTTTTAGTCCAATATACAATTTCAATGAATTTGTTGTATGCCAGTACTGCTGCAGTAAAAAAGCGTGGCACCTGAAACACAGATGATGCTGCACGTAGCATTAGGTGGTCAAAATGATGAAAGTGTAGCTTTTATTGATCAAATGAGCGCTCGATCTGTCCATTTTGATGTCATTTGGTTTGTCTTATTATCTCTAGTGGCATGGGACACTCGATGACTTATACCACAATATGAATGATCTGGTACGCAGGTATGAAAAAGACATTATCGTAGTCGAATACTCATCCAAAAAAGATGAAGTACATAAAAATGTTTTTGAATTGCCGGGAGATCACGGTAAAGGCACCTGCATCTGGAAACCGCTGAATACCTAGGAGTCTTTTTTCGGCGGTGATGGTCAGTCCAATGAACTTCTTCAAAAATACGATATCTTTAAGGCTACTTACCTTTAGCAAAAAAAAAGTAAGCTGGACTAATTTTTTTTGGAATGCAGAACTTTTAAACTTACTGCAGACCAGATTTTGATAATTCTTTGGAAAGAATATGGTGCAAAAAGTAATATAGATTACCTCATCTTTCTATTACTACTTCAGTACGTCTGTTGTACCTGTGTTTCGATTCAGAACAGGCTACGTTATCTGTACATTCATTTCTCAATTTTGACTCACCATATCCTCTGATGGTGATCCGATCTTCATCTATTCCGATGTTGGTTAGATATTGTCTGGCAGCATTGGCACGATCCAGAGACAATTGCAGATTGTACGCAGCTGTCCCTCTGCTGTCCGTATGGGACTCCAGTCTCACTTTTACTTCAGTATTGAGTAGCATCATTCTCGCCAGATCATCAAGTTCTTCAGCTGCACCGGACAATATCTCTGAACTGTTATATTCGTAATAGATATTTTCAATTACAATCACTGTGCCTGTCTCCATGGGTATTTGCACTGTTTTGGGATCTACCTGATCCATAACGTCCAGTGCAGGCCCACCCTCTTCTGTCACTTCTTCTTCCCCTTCAGGCTCGAGTACCATATTAAAGGCTGATCCGAATACTGAGTAATCATAGATAAGGGATGTTTCTGCATATCCCGGTGCAGCAGCTTTAATGAGATATTTTTGTCTTTTTTTTAATTGGAAAGACGTGATGCCCAATGAATCTGTACTGATATCAGGATAAGTCTTTCCTTTTTTTGGCGTCAATTTTAAAATAAGGTCTCCGGGATCTCTGCCGGAAAGCATATCTACATTGTAACTGGACAACGCAAAATTATTTATATCGATATCCAGAGGTGTGAGGGTAATCTTTGCATAAGCAATACCTTCAAGCGTAAGTTTATCCAGTATGTTCACCGTAGTTGTGACCATCATAACGGGCTCAGGGCTGAAGACTGATAAAGCAGCCTCAAACCTATAGATATCGTCTTTCCCGTTTCCACCTGGTCTGTTGCTGGCAAAATGGCCTGATTTGCCATTTTCTCTCACGATCAGGCCAAGGTCATCAAAAGGTGAATTTAATGGCGCCGGTAAGATTTCTGGCGTATCCCAGCTTCCGTTTCTCAATACAGATACATACATATCTAATCCGCCTGGACCGCCGGTTCTGTCCGATGCAAAAATCAGTATGGAATCATTCAGAATATTTGGAAATATTTCATTGTAAGATGTATTTATATCGATACCAATGTTTATACTCCCGGACCATTCCTCCCCATTAAAGTAAGCCATATATAAATCCATTCCACCCATTCCGCCTTTATTATTGGATGCATATATCATGGTTTTTCCATCTGCCATCAAAGAAGGATGACAAACAGAATATTTTTCAACATTTAAATTGATCGGAGAAACATTGGGTTTGGCAATATTCAGATCCGCTGACATGATCCGCAAATAAAATGTGTCTGTTTCAATTCCTTTAATTTTTCTGGTTTCTTTGTGTGAACGGGTAAAAAACAATTTATTTTGATGAGCATCATACGACATCGGTCCTTCGTGCAGATCAGAGTTGATACGTTTATTATATATTTGCCTGCCTTGCAGGGAATTGTCTTGATTTACAGTGCTATAACCGAGTTCAAAATAAGATTCATCTATTTCTTTATCGAAGATTTTACTTTTATTATCAGTATAAACAAATCCGATTTTGTCTCCTACAAATGCAGGCGAAGACTCCAGATTAGCCGTATTGATATTCTTTTCATTGTAAATCCGAAGGGAAGTCAAGGCATCTTTGTTGATGGCAGATTGGGCCATGCCACCGAAAGTGATAAGAAAACTTACTAAGATAAGTAAAATTTTGTTGAATTTTTTAGGTGTACACATCAGAAATATCTTGGGTTTACAATGATGGTTTTAATCTTTTTAGGAATAAAATTGTACGAAAGTATCATCTCAAGACTTCCGTTATCTATGGTTCTTATCTTGGATAAAGTGATGTCGTAAGCAAAACCCAACATCAAACGATCAGACAATTGAATACCTAATATAAGGTCTATGGATTCACCCAAATCACCTTTTGTGCCCCCGGTCCTGTAAGTGAGTCCTGTAGAATATTTATCCTTCCAGGTACCGCTGATATTTAGGTCAAGACCCCAAGGACTGTTTTCTGCTGCTCTGAACATCAACTGTGGTGTGACCCGAAAATCATTATTCACGATAAATGTTCCACCTGTCATCAGGAATAAATGCCTTACCTCAGTAGAAAAAAGATTGTTATTGTCAAAATCCAAATCTGATCTAATCATTCTTGGCAATGAAGCTCCCAGATAAAATTTGGTCGTATTGAAGTAAACACCAAAACCGGCATTGATCAGATTTCTTGATTGAACCGTTTGAGGAATAGAAGGATCGAGATTGATGTCCTGAATCGCAAATAAACGACTATCTGTGTAATCTTGTATATAATTGCGACCAGAGACATTCATACCCATGCTCAATGTGCCATCACCCAGAAAAAACTTGTAGGCGTACATCAATTCATAGGTCACTTTTTCGGTAATCCCTATGTTTTGTCTTTCGAAATTCAAACCAAGACCCACACGTTTTCCTAATCGTGGCATATTGATGGTTAACACCTGGGCTTTGGGCGCCCCGGGAAATCCATTCCATTGATCCCTGTATAAAAGGGTGGCCGACAGATAGGTTTCATTTCCTGCATAAGCCGGATTTAGACCCATCTTATTGTACATAAACTGCGTATACATTTGTTGCTGTTGAGCGGGCAACAAAAAAGTGGCTGTTATGAAAATAAAGAATATTAATAATTTTTTCGTCATCGTTGTAAAATTAAAAAGCCATTCACAGGTCTCTGACCATCTCCAGTATCCATGATATAAAAATAAGTTCCTGCTGGCAGTTCGTTACCGCCAAAAGTACCGCTCCAGTCATTTTTGTATGGGCTGGCAAAATATACTTCAGCGCCCCATTCATTAAATATCATCACTTTATTGTCCGGAAAACGATCTGAGTCAAGACAAGGAATTACAAAATTATCATTGATACCATCTCCATTTGGGGTAAAAATATTTGGCGCCTTGCATAATATTTCATCATCAAATTCAATGATCACCTTACCTTCAGCACACTGATCATCACAAAAATCGGCACAGACACGATAAGAAAATTGAACCGGTTTGAGAAACCTGCTATCTGGAGTGTACAATATCGTATTCCCGTTTATATTGGCAGTACCAAACTCCGGACTTGAAATAAGGGTAAAAATAACATCATCAGGCAAGACATCATTCTGAAAAACATTCAAAATACCGGTTTCTCCATATCTCAGTCTATACACATCATCATTTACTACAGGTTTGAATTCAACATAAATACGGACCGTATCCCGCGTAAAATCCTTACACCCGTCTATACTGTAATCCAAGTAGATAATATTTTCACCTGGCAGCAAACCTGAAATGGTAGGAGATAAAGCATTGATTCCCGAAATGTTATTTTCAGTATTCAGGGCTGTCCATTTTACTTCCACCAAAGGCGGACCAAAAGCAGATATTAATCTGACTACTTCACCCGGACAAGTGACAATGTCAGATTCAATGGCGCGGGCATCAATGGCCGGAGGTGAATTTATATTAAATATGAATGGATCAGAGTTTTTAGAAACACATTCACCCAATACAGCTCTGGCAACAAGAAAATTGGCGCCATCTGATAGGGATTTTAAGTCAGTGATAAAAAAACAGGTACTATTTCCTTTAGCCAAAATGGATTGATTGGACAAGTTCATTATACTGAAAACGGCATTGGCTTCAAGGCTGGATGGCATAAAACATATTTCAGCTCCTGATGGGTTGGTTTTACAAAGAGACACAGATGGAATTGAAAATGACGGAACCTTAATTTCATCCTTGACCACAATTTCTACTGATGAAGAAATTTTTGAAATACAACCATTTTTAGCGATTCTTACGGAGTAAAAACCGCTGTTTGCTTGGGAAGCACCAGAAATTAATATCTCAGGAACATTGCCCGGATTTCCGGGACCTTGCCATAGATATTCTGCGTCTGCTATAACATCAGTAGACAAGCGGACGGTATCACCAAAACATACTGGGGATTCAGCCATTATTACGGGAAGGGAAGGCGTATTCCTGACTTCGATAAATATACTTTCTGATTCGGGAGAAAGGCAACCATCAGATTTTACCTGCAAGCTATAAGTACCACTATTTGCGAGTAAAGCTTCATTTATTTGTATATTATTTACAGTGGTATTTACATTACCCAATGGCGTTTTCCATGTGTATTCCACATCGGAATTCGCTGACTGCCCCTGTACAGATATAGGATTCCCTGTACATACAAAGGTAGGCCCTGTTATTGCGGGTTTTTCGGGAATTAGATTAAAACTGACTTTTGTTTCGATTTTTTCAGAAGGACATCCATTATTTAAGATCACCAAAGTATAGATTCCGGTATCTTTCATGGACAAATTGTTCAACATCGGATTTTTTATTTGAGATAAAAATCCTGAAGGCCCTGTCCATTTATAGGTATAATCATTGGAATTTGGAAATACAGACGGAAAAAACTGAATCTTATCTGTAGCATTCATACAAGGTTTTGAGTCATTGCTCAATGCAGTAATTTCAGGTACACTGATGACGGAAACGGTAGTATTGGCATTGTTCTGACAACCTGTAGGAGTCGTAATGGTAACTGAATAATCACCCGGCACTCCCGGTATCAAAGGATCATATACATTGGGTATTATTGCAATCGGCCCTGCCCATTTGTAGGTAGCATTAGGGACAAAAGTGGCTTGTAACCTTACGCTGTCCCCCATACAAACAGGTCCTGAATTTATGGCTCCGATTTCAAGACTATTATCTATGGCCACAAATTTTGCATTAGAAATCGTGGATTTGCAGTTGCCTTTGACTGAAATTACGGTCCAGGTACCTTGTAATGCTGATTGCGCATTGGGTACAATAAGACTATTTTCCTGGGTTATGGTGAATAAAATTCCATTTTTATACCACTCAAACTTTTCAACATTAGGTGAAGAAGTGGCTACCAATGTAAATATAACACCTTCACAAAAAATATCTGCGCCTATGATGGTTGGCTTTAATGGCCGCTCAAGAATGACTACTTTTGTGACCGCTGTATCAGAAAAACACATACCATTTCGAATCGTTAAAAAATAATCTCCTGCATTGTTCAAAGTTGCATTTGTTATTGCCTTTGGTAATCTTCCGACCTCATTGTAGCCGGAAGGCCCTGTCCAATGGTAAGTGAAATTAACATTATTTACTGATGTACCCAGTACGATTTCGTCCCCTTCACATGGAGACAAAAACGAATTATTTACTAGCGCTTCCGGAGTTTTTAGTACGGTTACTTTTAGCAATGCTGATGGATTGGAGCTACAATCCGGACCTTTGGCTATTACATAATAAAAGTGAACACCTACATTTGGATGTAGGATAAACTCAGGGATTTGAGTAGTCTTAAGAAGTATTCCTGTGGGAAAAATACCTTCATACCATTGATAATCAATATTGCCGCTATAATCAGATGTGGTTAATATTAGATCTTGAGTTTCGCATAAGTCCTTATTATTGGCTGTAAGTGCAGGATTGATCAGTGGTTTGATATTCACGAGCACAGAACCAACGGATGTACAGTTATTAAATCCAGTAACAGTAAGGATATATGGGCCATTAAAACTCTCATCTGCATTGGGAATAAAAGGATTTTCTGTAAAAAACTCAATATTGCCGGGCCCATCCCAGTGAAATGAATACGTTCCTCCTATAGATGCCGCAGGGAGATTGGAAAATAATTTTAAAGTATCATTAGAACAAAGACCTGCAGAAAAAGAAGGAGAAATTTCTGCAGCTTTGACTCGTATTATGGATGAACAGGTATTCGTATTTCCGGCTTTGTCTTCAACGATAAATTGCACCGTGACATCGCTGTTGGCAAATGAGCAATCCAAAGTTGATGGGGTTACCGTCATTTTTTCAATGATACAATTGTCACTACTGCCATTATTTATCATCTGAGGTGTGATCACCAATGTTTCCAATCCCGATGGATGAAGTGTAGCAACGGCATTCTGACATCTTGCAACAGGACGTTCATTATCCTGTACATCAATATCGAATTTGCAGGTACCAAAATTCCCTGCATTATCTTTAGTTCTTAATGTCACAGTATTTTTTCCGGCATTAAGGATGAGATTATGTTTTAAAGCACCTGCGGGTATCTCTTTTTCAGTGATCATAGTAGCTCCCGACGTACTGATGGAAAAAGTCACATCTGAGTAAAAGAGTCTTCCTTTTAAAAAACTCAAATTATCTAACGTGCCCCCTGATGGAATTTCAGCACAGGGATTGATGCCGTCATTACCGTTTTTCGGCACAGCCAATATGAACACCTGATTATTATTAATCCAGGCATTAAAGATATCCCTGTTTATTTCAAATGTAGTTTTTGAAAGGGTACAATCTACATTACCGTTTGCAACCCGGGTAGTACCAATCATGTTTCCTTCAGGTCCGAATATCTCAAAATATTCTCCAGGAGTATTATTGTCTCCAAAAAAAATAATTTCTAAAGAAACGGGCAAATCAGTATGTACTACCGGAAACACATTTGTAAAAACGATTTGTTTGCTGCGTGCTTCATGCAATCCTTTTGCTTCATTGTAAACAAAAGATAGATACGACGCTTCATCGGAGATAGGTGACAAACTTTCATATTTTCTTGATCCTTCACAATTTTCAATTACTTCAAAATCTACATCCATCGAAATTGTATCTTTACACTGCCCCGTACTTAATACAGTAGATTTGTTTGAAGGGCAAAGGATTTGAGGTGCGGTTTTGTCTTCAATAGTTACCGGCACCGTACAAATTGCAACATTATTGGCACAATCTGTAAATGAAAAATGAATCAAATGATCCCCTTTCGGAAGTTCCAGATCGATTTGTTCTTCATTATTTAAAGTTACAAACGGGCCATTATCTATCGTATAAGACTTCTTAATGGTATTTTTTATGTCGATATCAAAACTTATGGTTGTCTCTATTGCACTCCCATTACAAATATTGTTGATAGACAAAACAGGGCTTCCCGATACTATATTTGGGGCAAATGTGACATCAATGAATCCATCCTGAATCCATCTATTAATACTATTTTTGTCGAGCGAGATCGTAAATTCTATGCTGGCACATTGACCTGCACCAACGGGTGTTTTGCCTAAATTTAAACCATCTTCATCAAAAATATTATAGTATTCCGTCACATCGTCAATGTCCAGATTTCGTAATTTAACCAAAAGCATCCCTTCATTTATTGGAGTTGATGTGGAAGAATTGAAAGGCCCTATTTTTATCGTTACGGATTCTACGATAGATTCCGGTCCTGCCGGCGTGGACGATCTCACGGGAACAGTAACTATTTTGGTGACTGGCGAAGTGGATTCCACGCAGTCATCGGTAGCGCTAGGTATCACAATTCTGGTTTGCGAATAACATGAATTTTCATCTACGGCTTGCACGATGGCTGGCGGACAAGATGATATAGTAGGTGCATTTTGATCTTTGATTCCGAAAACACCTGAAGTTACCGAAGTATTCCCACAAGTATCGTAATACACAAAATCAACTTCCAAATACCTTAAAAAGCCAGTCAAGGAAGATGGACATGTTTGAGGAGGCAAGTTAACCGGACTTATACCCGGAAAAGTAGTCGGATTATTAATAGCATAACTTCCCTTTATTGCAGCAAAAAATTTTAGATCACTACAAGCGCTTTCTGCTGTAGAATTTCCTCTGTTCTGAACCCAGGCACTAAGTAACGCATTGAAATTTTCCAGGCTCTGACAATCGTATTCTTGATTTTCTGCAGCAACAGTTATCATAGGGTCAACATCCCGAATAACGGTAAGCTTTTGTGTAAAAAAACTAATATTATTGCAAATATCCGCCAAAGTATAGGTCCTTTCTATCAAGGAATTACATCCTGAAGATTGAATAGTGTCTACAAATGATGCCATAGCCGGAGAACATTGGTCATTAAAACTTATGAACAAACTATCCGTATTTGTATCAAATGTCTGGCAACTAAGGGTTATTTCAGGCTGGGGAGAGGTGAGCAAAGGTGGTATAGTATCTCTGACTGTAATCAACTGAGTATGCGATGATGAATTTCCACATTTATCTGATATCGACCAATTTCGTGTTATAATAAAATTATAATGTCCGCATTGGGTAGAATCCGATATTTGAGTGCTTGAAAAATTGTACACAGGCAAAACAGATCTATCGCAGTAGTCTGTTGCCGATAAGTTGGGCACTACAGGAATTTTATCACAATCTACAGTAATATCTTCAGGCAGGGAGTTGAAAAAAGGAGCGATATTATCCGTCACGTTAAAAGATGTCGTACCAGGCGTTCCTGTCTCATTGCCACATTCATCAGCGACTATAAACGAAATATTCATGCGCCAGTCACAAATACCATCAGGAATCAACGGGTATGGACCATTCAGAATGCTACCACCACCTGACTGGATAACAATATTATTTTGAGAAATTGCGTAATTAAAATTTTTCCAGGTTATGCTATTGGAGCAATCATCCGTTGCGTTGTACCCAGCTCTATTACGAATCCACTTTATCAATGTATCTCTGATCCCCTCTATACAGTCATAATGCACTATTGGCACACTATTCAGCAATTTAGGTCCTTTGGTGTCCGTAGTAAAAAATGAAGCTTTAAAAGCCAAACTTTGATTCCCTGATGTATCTTGTGCAGTAAAACTTACTTCAACCTTTTGTTTATTACCGCAGATGACATCCAGTGAATTGTTGAAAATTGTGATGGCTTGCTGAAGCGTAATATCCGCTTTCCATAGGATACTATCAGAATCATCGGTAGCAATAGCTCCTCCTGCATCATTATACCATGCCGTGAGTTTTCCTATAATATCTTGGGTAGCACCACATTCAAATGATGTATCCCTAGGTGGGGAAACGACTACAGGAGGAATAACATCCTGTGCTGAAACTTTAGATAAAGATCCGGCATTTAAAAGTAAAATTAAAAAAAGCAAAAATCCCTTTTGTATAAGAGCGTGTAAAACTCGGATGCTTTTAAAACTCATAAATAATTATATCTCAGGTTAAAACATGATAGGTAAAATAAAAAAATTACCCGATCTAAAACACAAAGATAAGTTTTATAATTGTTAGTGCATGAATCAAAGATTCAATTTAACACCTGTTATGTTAATGCATCATACAATACACCTGCAATTTTTATTTAAGTGTCATGGTATATTCTGCTACGGCTCTTATTTCGGATAGGTTGAGAATGTTTTCGAATGCCATCATGACCCCTTTACCTTTGCTGACCATGGCAATTCTTGCGTTGAGATCAAGCTCTGTAATAGTAAGGTTTTTTGATCCGTTTGCGCCTAATTTTCCGTCAGGTCCATGGCAGAGTTCACAGTTTTGTTTATAAATTTTAGCTCCGTCTACTACTGGTTTGGACACTTCGGATGTATTGTTCTCTGTCTTAACTTCTTTGGCCCCACATGCAAAAAGATAAAAAGCAGCCACTGAAAAAATTACATATTTCTTCATGATAGAAATGTTTTGATATTAATTGTTTTGAATAATGAATACAAAACTAAGTTATCTTTATAAAAACCAATTAAATTTTTTAATTTTTTCATAAAATAAGAAAGACCATATTTTAAAGTATGGTCTTTTCTCAAAAATTTACGAAATACGTATTCAGAATAAAGTGTTTTATTTCTCCATTCGATTTTTCCTTCGCTCCTTAATATTTGAAATGACTTTTTCCTTAAATTCTCTCTCAACTTTAAACAACATGGCTATTTTTTTTGCAGGAACAGCCGTTTTCATTTTTTGAATATACTTTTTCTGGATATCAATTTCTTTGCTTCGACCTTCCAGCATGGCCATCATCATTTCTTCGGCTTCTTTATCTGACATATCTCTCCTTGGCTTTAGGTCCAGTGAAGCCCTGAGTTGCTCAATTTCTGACTGATAAGTGTTGTATATCGGCCAAAATTTCTGGGCTTCAGTTTCGCTCAATTCCAATTCCTGGGTGATGTATGCGACTCGTTGCGCTTTTACTTTGTCTTTTATTCTTTCTCTTTGCTGACCATCTTGTCCTATTACAACAATTGTACTGACTAAGAATGCAAAAAAGATGAACATTCTGATTAAATTTGTTTGAAGTTTCATGCTAAAATAATTTATATAATTAAATAAAGTGTTTCCTAAAAATTAATTTCTGATTCAAGAATAAAATACTGACTATCATCTGTGACTGCATCTTCTGTGTAAGTGATCAAAGTAATATCGCTTTCTTCAATCAGATCATGATCTACTAATGAATTGATATCAAATTCATCCATATTATCTTCCAGATACTCAAAATAGGCATCACTGGTTTCCAAAGTTGTATCTTCTGTGATGGCGTTAGTATTATTCACATTAAATACGATCCAAACCGAAACAAACAGTATCAGGACTGCGGCCGCCGCGTATTGCAACAATTTTACATTTGAAAACAATACAATTTTAACTTCAGAAGACTTATTTGGATTATTTTTACTGACAACATTAATTACATCTGATTCAAGTTTTTCAAAGTACCCTTCAGGAACTTGCATCTCAGATTTATGGACATTTTCTGAGATAAAAATTTGACGCATGATTTGCTCTTCTACCAGTTGAAAATACCCTGTTGGTACTTCTGAAGCACTATTTTTTGGTAATTCAGCAAGAATTGGCGCAATGTCTTTCAGCTCTTTATTTACTTCGTATGTATCGCTATTCATCATACATTCTTTTTTATGTGTTCTTCAATTTTTTTAACTGCCAAATGATAAGATGCTTTTAACGCACCTACAGAAGTATCTGTAATATCTGCAATATCCTGATATGGAAGTTCATCGTAATATCTCAGATTAAATACCAATTTTTGTTTGTCCGGCAGCGTTTTAATGGCTGAAGCAAGTGATTGCAGGACTATTGTCTCATTTACACTTTCATAAGATGTAACATTTTGCAAAGCAGAAACATCTGTGCTTTCTTGATACTTGTTTTTTTTTGCATTTAAAAAGTTAATGCTTTCATTGGTGGCAATCCTGTATAGCCAGGTAAACAATGAGGACTGCCTCTGAAAACCTTCAATATTTTTTACTACTTTTAGAAAAGTATTCTGCAATACATCATCTGCATCTTCGTGATTCTCTACCATCCTACGGATATGCCAATATAATTTTTCTTTATACTTAGCCACCAAATACCTGAATCCTTCATTTCTTTTGTCATAAGAAATGATCAAATTTAATATATTTTCATCTTCAGGATATATCATTGTTCATTAAAATCTACATTTAAAGACCATTATTTGAGGGTAAGGTTTAATCTATGGGAAATTATTATTAAAAAAATGAATCAAAATGTACCTTTACATCAAATTCAGTAAAACAAATGTTTCGATTATTATCTGCTACCATTTTGTGTTTCCTTTTGGTAGCCTGCAAAAAGGAAAATTCAAATTTTCAAAAGGAAGCTGCCGATCAGGCGATATTTCATGCTTCAGTAAAAGCCCTTACAGATGTCATTGTCCATGATATTTTTTCTCCGCCAGTGGCAAGCAGAATTTATGTTTACTCAAGTATTGGAGCATATGAGGCAGCCAGATATAATGATTCTTCTTATATCTCTTTAGCACGCCAAATACATCATTTACCTGAATTGCCACAGCCTGCATCAGGAAAAGAATATTGTTTCCCCATGGCGTCAACACTCACTTTCTTAAAGATTGGTAAGGCTTTGATATTTTCAGAAGAAACTTTGAATATTCAGATAGCAAAAGCGCTTAAGTTTTACCAAAATACTGGAATGCCTGAAGAAGTCTATAGTCGAACTATAGCATTTAGTGATACACTTGCATCTCATATTTTAAAGTGGTCAGCGGGCGATAATTACAAGCAAACCCGCTCATTTCCCAAATACAGCCTTCAAAAAGATCTTGCCACCTGGAAACCAACACCTCCGGGTTATATGGACGGTATTGAACCTTCCTGGAATAAAATCAGGAGTTTTGTAATGGACTCAGCCCAGCAGTTTAAGCCATTGCCACCTACTCTTTACAATATGACAGATAAAAATAGTCAATATTATAAAGAAGCAATTGAAGTTTATGAAGGGGTAAAAAATTTATCTGATGAGCAAAAAGAAATTGCCAATTTCTGGGATTGCAATCCATATAAATTGAACGTCACCGGACACATCATGCATGCTACAAAAAAAATATCCCCCGGCGGGCATTGGATCAACATTGTTGGATTGGTGTGTAAAAATGCGAAAGCAGATATCACAAAATCTGTCCAAACGTATGCTTTGGTCTCATTAGCGCTGGTAGACGCTTTTATCTCCTGTTGGGATGAAAAATACAGAAGCAATGCAGTAAGACCGGAGACCGTAATCAATGAGTTTATTGATCCTGAATGGTTACCATTATTGCAGACTCCCCCATTTCCCGAATATACCAGTGGGCATAGTGTGGCATCATCTGCTGCAGCGACAGTGCTTTCCGAACTTTATGGCAATGATTTTGGCTTTAAGGATAATACTGAAGTTGAATTTGGCATACCTGAGCGTTCATTTACTTCTTTCAACCAAGCTGCTGAAGAAGCTTGTATTTCCAGATTGTATGGCGGTATTCATTTTATGCCTGCGATCAAGAACGGCATTACCCAAGGCAGGGGAATTGGCAATCTGGTGATGACAAAAATAAAATGCAGGAAATAATGCTTGTCAATGATCATTCAATGGCAATCCCTTACGCTGCCATTCTTTCCAGTTGACATATTCGGGGGCTACTCTATGTTCCTCCATGGTTATACAATCTTCCACAGGACAAACCAGTTGACATAAATTACAGCCTACACACTCCTCATCTTTTACAGTATAGTTGTTGTAAGGATGTCCCCTTTCTATATCAATGGATTGATGAGAAGTATCTTCACAGGCAATGTAGCATAAGCCACAATGAATACACTTGTCCTGATTGATCTTGGCGATGTGATGATAATTGATATCCAAATCTTCCCAATGGGTGATTTTTTCTACCGATTTACCAATGAAATCCGGCAAAGTCCGATATCCTTTTTCGTCCATCCAGTTATTTAATCCTTCGCAAAGATCTTCCACAATCCTGAATCCATGGGTCATTGCAGCGGTACAAACCTGAACCGTAGAGCTCCCTAGAAGCATAAATTCTACCGCATCTTTCCATGTGCTGATACCTCCGATGCCTGATATAGGAACGCTTGATGTAAGTGGATCCTGTGCTATAGTGGTTAGCATTTTTAGCGCGATAGGTTTGACAGCCGGACCACAATACCCGCCAAAAACACTTTTGCCTGCCACGTATGGATTAGGAACAAGCGTATCCAGATCGACACCAGTCACACTCTGTATAGTATTGATGAGACTCAGTCCATTGGTACCTCCCTCAACGGACGCTTTTGCTGTTGGCACTACAGAGTGTACATTGGGTGTAAGTTTGGTAATCACAGGAATAGTGGATTTTTCCATCACCCACTCCACCACCATCTTGGCGATTTCAGGATCTTGCCCTACTGAAGCACCCATGCCCCGTTCCGTCATGCCATGCGGGCAACCAAAATTAAGTTCAAATCCCATAGCACCTGCATCTTCACATTTTTGAATAAGTTCGTGCCAGGATTTCCTGTCATTGTCGGCCATCAAAGAGACTATCATCGCACGATCGGGATACATTTTTACTACTTCATAGATTTCTCTTAAATTTATTTCCAGCGGTCTGTCGCTGATCAATTCTATATTATTGAAACCCATCATGCGCTTACCCCCATAATTTACGGATGAGTAGCGCGAAGAAACATTTTTTATCTGAGAACCTAAGGTTTTCCAAACGACACCTCCCCAACCAGCTTCAAAGGCACGGACCACATTTATTTTTTTATCCGTAGGTGGTGCGCTGGCCAGCCAGAATGGATTAGGAGATTTTATGCCAAGGAAATTGGATGATATATCAGCCATAGTTAAATTTTATCGGGTTTGAAAATTCAAATTTTAAAGTAAAAATGACAAAATTGCTGCTGCTCCATCTTTGCCTGCCTGTACTGCATCTACCACTTCCTTTCCACCATTTACACAATCACCACCAGCAAAAACACCCTTCAGATTGGTAATGGCCTTGTCCGTTATATCTATTTTGCCTTTATTTTCACTTAAATTATTGCTTTTAACGAAGTATTCATAAGGCATTTGTCCCGCTGCTTTTATCACCATGTCTACTTCCAGTGTTATGGTCTCTCCGGTATTGACAGGACTTCTTCTGCCGCTTGAATCCGGTGTATCAAGTTTCATGACATCACACACCAATTGACTAACCTTCCCTCCTAACCCGACTATTTCTTTGGGTGATGCTAACCAAACAATCTGGCATCCATCCAGTTTGGCAATATTCAGTTCGTGTTCGGTGCAAGGCATTTCATCCTGCGTCCTTCGGTATATCAAAGTAACCTCTTTTGCGCCAAGTCTTTTTGCTTGGGTTGCTGCATCTATCGCAGTCATACCCATACCGACTACCGCCACTTTATCCCCTATCACTATTGATGACAAATCATTGGAACGCAGGTCATAAATAAAAGAAATAGCATCTACTACACCATCTAGGTCTTCGCCCGGTATATCCAGTTGCCTGGCCAATCCAACACCAAAAGCCAGATAGACGGCATCATATTCAGTTTGTATGGAGTCAAGACTTATATTTCTGCCCAGTTCATGATTGTATTTTATTTCAATCCCGCCAATAGATGTGATATAATTGACTTCATCTTCACAAAATTGAGGAGTAACTTTATAAGCAGCTATGCCATAGGTCATCAAACCGCCACCTTTACTTTCTCTTTCGTAAATGGTAACGTCTATCCCTTCTCTGCTCAAGACATGAGCGCAGCTCAATCCGGCAGGACCTGCACCTATGACGGCTACTTTTTTACCCACTGAATCTTTTCTTTTAAACAGCTGCCATTGATTTTCCATTGCCTTTTCAGTCGAATACCGCTGAAGCTTGGCTATATGGATAGGTTTTTCGTGCATTAGATTGTACACGCAGGCTCCTTCGCACAATTTTTCTACCGGGCACACCTTGCTGCATCCCGCGCCCATAATATTTGAGGATAATATAGTATGTGCTGATCCCTTTATATTTTGTGTGGCAATTTGTTTGATAAATTTAGGTACATCAATGGATGTGGGACAAGACTTCATACATGGCGCATCATAGCAGAAAAGACAACGATTGGCTTCAATAGCTGCTGCTTCTGATGTCTCAAAGGGCGGATGAATGTCAGCAAAATTTTCTTCATATTGCTGAGTATCCAATCGATTATTTTTTAGAGCCATATATCTGGGGTTTTAGACTTTTATAAATGGTAAAGCCAAAAGGTTTACGGTGCTACAATTTCATCATATGACTCAGGTCTTCGATCTCTGTAAAACTGCCATTTACTTCTTACTTCTGTAATGAGGTCCAAATCCAACTCACTGACCAGCAATTCGTCTTTATCTTCGGATGCACAAGCAATAATTTGACCCAGCGGATTAACAAAATAGGAGGTACCATAAAAGTGACCCAAATTCCATGGCTTTTCGATGCCTACCCTATTGATACATCCCATAAAATACGCATTGGCCACGGCATGTGCAGGCTGCTCCAGCTTCCAGATATATTGAGATTGTCCAACAGTGGTAGCAGATGGATTGTATACGATCTCCGCACCATTCAAACCAAGACATCTTGCTCCTTCAGGAAAATGACGATCATAACAGATATAAATGCCTATTTTAGCATATTTGGTTTGAAATACCGGATAACCCAAATTACCTGGTTTGAAGAAAAATTTTTCCCAAAATCCACCCGTTTGTGGAATGTGGTTTTTACGGTATTTGCCGAGATATGTTCCATCAGCGTCAATAATTGCTGCTGTATTATAATATACGCCAGTTTGTTCTTTTTCGTACACTGGAACAATCATAACCATTTGATATTTTTTGGCGTATACCTGCATACGTTCAGTAGTCGGACCAGGTACTGACTCTGCCGAAGCATACCACGCACTGTCCTGGCCCGGGCAGAAATAAGGTGTATTGAAAATCTCCTGAAAACAAAGGATTTGTACGCCTTGTCGTCCTGCTTCTTCAATATATGGAATATGTTTCTGGACCATAGCTTCTTTGATTTCATCTATGGTTCCTTCTCCTTCTGTTTTTGCCAGACTAAGTTGGATGAGTCCTGATTTAATTATTCTTGACATATTTTATTAAATTAATGTTTTTGGATTTTAGTGCAAAGTAATATTTATATTTTTCCTTCTACTTTATTTCTTTTTACAAATTGTCCGTATCCTTTGGAAAGCTTACATTCATTATTATCAATGGCAATTTTTCCACGCAATAAAACTGTTTTCACTTTACCTTTGACTTCCCATCCTTCATACCCGCTATAATCTACATTCATATGGTGGGTATTCACCGAAAGTGTGTGGATTTCGTTAGGATCAAGAATAAGAATGTCTGCATCGCTACCTACAGCTATGGTGCCTTTTTTAGGGAACATACCAAATATTTTTGCCGCATTGGTACTGGCCACTTCTACATATTTATTTAAAGAAATTTTTCCTTTATTTACCCCTTCACTAAATAATAATTCCATTCTATTTTCGATTGCGGGATGACCATTCGGGATTTTAGAAAAATCGTCCTTACCCATTAATTTTTGTTGCCACTTAAATGGACAATGGTCAGTTGCCACTACATTCACCAATCCCTGATTAATGCCTGCCCATAACGTAGCCTGATCCTTTTTTTCTCTCAATGGGGGACTCATGACCCATTTGGCACCTTCAAAATTATTTTCATATAAAGATGCGTCCAGAATCAAATATTGTATACAGGTTTCAACAAAAACATTTTGATTTCTTTTAGTAGCATTTCTGACAGCATTCAACGCTCCTTCACAGGTCAGATGTACTATGTAGCCGGGACATCCTGTATAATTGGCCATATCAACAAATCTTCCACTGGCTTCTGCTTCAGTCACTTCCGGCTGTGATAAATAGTGGTACAAAGGCTCCAGTTTTCCTTCCGTCCTATGTTTTGCAATCAGGAAATCAATCATGTCACCATTAGTAGCATGTACATTGATCAGTCCACCATGCTTTTTTACTTCATTCATCAGACCTATCATTTGGCGGTCGTCTATCATCAGTGCACCTTTATACGCCATAAAAGTTTTAAAAGATGTGATGCCTTCTTCTTCTATGAAATGCTGGATTTCTTTTTTAGTATCTTCATTAAAATCTGTCACTGCCATATGAAAACTGTAATCACCCACAGCATTATTATCACTTCTTCCTTTCCATTCATGTAGTGCCGATTGCAAACTTTTTCCCTGGGTTTGTAATATGAAATCTATTACCGTGGTCGTACCTCCAAATAAAGCTGCACGGGTGCCAGTTTCATAATTGTCACTACTGAATGTTCCCATAAAAGGCATGTCCAGGTGTACATGCGGATCGATACCTCCGGGCATAACCAATGACTCCGATGCATCTAATACCTGATCAGCTGCCATATTAAGGTGCTGTCCAATGACCTGAATAGTTTCTCCTTCTATATAAATATCAGCGATGTAATCATCAGTTGCTGTTATTATCCTTCCGTTTTTAATTAAGATGCTCATGGTAATTTTACTTTTTATTTTTCATTAATAGCCAATATATCCAACCACTTAAACCAAACCCAACAAACCATGCATAATGATATAATCCGGTCACCCAATACGGAAACAGATCTTTACTTATCATCCCTATTGTCATTAAAAAACCAGGTATATTGGGTATTATTCCAATGATAAGGGCAGCAATGGCTGATGGATTAAATCCTTTGGTAAAACTATAGATACCTCCGCTATCATATAAATCATTCAGAATCAGTGTCTGTTTTCTGATAAAATAATAATCCACGATCATAATGCCACCTACAGGTCCAAGCAAGCTCGAATAACCGACCAGCCAGGTGAAAATATAACCAGAGGGATCAGCAATTAATTTCCAAGGAAAAATCATCATTCCTATCAGTCCTGTAATGTACCCTCCTTTTCTGAAATCTATTTTGGAAGGCATAAGGTTGGCAAAATCATTGGCTGGACTGACAATATTTGCCGCAATATTGGTAGCAAGTGTGGATATGGCCACTGCAATCATGGCAAAACTGACCAACATTTTACTATCAAATTTCCCAGCTAGAATAACCGGATCCCATATCGTGGTGCCAAATACAATCGTTGTAGCCGAAGTAACGACCACTCCGACAAAAGCAAAAAGTGTCATAGAAGTGGGCAGTCCGAAAATCTGACCTTTTATTTGTGCGTCCTGAGATACGGCATAACGGGTGAAGTCGGGGATGTTGAGTGAAAGTGTGGCCCAAAAACCAACCATACCTGTAAGAGCAGGAAAAAAGAAGGCAAAAAATTCAGCTTTATTTGAAAATTTTGATGGAGTGGCCAATATCGGACCCAATCCTTTGGCAGCAAGAATTGCCCATGCCAGAAGAGCCAGCGCAGCCACAGGCAGGAAAATTGCTTTGAAAATCAAAAGTTTTCGAATGCTGTCCACTCCCAGATAAACTACATACATATTTAGTAACCAAAATAATAAAAAACAAATCGCCGGACCGGTCTGCAAACTCCATGAATCCGGGAAAACTTGTGGCAATGTTTCCAAAGCCGGAATCCAGAGACGCATCATCTGAAATATGGCAAAACCGCCTATCCATGTTTGTATACCAAACCAGCCACAAGCCACAATAGCCCGCAATAGTGCCGGAATATTTGCCCCTTTCGTACCAAAACTGGATCTCGCAAATACGGGGAAAGGTATACCATACTTAGCCCCCGCGTGACCGTTCAGTATCATGGGAATTAATACAATCGAATTGCCCAAAAATATAGTAAGGATAGCCTGCCACCAATTCATACCACCATCGATCAAAGAACTCGAAAGCATATAAGTCGGAATACAAAGGCTCATCCCAATCCAAAGCGCTGCATAATTCCACGTTGTCCAGCTTCTCTCGCTCTGAAGGACAGGGGCCAGATCTTCATTATATAGGTCAACATTGGTGGTATTCAGGTTTTCGGACATCTGTTTTTGCTTTATCATTAATCTGAGACTGCTTCATCAGCGATATAAAGTGCTTCACTGATGATATCCAGTCCTTCATCAATTTGAGCTTTGGTTACTATCAACGGTGGTGCAATAAATATATATGACCAACGTACAAAAGTATACATTCCAAGCGCTTTTATTTTGGCGGCTACTTTATTCATGATCACCATTTCATCAGGTTTTGCATTATATGGTGCCAAAGGTTCCTTGGTTGCTTTGCTTTTCACCAGCTCAATACAACCCAGTAAACCGGTGTTTCTCCAATCTCCGATCGAAGGGTGTATTTTTTTAAGGTCTTCAATTCTGCTGTCAAGATAATTGCCCATAGCAACTGCATTTTCTATCAACCCATCATCTTCATATATTCTGATAGTTTCTAAAGCTGCTGCACAAGCCACAGGATGAGCTGAGTAGGTAAGGCCAATGGCCAAAACCACATCATCAAATTTGGCAGCAATTCTATCTGTAAGCATAAGGCAACCAAATGGCAGATAACCGCATGTCAGTCCTTTCGCCATACAAATCATGTCAGGAATAATGTCATGATGCTGGAATCCAAACCATTTGCCGGTTCTGCCGAAACCACTCATCACTTCGTCCATGATAAGAAGTATGCCATGCATGTCACAAAGGGTGCGCACAGCTTTCAGATATCCAACCGGATATTTCAGACAGCCTGATGAACCACTTTCACCTTCCAGCAAAATAGCCGCTATGTTATTGGGTCCTTCATAGGCAATGACTCTTTCCAGATTGGCCACTTGTTCCTTCAGAAAATTATCAGCGCCATACTCCCATCGATAGGCTATAGGTAAATCAAAGTGTACAAAATTTGGTGCCTGCTGGCTGTCTACTGGAAGTTTTCTAGGATCACCACTGGCGGTCATCGCACCGTTGCTTGATCCGTGATAAGATTGATATCTGGTAAGAATTTTATGTTTCCCCGTATACAATCGGGCGACTTTGATTGCATTCTCAATTGAAGTGGCTCCGCATAGTGTATAGAAAGCTTTGTTCAGGTCTCCCGGACAAATTTCAGCCAGTTTTTTGCCCAAATCGCCACGAACTTTAGTCACACAGGATGGTGATACATAGGCTACCTGTTGCATTTGTTTGACCACAGCATCCGTTACGCGCTGATTGCCATGACCGATATTGACATTCATCAATCCACTGCTGAAATCAATGATCCGGTTTCCGTCATAATCATAAAGATATACTCCTTCCGCTCTTTCTATAACTAATGGCGAAATGCCTTTCTGTTTGCTCCAGGAAAATAATGTGTAATCAAAATTATTTTGAAGGATCTGAGCTGTTTCTGTCATTATATTTGCATCCATCTGTTTTTTTATTTTTGCTAAATACTTGTTGAGTTGTTGAGTTGCTAATTTGCTAAGTTGTTGAGTTGCTAAGTTGTTGAGTTGTTGAGTTGCTAAGTTGTTGAGTTG
>JBBRVQ010000029.1:0-45618 GCA_038246735.1 Chitinophagales bacterium
ATCATTAAGGTAATTATATCTTTGAGAGAATATTTCTTCACCTACATAGCCACGTACATTTGCCGCTTTGATCACGGTATTATTTTGTCTCCACCAGTCACGTGCAAAATCTGAAGCAAAAATTTTGGTCGTAAGATCAGATGTTGGATCAGGCACCCATTTATGGATGATATCCAACCCATATCTATGCATGGTAAATCTATCTGCATCAAAAGGACCTTCTGTAGGATCGACACTAAATGTATATGGTGTGATAGAACTTAGTGTCGCTTGATTATCCTCAAATTGTCCACTTATTTTGAAGTAGATGGATTGGTTTTCTGCTAACTCTGCAAAAATTTTAGCATTAAGATTGACCATGTCTACTGAAGAGTTTTTAGTAAATCCGTCAAATCTTTTATATACTATTTCTACCTGACTTCCCACCTTATTCCATGTGCCACCATAAGACAATAAACCTGAGAAATACCCCCTTTGTCCTCCTGAAATTTTTGCTCTGAGACCAGGTTGTTGCGGTGGTTTTGGCGTGATATAGTTGATCATACCAAACATATTATTAGGACCATACCTCAATATATCTGCACCTGTAATAACTTCTATACCATCGATACGCTCACTGATAGGATTATAATAAACACCTGGTGCTGTATATGGAGCTGGAGAAATCGACGATCCATCTTCCATCATGAGTATTTTTTCTGACCGCCTACCCCAAGATCCTCTGATACTCACGTTGATTCTATTTGATAGTCCCATATCACCCAATACATTCACTCCGGGAAGCGTTTTGAGTACTTCTTCTGTGGAGATGGGTTGGATTCTTTTAAGTTGGAGAGGACTCACATAATAATTTGTCCCCTCAATATTGCTTTTATAGGGCAAAGCTGTGGCACTCACATTGACTTCTTTAAGAAAAATTGCTTTCTCTTTCATGATGATTTCACCCAAATCAATGTTTTCGTTCTTTATGGCCTGGTCAATGATGATGTCTTCATTTCCCAAATATCGTAGGGTGATAGAATAATTGCCTCTACTTACCTTTATTTTAAATTTACCATCTGCATCTGTATATTCAGGTTTGCCGGGATTAGGTATGACGAGTACCCCTGTGAGAGGCTGATTGCTTATATCCATGACTTTGCCACTGAGATATACATTGGCTTGTCCCGACAATGATGTAAAGCTTAAAGCACTTACTACAATAATTGTGAAAAATAAAGCTACTAAGTATTTCATTGCAACTATTTATATCAAACTAAATAATGCCGCAAAGGTAGAAATAACTTCAAGTAAACTTCCTGTCAAAACATTATAAACTTATTAGAATGAGCAATATCATTCTTAAAGTTGGTCCCCTGATAAGAAAAGATCTCAAATAATTATCATTCCGGGTTTAATTGTATACCTGTTGAAAAACTGCACCCTAAAGGATAAGAAATAGGTATTTTTTGTCAGAGAACTTTAGTGTCTACCAGCTACCTCCACCACCGCCACCGAATCCACCTCCAGAACTTCCGCCACCGCTAAAACTTCCTCCACCGCCACCTGAACTTGCAGGAACACTCGTAAATACGCTTTGGATATCGTGAATGCCACTATCAAAACTTTCTCCAAATTCGGATGGAGAAAATGTACCACCATGAAAATACATGCCGGCGGGACTCACATACCATTTTGGTGGTTCCAGGAGCAGACCATCAAATTTTTTACTCCATTGTTTGGCATATCCGAAGATCATGGCATAGGGCAAGGTTTTTTCAAAATAATCAGGATCTTCCTTAAGCATCATCTCTATTTTGTCTTTTTCTGCTGCTTTGACAAACATTTTAAAGCCCAAAACCTGTTGATAAAGATGTACGCCTTTTTCATTTTTCTTCAGCATATAGTTGGCAAAAATCAATCCAATAACGCTACTAAATCCTAATCCTAGACCTATCGCCACAGACTTAAAAACGATACCTAAAAATATACCTACAAAGGCCAACATGACTGCAATAACAGCTGAATATATCTGCAACTTTATAGACACAGGATAGTAAATACCCATCGTATTCAGATGAGACTTCAGGGAAACTTTGGCAGATTGAAGATATTCATAAAAGTTATTTTCCAAACTACTCACAAGAATCGAGTCGCCATCACTAAACAAACCATCAAAAACAATCTTTTCATATGGTCCTGCGTTGGACGGAAGGTCCTTGAGTCTTACTAATTCGTGATCATCTTTGCCTCTGTTTTTCGGTATACGCTTTATAAGTATATGTCCATTATGTGCCCAATACGGTAAAAGTGCCAATATATCTACATTATCAGCTTTTTCATCAATAATGACGCCTGCTTCAGCCGGATTGAGCTCTTTTGGCGGTAAATATTGTACCATTCTTACGATAGGATAATCTTTTCCATACCTATTCCAAGTTCTGTAAAATAAACCACTAATGATAAGAAATAACAAACCACCTATACTAACGGTACCATACTTTTCCCAAAGCAACTCCCATTTACTAGGTCGTTTTATATAGTCCAATGGCAGATTGATGGCCAGAGTCATACCTTCATGTGGATTGAAAGGTCTGGTAGACGAACCCTGAAAGGCATCCACATAATATTGAATAGTAGCATCCTGCCCTTTTTCACCACTGATACCAGTGTAAATGTAATAGTCATTTTCGGTCATAGGCATAGCCTGGTCCAGTGTAACTTTGTAATGTACAGTGTCTATCGGCACTTGCCACCCATTTCCTACAATATTCCAGTAAAACTCCGTATGGTCTTCCATAAACAGGAAGGCTTTTTTGACTTTGTATGAAATGTGATAAGTTTGGGTACCTTCTACGTAAACATCGGGATCCCCTATCCTTATGACATAATCATTGTTCTCTTTATAGTTTTTATGTCTGAATGACTCTACATCTACATCGTAAATACTGATTTCCACTTCTTTCCCGTCGATGCGATATCTGAACGGAATATTTCTGAAAATACCTCTTCGTGGCTCCGAAAACTCAACCGTGATCGTTTCGTTTACTTCAAACATGCCCTGACTTCCGAATACCTTCATTTCTACTTTGTAATCTTTTATTACAAAATACTCCGCACTGGCCAATGTATTGACAAATGTAAAAAGTAAAACAAAAGCATATTTGATATTATGCATAGGGGCTCTCTTTGGGTTTTATGAAATACGGGACAAGAATACATGATCATGATTTGATCTATGAAATGCATTCTTAACCCATAAATATGTTCTTTTAGAATTTTACTTCCACATTCTGTCTTTCTGCTTCATTTTCAATTTCGAAAAAGTCAAATTTTTCAAAATGAAATGTATTAGCAATCAGATTGGACGGGAATGCTTCTATTGCCGTATTATTATCCCTGACTAAAGCATTATAATATCTTCTGGCATTCTGAAGGTTTTCTTCAATTTCACCAAGACTGGATTGCAATTGTAAAAAGCTGGTATTAGCCTTTAGATCAGGATAACTTTCTGATAATGCAAACAACGACTTTAATGTACCTGAGAGTGCATTTTCAGCCTGTACCTGAGCATTAATATTTCCACCGCTGCCAGCAGACATGGCTTGATTTCGGGCCTGAATTACTTTTTCAAGTGTACCGCTTTCATGAGCTGCATATCCTTTGACCGTATTTACCAGATTGGGTATCAGATCATATCTTCTTTTGAGCTGCACATCAATACCGCTCCAAGCTTCGAGTACACGGTTTTTTAAAGATACCAGTTTGTTGTACAACGACATGACCAACAAACCCACAACAACTAAGACGATTAAAGCAATAAGCATGATTTTTATTTTTTGATTCGAATTACAAACAAGCTATAAAGAAAGATAGTTCCAAGCCAATGCAAATGTTGATAAAAATCAGATGAATAATGATTATTTCCCGACCACCAGATATTTTTATCCAAAATTTCAGTATTTATACTTAACTTATTTGTAATGAGATTTAAAAAAGGTACAAACAGTTTGCTTGAATTCAAACATATCCAATAATCTTTTAGATATCTTTGGCATCTTGTTTACTCCTGTCTTACAAAAGCACTTATCTGACCGGCACGAAGTGAGGGCAAAAGCGAAGCAATACACCCAATCACCAAAACGGTAATCGTGACTATAAAAAAGTCGGCCCATCTCATTTCTATTGGATATGCGTCGATCATAAATCCATCCGGAACGCTGATCAGTCCATACTCTTTTTGCATCCAGTACAGTACAATACCAATAATAAAACCGACCAATAACCCTATCACAGAAATAAGCAAACCCAGCGAAAGAAAGATACTTTGAATGCTGGATTTAGTCAGGCCCATAGATTTTAGGATAGCAATGTCTTTTTTCTTTTCCAGTACGATCATCCAAAGTGATCCTACAAGATTGAAGGCAATAATCAGCAACGTTAAGCATGCAATAAGGTAGCTGATCCATTTTTCGATATTCATGATTTTCAGAAAACCTTCATCCTGCTGATATCTGTTTTTTAAAATAAACTTATTGCCTGTCAATTTTTTCAGTGTTGCCATCACCTTTTTTTCTGACGCTCCGGGACTAAGTTTGATTTCCAAAGCGCTGAAATGATTATCCAAATGAAGCAGATTATTAACTGCATCATAGTTTACCAGCACATATTGCATGTCCACATCACTTCCTACAGAAAATGTGCCGGAAGGGTAAAACTGCAATGCTGTAAAATCTCTTGCAAGTGGTCCTTTTGATTCAATGGAAGGCATATATGCTGTGGCAGGAGTGAAACCGTCAGAGGGATTTACAGATAGCTTTGTATTCATGCCTGAACCAAAAATACCAAACTCTACCTCCTGCCCGAATTTTGCCGATCCTGAAATAAGAGACGTATCGAGCCCGGTTACCTTCATAAAATCATCATCCACACCTTTAATTATACCCACTTCCTGAGAGCCTTTATAATCAAAAAAAGATGTTTCTTCCAGGGTAAATGCAATCCGTTCAATCCCTTCTATTTTCTTAATGTTTTCCGCATTTATGCTATCTTTTGATATGTATTTACCTTCGGCAAGGGTGATCTTTATATCAGGATTGAAATTACTCAGCATACCACTCAGTAAACTTTCGAATCCGTTAAAAACAGAAAGAATCAGGATCAAAGCTGCTGTACCTATAGACATACCGATGATCGATATCCAGGTGATGATATTAATGGCGTTGGTTGTCTTTTTACCGAAGAGATATCTTGCAGCTATGGTAAGAATGAGCTTCATCCTGCAAAAGTATAAAAAATAAGGTTGTCATTAAAATCATTTCCATTTTCAATAGGACAAATCCAAATAAATAAGCACAAAAATGTAAAAATGATTACGGATTCATAGGTAAGCAATAAAGGATTTGTTAAAACTTTCTTAAATCTACGAATATTTTCGTACATAGGCTTGACAATACGAAGCCCTTCGTATATCTTTGACTTGTATTTTAAAAAATACATTGATATGACAAAATTTAAACCTACCGATTCTGAGCTAGAGATACTCCATATCCTATGGGAAAAGGGAGTTTCATCCGTCCGGGATATCAATGATTTGCTCAATACGCGTCGGGAAGTGGGATATACTACCACGCTGAAACTGATGCAGATCATGAATGAAAAAGGGCTGGTAAAAAGAGATACTGCTGCCAAAACACACATATATAAAGCAGTGGTCAGAGAAAGCGAGACAAAAAATAATCTCATCAGCGACTTTGTTAATGTGGCATTTCAGGGTTCTGCCATGAATCTTGTCATGCAGGCACTCGGCAATTCATCATCTTCGGTTGAAGAACTTTCAGAATTAAAATCTTTAATTGCTAAACTGGAAAATAAATCCTGATATGATAACATTAATCCCACTGGAAGAGCACACCATTAATGCTTTGGTTTGGACCATCATTCACTCGTTATGGCAATTTACTTTGATAGGTGTAATCATGTCCGTTTTATTAAAATTGAATCAAAATCATAAAGCCAGTACAAGATACCAGATTGCATTTGGAAGTTTGATGACAGCGCTCATAGCCTCTATAACTACATTTTTATACTATCAAATCACCTTCACGAGCATTCAAACGACAGATATTTTTAATATATCCATGCTACATGTGGTATCAAAGCCGGTAGAAGCTGATTTTCTTTCTTTTGTATATTCGTGGATTGACACCTATCGTATTCCTATATTTATAGCATGGATATCCGGGGTAATTCTTTTTGGATTCAAATTTATTTTTTCTCTGGCTTATGTTGAGTTTCTATCGAGAACTTCTATTCCTTTATGCTGTCAGGATACTTACAGATCTTTTAGGAAAGTGTGCGGGCATTATCAAATCAAAGAAAATATCGCCATTGGTGAGAGCAGGCATGTAAAATCACCCATGATACTGGGATTTTTTAAGCCAATTATTTTATTTCCAGTAGGTATAATCAATCAATTGGATTTTAAAGAAACTGAAGCTATTCTTGCACATGAGTTGGCGCATTTTGTCCGAAAAGATATTTACATCAATATTATTCAAACAATCATAGAAGTATTATTTTATTACCATCCTGCTATCTGGTGGATAACATCCAATATTAGACTGGAGAGAGAGAGTTGCTGCGATGATCTGGCTGTAGGTTTTATGGGAGACCATTTATATTATGCAAAAACATTGGTGAAAGTTCAGGATATTTATATCAATGGTAATGCACCGGAACTCGCTATGAATTTCAGTAAAAAAGAAAGTTTTTTTTCAAATCGTATAAAAAGAATATTAAACATGGCACAAACAAGAAATTATCTGAAAGAAAAGATCATTACTTCGGTAGTTCTTATCTGTCTTGTAATGTTGTTTACAAAGGACCTTACAGGATCTTCTGCATCAACTGTAAATGAAGTAATAGAACAAAATATTACCGTAACAGATACAATTCCAAACAAAAAGGAATCTATTCGAATACAGAAAAAAACCAACGATCAGGACATAAGAATCTCTATGGAAAACGGAAAAGTCACTGATTTGGAAATTGATGGAAAAAAGATCGATGAAAAAGATTTTGGCAAGTATGAAGATATAATTCAGGAGGTAAAACCAAGGAGTATCAGCAAAGGAAACGCAAAAATGTTTTATTTTGGGGATGATGAAATGAAACCTTTTGAATTCAGTTTTGGCAATGAAAATGGAATGATGGATTCACTGTTCAAAGGTTTTAACTTCAAGGGATTTGGTAATCTGGACGCATTGAAAGGATTGGACGGATTAATAGAGTTGAAAGGATTGGATGGAATGGAAAAATTTGAACTTCATCAGGGTAAACTAAATGAACAGATACAAAAACTGAATGAACAATTGGGTAAAATGAAATTTAATTTTGAAGGTTTGGACAGTTTAAACTTTAAATTTGATGGTTTTGCTTTTCCTGATATTAAAGACATGCAAATTCTTCCAAATATTAAGTTTTTCGATTTTGAAGGAGATGAGCCAGGGGAGTTTCATTTTGAAAATAAATTTCCTGATTGGGAATCTGACGATGTCGAGGGTAAACATGGAATTGAAAAACACGATTCAAAAAACTTTAGTGATGCCATAGGTGGAGCACTAAACAGAGATGGTTTACTTATACCCGGACAGGAAAATAAAGTAGAACTTACTGGCAAACACCTGAAAATAAACGGCGAGAAGCAGCCTGGTAATATTTATCAGAAATATAAAAGAATTTTTGAAGAACAATCCGGCACTACATTACAAAAAAACTCCAAACTTGAATTTAATTTCACTGGAAAGGAGTCAAAAAAGAAGTATAGAGTGTATTAAAAAGTAATTTTAAGTACATAAAAGCTAGGATGTTTTATTCAGTATTTATAAAAAAGAAGGAAAAACAGAGGTATAAAATGTTCAAAAACTCGATTATTTGCTCGCTTTAGATCAAGTTCGACACATTAAACGCACCATTAAAATTCATTATTAATTCGCAATTAAAAATTTAAACCATGTTGAATAATTTAAAAACAGTTTTTACCCTTTTTGTCTTAATGACGTTATTTAATAACTCCTATGCTCAAGAAAAAGAAAGTAAAGAGCCCAAAAAAGTAGTTATCATAAAAAAAATAAATGACAACGGCAAGATAAGTGAGACCCGTACAGAAGCTGAAGGTAAAGAAGCTGAGGAACTCTTAAAAACGATTTCACCAGATGAAATCGACATGATAAATGTTGAAAAAGGAAAGGATGGTCAGAAAGTGGTAAAAATAATTACAAAATCTTCATCTTCCAAGACAATATCATCAGACAATAAAGGGGATAAAAGTGTCGAAATCACCTCTGAAATTAAAGATGGTAAAAATGTTGAAAAATATAAAATTGTTAAAAAACAAGACGATGGCGAAAAAGTGATCGAATGGGATGGGGAGGGAGAAATGCCTACTGAATTAGAAAAGGAGCTTAATAATATCAATATAAACCGAAATTTTGATGGTGAAAATATGGAAATTACCATAGATACAGACATAGAAAAAAGCAGCGATGATAGACAAAAAAATGTCATCAGAGACGGAGAGATGCGCAGAAAAAAGAATCGTATGATGTGGATAGACAGAGACGACAGATCTTATTTTCCGGAAAGAACCAGAAACTTTGATTTCAAATCTGAAAAACCAAATACCAATAAAGTGTCTTTGGGTGTGATGATAGATGATACTGATAATGGTGTAATCATAAGTGATATTGTAAATGGATCAGCTGCTGCAGCTGCAGGACTCCATCGGGGCGACATTATTCTTAAGATCAACAATAAGTATGTCTTTACATCAAATGGGCTCCTTGAAACGCTAAATCCTTATAATCCAAATGATAAAGTAAAAATCAGGTACATTCGTGAAGGAAAAGAAAAATCAACGAATGCAGTGTTGAAAAGTAATAAGTAGAATACTTTTTCTTATATTCGTAAAAAACGCCTATGGTTATCAATTTATATATTCGGTCCATTTATGATGCAAAAAATACTTAAAAAATCTTTTTTCGGTTATTTTCGATCGATTTTTAACAAGCATTTGGGCTACAGTGTATTTGGGCATGTTTTTATAGGTTTTATCCATACCTATGTTTGACAAAATGCTGGACAACAAAAACAATATTAATAAACCGACCAACAATCCATCCAGATCCTATGACCCTTCATTGCATGAGGACCTTGCCTACCATATTAATCTGCTCAAAGGCAGCAATATCATTCTCACCACCAGACTAAATCTGTTATTAGAAAAAGCCAAAAACACTATTACATTTTTACAAAAACAATATAATCTTGATTAATGGACGAAAATCAAAATATACCGGACGAACAAATAACAGAAAATCAGGAACAGGTAGTAATCTCAACCTCATACAAGAGAGACTGGACATCCTATTTCAAGGAGTTTCTCATGCTCTTTCTGGCAGTTTTCTGTGGATTTTTAGCAGAAAATTATCGAGACTCGCTAAGTGATCATCAAAAAGAAAAGCAGTTTATAAGTTCATATATTGAAGATCTGAAAGAGGATACTGCTGCCATACAAGCAAATTTAATTTTCCAAAAGCGAAAACGAAATCAACTTGACTCATTGATTTATTTGCTCCGTGAGAAAAAAATAAAAGGCTACGAAAACGAACTCTACTATCTAGGAAGGATACTGGTTAGAACAACACGTTTTCAAAGCAACGACAGAACGATATCTCAATTGAAACACTCCGGATCCATGAGGTTGATAAGAAATGAAAATGCAGCCGACAGTATCATTTCTTATCAAAAATTAGTTGATTATATTTTGCAAAATGTAGATGATGAACGTATTGAAAGAAGAGCAGCTGACCCATTGCTTGCCCGAATATTCAACCCCTTTGTATTTGACAGCATGCTCGATGAATTTAATAATGTGAATAAACCAACCGGTAATCCTTCTTTACGAACTTACGATCCTTCTTTGCAACAAGATCTTGCATTCTGCATCAATCAACTCAAAGGAAGCAGTATCATCATTACAAGTAGGTTGGAGTTACTGAATAAAAAAGCAAAAAATATAATCTCATTTTTACAAAAAGAATATAATCTTGATTAATGGACGAAAATCAAAATATACCAAACGAACAAATACCAGGAAACCAGGAACAGGTAGTAATTTCATCCTCATCCCATAGAGACTGGACTTCCTATCTCAAAGAGTTTTTGATGCTTTTTCTCGCGGTTTTGGAAAAATATTTGGTAATGGCAAATGAACAGATCATCGCACCTACATCAGAATATAATTTTCAATAACATCAGAAAAAACATCCGGTAGACACCACATTGTTGCCATCCAAGAATATCTGATTAAAATTTGTTCTTAGGTTGTTGTAGTTTTAATTGTTTAGTCCAATTCTTCACTTCCCCAAAAATATATTTTGTTTTTCACTTTGGCATATGGTGGATATGTGTAATTTCACACATCAAAATCAATAATAAATGAAACCACTTTTTGTATTGTATTCTATTGTATTTATGGTATCCTGCAAACCTTTAACAAAAGAATCCATCTCTTATGATGTAGGGCAAATCAAAACTCCAATAGGTGAGATGCTCTTTGCATTTTCGGACCTGACTCCGAATCATAAAGCCAGTTTTATCAAGCTCGCCAATGAGCATTATTGGGATACCCTGACTTTCAATCGTGTGATAAAAGACTTTGTCATCCAGGGTGGATGTCCGGACACGCCAGAGGGGTTCAGTAAATCACCATATTTGTTAAAACCAGAATTTCACGATAGCCTCAAACATGTGTATGGCGCTGTGGGTATAGGTCGTGATGGTAACCCTGAAAAGTTGTCTGCCGGTTGTCAGTTTTACATCGTACACAACAAAGAAGGTATACCCCGGCTGGATGGAAACTTTATGATCATAGGTCAGGTATTCAATGGACTGGAAGTACTCGATTCTATAGGCCTTGTAGCCACTGATACGCTGGATAAACCATTGATTCCCGTCACATTGCAAGTAAATATATTAAAGATGACGGATGCAGAATTGAAAGAAAAAGGGTATATTGATCCGAAATAAAAATAAGTGTTGAGCTTAATTCTCCCAAATTTAAATCAAAAAAGTTGTTCAGCTTTTATTAACGTGGAATGTTATTTTTTAAATCTGAAACATTAAAATTTAGAATTTAATAATACAGGTAACTTTTAAAATTATAACTTTGCTTAGTTTGGGACAATGGTGACTCCAATACAAAACTGTTTGAGCATTTAAAAGTTCGCGATTTTATACGCCGCGAGAGCGGTGATATAGTGGGTGTGAATAAAATCGGGAAAGTGCAAATAACTTTTGTCGTAAAATGCTAAATTAATGTGCTAATATCAAGCGAGTTTTTTGTATTGGGAGTTTTTTTGTTTACTTTTTTTGCGGAAAAAAAAGTAAAACCCCAGCCGGGTCGATGCGATGCAATTAATAGTTAAAAATCATAAAATTAAATCAATAAATACCATCAAAGATTTATATAAATATACTAATGATTAGTAGTAATTATTTCATCACACAGCCGATTCGTTTAGAATTCATCTCTAATAAATTAATATAAATAAAAGTTTCTCATGAAGTCCACCCTTGTCATTTTACTTTTTCCATTATACCTCTTTTCACAGTCATATACTAAAGAAGAAATCTCTCGCTGGGAACAACAGGCAAAACAGATTACCATCATCCGTGACAACTATGGTGTACCCCATATCTATGGAAAAACCGATGCAGACGCTGTTTTTGGTCTTATGTATGCCCAGTGTGAAGACGATTTCAAACGGGTGGAGATGAACTATATCGAAAAGCTGGGCCGAATGGCAGAAGTAACCGGCCAGGAAGATGTGTACAAAGACCTTCTCATACGCATGATCATCGACTCAGCCGATGCTGTCAAAGATTTTAACAAATCACCGGTTTGGATGAAAAAACTCTGTCGTGCTTTCGCCGATGGTATCAATTATTATCTATACAAACATCCTGATAAAAAAACCGCACTCCTGAGCCGATTTAAACCCTGGTACCCGATGCTGTGGACAGACGGAAGCATAGGTGCTATCAATACAGCTGACATTACCGTCGGCGAACTGAAAAACTTTTATTCTGTCAATCCGTCACTTTCATTTGTAAGAGAGGAAAAGGAAGAAGTGCTTACCGGCTCCAATGGATTTGCATTTGCTCCCAAAATCACTGAATCCGGTCACTCTATTTTATATATCAACCCGCACGTTACTTTCTACTTCAGACCCGAAGTGCATATGGTAAGCGAAGAAGGACTGAATGTATATGGCGCAGTCACTTGGGGTCAGTTTTTTGTTTACCAGGGATTTAATGAAAAATGTGGCTGGATTCATACTAGCAGTGGTGTAGATGCCGCTGACACATACATAGAAAAAGTATCCCTAAAAGGCAATAAATGGGTATATATGTATGACGGCAAGGAAAAACCTGTGATTACCAAAAAAATCGTGATACGTGCTAAAAATGGGAATAATTTTGACACAACATCTATCCAGGCGCTATTTACACACCATGGCCCGGTCATGGCAAAACGAAACGGTCAGTGGCTAAGTCTGAAGGCAGATAACCGCATCCTAAATGGCCTCATACAATGCTGGCAGCGAAACAAAACCCTAGGCCTTGAAGACTTCAAAAAAACACTGGATCTGAAAGGCAATATTTCCAATAATACCGTGTATGCAGATGCCGCCGGCAACATCGCCTACTGGCATGGCAACAGAATCCCGGCCCGGGATACCAAATATGACTGGACTCAAGCTGTAGACGGAAGCACATCTGCCACAGAATGGAAAGGATATCACGAGATAGGAGAGACAGTATTGAGCATCAATCCATCCAACGGTTGGTTGCAAAACTGCAATGCCACACCCTATACTGTAGCCGGAGATCAAAGTCCGAAAAAAGAAAACTACCCGGTCTATATGGCTCCTGATGGTGAAAACTTCCGTGGCATCAACGCAGTAAGAACACTCGGCGAAGAAAAAAACTACAACATTGACAAAGTTATCAAAGCGGGTTATGACCGAAGGTTGGCTTCGTTTGAGATATTGGTTCCCGCATTGGTGAAGGCGTTTGAGAAAGTACCGTATGAAGACTCGCTTTTTGCTTTGTTGGCTGGTCCAATTGCTGTCCTTAAAAAATGGGATTTTCGTTGTGGAGAAAATTCGATAGCTACCACCCTTGCTGTCGAATGGGGACAGAGAATCTTGCCCGCCATGTTGAGAACAAAAGTAATACATGACGAAGAGGCAGATCAGGTAGATAAGGCTAAATATTATGCAGCCAATACTTCTGCACATGATTTATTGCTGCCATTGCTGGAGACAGTCAATGACATACAGAGAAGATTTGGTCGTTGGCAGACACCTTGGGGAGAAGTAAACCGATTCCAAAGGATTTCGTCTGATATCCAAAATACTTTTGATGATACTAAACCGAGCTATCCCGTAGGTTATGTGTCTTCCACCTGGGGTATGTTACCATCCTACACAAGCAGATTATTTCCCAATACTAAAAAAAGTTATGGTGTCAATGGCAACAGTTTTGTTTGCGCCGTTGAATTTGGACCAAAAATAAAGGCTAAATCACTGCTGGCAGGCGGCAATAGTGGTGATGAAAAATCTTCTCATTTTTTTGATCAGGGAGAGATGTATAGCAAGGGACAGTTTAAAGATGTACTCTTTTACAAAGAAGATGTGCTCAAAAATGCAGAGCGGACGTATAGCCCAGGACAGAAGTAAAAGGAAGTAAATAAATTTCCGTGTTGCTTTAACAATAATTGGTTAGATCAAAATGGTATTCACATAAATTTAGCTAAGGCCTCCATAAATGATTTTATGGTTTCACTGGCTTCGGCCACTAGCCATCGAACAGATCATAATGTACACCTTGTTTTCTGAGAAAATTGGTGTTCTGAAATTAATAAATTTCACGATGTAATGAAGAAAGTGATCTACAGCTTAAAATCAGAAAACCATACCCCACATCAACAAAATAAGGAAAATAAGGCTTTGATTCGCAAAATAGAAATGCAGCGTTGATAGAAAAATGGAGTAAACGGAATGAGCTATTTCAATGGCCACATGGCTTTAACCTGTGGGAGTTGTTGGTAATATTGAATTGGCTTTAGCCCAATAAGCTAAAATAAATATAATATTTGTTAGATTTGTTTCAAAATATAAAATGAGTACATACCCATGATCAAATTTTTCAGAAATATCCGTCAAAAGTTGATTACCGAAGGCAAGATGACCAATTACCTAAAATATGCTTTTGGAGAGATTGTGCTGGTTATGATAGGAATTCTTCTGGCATTGCAGGTCAATAACTGGAATGAAGAGCGCAAAGACAGAAAAGCAGAAAGATATTATCTGGGTCAATTGCTGGAAAACCTGCATCAAGATTCTGTAAATTTTGTAAGCAGAATTGAACAATTGGAGCAGATTATAATAGAATTGGACTCTGCTATTCTTATGCTTAAGACGCCTGAATTTTTTCAAAAAAGCCGGTTTACTGACTACATTCGAAGGATAATGTCAACAATTCAAATGAATCCATCCCGAGCTATCTATGATAATCTGATTACATCAGGGGACATAGGTTTGCTGAGAAACCAAAAGCTAACAGAAAAACTTTTTAGATATTATAATCCGGACAATAGCAATCAAATTTGGGATGATGCCTTGGTGCATTATACAAGAAATGTTTTTGGGCCTTTTCTTTTGGGCCTTGAGGATTATACTCCATTTACCAGTATTCTGCCCAAAACAGATGAAGGTAATTTTATAAAGTCTAAACTTACAACCATAGCAGAGGAAAATAAAAACTTAAGCAAAACAACTTACCTTGAATTAAAAAATAATATAAAGCTTAAAAATTATCTTATATATAAATACCAACTCAATTCCATGCAAAAGTTGCTTTACAAGGAAGATGTTTTAATAGAAATCATTGATCTGATGAGAATAATAAAATCTGATATCCCATAAAAGTAACATTACAATTAATCTTTGTAAATTTGGATTTTTAAAAGTTTAAATTGACTGTTCAAATTTTTCAGTGATATGAAGACCTAATCTTCATCTTGGATTAATAAACATCAATTAAAAAAACAAAAATTTGAATGGCAGGATGAGCATTTTGCTGCATCTGTATCAAAATCTACAATAGAAAAATTAAGACCCTATATAAGATATCAAGAGGAACATCATAAAAAGATGTCATTTTACTAAACAGAACTTCGTATCTTTTGAAATTTTTACTTTCTGATCCAGCATTTCTGCTTGTGTATAATTCTCATTAAATGGTCAAATAGAAGCAATTTTTTTTTATGCCTTGCAATTTTTTGATTTTACGTCTTTCAATGAAAAAAAGCACATTACTGACCTTTATGGGCCATAATGTGCTTTAGTATAATAAACGATAATGTTACAGTGGATATTCCCCTGCCGCAATTAACACCCCAGCGATCTTACGTCTGTTTTCCTTAACATTTTGCAGTGGATATTTAGTAAATTTTCTTAATCCACTGATGAAAGCGCCTTGCATCTCCGGAGCAATAAATGATGCGATGGCATCTGTTGCTTGCTTAGTGACTCTGTTTGTCGCATCATGCAAATGCGTACGCAGAATGGCATTGTATAAGTTTACGTCTTTTTCAGGATAGGATTCTGCTATTTTCATCACACGCATCAAGGTACTTTCTGCATTAAATATTTCAGTGATGATATCTGCCAGATTCATGAGGATTTCCTGCTCTGTTTTTAGATTGAGTTGTCCACCCATGGCTTGCTGAGCTGCAGAACCCAGGAGCATGATTAGTACTTTTTTAAAGTTAGCTACTGCTTGTTGTTCTACCGCATAATCCCCTGTAAAAACCTCAGCGGGTGCCACACCGTTCATCAGTTCATTCTGGACTGCCATACCCGGCGTCATCAGATCCAACTCCCCTTTCATAGCACTTTTTAGTATTGTGCTGAGCATGACCATACGGTTGATCTCATTGGTACCTTCGAAGATACGATTGATACGTGAGTCTCTGTAGGCTCTTGCGATTACACCTTCTTCTGAGTAGCCCATACCACCGAATATCTGCACGGTTTCGTCCACCACATAATCCAGCGTTTCTGAACCTATGATTTTGATGATCGAACATTCTAGGGCATATTCTTCTGCTGCCTGCAGTTTAGATTTCGCAAAATCAAGACCGGAATCTTTAAATTGAATCTCCCCATGCTGAATAAGCTGTGCTGTTCTATACACGGCTGTTTCAGTGACAAAACATCGGATGGCCTGCTCCGCAAGTTTATATTGTACGGCGCCAAATGACGAAATGGGTACTTTAAACTGCTCTCTTTCATTGGCATACTGAATTCCGATTTCAGTGATTTTTTTACATCCTCCCAAGCAAGATGCGCCTAGTTTAAATCTTCCTGTATTCAGTACATTAAAGGCAATAAGATGACCTTTTCCTACTTCTCCCAGAAGATTTTCTACCGGTACTTTTACATTTTCCATGAAGATCTGTCGGGTGGATGAACCCTTGATGCCCAGTTTTTTTTCTTCAGCACCCAATGTAAATCCTTCCATACCTTTCTCCAGAATAAATCCGGTGAATTTGTCACCTTCTACTTGAGCAAACACGGTAAATATATCTGCAAATCCAGCATTGGTGATCCACATTTTCTGCCCATTGATGATATAATGGGTTCCCTCAGGATTCAGTACCGCTGTAGATTTTGCTGAAAGAGCATCCGATCCACTAGATGGCTCTGTGAGACAATAGCTGGATTTCAGTTCGCCTGTGATGAGTTTGGGTAAGTATTTCTGTTTTTGAGCTTCAGTGCCATAATACAGAATAGGCAACATACCGATTCCTGTATGTGCATTGTAGCTGACACTGAATGATCCGGATGGACCTACTTCTTCTCCTATCAAAGTATTGGTGATATAATCCAAATTGCTGCCACCCAATTCCTCAGGCATATGCGTGCCAAGCAAACCCAATTCAGCAAAAATATTTAGTTTTGACGGTATAAGTCCCTCCTCCAGTTTTTCTATCCTATCTACCACAGGCAGAATCTCTTGTTCTACAAATGAGCGAACGGTTTCTTTGACCATCAATTGTTCTTCATTAAAATCTTCAGGAATAAACATTTCCTGATAATTACTATCTTTGATAAGGAATTCTCCTCCTTTTAATACCTTATTTTCGGTGAGTGTGGCAGACATAATAGACGATTTTAAAAATTAAACTCAAAGTTAAATTAATTATTTCAGTTTGTCAATATATTTTACATAATAAATTCATATTATTTCATTAACAGTACTTTATAAGCATTACAAAACTTTACTTAACGTTAATATTATGCTCCGATTTCGATGTAAAAGTTAACAAGCTTTGTCGTGAAGATATACAAACCTACAGATTGGAAGTGGAGATATGCTGAATGATATTATCTTTACTGAAATTTAATTTTTAAATATGAGATTTTTAATTTCAACAATTCTTTTTACTTTCGTCATCTCAGTTTCTGCACAGGTAAATTTTGCTACATCCAACCTGCCGATCATTACCATCCAAACCAATGGAGCACAAATTCAGGATGAGCCCAAAATAAAAGCGGAAATGGGGATCATTTACAATGGACCGGGTATGGTAAATAAAATCTCAGATGTGCCAAATGAATACAAAGGTAAAATTGGTATTGAACTCCGTGGTTCTACTTCACAGTCATTTCCAAAAAAGCCGTATGGGTTTGAGACATGGGATGAATCCGGCGAAGATAATGATGTCAAGCTCTTGGGCATGCCTAAGGAAAGTGACTGGACACTCAATGCTACGTATAACGACAAATCCCTGATGCGTGATGGCTTGAGTTATATTCTGGCAGGATCTGTTATGGAATATGCACCTAGGGTAAGATACAATGAGTTGGTCATCAACGGGCAGTATCGGGGAATTTACCTGTTGATCGAAAAAATAAAAAGAGATAAAAACAGGGTCGATATAGCCAAAATAGAAACTACCGACAATCAGGGTGATGCACTCACCGGTGGATATATCATCAAGATCGACAAAGAAACCGGTTCAAATAGTGGTGCAGGCTGGAATTCTTTATATTCTCCTTATTCAGGGGCCTGGCAAAAGACGTATTTTCAGTATGAGTATCCCAAAGCAGATGATATAAGCTATGAACAGCGAAATTATATCAGAAATCATATGAACATAGTCGAAAACAGTATTGCAGGTCAGGATTTCAAAGATCAGGAAAAAGGGTACCGCAAATATATAGATACTGAAAGTCTAATGAATTTTATCATCATGAATGAATTATCAAAAAATCCGGATGCTTATCGATTAAGTACTTTTTTTTATAAAGAAAGGGACAGCGATGGTGGTAAAATAAAATTTGGTCCGGTGTGGGATTTTAATCTTGGTTTAGGAAATGTGGATTATTGTACGCAAGGAAATCCTGAAGGGCTGGTCATACTCAATTTTAATGAAGTGTGTCCGGGGGATGGCTGGGTGATCCACTTCTGGTGGAAAAAATTTCTTCAGGACGAAGTCTTTTACAATGACCTGAAACTAAGATGGAAATATTTGAGGGCCAACCAGTTTTCCAATGACAGAGTCAACTTTGTCATCGATTCATTATCGAATATGCTAGGTCAGGCACAGGTTAGAAATTTTCAGCAATGGCCTATCTTGGGACAATATGTATGGCCAAATTATTTTATTGGAAATACCTATACAGAAGAAGTCAGTTTCTTAAAAAATTGGGTTAAAAACAGATTGATCTATCTGGACAAAGTTTGGGAAATCAAGGATAGTAATGTATCTGAGCAGGAAATCATGCCGATTACTATTATGCCTAATCCGGGAAATGAAACCATTCATCTTCAGTTCAATTCTTCTGTGCCAAACGCATTGCAAATGAAAGTAGTCAGCAGCTCGGGACAACTTATGGACGTTCCTTATTTTGAAAAAGACAAAACTTCATTGGAATTAGACATCAAACATCTGGCATCTGGTATTTATTTTATACAATTAACAGATAATAAACAAAAACGAAACATTAAATTTGTAAAACAATAATTTTCAAAAAGCATCCTGTTTCATGACCAAACGGTTTTCAAAAAGTACCCTAAATATTCTTATCGTCGCAGGAAGTTTTTTTCTAGCCTTTTTGTTTTATATCACCAATATTTTTGCTTTCGAAGATGCTGCGGTTAAAGTATTGTCAGTGGCATTGCTGATGATTATTTTATGGGTTAGTGATGCAATGCCGATGCCCGTTGTAGCACTTTTGCCCCTGGTGCTGTTTCCCACATTGAAGATCAATGCCCTTGAAGACACTTCAAAATCATATGCCAATCCTGTGATATTTCTCTTTTTGGGTGGTTTTGTACTTGGATTGGCCATAGAAAAATGGAACCTCCACAAAAGAATTGCACTCAATATCATCAAAGCCACGGGTACACGCGGTGACCGTATTGTTTTGGGATTTATCCTGTCTACCGGACTTTTGAGCATGTGGCTGAGCAATACGGCAACCACCATGATGATGTATCCGATCGCTCTGTCCGTCATAGCGGTGATGGCAAATCAAAATGAAAAAAACGGTAATCACGCTGCATTCAATCTGACGATCATGCTGGCGATCGCTTATGCTTCCAATATCGGAGGCATAGCAACCATTATAGGTACACCACCCAATGTAGCTTATATCGGATTCTTTCAAAATAAATATAGTACCGAAGTTGACTTTATGCGTTGGATGATGCTTTGTTTTCCCATATCCATGTTACTGCTGATAGCATTATACTTTGTGATGGTCAAATGGTTATATCCCAATCACATCAAATCAAATGCCCAAACTACCACTTTCATAAAAGATCAGATATCATTATTGGGGCCGATGTCATCCCCTGAAAAAAGGGTATTGGTGGTTTTTTTATTGACCGCCGGCTTATGGATATTCAGATCACTGATCAATAATATGCAGGCTACTATAAAGCTGGATGATACGATCATTGCGGTATTCGGTGCTTTGTTGCTTTTTATCATCCCATCCGGTGCGCTAAATGACGGTGGAGAAGAAGAGCCACTATTGGTATGGTCAGATACAGGAAAAATGGCCTGGGGCATTTTATTGCTCTTCGGAGGTGGTATCTGCCTGGCTGATGCTCTGGAGAAGGCTGGTCTTATCAGTGCTCTGGGTAGCTGGCTGGCAGGATTTTCTTCCAGTGTGTGGGTGATGATTCTGTTGATCACCATTTTGTCCATTTTCATCAGCGAAGTCATGAGCAATGTAGCCCAGGTCATCGTTTTTGCTCCGGTAGTTACTTCTATTGCCGAAGCTATGCATGTCAATCCGCTATTATTGGGTATACCTATGACGCTTGCGGCGAGTTGTGCCGGTATGCTGCCAATGGGCACTCCACCCAATGCCATCGTTTTTGCAAGCAATTATATCAAAATGAAAGATATGATCAAGGTAGGCTTCGTGATGAACCTGATTGCGATAGTGCTGATTTCTTTGTTTGTATGGTACTTTGTTCCGTTGATATTTTAAACATCCCTCTTAACCTATAACTATTGTATATTTCATTTTTGATAGGAATCTTTGAAGTGAATAAAATGAATGGTATTCTAAAAAATAACACCCTGATGAAAATAAGAGTTTTCCTTTTTATTCTTGTAATGCATTCACAATTTTCTGTTTGTCAGCAAATTAATTCTGCATTACATGAGAAAAAAATTACCATTCTTTATACCAATGATCTTCACTCACATGTAGAACCACTTAAAGTACCTTGGATAAGTCATACGCGTTTGCTGGGTGGATTTGCCAATATAGCCACATTGGTCAAAAAAGAAAAAGCATCCAATGCTAACACGCTATATCTTGATGCAGGAGATTATTTTTGCGGACCATATATATCTTCCCTCACCAAAGGAGAAGCCATTATTGATCTGATGAACTACCTGAATGTTGATGCTACCACTATCGGCAATCATGAGTTTGACTATGGATGGGAAAATGCTTTTGTCCAACTTAAAAAGGCAACATTCCCAATCCTAAATGGAAATATTTTTCTGAAAGGTACAGACTCGTTATTTTGGAATCAACCCTATAAGATCCTAACCATAGACGGTGTTAGAATTGGTATCATCGGTCTGCATGGAAAATTTGCCTTTTATGATACTACTTCCGAAGAAATGGTCATGGGTATTGAAGCAAAAGATGAAGCTTTTTATCTCAGAAAATATATTGGTGAGCTACATACCAGGACTGATCTTATAATTCTATTGGCCCATCAGGGCATCCCGGGGAGACAATCATCTACCGGTTCGACTGACGTAGCCCGCAATCTTCAGGCTGATATTGATCTGGCTCAAAAGGTTGCCGGAGTTGATATTATGATTACTGGACACGCGCATCAAGGCACACCACAGCCCTTGGTATCTAATGGCACTTTAATTGTATCTACTGATGCATTAGGCATAGAGTTGGGTAAACTTGAAATTTCCTATGATACGAGGTCTGATAAAATTACAGCTTATAAAAATACCCTCGATTATCTTTATGATGATGAAGTAGAAGATGATACTACTTTACTTAGGGTCATCAATGAATGGAAACAAAATATAAAGTCTATCACCGATGAAAAAGTATGTATGGCATCGGCACCGCTTACACGCTCATATAGTGAAGAATCTCCTCTAGGCAATATCGTGGCAGATGCAATGTTGCAAGCCTATCCGGAGTATGATTTTGCACTGACCAATAGTGGTGGACTGAGACAAGATGTAGATGCAGGTATTGTCACGGTTGGAAACCTGATTTCAGCTTTTCCTTTTCCAAATACCATAGTACAACTTGAGTTACTTGGTGGCGAAATACGCGCATTGTTTGAACATGGAGCTAAACTTACCAATGGTGTATTGCAAGTATCAGGTGGTGTGGCGATGGCTTACGATGAAAAAAAAGACATTGGCTCAAGGCTGATAAAATGCAATATTAACGGCAAGGCGCTGGAAGATACCAGGATATACAAAGTGCTCACCTCCAATTTTCTTGCGGATGGCGGAGATGGATTTACGTCCTTTAGGAAAGCCAAATCTAAAAAGAAAACCAATATAGAGATTCTGGAAACCATGGTCAGTTATCTTAAAACATTCGATGAATATGTGCCAAAAACCGAAGGAAGGGTAATAAAAATGTAAACGACTGACTCTATTCATCAATAGAGGCAATCCACTCCAAAAGTGATGAATACACTCGGATTAGTGTGTAAATATTGCACAAATATGAAGCAAAATGATAGTCTAATAAGTTTTTTTCAAACTGATATTATTCCATTTCATGGTCTAAGCTTAATTGAAACGGTGGTGACACCAATACAAAACTGTTTGAACCAGAACAATCTCTCGATTTTATATGCCGCGAGCGCGGTGAAATGGCGGGTGAGGATAAAATCGGGAAAATGCGAAGAACCTAAGTCATATAAATTTAATAACATATGACAATATTAAAGTGAGTCCGCCTGCTTAAAGTCGGGCAGGTTTTTTGTATTGGGAGTTTTTCCTGCCCGCCTATCAAATAGTGGTCAGGCTGGTTGTTTACTTTTTTTACGGGAAAAAAAGTAAAAGCCTTTTGGCCATGCTTATTCCTATCGGAATACATCGCAGGGCTAGAGGCGAAATAATATATTTGCGATAAAAATTATATAAATATCCGCATTTAAGTTGTGTAATATGATTTGTAAACCGGGATTATCCACTAAAAAGCATTGTTTTTTTATACAACCATACCTGAAAATTAACTCAGCAAGTCCTTCACTATTGCGGCTATAGTTTTCCCCTCTGCTTTACCAGCCAGACGTTGATTAGCAAGCCCTATTACTTTACCCATTTCTTTGCCAGATGTAGCACCGGTTTCCTGTATGATGACTTGAATGGCAGACTTTAGCTCCGATTCACTCAATTGTGCGGGCAGATATTGCTGAATGATGGCGATTTCTTCTCTTTCGGTAACGGCCAGATCTTCTCTGTCTTGTTTTACATAAATATCCAGAGAGTCCTGACGTTGTTTTACCAGCTTCTGAAGGATCTTGATTTCACTGTCTTCATTGAGCTCATTGCCGCTTCCATCTGTTTTGAATAGTAGTATAGCTGCTTTGATAGCACGAACAGAACGAAGGGCAGCCTGATCTTTATTTTTCATGGCTTCCTTCAGGTCATTGGTAATTTTTGCTTCCAGATTCATATCACTCGATTTTATTTTGATTGGACAATTTTATGGTTATAGCAACAAAATCCTGCACACTTAGTTGCTCAGGTCGTTGGGTAAAGAAGGGATCTTCGAGCATAGCAGGGTCATGTACCAGCGGCTTCAGGGTATTGCGCAGCATCTTTCTTCGGGAGTTAAAACTGGTCTTCACTACCGTTCTGAACAATCGTTCGTCGCAGGGAAGGGTATAATTTTCCTTTCTGACCAACCTGATCACACTTGAATTTACCTTAGGCGGCGGGCTAAAACATGTCGGAGCTACATCGATGATGGTTTTGCCGGCATAATGTGCCTGTACCAGCACACTGATGACTCCATAGGTTTTTGAACCGGGCGGAGCCACCACCCTGTCTGCCACTTCTTTTTGAAACATACCTACCATCTCAGGCACCAGTTCCTTGGAGTTGATCATCTTAAAAAGTATCTGAGATGATATATTGTACGGATAGTTGCCTATCAGATAAAACTGTTCGCCATCAAATACTTTGGACAAATTGAGCTTGAGAAAATCCAGAAAAATGATCTGATCCGATTCGATGATTTTGTTTCTGGTCAGAAACTCTACCATATCCTGATCTGCTTCGACGACCTTAAGCTGCGTGTCGTGTTTTGCCAGATACTTGGTGAGGACCCCTTTGCCGGGACCTATTTCCAGCACATTTCTATAGCCTTCTTCTTTTAATAGTCCGTGGGCAATTTTCTCTGCAATATGTTCATTGACCAGAAAATGTTGCCCAAAGGATTTTTTTGCTTTCATATTTTATAAACTAGGGCAAAGGTAATCAATTCGCCTCATTTATATATCCAGTTGATTGAGACCTTTCATTTATCATCAGGGAGATCAAACTTATACCTCAATCCTGAGTAGGATTTCAGCACTGCTTTTGCACTTCCCACAGAGAGCGGAGATTCAATTAGCAGCGGTAGTTTATTGCCATCATTGGTGACCCAGACATTCATATGGTTTCCATCTTTAAATACATTGCCTGTTACGAGATCCGGTATCACTTTTATGGTGTTGAAAGTACCCAGATCTTTTATTTCAAAATCCTTATATTTTCCTTCGTATCTTACTTTTATAGGATAAATGATTTCGTCAAACAGTATTTTGGTGGGGATCATATCTCCCGGTTTGTAGTTTGATATATTGATATTTCGCATGAAATATAGTACTGAAAGCAGATCATGGGTACAATTATGTATGATGATGGTTTTACGTTTGGCAGTTTCACGGGTATTCCCATTAAAACTGATGGCAGTGAGCTGGTCCTGCCTGAAGACCAGACTGTCAAATTTTCTGTACTTACCTTCTTCTACTATACGAACAAAATATCGGGGATACATCGTTTTTTTATCTATGACACTGTGAAAATAATCTCTTACCCTAAAAAAAGCATCATAACTTCTATAGGTTTTACCGACAACGCTAATTTCATAAGTGTCCTTATTTTCTTTGATGTTAAATTCTGCTTCTCCAGCGGGTATCCATACAAACTGCCAATTGTAATAAGCTTTGTACACCATCTTTTCTCCACCTTTGAAAGCTGTATTTTCTATAATACAATCGGTCTCCAAAGTCATATCCGCTCCATCTTTATCTGCATGGATAAATAACAGAGGAACTAAAAGCAATAGTAATCCAATATAATAATAACTTGATTTCAAATGTTTATTTTTAATTAATCCACCTATGATGGAATGATTTTATTTTCGCTTGGAATTGAGATCTTTTTTTATCTATTGTGATGTCGAACTTACGTTTTCGTTTGAAACATAAACCTCCCAGTTTATATACCAAAAGATGGATTCAATCTCATTGCATACGCTTTAATAACTCAAAGCTTGATAAAAAAATTTCATATTAACCCGAATAATCTTAAACTTAGGAGTAATTTAAAGTTAAGTCAACCTTAAATCAAGAATATTGCCCATTTCATAACACACTCTGCATCTTGGTTCGTACTTATCCTTCTCGCCTAGTACGACTGTATCCGTCTCATCACTTAACCTGTAGGAATGGGTAGCCAGATTTCCGCAATGCGGACAGATCGCATGGACTTTGGTTATATATTCTGCTATAGCCAGTAGATTGGGAATAGGTCCGAAGGGACGACCTTTAAAATCCATGTCTAGCCCGGCAATGATAACCCTGGCCCCTTTTATGGCCAGTTTTTGGCAAACATCGGGAAGCCTATCATCAAAAAACTGGGCTTCGTCTATTCCAATGACATTGACATCTTTGATGTGCTCAAAAATTTCCAAACTACTCTGAACCGGTATGGATGACATGGCATTTTCGTCATGTGATACCACATTGACTATATTATATCGGGTATCTTTTGACGGCTTGAAAATCTGAACTTTCTGATTGGCTATTTTTGCTCTTTTGAGACGTCTGATTAGCTCCTCAGTTTTTCCGGAAAACATCGAGCCACAAATTACTTCTATCCAGCCACTGCGCTGTCCTTTAAAACTGGGCTCTAAAAACATATAGGTTCATTTTGGCACAAAGTAAAAAATAATTTGTCAGATTTTACATGATTTAGATATGACAATCTAAAAAAGTTCGTTAATATATGATAATTTGTCATAAACAGTGACAGGTTAAGTGTTTGGTATAAAAATTGCAACACATTAAATAAATATTTAATATAAAATATCAATATTTAGGAATATATGGATACGCAGAGTTTTAATAAGAAATTAAATAAAATTTCGGCACTGGCCGATAATGGCAACGCTGATGGACATTTTTCATCACTCGAAAGAGATTTATTATTGAGTTACATACGCGAATTGTACGAAATAGTGCTCGATAGAAAACCCAATGTGATCAAATCAGTGGCTCATACAACTGTACAAGTAAAAAATGAGGAAGTATTGTCCTCCAAAACACAGGAACCAGCAGCTCAAAAGCATAAAGAACCAACTGCACCTGTAACGAATACGGTAGAATTGGAGCCCGAACCCGTAACAATAAACCCTATCATCGAAAAGCATGAACCAGTACAACCTCAAATTGAAATAAAGGTCGCTGAAATAAATCCTGTATCTGTCAAAAAGCAAAATCCTGATGCTCTAGCTGAAATGTTTGCAGAAGAAAAAATAAATGATCTCTCTGATAAATTTGCCTTATCTCCGGTCAAAGATTTGACCAAATCCATGGGTATCAATGAAAGAATCTTTACGCAGCAAGAATTATTTGGAAATAATCAGACGCAATTTAATGAAACGTTGCAAAGGTTAAATAACTGTCAAAATTTTGGAGAGGCAAAACAATATCTGGTTGAAAATGTAATATATTCATACGATTGGACAAATGAAAATAAGGTTAAAAAAGCAACTACCTTTATTAAGTTTGTCAAAAGAAAGTTTGCATGATTTACCATAATCCATGAAAAAAGAAATTTTTAGTTTTTTATACAAGATAAGGTTTCCTATTTTGTTATTGATATTGCTTTGGCTAATCGAGGCAGTGGACAATATGCTTGGGCTCAATCTGCATGTTTTGGGTATTTATCCCCGCGAATGGAGTGGTTTTCCCGGGATATTTACCTCACCTTTTATACACTCTACCTGGGGCCATCTTGCGTCCAACTCACTGCCTATACTTATTTTGACCTCTATTATGGTTTTATTTTATAGCAAAGTGGCCACCCAATCATTTATAAGCATTATGATAGGTACAGGGATCATGGTGTGGTTATTTGCAAGGCCATCTTATCATATCGGAGCAAGTGGAGTAGTGTATGGATTGGTAGCTTTTGTATTCTGGACGGGTGTTTTCAAGAAAAACATGAAGTCAATTGTTCTTGCTTTAATTGTACTTACACTTTATTCAGGAAGTGTCGAAAGTATGTTTCCAAATGTTGAAAAAAACATTTCGTGGGAAAGTCATCTCTTTGGTGCTATGATAGGACTTGTTACAGCTTTTGTTTTCAAAAATGTAATCGAAGACGATGAAAAACACTATTATACATCTCCATGGGAAAGTGACAACACGACCAAACAATATTTTTTGGCCAGAAATACCTTTGAAAAATCAAAAATACAGAGATATTATGAATATCTGGAAGCCGAACGTATCAGAATCGAAGCAGAAAGAATTATCAGGGAACAACACAATAATACGTAAGATATGCCATTTATTCAACTTGATCAATGTCCTGAAAAAGAACTTATCCCCGGATTTCACGCTAAACTGATTCATACTGAAGGTCTTACTGTAGGGTATTTCAGTATAAAAGCAGGGAGTACATTGCCTGAGCATCATCATATCCATGAGCAAATCTCCAATGTACTGGAGGGAGAGTTTGAAATGACAGTAGGCACCATCACCCAATTACTAAAACCAGGCATGGTAGCGGTCATTCCATCTATGGCAGTACATTCAGGAAAGGCTGTCACTGATTGTTACATCTTGGATGTATTTAATCCCGTCAGGGAAGATTATAAATAAAAATTAATCATAGAATATTCATTTCTATAAGAGTACTAAGAACTATATTTGCAGATATTTCCCCAAACAAAAAGACAATTCATCAAATCAAACCAAAGGGTATTTACGTTATTGATTTATATCTTTCAAAATGAATGTAAATGAATGACTTTTTTGACCATCTGTTGCTTGAATTTGAGTTACCGCTCAAAAACCCTGTGCTGATATTTTCTCTGATTCTATTTATCATATTACTTTCACCTATACTTCTGAAAAGACTTAATGTTCCTGGCATTATTGGTTTGATCATATCGGGCGTAGTCATTGGGCCACATGGATTAAATGTATTAGAAAAAACATCAGCAGTAGAACTTTTTTCCACTATAGGCTTGCTTTATATTATGTTTATAGCAGGTCTGGAGCTTGATATGAATGAGTTTAAGGCCAATAAAAATAAAAGTCTGCTTTTTGGATTTTTGACTTTTATCATCCCCATTACCATAGGTTTTCCAGTCTGTTATTATCTTTTGGCATATGATTTTAATGCAAGCTTTCTGACTGCGAGTATGTTTGCCACACATACCCTCGTTGCTTATCCTATCGTAAGTCGTTTTGGTATTTCAAAAAATCCCGCCGTGGCTATTTCCGTTGGAGGGACTATTCTTACGGACACAGCAGTATTGATTATTTTGGCAGTAATATTGCGAAACGCCAATGGCAATCTGAATGCAGAATTTTGGTACAAACTTACTATTTCTCTGGCCATTTTTTCAGTAATTATGTTTGTGCTGATACCCAGAATTGCAAAATGGTTTTTCAGCAAACTCGAAAGTGAAAAACATGCGCACTATATTTTTGTGTTATCCGTAGTCTTTTTTGCTGCCTTCCTTGCAGAAGTAGCAGGGGTAGAAAAGATCATCGGAGCGTTTGTAGCAGGTTTGGCTCTGAATAAGCTGATACCTCATTCTTCTGCATTGATGAACAGAATTGAGTTTATAGGCAATGCTTTATTTATTCCCTTTTTCCTTATTTCTGTAGGAATGGTGGTAGACACAAGCGTTATTTTTAATGGAAATATGGCACTCACTGTGGCAGGTACACTTACAATTGTAGCATTATTGGGGAAGTGGATAGCCGCCTATTTTACACAATTGATTTTCAATTTTTCAACGGCACAAAGACAATTGATTTTTGGATTGAGTAGTTCCCATGCAGCGGCCACTCTTGCTATCATTTTAGTTGGGTATAATGCTGGAATTCTGGATGAAAATATACTTAACGGTACCATTATTCTGATTCTTATTACTTGCGTTGTAGCATCTTTCGCCACAGAAAAAGCCGCAAAACAGATTATTATAACGGGCGAATCATATGGCGATGCGCTACAAGCGCCAAACACAAGATCCAATGAGCATATCCTTCTGCCAATAGCCAATGTAGAAAGTATTGACAAAAACTTGGAACTAGCTTTACTGATCAAAGATAAAAAATCTCCTTACCCTGTTTCAATTCTCAGCATAGTTCCAAATGATCAGGAAGCAGAAATTAATATTATAAAATCAAAAAATAAGCTTGAGCAATATGTACGTCAGGGCTCGGCTGCCGAAACAAAAGTAAACGTCATTGCTACGATTGATCATAATGCCATGAGCGGTATCTCCAGAACTTCAAGAGAGATTATGTCTGATATTGTAATATTGGGATGGCCGCAGAAAATGGGTTTTATGGAAAAATTGATGGGAGAAAAACTCGAAACCATTCTTTCCAATACAGATAAAACCATCTTTATAAGCAATCTGGAAAAGCCATTGATTTCGTTGAAAAGGATATCCCTGATTGCTCCTCCTTTATCAGAAATGGAAAATGGATTTTCTATTTGGCTAACAAAACTAAACAGGTTGGCTCAGGAATTGAGTATTCCTATTATGATTTACGGAGAGGCTAAAACGCATGACGCTATACTGGAGCAGATCAAAAAAACCAACCAAAATGTAAACTTTTCTTTTACCATATTTTCAGATTGGGAAGACATCTTGATCATTTCCAGATATATTAAGGAAGATGACTTGATTGTGATGATCACTTCGCGAAAAGGATCTGTTTCCTACGAAAATGTGTTAGAAAACACACCTTCCAAACTTGAAAAATATTTTGAGCAAAATAGTAAGATTCTCATCTATCCAAGGCAACAAGATTATAGCCATTTGTCTGAAAACTATGAAGATATTACGAGAGGACCTTTATCAAAAGGTATCGAAACCATAGGGAAAGGTATTCAGAGCATTTTTCGATTTGGTAAAAGTGGTGAGTAAGTGTCAAAGTATTAAACCGTTTCAGATAAAACCAAATAAGTGTAAAAAAGTGAAAGATTCAGCAAAATATTCAGATCAGGACACACAGCATTCAACGGCAAGCTATGTGGAATGTTTTCAGAGTATTATTGGTGATTTTTGCATCGGCGCAACTGATATGGGGTTGCGATATATAAAGTTATTAAAAGGTGTTCAACCTGAGCTCAAACCAAATGAACACACCACATCAGCATTAAAGCAACTTACTGAATATTTTGCAGGAGAAAGAAGGGAATTCAATCTAGATCTGGATTTGAGTGGCTACTCCAACTTTTCAGAACAAGTATGGCAAAAACTCAAAAGTATTCCATATGGCAAAACAATTTCATACCTTCAACTAGCCAAAGAAATGGGAGACATTAAATGTATCAGGGCTGCTGCTTCTGCGAATGGAAGGAACCCTATTCCAATTATCATTCCCTGTCATCGGGTTATAGGTAGTGATGGTTCTTTGACAGGATTTGCATTAGGACTGGATATCAAAAAAATACTATTGACTATAGAAAATCCTGGTAAGTATAAAAACAAACAAACTAGTCTTGATTTCTAATTTTTTTAAGAAAACGGTAAAACTAAATTTTTTTAAACCAGCATCTCAAACAACATCGGATTTGTATTGATGTGCTCGAAATTGATTCCTGCCGCCACCATTCTGTCCACTAGAGGCTGGTAGTCCTCGTGACTTCTGAATTCCAATCCCACCAATGCAGGTCCTGTATCCCTGTTTGTTTTTTTTGTGTATTCAAAATGTGCAATATCATCATCAGGTCCTAGTAAATTGAGAAAATCTCTCAGTGCGCCTGCCCTTTGTGGAAAACGAATGATAAAATAATGTTTTCTGCCCTCCCACAATAAAGCTCTTTCTCTGATATCTTCTGTGCGGGTGATGTCATTGTTGCCGCCACAAACGATGATTACTACATGTTTACCTTTGATCTCTTCTTTATAATAATCAAGTGCCGCAAAACTTACGGCACCAGCCGGCTCCACAACAATCGCCTCGTCATTATATAAAGATAAAATAGATGAACATATCTTTCCTTCCGGCACAAGGATAATATCGTCTATGACTTTTTTGCATATTTCAAACGTTTTATCTCCGATTTCCTGAACCGCAATACCATCCGCAAAAGAATCTATTTTTTCCAATCTTACCAATCGGCCAGCTTTCAATGATTCGGCCAATGCCGGAGCACCTTCGGCTTCAACAGCAATGATTTTTGTATCAGGACTCTTCTGTCTGAAATATGAACCTACACCTGATATCAATCCACCACCACCCACCGCTACGAACAAAATATCAACCGGACTTAACATTTCATCCAGTATTTCTTTGGCTACAGTACCTTGACCTGCCATGACTTCTTCATCGTTAAATGGGTGTATATATGGCAAATTTTCATCCGCAGAGTGTTTCAAAGCTACTTTATTGGCGTCATCAAAAGTATCTCCTACCAATCTGACTTCTATCCATTCCCCGCCGAAATGCTTCACTTTACTTATTTTCTGTCTTGGTGTAGTGGTGGGCATGTATATAAGGCCATGAATATTTAATGCTGAACATGCAAAAGCCACTCCTTGCGCATGGTTGCCGGCACTTGCACAAATGACCCCTTTGGCCATGGCATCCTTTTCCATGGTCTTCATTTTATGGTAAGCTCCTCTGATTTTAAAGGATCGGACTACTTGCATATCTTCTCTTTTCAGATAGATATTACATTGGTATTTTTTGGACAGGTTGAAGTTTCTGATCAGTGGAGTTTTACTGACCACATCATGGATATTAATGGATGCCCTGTCAATTTTGTCTGATGAAATCATCTGTATCATCTATTATTCAAAGTATAACTTTCCATTCCACCAGTTCTTCTCTATCACGGCATTGTTCCGGATATAAAAATTCAGACCGACATCATTCCAATCCAAAACCTGCCATTTGGCTTGCCTTGCACCTTTTGTTTGAGCCTCGGTTATGTAAGCATCAAATAGCTTTTGACCAATACCCATTTTTCTAAATTCCGGTTTTACGTAAAAATCTTCAAGGTAAAGACACTTGCCGCGCCATGTAGAAAACGTCATATAAAATACAGTAATCCCGATGATTTTACCATGTCGCTCTGCCACAATACTATCTATAAGCTTTTCGCTGAAAGCTTCTTCATAATCTTTAATGGCTATTTTTAATGCTTCAGGCTCCTTTTCAAACACTGCCAGTTCGTGTACCATATTATAAATGGCAGCTATATCCTGCTGTATAGCCTTTCGGATGATGAATTCCTGCATTTAACCCTTATTTGATTCTTAAGGTCAAATGTAAAATAAATAAATAAATAAAATGCACGCGCAAATAATTAATATTTATCTAGTATTCTTTTCATGCTCTTTATAGTCTTTAATGGTCCTGTGGAAAGCCCTTCATTCACTAACCATTTAGGGACATTACCGCCAGGATCCATATATCCTGTATGTGTAATAAAAACTTCGCCTTTTTTACCTTCTGAAATCTCCCAGCTACTTTTTATTTTTGTAATCAAAGCCATATTTTTTTTGTCAGCAGGAATTTCCGATGGAAAATACTCCGTATTTACAAAGATTGTACCTGTCTTTTCATCAAAATTTATTCTGCCTTTTACTGTTGAAACACGATCTTCAAAAGGAAATGGCAGATCATAACCCAGCATATAGATCGCTTCATTGTCACTTATCTTCTTCAGTAGTTTTACACTTTGTACTTTATCATACCAAAGATGCATGTTTTCTACATCCCGCATGAGTCGATATACATATTTTAATTCCTTCTTAAAAGTGGTCTGAAGTTTGAATTGTTTTAAATCAGATCCATCCACATTTTTTATCCAAAGTTGAATATTGTCTTCCGATTTGCTCAACTTCCAATCTGTCTGACTATAAGAAAAAAAAGGTGCTGTAAACATCAATCCGTATAAAACAATGCCAATTACTGATTTATATTTAAGCATACTCATGTACCAAACAACCCAGATTTGAGGAGACAAAGCCATTTTCAGCGAGATGCTCCATGAATGAAGGCAGCACATATTTTAGTTTTTCTTCTGCTTTAATGTTATCATGAAAAACGATGACTGAACCCTGACTATAATTTTCAATAACATTGGACAGACACTTTTCTTTTGTTATGGAAAGATCAAAATCGCCACTTAAAACGTCCCACATCACGATAGTTTTTTCTGATTTGATCAAAGATGACTGTGAAGGCCTCATTTTACCGTAAGGTGGTCTGAAAAGATTTGTTTCCATAAAATTATCACATTCGGCCACATTCTGAATATAAACGTCATTTTCCGTATTCCAGCCATTCAAGTGATTGTAAGTGTGGTTTCCTATGATATGTCCTTCCTGAATGATTCTATCAAAAATAGATCTGTTTTTTTTGACATTTTCACCCACACAAAAAAATGTAGCTTTACTGTTGAACTCTGCCAATACATCAAGCACCCATGGTGTCAATCCGGGTATCGGGCCGTCATCAAAAGTAAGATACACTTCCTTGATATCCGTGTCGATATGCCAGACAAAATCAGCGAAAATTGTTTTAACGATTGGAGGTGTTTTTACTAAGTACATGATAATATTTTGCAGTATTCAGCTTTTAAATCTATTTTTGCAGCCTGTCTTTCGAAGCAACTTAAAAACATAACGCTAAAAAAGCAAAAATGTAACCTTTAAACGGTATTGTTTTGAATTTTATTAACATTTATTGGGATATAAATATACATTTATGAAATCAGTGAGAGTCAGATTTGCACCGAGTCCTACAGGTCCGCTCCATATTGGAGGAGTCAGGACTGCATTGTATAACTATCTGTTTGCCAAAAAATATAACGGAACTTTTATATTGCGGATCGAAGACACAGACCAAAACAGATACGTACCAGGAGCGGAAGCATACATAATAGATTCTCTCAGATGGTTTGGCCTTTTACCCGATGAAGGACCTGAATTTGGAGGTGAATACGGACCTTACAGACAATCAGAACGTAAGGCGATGTACAAACAATATGTAGATAAATTGCTGGAAGAAGGTAATGCATATTATGCTTTTGATACACCTGATGAGCTCGAAACTATGAGAGAAAATGACAATACATTCAAATATGACAGAATGTCAAGAATGTCTCTTAAAAATAGCCTTACTTTACCAGCGGAAAAAGTTAATGAGCTTTTGGATAAAGGTATACATATCGCTGTCAGATTAAAGATTCCTGAGAATGAAATTATTTCTTTCGATGATGAGATCCGGGGACTTGTATCGTTTGATAGTGCAGAGTTGGATGACAAAGTAATATTGAAAGGCGACGGTATGCCAACTTATCATCTTGCCAACATTGTCGACGACCATTTGATGAAAATATCTCATGTCATCAGGGGCGAAGAATGGCTTTCAAGTACCGCTCATCATATATTGATGTATAGGTTTTTTGGATGGACTCCTCCTTCATTTTCGCATTTGCCCCTGATACTCAAACCTACCGGAAAAGGAAAGTTAAGTAAACGTGATGGTGCTAAATTCGGTTTTCCTGTCTTTCCGCTTTCGTGGGACAGTGATCATGAAGAAGATAATTTTACAGGATTTAAGGACGACGGCTTTTTGCCTGAAGCGGTGTTAAATTTTCTAGTATTATTGGGATGGAGTCCTGGCAATGATCAGGAAATGTTTACATTATCTGAGTTATGTGAGGTTTTCAGTCTGGATAAAATCACTAAATCCGGTGCTCGATTTGATATTGATAAAGCTAAATGGTTTAATCAGCAATATATTATACATTCTGATAACCTTACGCTGGCTTATACTATTCAGGATAAGGCGATAGATGAAGGATACAGTGTCTCCATCGAGTATCTGTCTGATGTGTGTGGACTAATGAAAGAAAGGGTTCATAAGACGGATGAAATCATTTCCGGTGGAAGATTCTTTTTTGAACCGCCTCATGCATTTGATGATGAAACCATAAAGAAAAAGTACAAACCAGAGAACAGTAAACATTTTTTAAATATTGCTGAAGCTATTGTATTAGAGGGAAAAAACGAAATAGAGCAAATTATCAAGGGATACGTTCAGGAAAATAGTCTTAAGCCTGGAGAAATCATGCCTGTCCTCAGGATCGCCATCAGTGGTACGATGCAGGGCCCTGATCTCATTCAATCTATGATGTTAATAGGCAATAAAGAATCCTCGGAAAGAATAGCACGAGCTGTAGATTATTTTGAAAAACTGTTTTGAATAATGATATATTAATGCTTTATAATATTGTTGATTATCATTTTAGAAGGCATAGATTAGTTATTTTGTTAAGATTAAGTTGGTTATTTTCTTTTTATTCTTATTTTAGCGCACGATTTCAAAATCCTTAAAGCAGGATTTTTGTTTACATAATTATATCACTAAATTAATACCCTATCATATTATAATCCCTAAAGAATGGACCCGCTAAAAGAAAAATTTTATCAGAAATCAGTTGCCCTCAAAGCTGATATCAAATCTATTGTAAAAGAACACGGTGACAAAATTGTGGATCAGGTGACAGTAGAACAACTCATTGGAGGCATGAGAAGTGTTAAAAGCATGATTTGGGACACATCTTCTCTTGACCCCGAAGAAGGAATACGATTCAGAGGGTACAATATTCCTCAACTTCGGGAACTATTGCCAAGAGTACCTGATGGAAAAGAACCACTGCCTGAAGGTTTGTTCTGGTTGATGATGACCGGTGATTTGCCAACAACTGACGAAGTTAGATGGCTATCTGCTGAATGGAGCAGACGAAGTGGGGTAGCAGAGCATGTCTTCGATACGATAAAAGCAATCCCCAAAGACACTCACCCCATGACACAATTCAGTATAGCCATACTTGCCATGCAGAGTGACAGTATTTTTGCTCAGAGATATGAAGAAGGCATGAGCAAAAACGATTATTGGGATGCGATGTATGAAGACTCTATGAATATGATAGCCAGTCTGCCTCGAATAGCTGCATTTATCTACAGGCGTTCTTTTCATAATGATCAACATATAGCTCCGGATCCGGACATGGACTGGGGAGGTAATTTTGCTAAAATGCTTGGTTTTGATAGTCCTGACTTTTTAGCACTCATGAGATTGTATCTTACCATACATACCGATCACGAAGGTGGTAATGCTTCTGCACATACCATGCACCTTGTAGGGTCAACATTAAGCGATGCATATTACTCATTCAGTGCTGCAATGAATGCACTTGCCGGGCCTTTGCATGGTCTTGCCAATCAGGAAGTCATCAAGTGGATATTTGAAATGGTGGAGGAGATAGGCACCAATAATCCTACCAAAGATCAAATCAAAAAATATATCAACGACACCCTTGCAGAAGGCAAAGTAGTGCCAGGATATGGACATGCAGTACTTAGACAGCCTGATCCAAGATTTATTGCCCAGATGCGATTTGCTAAGGACAATATAAAAGATGATCCGATTGTTCAAATTGTTTGGGATCTGTATGAAATAGTTCCAGAAGTCTTGGGAGCTTTAGGTAAAGTCAAAAATCCATGGCCAAATGTAGATGCTCACTCGGGAGCATTGCTTGTTCATTATGGTCTTACTGAATATAATTATTACACCGTACTTTTTGGAGTGTCCAGGGCCTTGGGTGTATGTGCAGGTCTCTGTTGGGACAGGGCGCTTGGTCTTGCTTTGGAAAGACCGAAGTCTATCACTACCGACTGGCTTAAAAAGTTTCTTGCTATTAACTAATCAAACATAAAACAAACCAAAATGAATTTTCCTGAAAATCTCAAATATACCAAGGAGCACGAGTGGATCCGAGTAGAAGGAGATGTAGCCTATATAGGTGTGACTGATTTTGCTCAAAGCGAACTCGGTGAATTGGTGTACGTAGAAGTAGATACTGTAGGCGAAACCATTCCAAAAGATGACATATTCGGCACAGTTGAGGCAGTAAAAACGACATCTGATCTTTTTATGCCCGTAAGTGGCGAAATTCTTGAGTTCAATAGTAAATTGGACGAAGGAGATGGCGATAATCCAGGATTGATCAATGAAGACCCGTACGGTGATGGTTGGATAGTAAAGATCAGACTGACAAATCCAGAAGAACTGGATGGATTGATGGACGCTATTGCATATGCTGCATCCGTGGGATAAAACTCCAAATAATATAAATAATCAGGCTTCTTCACCGTGCTGTTTGGAAATCTTAAGCACTCACAACATTCAGATGGTCTTGGCCATGGTTCAAAAAAACCGGGAGTACCACAATAAGGCTCAACATTTCTGCCACCTGCTTCACCTCTTCTTAAAATTTTGAAAACAATGGATTTTCTAACCAATGAAAATAGACCTAATACATTCCCTGACGTGACAAGGAGATTGCCGGAGATTCTGGCAGGAATGAGATCCTCCACAGACCCACTTTGATCAAATACACTCTTATATTGTTGCCAATATTTAAAATTCTCCTGATTATACGTTTTGACATCTGCCTTTATCGAAAACGCTCCTCCAAATTCATAATCCAACACTTTACTAAATATTTTTTGACTGATATTTATCTGGTTTGCTGATTTTGGAATATTAAGAAGATTAATTTCATAATTGCTCTTGTGATTGTAAACATAGCAGGCTTTAGATGCAATAAATGGAGAACAAATTGCTTCCAGCACTAAAAAAACTGTTTCAATATCAAATCTTACAAATTCTTCCTTTTCGACCCCATTCATGACATAATCATCTGAAAAAGTGCCACACCGATCAAGGCATCTTGTTTATCGTCGTCATTAAGATGTAAAGTTAGTTTAACCGTTTTGGGAGAATGTGGATATAATTTTCCTTTTGTATGTTTTATGGTGACCGTTTCTTGTTTGAAAGGATAGGCATACACCTCTTTTTGCCATTTATCAACCAATGCGTTAATGTACGTTTTATTAAGCTGTCCCGTCGGGATAATTCCAATTGTATTTTGGTCTATAGAAATTACTTTGAGCAAAGCGCCACTTAATAAATCCTGAATGATATACCATATTTGTTTTTTTTCGTAGGATTTTGTATATACAAAATATGGAATTCTCTTCGGATCAAAATAGAATTTAATTGCGTGGCTTTTTTCGAGATCATAGAGTACTCTCACAAAATTTTTATTTGTAAAACTCAAAGAAATGGTTTTATCCAAAGCTTTTTGACTATTCCCTGGTATTAAAAACATCAGATTTAATAAAATAAAAACAAAAAAAGTGATGCTAGACTTCATATGTATACTTATTTGACCAAAAACTTAATTTTTGGCATCAAATCAACGAAAGGAGAAAACTACTTTATTTTTATTAGATTTGTGCTCATTTTAGTGAATTTAACACCCTAAGTTTGTATTCTGTAAATAAATCAATTGGTTTTATTGTTTTCACAACATTGATACTTTTGAATGTAGGATGTGACAATAAACATAATGCGGTAAAGTTATTTCAGCTACTACCCTCAAATACGACTGGTATAACTTTCAGCAATGATCTGGTTTTTACAGAAGAATACAATCCGTATACGTTTAAAAATTTTTTTAATGGTGGTGGAGTGGGTGTCGCAGATATCAATAATGATGGTTTGATGGATATTTATTTTGCAGGAAATCTGGCAGATAATAAATTATATCTGAATAAAGGGAATCTTGTATTTGAAGACATTACACAAAAGGCAGGAGTGGCTTGCAGTGAAGTCTGGTCATCAGGGGTAACTTTTGTTGATATAAATGCTGATGGGTGGACAGATATATATGTTTGCAAATCCGGAAAACCTGAAGGAGAAAACAGGCATAATGAGCTTTTTATAAATAATGGCGATCTTACATTTTCTGAAAAAAGTAAAGAGTTCGGTCTTGATTTCATAGGTTTATCCACGCATGCTGCTTTTTTTGATTATGACAGAGACGGAGACCTAGATTGTTACTTACTCAATAATAGTCTTCGATCTGTGGGTGGATATGATATAGTGGAAGGTTTAAGAGAGATAACAGATACGCTTGGAGGCAATAGATTGCTACGCAATGAACATATAGTAAGGTATTCAGCTGATTCGTTAATGACAAATCCAACTGTCAGATTTATAGATGTATCTAAAAGCGCAGGTATCTACGGAAGCGCTATTGGATTTGGGTTAGGTGTAAGTATTTCTGATCTGAATGACGATCAATGGCCGGATCTATATGTTAGTAATGATTTTTTTGAACGCGATTATCTATACTTAAATAATCAGGATGGTACCTTCAGGGAAGTAATTACTTCTGCAACTCAAGAAATAAGTTTAGGGTCGATGGGAGCTGATATAGCTGATATAGATAACGACGGATTGCCGGACATATTTGTAACTGAAATGCTCCCAGAAAAAATGTCCCGATACAAAACCAAATCCCTTTTTGAAAACTGGGATAAATATACGCTCAATGGAAGTAAAGGATATCACACACAATTCGGTAGAAATGTACTCCAAATAAATCAAGGTAACTGCGGAACTGATGATGGTATCAAATTCACAGAAATATCAAGATATTGCGGCCTGGATGCCACTGATTGGAGTTGGGGGGCTTTGATTGCAGATTTTGACAATGATGGCAATAGAGATATATTCATTGCCAATGGTATCTACAAAGATCTGACAGATCTAGATTATGTTAATTTTGATTTTAATCCCGAGTCCATCAAAGGAATGATTGACAAAAAGCAGCAGGTCATCTCTCGTATGATGGAAAAAGTACCCTCTGAGCCACAGCAGAATTATTTATTTTTAAATAAAGGAAATTATACTTTTATAAATGTCGCCGCATCAAGTGGTCTCGAAAAAGCCACATTTTCAAATGGCTCTGTATACGCGGATCTAGACAATGATGGTGACCTTAATCTGATTACCAATAATATAAATGAAAAAGCACACATCTATCGAAACAATACTGAAAAAAAACCCGACAATACATTCATAAATATTTCATTTAGAGGCAACGCTTTTAATATTCAGTCCCTTGGAACAAAAATAATATGCTACTCAGGCAAAGAAAAAATAATGCAGGAACTTAATCCTATGAGAGGATTTGAATCTTGTGTTGATCCCAGAATTCACATTGGGCTAGGTAAGATAAATCATCTTGATTCGATCATTATCTTTTGGCCGGACGGATCAAAATCTCTTGTAAATGATCCGATTGAGCTTAATTCTTTTATTACTTTTGACTATTCAAAAATAGATAAAATAAAACCGCTTAAAACTGTATTTCCTTCAGTTACATTATTTACAGAAGTCAAAAATAAGTTGGATCTTTTGCATGTAGAAAATGAATTTTCAGATTTCGATCGGGATAGATTATTGTTTTATATGTTGTCAAATGAAGGTCCGCATCTTGCTGTCAAAGATTTGAATAAGGATGGATTGGAAGATATCGTTTTAGGTGGTTCCAGTGGATATTCAACCCAAATAGCTTATCAACAGAAAAATGGATCCTTTGTCAAAAAAGAATTTTCAGCATTAAAACAAAATGCTATCATGGAAGATAGCAGAATCCTGATTGAGGACTTTGACGACGATGGTTTTCAGGATATTTTTGTTTGTGGTGGTGGTTCTGAATTGCCTAATACTTCTACCGGTTTAAAGGACAGACTGTATTTGGGGTCCAAAAATGGTTTTTTTGAAAATCCTGAAATATTTAACGGCCAATATAATTCTACATCATCCGTCGTATGGATAGATCTAGATGCAGATGGTGACAAAGATATTTTTGCAGGAGGAAGGATGGAACCGTTTAATTATGGCATACCTGCTACATCTTTTGTATATGAAAATGACAATGGTAAATATACTTTATCGCCATCAATGAGTACTCCTTTCAGGCAATATGGTATGATAGCAGATGCCATCAGTTCGGATATAGATAAGGATGGTAATGTCGAATTGATCATAATGAAAGATATGGGCAATGTGGACGTATTCAAAGTAAAAAAAGAAGGGTTACAAAATATTACATCTACTACGGGGCTTCTGAATATCAGGGGCTTCTGGTCATCTATGAAAGCGGAAGATATTGATAATGATGGGGATCTAGACATCATTGTTTGTAACAAGGGACTCAACAACCGTCTTGCATCCGATTACGGTAGTTTTGAGATGCATGTCAATGATTTTGATGGTAACGGACAGATAGAACAAATAAGTTGCTATACAGATAGTAGTGGTACATTTCCATGGGTCATGCGCGATGATCTGGTTAAACAGCTTCCCGGGTTAAAAAAAAGACTATTGAAGTATCATGAATTTGCATCAGCCGATTTGGATAGAATGTTTGATCAAGGTGTTTTAAAAAATTCTGTAGTCTATAAAGTAAATGAATTTCGAACTGGTATTTTCAGAAACGATAAAGGAATGTTTACCTTTGTGCCACTACCTGAAAAAGCACAGTGGACAGATCAAAGAGCTTCAATGATTACAGATATCAATGGGGATGGGAAAAAAGATATCATTTTGGGTGGAAATCAGATGAATGCCAGACCTGAAATGGGGATTGATGCAGGATCCTATGGAATGGTTTTTATCAACTTGGGAAATCTTAATTTTCAATATATCCAAAATACAAATTTAGGAATCTGTGAATCCGGAGAAATCAGAGATATAAAGAGCCTGAAACTCGGCAAAGAACAATGTATTCTTATTTCAAAAAACAATGACCGGGTTAAATTATATAAGATCAATAATGTTAAACAATAAAAATACAATGAATACAAAAAAAGTTATACTAATTGCATCTCTGATAACATTGGCAATATTATCATTTATAGCATATAAAAATCAAATAATACCTTGGAAAAAGTATGATACCAAGCTCGATTCACTTTTTTTGGGGATTGGTTTTGGTATGGAAAAACAGGCTTTTTATGACAGATGTATGGAACTGAATAAAGAAGGCAAAACAATACAGGGAACACAAAATACTTCGGTCTTATACATAGATAATGAAAATTTCAAATTGCCGGTGGACATGAATTTTTACCCAAATTTTCATAATGATAAAATCTTTGCTATGCCCATTTATTTTAATTATAAAGCTTGGGCACCCTGGAACAGAGAGTTACAGTCTGACAGTCTTATCCTTGAAGTAAAATCGCTTTTGGAAAAATGGTATGGTCCCGGATTCAAGGATAAAAAATTGGAATCTGGCAGAGTGGGGTACTTTAAGATTGACAGTCCACGTATCATAACTATAAAAATCAGAGACGAACAGTTTGTAGATGTTCTTATTGAAAATGTTAAATACTCTGCAAACGATAAACAGGAAGAAAATGCTCAAAAATAAAATTTTGCTTTTATTGGGATTGGCAACATGTTTGATTTCTTGTAAAAACAATTCAAAAGAATGGTCAGAAACAAACACCACCCTTTTTTCCGAAAAAACAGCTGAAGAGACAGGCATCAATTTTTCAAATAATCTCACATTCGATAAAGATTTTAATATTTATACCTATAGAAATTTTTACAATGGCGGTGGAGTTGCCATAGGTGATATTAATAATGACAGCCTTCCTGATATATATTTCAGTGCCAATATGGGACCCAATAAACTATATCTGAATAAAGGCAATTTTACTTTTGAAGACATTACTGATAAGGCAGGAGTGGCTGGGATGATGACCTGGTCTACAGGTGTCACTATGGCAGATGTTAATGGTGATAGATTTTTGGATATATATGTATGTAACTCCGGAGATAAAGATGGACTTAAAAAACAAAATGAACTATTCATAAATAAAGGTGACGGTACATTTACTGATCAGGCAGAGGCATATGGCCTAGCTGACAGAGGTTATTCCACCCATTCTGTATTTTTTGATTATGATAAGGACGGTGATCTCGACATGTATTTGTTGAATAACTCCTATCAGGCCATTGGTTCGTTTAATTTAAAAAACAACGTTAGAAATATTCGTGATAAAGAAGGAGGAGATAAACTATTTCGCAATGATGGAGATAAATTTACAGACGTAAGTGTGGCAACAGGTATTTATGGTTCAGTGATTGGATTTGGGCTGGGAGTTACTGTGGGCGATATTAATATGGATGGCTGGCCTGATATATATGTGTCCAATGACTTTTTTGAACGGGATTACATTTATATGAACAATGGAGATGGTACCTTTACCGAAGACCTTACCAAACAGATGCGTAGTATTTCAGTGGCCTCGATGGGAGCAGATATGGCAGACATCAATAATGATTGTTTTTCTGATATATTTGTTACTGAGATGTTGCCCGGGCTGGATAGAAGGCTTAAAACCAAAACTACATTTGAAGATTACGATAGATACCAATATAATCTGGAAAATGATTATTATCACCAGTTTACAAGAAATATGCTGCATCTAAATCAGACTGGCAAAGGATTTCAGGAGATTGGCCGGTTTTCAGGGGTTCATGCTACAGATTGGAGTTGGGGAGCTGTTATCAATGATTTCGATAATGATGGTTTGAAAGACATTTTTGTGTCCAATGGTATTTATCAGGATTTGACAGACCAGGATTTCCTGAATTTTATCGGAAGTGAAGAGGCTATGAAATCGATTATTCAGGGAAATAAAGTTGACTATAAAAAATTAATAGATGCCATTCCGTCAGAAAAAATTTCAAACTACTTTTTTAAAAATAAGGATGGGTATTCTTTTGAAAATAAAGCTAAAGAATTTGGTCTGGATAAATTGAGCCATTCAAACGGAGCGGCTTATGGAGATCTGGATAATGATGGAGATCTGGATCTGGTAGTCAATAATGTCAATATGCCTGCATTTGTCTATCAAAACCAACTAAATAATAAAACCGATAATAAACATTCATACGTACAGCTAAAACTAAAAGGGAAAAATAAAAATACCTTTGCCATCGGATCCAAAGTAATTGCATATAAAGACGAAAAAACATTTTATTCAGAATTTATGCCAATGAAAGGATTTCAATCCTCCATGGATTACGTAGTACATCTGGGATTGGGATCATTGGCAGCATTGGATTCCATTGTAGTGGCATGGCCCGATGACACCAAATCGGTCCTTGTCCATCCATCAGTCAATAAATTACACTTTGTAAATCAGGAAAGTCACCAAGGAAAATTTGATTATCAAAGGTTTCATAAAAAAGAAGATAGACTATTGACTCCGGATAAAAAAAATAATGGAATCACTTACAGACATATCGAAAATCAATATGTAGATTTTGATCGGGATCGGCTAATTTACCATATGTTGTCCACATCGGGGCCATCTGCAAGCGTGGCAGATTTTAATGGCGATAAACTGGATGATATTTTTTTGGGTGGCGCAAAAGATCAGGCCGGGGAATTGTATTTCCAGACCGCTTCAGGTTCGTTCAATAAATCAAATAATAAAGTATTTATTGAAGATAAAGGTAGTGAAGATGTGAGATCAATGGCGTTTGATGCCAACGGGGACGGCTATATAGATTTGTATGTCGTCAGTGGGGGCAATGAATATGCTGCTGAATCTACTGATCTTAAAGACAGATTGTATTTAAATAATGGTAAAGGGGGTTTTATCAAAGACAAAAGTTACTATTCAGATTATAGCAGTAATATGGCCATAAGCAGTGGTGATATAGATGGTGACGGTGACTTGGATTTATTTATAGGAGAGCATATAAAAATGTTTAATTATGGCGTGCCCTGTTCAGGCAAGATATTGAGGAATGATGCAGGAAAATTTACGGACATTACCGCTGAAATGGCTCCATCTTTGCAAAATATCGGAATGATCACTGACGCGGTATGGGTAGATATAAATCAGGATAATGCTATGGATTTGGTGATTGTAGGAGAATATATGCCGGTAAGTATTTTTATAAACAAGGCAAAAAAATTGGTTAATTCCACCAAAGAATACGGTTTGGATAAAAGTCATGGTTGGTATAACCGAGTCAAAGCAGATGATATCAACAATGATAAAAAGCCTGATCTCATTCTTGCAAATCACGGTTTAAACAGTCGCTTTAAAGGAGATACTAATCATCCGGTATGCATGTATGTCAATGATTTTGATCGGAATGGCAGTGTAGAACAAATCATTTGCATCTATGAAGGTGAAAAATCCTATCCTGTAGCATTAAAACATGATCTAGTTAAACAACTGCCTTATCTGAAGAAAAAATATTTAAAATACAGTGCCTATCAGGATCAAACTATACTTGATTTAATCACTGAAGAAGAACGAAAAAATATGCTAACTCTTTATGCCTATGAAATGAAATCTTATGTTCTTATGAATAAAGGCAGTGGTTTTGAAATGATTCCATTACCCATAGAAGCACAATTCACTCCAATATATGATATTCTTGTTTTGGATGTTAATCATGATGGATACAAAGACTTGCTAGCTGGCGGAAATTTATATGCAGTAAAACCTGAGATTGGTAGATATGATGCTA